>JBKDKA010000224.1:0-39512 GCA_046345315.1 Planctomyces sp.
CTGAGAAACTGGCGACTTCGGGTTGTGAAATCCTGTTCCCGACAGCATGTTATCATCATCATTCATAGTGATCAGCCATGTGGGATGACCGGACATGCGGAACCTCTGTCGTCACTTTCGTAATGGCTGATGGTGACTCTGAGCAAACGATTTCAGGGGGATTCTCCAGTGATCAATCGTCGAGAACTGCTGCATCGAACGGGGCTCGGAATCGGAAGCCTGGGCCTGGCTGAGATCCTGCGGAGTCAGGGGTCCGCATCCGGGAGTCAGCTCAGAGCGGCCGAAGCTGCAGCGTCCGCAGATACGATGATCATGCGGGAACCTCAGTTTCGAGCCAGTGCGAAGCGGGTGATTCATTTCTTCCTGAATGGCGGTCCGTCACACGTTGATACGTTCGACCACAAGCCCGCACTTGCGCAGTACGCTGGGCGACCGCTGGGCGACAATCTGCGAACGGAGCGAAAGACCGGGGCGGCGTTTCCGTCACCATTCAAGTTTCGACCTTACGGCGAATCCGGCATCGAAGTCAGTGAGATCTTCTCGCGTACGGCTCAGCATATCGACGACATGGCGATCATTCGGTCGATGTATGCTCAGGTGCCGAATCATGAGCCATCCCTGATGCTGATGAACTGCGGAGATTCTGTTCAGCCTCGTCCAAGTGCCGGTGCCTGGGTTCTTTATGGACTGGGAACTGAGAATCAGAACCTTCCCGGATTCGTGGCGATGTGTCCGGGAGGCCTGCCGATCAAGGACAGTGAAAACTGGCAGTCAGGATTCCTTCCGGGCGCGTTTCAGGGAACCTATATCGATTCACAGCATCAGGAACTCAGCCGACTGATCGAAAACATTGAGCACCCTCAGGTGACAACACGAGCACAGAGAACTCAGCTCGATCTGCTGGCAAAGCTGAACGCAGAACACAGGGCAACTCGACTGGATCGTCGCCTCGATGCTAGCATTCAATCATTTGAGCTGGCGTTTCGAATGCAGATGGATGCCAGTGATGCGTTCGACATCAGTCGTGAGCCGGCGCATATCCATGAGCTCTACGGTTCGGGTGTCCACGCTCGGCAGACATTGATCGCACGACGTCTTCTCGAACGAGGCGTCCGCTATGTGCAGCTGTGGCATGGAGCCGGGCAGCCATGGGACAACCATGCCAACATCGAATCCGCTCATCGCAAGCTTGCCGGTGAAATCGATCAACCCATTGCAGCTCTGATGACAGACCTGAAGCAGCGAGGCCTTTTTGAGGACACTCTGATTCTCTGGGGTGGTGAATTCGGAAGAACGCCGACTGTGGAACTGTCCGGAGATGGGAAGCCACAGTCAGGACGTGATCACAATCATTATGGATTCAGTGTGTGGCTGGCGGGCGGCGGAATCAAGGGCGGTACAGTCTACGGATCGACTGATGAGATCGGTTTTCGAGCGGAACAGAATCCGGTCAGCGTTCATGACCTTCACGCCACGATGCTGCATACTCTGGGCTTCGATCACGAGAAGCTGACCTACCGTTATGCCGGTCGGGATTTTCGACTGACTGACGTCCACGGGAAGGTAATCCAGGAAATTCTGAGCTGAGACACTCGCGGCGAAGCGCTTGCTGAACCTCAAAAAGGGAGGGCGAAGCTCCTGCTGAGCCGCTGCGATTGATCGAGATCACTCACGAAAACGGCTCGGCAGATGTCTCGCCCTCCCAGCTTGCCGGTTCGATCGCTGTCGACATGCACTAAGTTTCCCGGACCTGTGATTGATCTGCATGATCCATGAAATCCGCGGTTCAGATCCCGGATGTCGCAGATCACAAGGATGTTTATCCAGCACACCGACTCAACGAACTGGGCCAGTCTCAATCAATCCAGGCAGAGTGCCGAAGTCACGTTCAGCGTTCGGGTTTTCGGGAGTCATGGTTGAAGCTCCCGCAATCCACGCCATCAGGTCTGCCAGAGACTGAGGAGTCAGCTCTTTCTCCAGCCCTTCCGGCATGAGCGATCGATTACTGCTGATCATTTCCTCCACATCACCACGCAGAATGGTGATGGTCTCCGCCTTCTCCTTCTTCAGCGTAATGCTCGTTGCTGACTGCGATGAAAGCAGGCCCGTGAATGTTCTTCCGCTTCGGTCGATGACAACATACTGCTGATACGCCGGAAGCACGAACTGATTCGGGTCCAGAATGTTGTTCAGAAGCGCCGAAGGATCGCGAGACGGTGATGACGCCAGGTTCGGTCCGATGGAATGTCCGATGCCTCCCAGTCGATGACAGGCAGAACAGGTCTTCTCAAAGATCTTCTGTCCGGCTGCCGGGTCTCCCTTCAACGTAAGTGCTGGTTTCCACGCATCAACAACGCTTCGACGCGGCTGCGTTTCTCGACTTCCGAACACGGACTCCGCAAGTCTGCGAATCTTCTCGTTACGGCTGGTGAGCAGAACTTCGCGCCGTGTCGGTTCAATGTCCGCAACGGTGAGTTCGCTCCGGGAAGCGGCTTCCAGCAGCGCCAGGGTTCCCGGTTCCCCGGAAAGCAGTCCGTTCAGAGCAGCAAGCCGCGTCTCCGGCAGGTAAGTCGACCAGCTGCTCAGCAGCATCGCGATTGCGGATGCATCCTGATCATCAGCGAGTACTTTCGCGGCGGTGATCTGTACAGCGGGAGGGTGTTCAACTGAAAGAAGCTTTGACAGCAGAATGCGATGGTCCGACGTTCTCTGACATCCCAGCAGGCGAATCGCATCGACTCGAAGTGCATCTGTTGCTCCCGAATCAGCCGCTGCCGCAGCAGCTCGCTGCATTGCGTTGATCAGCAACTGCCGACCGGGACTGGATTCTGAGGCGAGTGTCAGCTGAGCCCCCGAGCGACTGAGTCCGTTTCCAAGTTCGCGAAGAATCGTGTCGACGGCTGTCTGGTCGCTGGCGAGTGAGCTTGCAGCGATCTGATCCAGAGTTCTCGCAACCTCCTCAGGAAGCCCGCGAGCTCCGATGAGCGATGCGAGCTGATGCTGGACTGATGTAACGGCAGCCGAACGATTCGGAAGAGCCAGAAGTCCGACGAACAGACTTTCCGCTCGACTGACTGATGAACTCAGTACCGCTGTTCGAATCCACTGGTCTTCACCGTCTCGCTGAGCAATCTTCAGCAGGGCCATCGTTGCCTGAGCAGCTGGCTCAGCAGCCCAACCAGATGACTCGGAAATCTCGCCCAGAGTAAACGCCGTCTGAAAACGAACCCGCGGTTCCGAATCATCGGCCATCTGACAAACTGCTGTCACGAGCTTCGGCCTTGCCTCCTCCGGAATTTTCTGACCAGCATCAGGCAACGCTCGAAGAAGGCTCTCTGCCAGCCGCACGCCGTTTTCGCGGACACCCGGATGGGAATCCTTCAGAAGTTTCAGACAAGTATCGGCAGTCAACATCTTCAGACCATGCAACAACCACGCAGCCTGAAGCCGCGTTTCGGGACGCGGATGCTGTTCCGCCAGCACGATGAGTTGCGGAGTGATCGAATGATCCTGTTTTTCAAAGAGCAGTCGATGAGCGGTTTCTCGCCACCATCCGTGAGGACTCTCCAGAGCCGCAAGAAGTTCCGCTGAAGATGCGGAGCTCAGATGAGGCGGCTTCGGAGACACGAAGCCCGGAGGGGCGATGCGATAAATGCGTCCATTGTAGCGGCCGCTTTTCAGATCCAGAAAACGCACAACATCAAGCGGTATATGGATCGACTCCAGAACCTCGCGATTCATATCGCAGCAGTAAAGCGTTCCGTCCGGAGCATTGACAAAATTCACCGGACGAAACCAGATGTCCGGCGATCGCATAAACTCCGTCTCCGAGTCGACTCGTTCTGCCGAATACAGAACTCCTTTCGGCTTCAGACGCATCCGGTGGATCAGATTGTTCTGGCCATCTCCGACGAATGCCTGCCCGACAAACTCCGGCGGATACGCTCCACCGCGATAAATCGTCGCACCGGCAGCTGCGTCGATCACGTGATGACTGGCTCCCGAAGAGGTTGCAGCACGCTCATTCTTTGCAATTCGCCGGCTGCTTCGAATCTGCCTCCATCGTTCGATCGGACTGATGCGGTAGATCGGAACCGGCCCGGGAGAAATATCCTGCGTCCCGGACGGTGTGGGCAGATAAGGATTGCGAGCAAGATAATGGTCGGGCAGCACAACCTGAATCAGCGGTTGTGACTGACTGCAGGTGAATCGATTTCCCCAGTTGTCGAAGCTGTTTCCGAACTGAACGGTTCCCGTCACGAGTTCGAACTTCTCTGTGATCGGATCGAACCGAAAATCACGGCCATTGACCGGGATTCCGGGAGCATCCGGCTGATCTCCCGGACGAATCAGACCACCGTTGCCTGCCGTCGTTCCGTAGATCCAGTGGTCCAGCCCGAACTGCAGATTATTCACCATCGCCTGCTGATTGCCGGTTCCGAATCCCGTGAACACAACTCGACGAATATCTGCCTTAAAGTCACCGTCAGTATCTTTCAGGTAGAGAATATCCGGGGACGCGGCCACGAAGACGCCCCCTTTCCAGGGAACGACACCGGCCGCCCAGAGGACTTTGTCCGCGAAGACGTGAGCCTCATCGAACACACCGTCGCCGTCTTTGTCGCGCAGGATGCGAAGTGTTCCGATGGGATCGTGACCTTCCGCCGGCTTGTACGGATAGTCTGTCATTTCGCAGACGAACAGATTGCCGTCTTCATCGAATGCCGCAGCCACTGGACTGTGAACCATGGGTTCCGCAGCCACGGTCTGCATTCGGAACCCCTCAACGCCCTCGAACGCCCTGACCGCTTCTTCCGGAGATTTCGCCGGAACTGGTTTCAGAAATTCTCGCAGTTCTTCATCAGTGACATCAGCCCGGGAGGGATCCTTTTCCAGCGAAGCTGCGTCCGCATCAGGGAAGAGCTCCTGAAACTGCGACGGATCTTCATCAGCTTTCAGGCCTCCTTTTTCCCGAATTGACAGAAGACGATCACGAGCCTTCTGAAAATAGTCGAGCACCTGCGCCTTCTGCTCAAAGCTGCGTCGCGAATGCTTTTCCACCTGAACATCGATTCGACGGACCCACTGATCGAGCGACTCCTGCAGATAAGGTTTCTTCCCGTTCCGATAGTAGTAAATCGGATTGGTATGCGACTCTGCGTCCGGCAGGCCGCTGGAATTCACTGAGTACGCTCGAGCCGCAATCCATCCTGAACTGTCCATCTCCAGCGTTTCCTTCACGTCATACCAGCCTTCGGCATCGGGACTGAGAGAACCAAGAGGAATGGTCTTTCGAACCGTGCCGTTCACGATCAGATCGACCTGCTGCACCGTCGTGACCTCGCAGCGCATGCGAATGTGAGCCGTCAGGCCTTGTGGATCAGATTCCGGCACGTCCACTGAGACTGTGTCGCCCGGATGATGTCCATCCACATCGAGCAGCAGCAGTGGTCCTGTTGTAACAAAACTTCGTCCCTCAGATGCCGCTCGAAGCCACGCCGGAAAATCAGGACCAGCAGCCTCGACGGATGCCGATCCGGAAGCAGCTGTCGAATCGGCTTCTGCCTTGCTGGTGTCTGCTTCATCGGGAACGGGACGTACATAGGTGCGACAGTCGCCCAGAAAACGGCAGGCCGGATAATCGCTCGCGCCCACACACGGAAACCGATACCCGGTATTCAGCATGTGATACCAGTCCTGAAGCCCGATGCCTCGGTAAATCCCGAACTGCAGCAGTTCGACAGCATTCACGGTGCCCAGCGCTGCATCAGCATAGATTTCGAGTCCGTAGCCGCCGTGAGCATGAATGGCGTAGCCACCCTGAGTCTGAGTTTCGGCGCCGACCATTCCGTAAACCGGCCAGTCGTCGGCGTTGAAACTTTCTCCTTCATGCACCAGCCGGTCGCGAAGGTAAAGGTTGAGGTGACCGTACTGAGAACTGCGATATTCCTGTCCGGAAAGAATCTGATAGCCGTTACGACGACGAATCGACGCGAGACCCAGACCGCGAAACTGAGGATAATCCATTTTCTCCATGAAACCGGAGTACGGTCCGGCCGGTTCGTTGTATCCCAGCGGTGTTCCGAAAGCGATATCCTCCGCGGCCAGCAGCGCAAAGAGCGTCTCGTCATCGCTGTCGGATGTACGCGGCAGATGCAGATGCGGATCTCCGCCGAAATAGCCATGTTTTGGCATGGGAGCGGTTCGCGTCAGATCGAGCTCAACTTCGAGAACCTTGTCCGCTTCAAGAACAACAGTACGCACTTCAGGGCGAAACTCGAAACCCCGGAAGACTTCGATCCGAACCTGACCTGCAGGCGCGGTGACATTAATTTCGCCGGTGGAATAAAAGAAACGTCCGAGGTAACGCCAGGGACCTTTCTCCTTACGATTGCCTTTGGCTCCCGGCGACGGCCACTGTCCTGTCAGGGAGTACATGCTGAGCGGATTGTCAGCCGGCTGATAGAAATTCCCGTCCACTCCGATGACATTCATTCGGCAGGGGCAGAGTTCTCCGGTGTCGTGATCTCGGACGGTGATCTGCAGAGTTCCGGTGCCGGGCCCTGATGCCGTACGAGTTTCTCCGGCCGCGGTAAATCCCGGTGGTATGAAAAAACTCGACTCCCTGATCGCAGCGGCTGCCTGATCATCCTGAGCATTCACAGTGGTGATAAAAAAAGTGCTGATGCAGACTGTCAGAACAGTTGCCAGCAGACGGAAGCCGTAAATCGTGTCATGGAGTTTCTGCATCATGCGTCTCAGCGGATCAGGACGTCACAGATTCGGTGGAAGTGTCGGAACTGTAACTGCAGCCGACACAAGCTTCATTGTAATGGTAGTTACTTTACCAGCCAGTTTTTTGAACTTCCTTGGTGCTTTGTCGAAGATCAATACATGTGTGCCACTGGCTATGCCAGTGTTTTCGAACCAACAGCACTGGCATAGCCAGTGGCACACAAGAACCACCTTTCGTCTTCCATCATTTCATCACTGAAAACTTACATCACTGACAAAGCAGTGCCGGTGGTTTCAAAACCGGGACTGGCTCCCGACAGACGCACCGGTTTCCTGCAGATTCCGCAACTCCAAGGGTGCCTGTCCTGGTTTTGAAATGCGTTCCAGAGTCATGAAGTCTTGTCCGGTGTTTCGCACAGCGTCAATCGGATCAGTACATACATCGCCATAAACGTTCGCAGCATCGCTGTCACCGAAGACAAATGATCGGGCAGACCGAGCAGAAGCAGTCGGTGACTCAGAAACGCAGCTGCCGTCGCCATCGCCAGAATTCGATTTTTCGGGAGGAGAAGCTCCGGCATCATAAGAGCTGCAGGAATCAGAAACAGAATGTCAGCGTATTCGACTCGAATCGGAAGAAAGTAGTCTGCTGTCAGCATGAGACAGATTCCACTCAGAAAACGCCGCTGCAGCATATCAGACGCGGAAGCCGTGGCCGCTGGAATTTCTCCACCGGGCGATACGGCAATTTCGATGACGGGATGTTCCGAACGGATTTTCAACTGCTGGCGGACGGAAAGGCTGCCGATCACCGTCAGCAGGATGATACAGAGAATCTTCCCCGAGATCGCCATAACTTCGGAACGCGGATACACTTGAAGGCCCGGCAGCACGCTCTGTGACAAGCTCAGGAATGTCAGACTCGCAGCGGGACCGGGAAGAATCGCCACTCGGTATCCATCAATGACCTGCACGCCCTCCACCGATGAACGCTGATTCAGCGGAGAGTCCGAGACGTCATCAGTCTGGTCTTCAGCCTCAACTTCAGTGAGTATGTCTGAGCGAGAATTCATGACGACAGATTCTGATGTTGCCTCAGGAGCCATTACCTCCGTCTCCGTCGTGTTCAGCAGGGCCTGCTCCCATTGCGCCGAGAGCCTGAGGAAGTCACTCCAGACGCCAGCCGGCCCGAATTGAAACACTGCGCAAACTGAAAACATTGCCGTTATGAGCGAAGTGACCGCCGTCGTTCGAGGGCTCTGCAGAAACCCCGGTACCGCAGTCAGGACAGCGGTAGGCCTCAGAACGATTGCGATGCCATTCAGAATTCCTGCCGCCATGCCCCCCTGTGATGAAGCTTGCGCTGAAGAAAGTAACCCAGGCTCAGAAGGAAGACGACAAACACATAGTACTGGCCTCGTTCGACGTGCAGTCTCAAGAATGACGATCCGCCAAACAGTCCGAGAGCGACAATCCAGAACCAGACTCGCGCGGCTGAATCATGAATCAATGAGCTCAGCAGCCAGACACTTGCGAAGAATGCAGACCATTCCAGAAGAGCCCACAGTTTTCTCTGAACGGGATAGCTCAATTCGGAGAACGGTGAGTAGAAAAGCAGGAGCGTTGGTGGGTACGTATATCGACTGAGCTGAACGTGGTCAGGATCACGAAACAGAGGATCAGTATCCGCAGACTGACTCAGAGTGTAGGGATTGAGACCGCGAGTCAGAGCTCTTGCACCCACGACACGGATTCGAAGATCAGTCCCTCCGTATTGCTCCACGTCCTGAATCGTATTGGCAACATTGAGCCCACAGGCGATGACGCTCAGTGCGAGCAGCACTGGCTGAACCAGCGATGGCGGCGAATTCGTCTGAATCCCTGACATCCATCGAATCCGTTCGAAAGAGTATTGATCGCGCTGAGCCTGTGTCTGCAGATTCTTCCGGGCTCTGACAAAACCAGGACAGCCTTCCAGGCAAAGCCGTCAACGCTCAGAACATCGGGAAGCAAAGCTGGCTGTTCCGTTTTCTGACAGCTTCCTGAATTCGGAGATCTGAATCACCGTGAATGTTAAAGAACATCATGGTATTCATACCAGCAGTGGTCTGCGGTTTTCGTTTGAAATATCGAGCGAAGTGTCAGATGCTCACGCAGACTGAAGCAACAGTGGTTCCTCGAGGCAGAACGGCAGTCAAGGATCTGAGTTCCATGAGAATTGTGTGTCAGACGTTTTGTATCCTTCTTGCAGTTTGCCTGAACCTGACATCCGTCAATGCTCTCGAAACTCGTTCGGTGGCGGAATTCGGTGCGGACGGGGCCGGTGACGATACCGATTCCATTCAGCAGGCCATCGATTTTGCCGTCGCCAATCCGTGTCGACTCGTGTTTCCAGCTCCTTCGTACACCGTGTCGAAGACTCTTCGGATTCGAAATCCCGGGAACACGCGTGCCTCCGGACCCGTGCTCGCCGGTCGGGGAGCGGAAGCCACTTCAATCCAGTTCAAAGGAAAGTCCGGTCCGCTGTTTCAGGTTACAGGAGTCATTGCTGCCGGGCAGTTCCTTCATGATCTGGGATTTGAACGGCTTAAGCTTGTGGGAAGCTTTCGAGATTCTGATGAACATGCAATTCAGCTGATGGGATGTTACGCGCCCAGCATTCATCAGCTTGCAGTGACCGGGTTCGGAGGCGACGGGATTCGTGTGAACGGGGATCTCTCCATCGATACGAATCCGGACTTCACAGCCACCATTTTTCTTTCCGTCGAAGGTTGCCATATTTATCGAATCGGTGGACTGGGATTTCGGGATGACCACCCCATCGGTTGTCCTGGTGTGTCCATTCGAAGGTCGGTGTTCAATCTCTGTGGTGGCGGCGGTGCTCTGATTCGGAGCGCAGCATTTGAGGTGGAGCAGACAGCATTTTCCGGATGTGGCTGCAGCAGCGAAACGGAGGTGAAGAACGCAGAGGCGATCGGCCTTCAGGTCAAAACGCCGGGCGGCAGTCTCTCGCGAGGCCTTCTGCGTGCCTGCGAATTTGACACGAACCGAGGAGAACACCTGCGGATGGATAACTTCGCCATGGCACGACTGGAGAACAATCGATTCATTTACGACGATCGCTATCACATCGGTGTCCTTTGTCCGCCGGTCGGAGCCAACATGGCGCCGCAGGGGCCGGAGTCCGTCCTGACCGAGATTGTCATCGATGGTCTTTTTCATCGTGTCGATGGCAAGGGGAAAGGCCGTCGGAATCCGGTGGTCGAATTCAGCGAATGTCGACGAAACATCGATTGAAGTCGTCCGAACCCGCATTACCAACAGCGGCGGCGCGACGTTTATTCCAGTGGCGGGATCTCCCTGAACCGCCCCTGTACCTGGTTCTCACGAGACAGTTTCCCAGGTTTCATTTCGGGGTGGGGCATTGCATTGCTTTCCGGAGAGTTCATGGTCCTGTATCATTCGCCACAGGATAAAACTTTCTGAGTCTGGTATTGGCGGAGAAGTGCCTCCGCCGGGTTTCTGTGCTGCAGGTGATTTCAAAACCGGCACTGGCTCCCGTTACATGGAATTGTTTGCAGAACCTTTGGCTGTCAGGGTGCCTGTCCCGGTTTTGAGATGCTCAACGCTATGAACACCAGGCGTGCTGTCGTTCAGTATCTGCAGAGCCTGAAAGCGGCCGGGATGACGCACCTGCCGAAGGTTGACCTCCCGAAACAGCAGCCTGCGGCCGGAGCCGTTAAACGCGCAGTCTCCCCCGGAGATTCCTCAACATCCCCCGGAAACGTCAGATCGGGGGCAGTGTCCGGCGGTCGAGCTTCTTCCTCCGGGACGGAATCCTCGGCAGGACGTGGACGACGACCGGATGCCGCCACTGGCAATTCAACCGGGGAGTCTGTTCGAACCCCCGGGCTGTTTCATGCCGCGTCCGATCTTCAGCCGGATCTCGCCACCAGACCACCGCAATTACAGGAAACATCCGAGATCATGTCCAGAACGCTGAAGACTGTCGCCGAGAGAACCGAAGCGCTCTGTGCTCTGTCAAAAGTTGTGGCAAAGTGTCGTCGATGTACGGAACTTGCTGCAGGTCGAACGCAGACAGTGTTCGGAGTCGGTCGCCCGGACGCTCGGATTATGTTTCTCGGCGAAGCACCTGGCGCTGATGAGGATGCCTGCGGGGAGCCGTTCGTCGGCAAAGCCGGGCAGTTGCTCGACCGAATTGTGGCTGCGTGTCAGCTCAAACGAGAAGACATCTACATCTGCAACATTCTTCGCTGTCGGCCGCCGGGAAATCGCAACCCGCTGCCTCAGGAAGCCGCCAACTGCCGGGAGTTTCTCGACGCTCAGATTAAGATTGTCCGGCCGGAATTCATCATCTGCTGGGGTGCCGTGGCGGCTCAGAATCTTCTGGGAGTCAAACAGTCGATCGGAAAGCTTCGCGGGCAGTTCATGGACTATCAGGGAGCTCGAGTGCTCTGCACGTACCATCCCGCCTACATGCTGCGAAATCCATCAGCGAAAGTGCCCGTCTGGGAAGACATGAAGTTCTTTATGCGGGAACTGGGTGTCGAGCTGAAATGACACCGTTCTGAGACGGCTGTGCCAGTCCTGCTCGTCAGATCGACGCTGGTTTCACACTGTCTGGCCCATGAATCGCAACTTCGGACTAACCCGCACCGCTGTCTTAACAGTCCCTGAACGTCGTGGATGGAAGGACAGGACTCGCGGTGCAGGAACCGGTCTTTCCCGCTCGAATTCCGGTGAACGAATTCGAATTCTATCCCGATACATCTCCTGTCAGATCGGGTAACACCTGAAGAAACGCGGGATTCTCCGATCTGATGTTCAATGTCATGGACGTGACCCTGATCGATGCGACCTCGAGCTGACAGCAGTGAAGCCAAAGCACGGGGCAACAATGACCGGAAAAGTGATTCACCAGGTTGCCCATGTCCATTGAAGATCTGCTGGAACAGATGGAGCAGTATCGACTGCGTCGGGAACTTCGGGATTACCGTCCTGAATGGCTGAAGCAGTTCATCAGCAACGCTGCTGAACTTCTCGAACCGGTCACTCATGTCGGTCGTGTGGGTTATGAATGCCGAATCGATGATCGCGGCTGGACGATCTGCATGTACCTAGGTGCAACGGAGATCGTTGGAGGTCCGCTGGATGGTCAGATCGACCATGCCGCATTCCGCATCGATGTCACAGCACTTCAGAAGTTGTTTGTTCAGGTCAATCGCCTGGAATGGTTGTCTCTCGCTGATCCGGAGAGCCGCCGCCCTGGCTGCCAGATCAGATCGCTGATCGTTGTTCACGGTGAACTTGCAGACAACCATTCCGTTCGTCTGGAAATTCTCTCCGTACCTCCGGATCAGGTGCGTCCCGGTTTTCACCGGCGTCCTGACGGAATGATTTATGAAACATAGGCGACAACGCCAATTGATCGGGAAATTTTTCCTGCCGTCGAATGGGTGAAAATCATTCGGCAGGTTCATGATATCGGGTTGGGCAACGGCACTCCCGCAGGGTCACGGGCCCTGTTGGAGTGCCGTTCCTTTTTTCCGGTCGGCCGCTTTTCGGGGCATCTCGAAAATCGACCACATCACTCTGCGTTCTTCGCGTTCTCTGCGGTCAAACAAAGGCTCAGATTGAACCACGGATTTCACGAATAACACGAACCACAGGTCACGGTAACGTTCGAAAGAACGTTGGACCACGCTCAAAGGTGTAGTGAAAGCGGCTCAGCAGGAGCTTCGCCCTCCCTGACAGGTTCCGCCTTCGATTCGCCGCAGACTGGAATTCCTGACTGGCTCGCAGAGCTTCATGAAGCGATTGAATCAGAACACGGTGGATTCGGCTCAAGTCGCCTGCTGGAAACAATCTCCAGTGATAAAAATGCCGAACAGGGCACTGTCCAGTTAATCGGTCTTCTCAAACGCGGTAAAACTAGGTCGCAGTGGACGCGATGCCAGCAACGCCGTCGCAGACTGAAGGCACATTGAACCAATCTGATGGAATAGCCTGACGGGAAAAACACGGGGGTTTCGAAAACATGTTGAGATCTACAGTTCTTGGTGCCTCAGTTTTTCTCTGCCTGCTCCCACAACAGCCAGTCGACTCTTCGGAATGGCTCCAATGGAGAGGGCCGGCGCGAGATTGTTCGGTAGCCACGTCGTCGGTATGGCCCGATGATCTGAATGAGGAAACACTCGTTGAGTCATGGAAAATCGCGCTGGGAGAAAGCTACTCCGGTCCGATCGTAACCGCAGATCAGGTCTTCGTGACGGAGACGGTTGAAAAGAAAGACGAAGTTGTCCGGGCGCTGGATCGGAAAACCGGCCGCGAACTGTGGATGGTCAAATGGGAAGGAGCCATGACGGTTCCTTTCTTTGCCGCATCCAACGGCAGCTGGATCCGGTCAACACCAGCCTGCGACGGTGAAACGCTCTACGTTGGTGGCATCCGCGATGTGCTCGTCGCAATCGACTGTCGATCTGGCCAGGAACGCTGGCGAGTTGATTTCACGAAAGAATTTGGCACGGATATCGAATCCTTCGGCTTCGTCTGTTCGCCTCTGATCGACGGCGATTTTCTCTATGTTCAGTCCGCTGGTGGTCTGGCGAAGCTCAGCCGTTCTGATGGAAAAATCGTCTGGCGCGGGCTCGAAGAAAAAGGCGGGATGATGGGAGGCGCGTTCTCCTCACCGATCATCGCTGAGCTTGCAGGGCAGCGTCAGCTGGTTGTTCAGACTCGTCAACGTTTGACTGGAGTTGACATCGAAACAGGCAGCGAGCTCTGGGGCGTCGACATCGCGTCTTTCCGCGGAATGAACATTCTGACGCCGCTGGTCATCGGAGATCAGGTCTTCACGAGCAGCTACGGCGGCGGATCCGCAATGGTCACGATCTCGCAGGCCGATGGAAAATTCAACGTCGCGGAGGCGTGGCGGAAGACCGCTGAAGCCTACATGTCCTCCCCCGTGCTCGTGGACGGGCGAATTTATCTCCATCTGCGGAATCAGCGGTTCACCTGTATCGACCCGGTGAAAGGGGAAACGCTCTGGACGAGCACTCCGTACGGCAAATACTGGAGCACCGCCATGAACGGCGATCGACTGCTTGTCCTCGACGAACGCGGTGATCTCATGCTGATTCAGGCCGATCCAAAAGAGTTCCAGTTGAAATCGACTCGCCATGTCAGCGATTCATCCACATGGGCTCACATCGCCGTCGCCGATCAGGAAGTCTTCGTCAGAGACCTGAATGGTCTCACCGTTTATCGTTGGGGACGCTGATCCGGACGATTGGACGATAATTCAGAATTACTTCGCGGTGGGCTCAATGGTGATCATTTGATCTACGGGCGGATTCGCAACCTTCTGAACGCTCGCATCAGGCCACCGCACTTCGATTTCTGAGACGCTTGCCGCGTCACCGATGCCGAACGTAATTGGCAATTCGCATTGTGACAGGTAGCTGCGTGTCGGATTGACCTGCCGGGATTGATGGGTTCCGTCAGGGAGCGTTACGTTTACCAGTGCCCCGACTCCGTCGCCACCGATTGTTCCACCCTTCAGTCTGACGCGCAGCCAGTGATGTCCAGTGCTCTGATCGTTCCGCAAAAGGCGTGGAGCGGCACCGGTGGCGGTGATGATCAGATCCTGATCCCCGTCGCCATCGATGTCTGCGGTTGCGGCACCTCGCCCGACCATCGGACGCTGCAGGTCACTGCCCGTCTGCGGCTCTTTCAGGAGGCAGAATTCCGTCTCCGATTCCGAACCGCAGTTCCAGAACAGCTGCGGTGGCTGTTCATAATGCTGACTTGCCTGAACGCGATTGATCTCGTCTTCCAGATGACCATTGGCGGCAAAGATGTCTGCACGGCCATCGAGATCCGCATCAAGAAACAGCACACCAAACGTAAGCACCAGACGAGTTGCTGGTCCAAGCCCTGAGGGAACAGCCTCGTCTGTGAAGCTCATCTGCCCGCGTGGCGACACGTAGAGCGCCGTCATCTCATTGGCAAAGTTACCGATCGCGACACCCAGAGTCCCGTCGTTTCGAAAATCTGTCAGGTCGATTCCCATCGCTCCACGAGCCTGCCCCTGAGCATCAAACGCAATGCCAGCGACTGCACCGATCTCTTCGAATGTCCCGTCGCCTCGATTTCGAAACAGCAGATTCTGCACTGTATCATTCGCGACCAGAATATCCGGCCAGCCATCCTCATCAAGATCGCCGAACGTGGCACCCAGTGACTTCGGGAGCGGAACGCCGGTCGCCGGATTCCGAACATGAAGTCCGGCGGACTCCGCGACGTCCGTAAACTTCCCATTTCCATCGTTGCGATATAGACGAGGAAATCGTCCGGCGAAAGCCTGTGGTCGGCCATATGCTCTATGCCCGCCATCCAGCCGAAAATCCTGAGCTCGATCAAGCTCCGGCGTCCACGTCACGTACTGTCCGACGAACAGATCGAGATCATGATCACGATCATAATCCAGCCAACCAGCACATGTAGACCAGTCTTCCGGACTCCCCTTCACCCCGGCCGTTTCTGTGACGTCTTCGAAACGACCACCCAGATTTCGAAACAGCCGGCAGTCTCCGACACCTGTGAGAAACACATCTGTATGGCCATCGTTGTCGAAGTCACCGCAGGCGGCGCCCATACCATAAAGGCTGGCATGCAGGCCTGACTTTTCAGTGATGTCCGTGAACTTTCCGGATCCGTCATTCTCGTACAGAGCAGACCGCACCGACTGCTGCCCCGAATTCGACCAGGGCCAGTTTGCAGAGTTCACCAGCAGAAGATCCTGATCACCATCGTTGTCGGCATCAAAAAACGCGCATCCGCCTCCCATGGTTTCAGGGAGCAGTTTCTCACCGACTGCCCCGTTTTCATGAACAAAATGGATTCCGGAAGCTTCGGTAATGTCTGTCCATTGAATGGTCGGCAGTGGCTGCTCCGGCGCGGTGCGCACTTCCGGAAGAGCGACTCGTTCCGGAGCGGCCGGCACAACGGCCATCGGACGCGTCATCCACCACAGAGCAGCTCCAGCGGCGGCCAGTAACAGAACAACGATCAGCGACCGCTTCAGAGCGACCGCAATCACAGCATCCTGCTGCTCGACATCCGTAGAGTCAGTGTCCGAGTTCGGACCTGGTACCTGATTCATGAGTTATTCTGAGTCTGATTCCGAAACGGAAAGTGAGACGAGTCCCGGAGCGTTCTCTCGCTGAAGCGAATAGATGACCAGAGGCTCCGCAGCGTGGTTGGCAGCCGGATATCGAATGCGTGCCTGAGCCGTTGCATGATCGCGTGCATTGTCATCCGGCTTGTAACGAGCATGCAGTTCACCGTGATAAGATTCCTTTTCAGAATTGCCGAGCATCCCGTGAAGCAGCTTCAGATTGAAGTGTGCAGTCACGTTCTCTGAATCTTCCTTCAGTGTGGCTTCGAACTGACGGACAGCATCCTTCAACAGCGCATCTCGGTCTGTGGCCTGTGATTCTGCTCGCAATTGTCGAGCTCGGTCAAACAGAGTCAGCCCGAGAAGGTTCCGTACTTCATAATCACGACTGAAATCCAGACCTCGCTCGACCATCTCTGCCGTACGATCTTCCAGGATCTGGCGGAAATTCTTCTCGGCTTCAGCCAGATGTCCCTGTTCGCGATTCGTGAGCCCGCTCAGCCAGGCAAGCGTCCACGGTGGCGCAGGAGGATCTCGGAACTCAGCCGCTCGCTTGACCGCTTCGACGGCTTCATCCAGGCGACCTTCAGCATGATAAACTCGAGCCAGATTCAGCGGCCCATCGACTCGCTTCATCCCTTCCACCTGCTCGAACGCTTCCGCGGCCTGCCGCAGAGTCGCTTTCCCCGTCAGCAGCATTCCAATGCCGTAGTCGTTCCATCGCTGCCAGGGAGGAATATCCGGAGCCTGCAGAGCTGTCGTCTGAACTGCGGTATCAGATGCCCCGACAGGAAACGTCACGGAATCTTTTGCCATCACCACGATCGGAAGGGGATTGCCGTAATAAACACCAGGCTGATGGCCTCGAATCGGCAGGTCTCCCGGCCGTGCTTTCTTTGTGAAGTAGTCGACGAACTCCGCATCGAACTTCCGATACTTCAGCTGCACTTCGACCGTCACAGGATCCGTGATACCTTCGGGCACCGTGAAATCGTAATGAACGACATTGGCTGATCCCGGTGGAATCTGATGATCGTAGAGCGGAACAAAGATATCCTGCGGATTTCTTCGGTTGATGCGATTTCCATTGCGATCGAGCATGAACACGTTGATGAAGTGTGACCACGGATCCACGACATCGTGTTCGTCCAGAGCACCGCTGCGTCCGATCACACGATCACCGCTCCTGACCGTGACATCAACCCAGACCTCATTCGAATCGACCGTTCCCTGCGTGAAGTGGTGCCCGAGTTTCAGGGTTCTGACAACGACATCCAGAAGGTAACGTCGGCCGGATTCCAGAGCTGGTACTTCCGGCCGGAGTGGTGCGTGAAGCTTTCCGTCAATCTGCCCTTCTTCCCGCAGTCCGAAGATATCCACTCGTACCTTATTCTGCAGAAACTCCGTATGCACAGCCTCGACAGCGGAGTTCTCGCGAAACCACGGCAACGCCGTATTGGCTGCCGGAAACATGTGATCGTGAATGCTCAGCGCTTCCGCCCCCGCAAACCGACGAGCTCCAAAATCGCCGGACGGTTTCAGCGGCATATGACAACCGGCACAGTTTTCCTCAGCCTTCGGTGGGTAATAGAAACTGCGAGCTCCATGGCCGGAAACACCGCTCAGCAGAAACGAATCGTAATGGTTCTGCCCCCGGAGAAACTCTTTGTAATGATTGAGCTCCTTCGGCAGGTGAACTTTGTGACATGTCGAACAGAATTCCTCAGACTTGTGGAAATCCTTGAGGAACGTGCGGCGATGGAAGGACGGTTTTGCCTTCACCAGCTGCAGGTTCACCCACTGAAGGAACGGACTGCTGCTGCTGGCAAACGGATAGTGAAGCGGTTCTTCAATCGTGTAGTCTGCATTTCCCTGGGTACTGTTCACATGAGTCATGGCATGGCACACCGTGCATGTAATGCCGGCGTGAGCAGTACTGTGCCGAACATCGTCGAACTTCGGATCGTCAAAGGCACCGCTGAAGAACGGAACGGGGTCGTGGCAGCCTGCACACCAGCGAGCCGCACGAACGGATCCGTCACGCTGGAGCGACACATCGCGAGTTTCACGCACACTGGCCAGATAAGCCGGATTGTTGAACGAACTGAAGCGGTGAGCACTTTCTTTCCAGCCCGCGTGAGCATCAGCGTGGCACTTCGCACAATAATCGTCCATCTGCAGAACATTCGCCGGGATGAACTTACCCGTATCAGTCTTTGCAAGCGACGGTCGGAAATACGCATCACCCTCCGATGAGCCGACCTGATTCCACTTTCTCGGGTCGCGGGTATGAGCCAGAACGAGCAATGCCGTCAGACCGCCAACAACACCGATGTAGCTCAATACCTGACGACTGCGAATTGGCATCCCCGCGAGTCGATGCAGCCAGTAGAGCCAGCATGCCACCACAGGCAGAATGACGTGCAGCCAATAGATTGCGGATCGAAAGGCTGGAGATCGAATTTCAAATCCGGAGATCCTCAGCAGCAGAAGGCCGCTCACCAGAACGACGATAGAAGTGATGAAGAGAGCGTAGCCGACCCGCACCGCTCGACGATTCGGCCGGTTCCGCGAGCTGATCAGGTGCAGAACACCAAAGATCAGAAACGGAACAATCAGAAGCAGTCCAAGCACAATGTGGCCCAGGAATGCCTGCTGATAAAAATAATCCTGGTAAGTCTGCCCGGTCCAGGATTCCAGTGCTGTGATACTGGCCAGGTAAGCGGAGTTGGCGCCCAGCAGACCAGTGATCACCATCACGACGTAAAAAAGGATACGCAGACGAGGGCTGATCGCCGGTCCCGGGCGAACTCGCGGACGTGCGGCAGCGCGTGGCGGCTGAATGGCGGCGGAAGAGCGATCGTCAGGTTCTGCGGACATCAACCGAACTTCCAGTCGTAAGCTGTCAAAAAAGTCTTTCCGTCCGAAGGCCCGCTGGGAAACTCCGTCTCCGCCAGTATACTCCGCAACAGCTCCATTGCAATCTTCTGAAATCCGTTGCATCCTCCCTGTCATCAATGTGCGGCGGTTGCCTGTAATGGCACTTCTGATGAAATGAACAGCAGCGATTCTTTCCCGGGAAACGGTTGACTCGATGTTCAGCAACTTCTCTGGTCTTCGAATCTGGATTCAGGTCTGGATGATCCATTTGGTTCCAGTGAAGTTTTCTGTTTGTTCTGGACTGGTGTTCCTGTGTCTGGCGGGCTGCCAGAAGCCAGCCGACACCAGTTCGCCGGCAGGCAGTGCGGCTCAATCATCAGCGAACAGTTCTTCGACAGAACAGTCCGGCTCTGCAACGGAGCCCGGCGCGGCGTCAGAATCTGTTGAAGTTACGAAACCGATTCCATCGGAGAATTCGCCTCTTTCACAGGGAATTTCCGCACAGAATCCGTTTCGCGAGGCTGCAGAGGCTGCGGGGCTGACTTTTCGTCATCAGAACGGAATGATCGGAAAGCGATACATTCTGGAGATCATGGCACCGGGCGGGGCTCTGTTTGACTATGACAACGATGGCGATCTGGATGTGTTTCTCGTCCAGGGAAAAAGTCTCGCACCTGAATCTGCAGCATCGGATTCGCCTCCGGTCAGCTCGCCGGAATTTCGGCATCGGCTTTATCGGAACGACCTTTCCTCCGCGACAGTCGGCAGCGATCCGGCTTCTTCTCAGGGGGGGCTTCGGTTTACCGATGTCACTGAAGCTGCTGGCATCGCGTTTTCCGATTACGGGATGGGGGCCATTGCTGCAGACTATGACGGTGACGGAAACATCGATCTCTACGTGACCTGTTATGGTCAGGACCGACTCCTGCACAACAACGGTGATCAGACATTCTCGGATGTGACAGAAGCTGCGGGACTGAATGCACCACCGGCGTGGAATACAAGTGCCACCTGGGTCGATTACGATCGAGACGGTCGCCTCGACCTGTTTGTCTGCCAGTACCTTGAATGGACATTCGACAAACATGTTCCGTGTCAGTCACCGTGGGGCGGTCTCGGGTACTGTGGGCCGAAATCATTCGCTCCGTCGCGATCGCGACTCTACCACAACGAAGGCAGCGGACGGTTTCGCGATGTCTCTGAGTCTTCCGGTGTCTCCAGTCTGGCTGGTTCAGCACTCGGAGTGATCGGAACAGACCTGAATGAAGACGGCTGGCCGGACCTGTTCGTGGCCAATGACGCGATGCCGAATCATCTCTGGATCAATCAGCAGGATGGAACATTCAAGGACGAAGCATTCATTCGTGGCTGTGCTGTGAATGCGGAGGGACAGAGCGAAGGGAATATGGGACTCATCGCAGCAGATTTTCATCATTCCGGCCGGATGGACATCTTCATTACGCATCTGAAAAGCGAGCATGCAACGTTCTATCAGAATCTCGGTGGCGGTCAGTTCGCAGACGTCACAGCGAGCCTCGGGCTTGACGCAGCGACTCGCCCTTTCACCGGCTTTGGGACGGGAGCTGTGGATTACGACAACAACGGTCTCCTGGATATCTTCATCACCAATGGTGGCGTTCAGATCGATGTGAATCAGGAGAAGGAAGGGATTCCGGTTCCTCTTCGGCAGCGCTGCCTTCTGTTTCGAAACAACGGGCAGGAGAATCCGGATTTTGCGCCGATCACCGGTTGCGCGGCGATTGATGCCGAAGACGTGGGACGCGGGGCATCATTTGGTGACCTCGACAACGACGGCGACACCGATATCGTAGTGAACAATAATCATGGGCCTGTAAAGCTGTTCCTGAATGACGTCGGTCAGAAAAAGCATTGGCTCGGAATTCGCCTGCTTCAGGCTGGTGAGTCCGGAAGACCGGTCGATGCATCAGGAGCCATCGCTGTTCTCGAACGCCCCGGCCAGCGCGCGATGGCTCGTCGATGTGCCGTCGACGGAAGTTATCTGAGCTCCAGCGATCCACGCCTGCTGTTCGGTCTTGGTGACTCCGAGTCGACCGGTACCCTCAGAATTCGCTGGCCGGACGGTCGTGAAGAAGTCCACGAGAACCTGGCAGCAGATCGATATCATGTTCTGCAGCAGAAGGGCACCGAAACGTCGCCGGGAGGAACTCAGGATCCCGCACCCGCAGGAACGCCCCAATGACACTGACACCAATGCTGCAGCGGATTCTGATCCTGCTGGGAGTCCTTGCATTCTGTGTTGCCGGATATTTTCAGTATCAGCAGTTGAATGCTCCTCCGCAGCGACCTGCGGAACCATCGTCAGCAGCCACTGAACGCCCTGCTGAGATTCCGATTCCGGAACCGTTCTGGGGGCAGGATCGACAGGATGTCAGAAAGCAACTGGAAGAACTTCGGGCTGAGCTGGCGAGCGTCCAGTCGCGCTCGGACGTTGCGTTCAGCGAGCTGGCTCGTGCCTACGGTCATCTTGGGGAAACTTATCTCGCATACGACATACCTGCTCCGGCAATCCCATGTTTTCAGAATGCGGGACTCCTCGAGCCTTCAGCGTATCGATGGCAATGGCTGCAGGCACTCGCTCATGCAGCAGCAATTGACACGGCGGCAGCGGCTGAAGCCGCAGAGAAAGCGCTGGAGCTGATGCGTCAGGATCCAACGACAGCACCGGACGAATTCATCGCCTGTCTTTGTTTTCTGGGTGACGCTCGAATGCGTCTGGGGCAGCTGGCGCCGGCAAAGGAACGATTTACCGAAGTACTGAATCTCGAAGACACAAATGTGTTTGCGTTGTTTCGTCGCGCGCAACTTGCCGCAGCACAGAGAGATGATGCAGCAGCCACAGCAGACTTCGAGAAGGCCATCTCGCTTTCCGGGGAGGCAACGATTCCCGGGCCGCTGTGTGTCGCAGTTGCCGGACACTATCAGAAGACTGGAAGAACTGACGATGCCGCACGATATCGTCAGCTTGCTTCAACTGCTCCCCGAGGTCAGGAGATCCAGTATCGCAATCCCACACTCAATGCTGTTCGTTCCCGCAGGAAGACCTCCGGTGTGCTGGCTCGAGCGGCTGAACGTGAAATGCAGCGGGGCGATTTTCTGAAAGCACTCGACATATTGGAGGAAGCACTTCGTTGGGCACCGGAATCTCCGGAGCTGCATTTTCTGCGTGCTGCGGTGTTCCGACAGCAGGAACGATTTCCGGATGCTCTGAAGGATCTCGAACCTGTATTGAAATCGGACGCCAACTGGCAGGAGGCCCGTCAGATGCGGATTGAGATTTGCGCCCGAATCAATTCGATGCATAATCTTGCTTACGAAGAAGCTGCCAGATGGCGAATGGAGAAGCCGGATGATCCTCGCCCGCTGATGACTTTCGCTGAGGTCTGTCTTCTCACGGGGCGATTTGAGGAAGCCCGGAATGCATTTCTGCAGGCTGCCGAACGAATGCCTGATCAGCCGGATGCAGCACTTGGTACCGTTTCGTCCGAATGTGCTCTGGGGAAGTTTCAGTCAGCACGAGAGCTCCTGGAAAAGGTCACGGAACGTTTCAGTGAGAACGGTGAGCCGCGTCTTTACCTTGCGAGATTTCTGGTTACCTGCCCTGATGAAAAGTTTCGTGATCCGCCACGAGGACTTGCGTTGATCAAGGAGCTTCTGAGCTCCGGCACCACGATCCGTCATCAGGAAACGCTCGCCTGTGCACTGGCAGCGGCCGGGCAGTCTGCCGAAGCGGAACGGCTGATTCGCGGACTTTCCGAACAGACTTCCGGGAACGTGCCACCATCTATCATTCGTCGATTGTCAGCAGCTCAACAGACTTTCAGTGCCGGTAAATTGTGGACTGAACCATGGCCGTTTGCACCACTGGCAGAACCTTGAATTCGAAGCCTGTTTTCGCAGAAGAATCGGAAAGACGGTCGTTGCCTGCGAACCGTTGCTGGCGGAATCGCATCGCACCCTGTCTCTGCATGGCCGTACTCTGGCTGCTCAATGGATGCAGTCGCCAGCCACCAGCGGCTACGGATTCACCATCGGCTCCAGATTCAACAGCGTCGTCATCTCAGGCTGCTCCGAGCAGTGAACGCGGAGCTGAGACCAGTCCATCAGGAACAACAGAATCCCGGATTTCTGAAAGTCGCTGGGCTGAGCTGGAACAGCAGAAAACGCTCGGGGTGGCATCGCTTGAGAATGCTCGGCTTGCCGAAGCGGAACAGATCTTTACGCAGATTGCAGCAGCAGTTCCATTCGAGCATCTCGGATTACAGAATCTGTTGATCGCACGCATGCTGGCCGTGGAATCCGGTGAAGCGGAAGCGTCGCAGCTGACGGAAGTCTTCACTCGTTTCCAGAACTCAGGGCGCTCGGATGTTGTATTTCACATCCTCTCCGGTCGAGCCCATCAGCTTTCCGGCCGCACTGCGGATGCAGTTGCTGCCTTTCAAAAAGCGTCACAGGCCGCATCAGACGATGCTTCTGTTTTCTATGAGCAGTCGCTGGCAGGGCGAACTTCTCGAGATCCGAAGATCAAGGAATCCGCTCGCGAGGCGTTGACGAAGGCGTTCGAGCTGCAGCCGGGAAATCTGTTTTTGCTGACAGAACGGCTGCTGGATCTTGCCGCTCAGAAAGATTCCTCAGCTGCAGCAATGCTCGAAGCGGCGCGACCGCAGTTGAAGTGGCTGGCAGAATCCATCCGTATGCAGAATCAGCTGGACCTGATGGCACTCGTTGAGAAAGCTCGAACCTCAGCAGCAAACAGCGACTGGGCGACTCTCACCGGAAACATTCGCATTCTGAATAACGTGCTGCGACCACAACCTGCCGTTCAGTCGGATCGTCTGCGTGTTCAGAGGCATCTGCTGGAATTCGTTCTTCGTGACTTTCAGGACCCGGCGGCCACGGCGGATCAGGCAGAGCGGGAACCGACCGCAGTGCAGAATGAAGTCTCGTTTCGCCTGCTGGCTCTGCCGGATGCAGAGCAGTCACCACAGTCGATCGTCGGATGCGAGATCGCGGACTGGGATCTGAACGGCACCCCGGATCTCATTGTACTCCGAGACAACACGATTCGAGTTTCGTCGTTCGACAGCATCGCGAAGGCAGAGACACTGACGTCTCCTCCAGCGACTGTTCTGCTCAGTGAATGGACCAGTGAGCAGTCTCTGACGGGAATTGTCGTTGCTGACCTCGATCAGGATCTTGTGGACCTGCCGAAACCTGCGGAGCCGGCTGTCAATATTGAGGAACACATTCCTGTCTGCCACGCAGCCGACCCGGATGTCATCGTCTATGGCCCCGACGGCATGACTGTGCTTCGTAATGTGAGTTCAGAACAGAAAGAAACCACCGGTAACGACGGGGCAAAGGGTCCGGACGGTACGTCGGAGACTGCAGCGGCTGCACCCGGCAGCGTTCGTCATCTGGAGCTGGTCGAGCAGAGTGCCGAGTTTCAGGCTGTCAGACAGGTGAATGCGGTATCCATTGCTGATCTGGATCACGACGGAGACCTTGATCTGGCAATCAGTTCTTCTGCTGGTATTTCGCTCTGGCTGAATCGTGGCGATCTGACATTCTTTGACATCACCGCGAACTCCCTGATGCCTCCTTTGAACATGAGTCCCGTGTCGTTTCTTCCGATTGACTGGGACCGAGATCTCGACATTGATCTGTTGGCTGCAACGATTACCGGCAGTTCAGGCTATCTCGAAAACGTGGCCCATGGTCGCTTCCGCTGGCATGATATGAACAGCTCGGATGAACCTCCCGTGAAAGCTGCGAATCTTGCAGCCGCCGGCCACTCCATTCGACGATCATGGGATCTGTTTCGGTGCGGCCCAGACGGAGCATCAGTCACGGAGAGCATGGTTCAGCAGCCTGGTGTCGTCCGACTGGAAACAGTTCTGCCGATCTCCGGTGCACCGGTCGAGGAACTGGATCGTTGTGATTTTGACAACGATGGAGTCAGCGATGTCGTCGTGCGCAGCGGTAGCGAACTGAAGCTTTTTCAGGGGGGCATGAAGAACCAGCGTCTGGCGTCTTTCCGGGAAGTCACAACGTTCCCGGGAAGTCAGTTCGGCGATCCGGAGAAGTCAGTCACGGGGGCCGTCCGTGGTGTTCGAGTGACTGACCTGGATCGAGACGGAGATCAGGATCTGATCGTCGCCGGAACGAAAGGCATTGCATCACTGATCAATATCGGCGGCAACCAGAATCACTGGCTGAAGATTGCGCTCCGCGGAGAACAGGAGAAAGGCGGCCAGGTTTCCGCAAGCGGCCGAGTCAATCATTACGGAATCGGAAGTCTGATTGAAGTGCGATCCGGTTCGCATTATCAAGCTCTGACATCGGAATTCGGGGAGACGCACTTCGGCCTCGGGCAGCGTGTCGCAGATGTGGCTCGTGTTGTCTGGACGAACGGAGTTCCTGCCAATGTGATCCATCCGAAGCCTGACACACAGATCTGCGAACTTCAGACGCTGAAAGGCTCCTGCCCGTATCTTTATACGAGAACGGAGAAGGGGATCGAGTTCTTTACGGACCTCCTGTGGTCCGCTCCGCTGGGGCTTCAGTTTGCGGAAGGAGTTTACGCAGCACCACGAGCCTGGGAGTATCTTCGTCTCCCGGGAGATCGGCTGGCTGCAGTCAATGGTGAGTATCATCTGATGGTGACTGAGGAGCTCTGGGAAGCCGCCTATTTTGATCAGATCGAACTACTGGCCGTCGACCATCCAGTCGACACGGAGATTTACACCAATGAAAAAGTCGGGCCGGCCGTGCTCGCGGAGCATCGAATCCATACTGTCACGAATCCGAGATTGCCGGTAGCGGCCCATGATCAGAATGGACGTGACATTCTGGAACGTCTGAAAGAGGCCGACGGACGATACGTGAAGGCATTTGATCAGCGTATCCGACAGGGACTCACGGAACCCCATTTCATTGAGCTGGCTCTGGGGGCGCTGCAGAATCCCGAAAAGATCACTCTCTTTCTGACCGGCTGGATTTTTCCGACGGATACATCCATCAACGTTGCACTGGGACAGAGTCAAACGATTGCTGGGCCGCGTCCTCCGTCGCTGCAGGTCCCCGATGGCGATGGACAATGGAAAGAAGTGATGCCCTTCATGGGATTTCCGGGTGGCAAGACAAAAACCATTGCCGTGGATCTGTCAGGATTGTTCACGTCGAACGACTATCGGGTTCGCATACTGACATCCGCGGAGATCTGCTGGGATGCTGCCTTCTTTACCGTTGATGAGCCCGAAGTGCCGGTTCAGGTGACACCGGTCACACTTCGATCTGCGGATCTTCACTACCGTGGTTTCTCCGCTCGCATTCCTGACCTGGTCGATTTTGGCCCGGAGACGATGGACTACCGTCAGCTGGAACGCGGTTATCGCTGGGCGCCGATGGAGGGCATGTTTACTCGCTACGGTGACGTTCTGGAGTTATTGGCTGAAGTCGATGATCGTCTCGTTGTGATGGGATCGGGTGATGAAATCACACTGAAGTTTGCTGTACCGGATGCGGAACTGCCGGCGGGCTGGAAACGTGACTTCATCCTTCATAACACTGGCTGGGATAAAGATGCCGATCTGAACACTGTCTATGGGCAGACTGTCGAACCGCTGCCGTTCAACAGCATGAGCGGTTATCCATGGAAGAGCGACGAAACTCCGATGGACTCGGAATCGTATCAGGAATACCTCCGTCGCTATCAGACTCGGCGGCAGTCGCATGCCGGATTTCGATCGTTCTGACCACGGCGATCCACGACGATCGGTTTGTCCCCTGGAATGAATTGTGCAGGAGTCGATTCAACTTGTTATTGACACAGGATGGAATTCTGGGACAGTATCAGTATGTCGAAGCATCGCCTGCTCTGGGTCATCGCTGCATCAGTGCTCCTGGTCCTGATTCCACTTGGTTTCACGGGATCAAGGCTCACTGTCGACCGTTCCGACGATGCGATCCCGGCGGAAGAGTCCGCTTTTGAGGCTGGTGACAGTCTTGAACTGATCAAGTTCTGGTCGGAGCTCTCAACCGGTCTCGACCTCGCACCATGGCGGCTGCAGCTGACGACTCTTTACTCGTCAGTCATTGTCTTTGCCGTCTACCTGCAGCGAATGCAGGTGAGTTTTCTCTTCTGCCGTCCACCACCGGCGACACGCTGAACTGCGTCAGGAACTTCCTGCGCGCGGAGAAGCTCGGTGGCTGCTGCATTGGCAGAGCCCCACTGACTGGACCGTGGTATTGCTGGCAGCGTTTCCTGAAGAGAAGCCATCGCTGACTTCTCAGCTTCCGAACGGTGCCGCATTCCTCGGTCATCCTGAGCAGCCGCAGGCTCTTGATCTCTCCTGACGCTCCAGCATTGAAAACGTTGACGAGCACTTCGGGAACCCGGTTCCTGCATTCAGTTGAGAAGACTCCTCCTCAGTTGAAGCCTCCGACCAAATGCCGGAACACGGCAAAACTGGAAGAGTTCCTGCTGCTGTAATTTGAGGCGATATGCCGATTTCGATCGCAGTCATTCCTGTGATCAGACAAGCAACTCAGTGAGTAATCCTGCCGATCTGACGGAACATGAACAATGATGAAATCAGAGACTCTTCAGTCTGAGAACGAAACGGAATCGAAGCTCCGTCGCATCATTCTCGATGCCGCCGAACTGCTTCCGCTGCAGGGGCCGATCACGGCATTCGCGTTTCTGAATCCACTTCAGGGGATGGAACATCTGAAGTTCGATGATGCTCTTCGTCAGGTTTCTCGCATCTACGGATGTGAGCCTTACCTGCAGGAAAGCCTGTATCGTGCGAAGTTTGATCAGGGGCGAATCACAGCGGGAGACCTGAAGGATGTGCTGGCAGAAGATCTTCAGAGCACATCCGGAGAGCTGCTCGGTGGACTGGCAACTCGATGGGACATCCGACTCAACATGCTTCAGCACCCGCTGAACTCAGGCGACGAACGTGAACTTCAGTGGGTTATCGCTGAAACGGACGCTCTCCGTCGATTTCGGTCGGAGATCTCTCATGAGGTTCGCGAACAGCTGATCGAAGAAACTCAGCACTGGATGATGCGTGAAGTTCTGAAGTCAGCAGACAGCGATGAAGTCAGTCTGCGAACAGAAATCGGAGTTGTCTTTGACTCTCTGCAGCAAACCCTGTCAGTCAGCGCCGCAGAGCAGTGGACGGAAGAAGACTGGGAATCCGTCTGCCTTCACCTGATGTGGCATTTCATTCGAAACGGACTGCACGCGGGTTCGAAGGCGTCCGGTATTGCTTCGAACAGTCTGCTCCCCGTTCGGCACCGTGACCTTCTGCAGCGAGTGCGAATGTCGGACTGTGATCAACTGGTGCACGAACTGCTGGTCAGTTTCTGTTCCGCATGGCTGGATCAGGGTTATGCCAACTGGAAACTGCCGGGGCGGGAATCCGGCTTTTATGAAACGTTCCGAGCACTCTATTCTCAGCGCGGAATCTGCGGTCGACGGTGGACACGTGAACTGCCTGCGGAGCTGGAGCGCATTCATCGGCTGCAGCTGACGCCACTGCAGAGTGTCGCGGAGTCTCTG
The DNA here is from genome assembly GCA_046345315.1 of Planctomyces sp. GTDB lineage: Bacteria > Planctomycetota > Planctomycetia > Planctomycetales > Planctomycetaceae > F1-80-MAGs062. Next base: position 28,425 of record JBKDKA010000224.1, read on the forward strand.
CAACTCCTCGGTGTGCCTGAAGACGAATATTCCACCTTCATTCAGTCGACACTCCTTGCGCTTCGCGGCTTCAGTGGCATGATCTGGCAGACGGAAGTTCGCCCCGACCGAGTTTATATCTCCTCACCTCCGGGAACGCTGATTGAGTATCTTGCTGTCAGGCTGATTCTTGACCGACTTGCGGTACTGAATGCTGCCGCAGAGTCGATCGGATATCGTGGCTCGCTGAGCGACCTTCGGGAGACACTCCGCAACACGATCCTTGCCAGACCCGTCAGCGTTGAGGAACAGCGAGCGTTCACGGTATTTCAGCTGGCCCAGGTGCTGGGATGGAGTCCCCGGGTGCTCATGGAACGCAGCGAAGCTCAGTGGATGGAACTGTCTGATGAAATCGAATCCTTCTCCAGTCACGAACGAAGAAGGATTTTCCAGGCCGCATTTGAACGTCAGTTTGCTCGGCGGGCACTCGACTCAATCGCCATTCGAACATCACGACCGCCGGTGAAGCCTGCCGTTCCACAGCTGCAGGTCGTCTGCTGCATTGATGCTCGAGAGGAATCCTTTCGTCGTCATATCGAAGAAATTTCCCCGGATGTGGAGACTTTCGGTACAGCGGGTTTCTTCGGGATTGCCATGTACTATCGCGGTGCCGCAGACGCTCATTTCGATGCACTCTGTCCCATCGTCATCAAACCTCAGCACTGGATCGTTGAGGATGTCGTGTATTCGCTGGAAGATCAGCATCGAAGCCGGGCACGAGCTCGACGTGTCATCGGTGCAGCCTCCCACAGTCTTCATGTCGGAACCAGAAGCTGGCTGGGTGGAGCATTTGTTTCGACCCTGCTTGGGCCACTTGCCACTATCCCGATGCTGAGCCGAATTCTCTTCCCGCGAATGGCGGCGCAGATGAATCGAACGGCACGGCAGTTTGTTGCACCTCCTGCCATCACGCGACTGCGACTTGAGAGACCGGAAGGCGTGCCAGCTGGTCCGGAAGAGGAACAGATCGGATTCACGCTGAAGGAGATGGCAGAACGTGCGGAACGAGCTCTGCGCGATATCGGGCTGACATCGGGATTCTCACGCCTTGTGGTTTTTCTGGGGCACGGGTCAAGTTGTCTCAACAATCCGCACGAATCGGCCTATCACTGCGGAGCCTGTTCGGGCAGTGCCGGAGGTCCGAACGCACGAGCTCTTGCGGCGATGCTGAATGATCTTCGGGTTCGCCGAATACTTCGTCAGAACGGGCTGGAGATTCCGGAAGAGACATACTTTATCGGCGGGCTTCACAATACCGCGACCGAGGAAATCACGTTTTACGATATGGAACTGCTTCCCACGCAGCATATCGGGGCACTGCGTCTGGCTCGGGAGCTGTTCGGGCGAACGGCGGAACGAAATGCTCATGAACGATGTCGCCGATTTGATACCGCAGCACTCGACCTGTCACCGGCAGAAGCACTCCTGCATGTTCAGGATCGCACGGAAGATCTGGCACAGACGCGTCCGGAGTATGGCAACGGGACAAACGCGATGTGTTTCGTCGGTCGTCGAAGCCGTATCCGTGGTCTGTACCTCGACCGTCGTTCGTTCCTGATGTCTTATGATCCGACGACCGATGACAGCAGTTCCGGCATACTGGCTCGCATCCTTGCTGCCGTGATCCCGGTCTGCGAAGGAATCAACATGCTCTACACGCTGTCGGCGATGGATTCTTCCGGCTGGGGATCCGGAACCAAGCTGCCGCACAACGTCACATCGCTGCTGGGAGTCATGGATGGTGCCGCCAGTGACCTGCGAACTGGTCTTCCATGGCAGGGCGTTGACATTCACGAACCCGTTCGACTTCTCTTCGTGATCGAAACGACACCGGAATCCATGCTGAAGATCATCGAAGAGAATCCCACAGTCGGGCGTATCTGTCGTAATGGATGGGCTCAGCTTGCCGTGCTTGATCCTCAGTCCTCAACCATCCGGCGATTCAATGGACGAGAATTCGTTCCTTATGAGCCGATGACTCAGGAGCTTCCGGAAGCTTCGTCGTCTGTCGACTGGTATCGCGGTTGGCGAGACCATCTCGGCTTTGCACAAATCGTATCTGATCGTTTTCAGGAGTCACCTGCATGCTGACAAATATTGCCGGAAGCATCGTTGTCGGCAGCCCTGCTCTGCTGCTGGCTGTGATCGGACTGTCTCTTCTGTTCGGACACCAGCTTCAGGAACGCACCGTTGCCAGACTGACACAGTCGGCTGTCGTGACAGGTCTGGTGGTCTCACTGCTGATTCTGATCATGATGCTGTTTCAGAAGATCTACAGTGTTCCAGTCCATCTTGGTCACTGGGTCGAAATTGAGGAGCAGCATTTTCACTTCAATGTGAAGTTTGTGTTTGACCGACTCTCGGTTCCGTTTGTCATACTCACATTCGTGCTTTGCGGTGTGATCGGAGCTTTTGCCAGCCGGTATCTGCATCGCGATCCTGGCTATCATCGCTTCTTTCTCTTCTATGCTCTGTTTCTGCTGGGGATGGTTCTATCATCACTCGCCGGCACAATTGAGACTCTCTTCCTGGGGTGGGAACTCGTCGGGCTTTCGTCGGCACTTCTGGTGGCATTCTTCCACAATCGAAAGAACCCGGTTCGAAACGGTCAGCGTGTCTGGGCCGTCTATCGAATTGCTGATGCCGCCTTTCTGATCGCCGCACTCGTCCTGCATCATCTGACCGGTGGCGGAGACTTCAGCGAGCTCATGGGAGCCGGGACGTGGCCGGAGAGTCAGGCGATGATCACGAGCGGCCAGGCTCTTGTGGTCGGACTGCTCCTCCTGGTCGCCGCGGCCGGTAAATCAGCTCTGGTCCCGTTCTCCGGTTGGCTGCCACGAGCCATGGAGGGGCCGACACCCTCCAGCGCTGTTTTCTATGGTGCTCTTTCGGTACATCTTGGTGCGTACCTGCTGCTGCGAGTCAGCCCGCTTCTGGAACGTTCTGCCATACTCAGCGTCGCAGTGTTCCTGCTTGGGCTGATCACTGCCGTGTACGCGGCAATGGTGTCCCGAGTCCAGACGGACGTCAAAAGCAGCCTGGCATTTGCATCATTGACACAAGTGAGCATCATCGTCGTCGAAATCGGCTGCGGGCTTCGTTATCTCGCACTCTGTCATATCATCGGCCACGCCTGCATGCGAACACTGCAGCTCCTGCGAGCTCCATCACTGCTGAAAGACTATTACCTGATGGAGAACGCAATCGGAGATCATCTTCCGGATCAGGCAGGATTCTGGAGACGCCTCTTTCCGGCATCGACTCGCCAGTGGTTCTATCGTTTTGCTCTGGAACGTGGTTGTCTCGATTCTGTTCTTGATGATTATGTCGTACGGCCATTCATCGGCATCTTTCTCTGGTCAGATCGCATGGAACGTCGCTGGACGGATTTTCTGAGCGGTCAGAATTCCGGAGTTGTGACTGTTCAAAGTTCAATGAACAACGGTGAGCGGGATTCCGTCGGCTTCGATGGGTCTGACGACAGCGGAAAGGTATCGAAGTGACACCGGAACTTCATTTCCCATGGCTTGAGCTCTCGATCCTTTGCCCATTGCTGGGTGCGATCGTCTGCGGATTTTCTCGAAGTACGATTGCGTCTCAGAATCGAGCCGCCGTGATCAGCGGCATTACGTTTCTGTTTGCAGTCGGTGAGTGGTTCGACTTTACGACACTGAATTCCTTCGCTGCGCATGACCACTGGGATTTCATCGTCATGCTGCTGCAGAAAGATGTCTTTGTCGTCGACGAACTGAGCGCGCCCCTGCTTCCGCTCACGGCACTCCTGTTCTTTCTCACGATCGTGTCGACGGTTCGGACTAAAGCCGGGCGATTTTCTTTTGGACTGACACTGCTGTCCGAAGCCATCACCCTGGCAACTCTCAGTTGTACCCATCCGTGGGTGCTTCTGGCGCTGCTTTCCATTGCGATCGTGCCGATCTGGCTCGAACTGCGATCCCGCGGCTGCTGCACTCGCATCTTCACGCTCCATATGGGCCTCTGCCTGGCACTACTGCTCGGTGGCTGGACGCTGGCGGAGATGTCTCGTGAATCCGGTAACGTATCACTGCTGGCGGCGCTGATGATGACCATGGCGGCGCTTCTGCGAGCTGGAGTTGTCCCTCTTCACTCGTGGCTGACCGATCTGTTTGAACATGCCAGCTTCGGCTCCGCACTGCTGTTTGTGACGCCGATGACGGGGGCCTACGCTGTCATGCGTCTGGTGTTTCCAATCGCTCCGTCATGGGCCATGCAGAGTATTGCCATTCTTTCTCTGATCACGGCCGTTTACGCAGCGGGAATGTCACTGGTGCAGACGGACGCACGACGATTTTTCTGCTACCTGCTGCTGAGCCACTCGTCACTGGTGCTGGTCGGTCTTGAAATCGTGACGCCCATCGGAATGACGGGGGCTCTGTGTGTGTGGCTGTCGGTTGGATTGTCTCTCGGAGGACTTGGGCTCACACTTCGTGCCGTGGAATCACGACTGGGGCGAGTTTCACTGGATCAGTTTCACGGACTGTTCGAACATATGCCGCTGCTGGCATCTCTTTTTCTGCTCACCGGACTTTCCTCCATCGGATTCCCGGGGACCATCGGATTCGTCGGCATGGAACTTCTGGTGGAAGGAACCGTTGAAATCTACCCGCTCGTCGGAACCGCTCTGGTTCTCGCCGCTGCACTGAACGGCATTTCGATCGTCAAAGTTTACCTGCGACTGTTCACCGGGGTTCGCCACGTGGCGACGGTTTCACTGCAGGCACGTCCGAACGAACGTTTCGCTGTTGTGATTCTTTCGCTGCTCATTCTGGGTGGGGGACTGTGGCCGCAGCCGGGTATCCACTCTCGACATCATGCCGCGACGGCTCTTCTGTATCTGAGATCCGGCGAGCATGATCACGGTTCGTCCGATAGGACGGACCATGGCGGTCATGGGTCCAGTGCGCTGAATCGGATGCTGAATTCCACAGAAGACGTGAAACACATTCAGGAACCAGTGCTGTATCCGGAAGAAGACACCATTTTGCCGGTCGATACTTTCAATTCCGATTCGAACATCGAGAAGGGCCCTTGAAGTGACTGATACGAGATCACCGAGTACTGACCCATCCTCAACAGCTTCCGGGCCATTCCGTTTTTGGAAACAGGACCTGCTTGCCTCTCTTGTTGTGTTTCTCGTAGCGTTGCCGCTCTGTATGGGCATCGCGCTTGCCAGCGGTGCGCCCGTTTCCGCGGGTCTGATTACAGGAATCGTTGGAGGGCTCGTTGTTGCAAACGTTGCCGGGTCTCCGCTGCAGGTCAGCGGTCCCGCAGCAGGTCTGACAGTCGTCTGCGGTGATATGATCAGGCAGCACGGCATGCCTGGCCTCGGACTTGCGGTTCTGGTCGCGGGCCTGATCCAGTTTGCAGCCGGAGTCTTTCGACTTGGACAATGGTTCAGAGCCGTTTCCCCGGCAGTGATTCACGGAATGCTGACCGGCATCGGGATTCTGATTCTTTCGAGTCAGATTCATGTGCTTGTCGACGATCGTCCACGAGAAAACGCAGTTCAGAATCTGATCGCTCTCCCGGATAGTCTTCGCAAAGCATTCGGGATGACAGACTGGGAATCACCGGAACTCAGGGAACAGCGGATCGCTGCGGCACGGCTGGTGAACTCAGTTCTTGAACGCCAGAAGCAAATTTCCGGGGACATCAATCGAACGCTTGTTCGCAGTTTTGCCCATGAGGAGGATCAGCGCTTCCCGGAGGGTCTTCTTTCGGAATCGAAAGAACGACAGGCAGCCCTTATTGAAGACTGGAAGCAAGCCGTCGAACAACTCAGCACGATGACAATTATGGCCCCTTCTGCGTCTTCTGTGAAACCAGTGACTTCCGGTCAGGATGGGACCACCACCGAAACTGGTGCACCCGAGAGTGATACGCCAGCACTGATCGCGAACTGTCTTGCGAAGCTGACGGATGCGGAGAAAGCCCTTTCGGAATTCCGACCTGAAATTCGAGGTTCAGCGTTTCACGTCTCTCACACCCAGAAGGATGCTGCAGCTTCGCTGCTGAACGTCCTGAACAGAATCAAACACAATGAATGGGCCGGTAAAGTCGGGCTCATCGCTGTGATCGTCATCATTGTCTGGAGCAGTCTGGCGCGAGGTTCGATGAAACTGATTCCAGCACCACTACTTGCCATCATCATTTCGACGATGGCTGCTCAGTGTTTTACGATGCCGGTTCTCTATGTGGATGTTCCCCAAAGCCTGCTCGACGGGATCACTCTTCCTCGGATGGAGACGATTCGCGAGATCTCTTTCCGTGACATTACAATCGCCGGCTGTGTACTCGCGATCATTGCCAGTGCGGAAACACTGCTCTGCGCGACTGCTGTGGATCAGATGCAGACAGGGCCGAGAACAAAATACGATAAGGAACTCCGCGCTCAGGGGATCGGGAATACGATCTGCGGAATCTTTGGTGTTCTGCCGATGACGGGAGTCATCGTCCGAAGTGCGGCCAACGTTCAGGCAGGTGGTCGAACTCGACTGTCGGCATTCCTTCACGGTGTCTGGATTCTGCTGTTCACCTGGGAACTGACACCACTGCTTCGGCTGATTCCGACATCAGCCCTTGCCGGGATTCTCGTCTACACCGGGTACCGTCTGATTGACATTCGGGGCTTTAAGCATCTTTGGAAGAGCGATCGCGGCGATGCGTTTATCTTTCTGACAACCGTCTTCATGATTGTCGTGGAAGATCTGCTGATCGGTGTCGTCACCGGAATCGTGCTTTCAGCACTTCGACTTCTGCTTCGCTTCTCGCGACTCGAGATTTCTCAGGTGCAGTCCCCAAAGGACCTCGAGACACCTTCTCGTGTTACGATGACTCTGATCGGGTCTGCGACATTTTTGCGACTCCCGTTGCTGGCCGGGCAGCTTGAGAAGATCGCCCCGGGAACAGAACTGTATCTCGACCTAAAGAAGCTGGATTACATCGATCGTGCTTGTCTCGAACTGGTGACCGGCTGGTCACGCCAGCATCAGGCAACGGGTGGTAAACTCATCGTTGACTGGGCATTTCTTCATGAACGCTCAGGCCATGATCGGCAGCCTGTCGCCAATTGAACCAGAAACCACGCGATCATCTTATGAAATCAGGATGCGGCAGAGTTTCCCGATCGCCATTCCTGAATGCTCACCGCCCGATCACCGGCAACGATGATGTGATCAATCACTGAGATGCCGATGATCTCAGCGGCTGATTCCAGTCGTTCCGTCACACGGAGATCCTGATCGCTGGGCGTCGGATCTCCGGACGGATGGTTGTGGAGCACCAGTATGCAGTTGGCGGCATCGCGGATCGCCGGTCGAAAGACTTCTCGCGGATGAACAAGACTGTTTCGCAGTGTTCCTACCGTGATCTGATGACAGGCAATCGGTTGGTTCTTCGTGTCCAGAGTCACCATGTGGAACTCTTCCTGCTTCGCGTCCATCGCCAGTCGCGAGAACCGACTCAGACAGAACCGAATGGCCGTCGCAGGGCTGCTGATTCGAATTCGCTGACGCAGAGAATCCTCGGACGCTGCCGCGACACGGCGCCCCAGCTCGATTCCGGCCATGATCTGACAATAGGCCGGTTCGCTGACCGCTTTGCTCACGGCCCGCAGTTCGGGCAGTCCCAGATCGGGCAGCAGGTCGAGCCGTTCACTGAGATGATTGGAAATCCGTTCTCCACTCTGAAGCGCCGACTCCCCCGGACGCCCCGACCGAATCAGAATCGCAAGCAGCTCCGCTGTTCGCAGTTCAGACGCGCCACGTCGCAGCAGTCGTTCCCGCGGTCGATCGTCCTGAGGTGTTGCGGTCAGCTGTGTTCCCGAAGTGGCTGCAGCCAGCAATGCGGACTCATCGAATGTTTCCGGATCTTCTTTCCACCGGTATCGTTCTTCCTCGGCCGGCTCCATCAGACAGATGGCTCCACACTCCAGCAATTCGTCGATCACCTTTCGAGTCATCCGAAGGTCTGATCTGCCTTCGACCGGGGCGATCTGAACTTCCCGCAGAGCGAATTCGCGATGCTGAAGCAGAGATCGGAGTACGGTCTGAAAATACGTGCGGCGGTCGAGCGGCTGACGTCGCGTCATCACATTACCTCAGGTTGCGGATCATGGTGTTCTGGCTGCTGAAATGACTCAGCGGCCGGTCAGTGATTAAAGACAAACTCGCGGCTGCTGATGATTCCCCAGACCAGGTCTTCGAGAAACTCTCGACGACCCTCAGCCGGAGTCTCGTTCAGCATGGCCACCAATTCTTCCCGTTCTTTCGCTTCGGGATATCGTGACAGACAGGTGAGAAAGACTTCGTCGATCAGTGCCGAGTGATCAGGAATCGTCGACAGCCAGGTCGAAAGACGATTGTCCTTCGCGGCCAGTTTGCCATTCACGGTCTTCCCGTTGGACATATGCAGCACCTGAACCATGCTGGGTTCATCGGATCGCTCGCATTCACAGGTGATCCGTCGCTGATTCCGACCGAACGTCTGCAGAAAGTACGATTCGACCGCAGAGTCATACAGCTGAATGGCACGCGTTCCGACAGGATAAAATTCCGTCTTCTTGATTTCAGCCCCGGGGTAACGAATCTCAGTGAATTCTGTCGGAACGTTGGTGACCTGAGACACTGCATCCAGCAGCACTTCCGCCATCATACGTCGTGGAAAATAACGCGAGTAATATCGCTGATCTCCCGCATTGCCGGGTACTGGTCGACTGCTGCGCTGCCAGGTTTCCGACGTAAGAATCGTCCTCATGGCTTCTCGCAGATTGAAACCCTGATCCACCATCGACTGAGAGAACGCATGGAACAGTTCTTCATTGGTCGAGGGATTGGAAGTTCGCAGGTCATCGACGTCCTCCACCAGACCAACTCCGAAGAAATTCTTCCAGACCCGATTACTGATCGATCGAGCGAACAGATCGTTGGAGGGTGACGTCAGCCAGTCTGCGAGATACTCCCGCCGATCAGTCTCAGAATCAAGCGGAATCGGTGTGGCATCGAGCGGCGCCGGCGGCTGCGGCTTTCCGGTGCGAGGCTGAATCAGCTCCCCCGAGGAAACAGTCACCAGTGTTCGAATGCCGTCACCATTTCGAGGCTCACCGCCCCAGCCCTTGGCTCGGACTCGTGAAAACAGATTTGCGAAAGCGTAGTACTGGTCGTTGGTCCATTTTTCGAGTGGATGATTGTGGCAGCGAGCACATCCGATGGAGAGCCCCAGAAATGCCTGGCTGACATTTTCGGCAATGTCTTCCGGTGCCTGATGCAGCGCGTAAAAGTTGGTGGCCCCGTTTTCAATGCTGGAACCACGAGCTGTGATCAGTTCCCGCACGAACTGATCCCACGGGGTATTGTTTTCCACGTGCTTTCGCACCCACTGATAGTACGCCTTCACCGCATCCGGTCTGATTTCCGTTCCATTGATGAGCAGTACGTCAGACCAGCGATACGTCCAGTAATCGATGTATTCCGGACGATTCAGCAGCTGATCGATGAGCCGATCTCGTTTTGTGTCGGAACCATCCGCCAGAAACTCCCGAACTTCTTTCGAGGTCGGCAGCGTACCGATGGTGTCAACGTATGCTCGTCGAATGAAGACTTCGTCAGTGCAATGTTCCGCAGGCTGCAGGTTGAGACGTCGAAGCTGCTTAAGTACCAGGTCATCAATGAAGTTTCGACGACCAGCGTGAAGAAACAGTTCCGGTTCGGGTGCATGATCGAATGGTACTGTGACTCGCCCTACAGCAATGCGGCTCGAAAACCACGCGGTAACGGCGCCTTCCCCCGGACCGGCAACTCGAGCAACTCCGTGTTCATCCACCAGAACAACGGCTTCGCTCGAAGATGAAAACTTGGTCCATGACGTGACATCCTCGACGTGCCCGTCGGAATAGACAGCCCGCACAACCATCGGCTGAACGGAACCTCGCTTCAGAGTCACTCGCTCCGGGATGATTTCCAGACGCTCCACAATCGGATCGTCGTTCTTCGGTCCGGGAACTCCCGCGGCAATCCATTCGGCAAGCAGACGAAAATCACTGGATTCCGGATCGAGCTTAAGTCCGCCTTTATGAGGCACCGTCATGGTGGGTTTTGTGAGCAGGAGGCTGGAAGACGGGTCTGCCGGTTCTGCTCGGCGTCCCTGCTGCTGATGTACGATATTGAAGTAGTCGCGATCGGGGTCGTAGCCTCGCAGAGACAAACGAAATCCGCCTTTACCCGCGAGTGCACCATGACAGGCCCCCGAATTACATCCCTGCCGCGTCAGGATCGGAAGGACATGATTCCGGAATGACCATTCATTGACGGAGTCATAGTCGGAAACCGTCACCGACGTGGATGATTCAGAGACACTTCCGTCCGGCCGGAGAAATCTCAGGCGAGTGCTTCCGTTTCCTCGAGGCAGAACGATTCCGTTCTCCACGATTGCCACTGCCGGATTGTCGCTCTGAATGACGAACTGCGGCTTCTCGCCCTCTGATGATTGATCACTGGCCGCAGCACCGACAGCATCGTCTGCCGAAAATTGCTCGATCAGGATTCGATGTTTCGCCTGAGAACCACGAAGCTGGATCTCCGAAGGCACCAACCGCAGTGTCTCTTCACCACGACAGGTACATTGATGACCCAGCCCGGAAAGAACCAGCAGCAGCACCGCGAATGCTTGAGCAGACCTGAGACGCCATTTCGTTCCGCAAGCGCTGTCAGGGACTGTCACGGCTGACTGATGAAACTCTCGAAACATCTTCAGAAGCCCCCCGAAATCAAGAACACTGTCGCTGCTGAATATCAACATTTGGTTTCAAAACCGGGATTAGTGCATTGTCGCACGTTGATTTTGGGGTCGTCATTCCCGCAAAGGCGGGAATCCAGTGCCCGAGTGTGGATTCCCGCCTTCGCGGGAATGACACGATATCGATGTTTTAAGCGCCGACAATGCTCTGGTCCCGGTATTGAAATGCGCTCAACTCATATTGTTCAGACAAATAGCCCGACCGTCAAAGCCCTGGCA
>JBKDKA010000225.1:0-1987 GCA_046345315.1 Planctomyces sp.
GCGGATTCGTCTCCGGCTCAGAAGGAAACTCCACCCGGAGAAACATCGCCGCCAGTTCCTTCAGTTCAGAATTGATCTGCGAGCATTCTGGCGTGAACGGCAGGTTAGCTGAACAGCACCATTCTCTGCTGGAAATTCTGCGATTCAGGCCCAGCCGGCAATGCTGTGAAGCATTCTCAATGCGGAACGGCGATGGTGCACTGTCAAGGATCAATTGATGTGTGCCACTGGCTATGCCAGTGTGTTCGAACCAACAGCACTGGCATAGCCAGTGGCACACAAGCGAGCATTCTGGCGTGAACAGCAGAACCGATCCTGATCCAGATGCGGCCACCTTACGAGTAAATGGCTTCGATCACTTTTCCGTCGCTGATATGCACGGGGCGATTGACGAGATCACGATACGTCTGATGAGGATCGATCCCCAGCGCCGAAAAGATGGTGGCGATGACATCCCACGGACCATAGGGATCTGAGCGAGGATAGGCGCCGCGGTTGTCAGATTCACCGACAGTGGCCCCTGGAGTCACTCCTGCGCCGGCGAAGGCAATGGAGTAACACCAGCTCCAGTGTTTCCGTCCTGGCGAAGACCCAAGAAAACTCTTTTCCAGAGCAACGAGTGGAGCTCGGCCGAATTCGCCCATGCAGACCACCAATGTGTCTTTCAGCATGCCACGATCGTCCAGATCTTCCAGCAGAGCTGAGAAACCCTGATCAAAACGAGGCAGAAGGTGATTCTGCAGGCCGTGAAAGATATCGTTATGAGTGTCCCAGCCGTAAAGATCCGTGTTGGCGGGATCGATGTCCTGACCGCGATTGTTGTGACTCCAGATGACCGTAATCAGCGGAACGCCCGCTTCAGCCAGTCGACGAGCCAGCAGGCAGGCCTGTCCGGACCGATTCCTCCCGTAACGCTCTCGAAGCGTTTCCGGTTCATCAGACAGGTCAAAGGCACGATGGAGGTCCCGGCGTGAAAGCATGTCGAATGCCTGCTGATACATCGTCTGCCGTTCGTCCGAAAGGCTCGATGCGTTCAGCGTCAGCATGGAACGTTCAATCGCGGACAGCAAAGAACTGCGATTCTGTAATCGTGCTGCGGAAATGTCGGACCAGCTCTGAAGTGCAGGAACAGTGAGATCTCCCTGAGTCAGGTCTCCGAGAGTCAGAGGGTCGTACCCCTTACCGAGAAATCCACCGAACTGGCCGGGAGCAACAATCAGAGGCACTTCGGCAGGGCCATTCAGATGCACTGCCGTCTGACCGATCCGCTGATCCGGACGAACTCGCTGGAGAATGGAACCGAAGCAGGGCTGATCTTCGGGTGCCGGCAGTGGGTTACCCGACTTCTGTCGGTGATATCGACCGGTCATCGAAAGATAGAACGCTGACCCATGGTCAAGATCTTCGTGAGCCATGGATCTGACGACATTGAGACGATCGGCGATCTTTGCGATCCTCGGCATATGTTCCGTGAATCGAATTCCCGGCACTGATGTCGCGATCGAATCAAAGATGCCGCGGATCTCCACGGGAGCGTCAGGCTTGGGATCCCACATGTCAATCTGACTCTGCCCGCCACTTGCGAAGACAACGATGACGGATTTGGCTCGGCCGAATCCCGGCACCTGTCGGGCAGCAGAATCCCTGCCTGGCTGTGCCGAAAATGCTGGAAGAGCAGCCACGGAAGCGGCCCCCGCTGCGGCAGTTCGCAGCCAGTCTCGTCGCTGCAGTCGATCTCGAAACGCAGGCGTCTGGTTACAGTTCAGTGAAAACCGCAGCATTGATGGGAGATCGCCGGAGGAGCGAAACGTCAGAAAACTTCTCAGGCAGAAATTGTAGCCTGAGAAGTCTTCCGTAATGCCTCAAAATCGCATTCAAATCAGGTTCGGAAGTGAAAGTCCCGCAGCGACTACTGCACTGTGAATGTTCGTATGATGTGTGCCACTGGCTGTGCCAGTGTTTTCCAACGAACGGCACCGACATTACC
>JBKDKA010000226.1:0-14238 GCA_046345315.1 Planctomyces sp.
ATCAGCTTTCTGACCAACAGCAGACGGCGCCACGGGCAACTTTGCCTCAACCGCCTGCACCGACATCCTTCGCTGACCATGCAGTGCCACTTCGATATCGAACGACGGAACAGCCAATTCCCGAAGAACGCCTCTCACGGCCTCGGGATGACTGGTCTGCGGTGCAACATCGATCACCTTCATGGGAGTCGTGCGAAAACCACGCATCCATGCTTCAATCAACATGGCCTTCACAAGACCGCCCACAGCCTCTACACATTCCACAGAACGGCCGCTGAACCCGAAATCACCACCGAGTCGCGTCAGGGCGACCACAGTCGCATCCTCCATCAACCCCCGTTCAATCATCCTCTGCATCCACAGCTGACACACTCGAAACGGAACATCAAGCGTTCTGGTGCGTCGGCGACTCCATTCCTGAGCCGACAGCCGGTTCATGGATTCGGAATCGAACGGAGTGGCAAGGAACAGGTGTGGTGTCTCTGCCTGATCCCAGAGGTCCAGCAGATACCGCTCCAACGATCGGACCGACTCATTCTGACGGATCTGGTAAACGTCGCGTCCAAGATTCTTTACCTGCCTCGTCAGCTCGTCGGCGAGGGAACCTTCGCCAACAATCAAGACGTCGCCGTTCAGCCGTGGTGCATCCGGAACACCGGAACGCTGCGGCGCCGGCATGACTCGTAGCGCATAACGTCGAGTCCCTGCTGTCGAACAGTCCAGTTCAGCGTCTTTCGATTCATCGGCGCCGTTCAGTTCAAACGACAGGCTCTGCCTGCCCCCCTCTGCCGCATAGCCATTGTGACCGTTTCGGTCATTCGGACTCGATCCATTCCTATGGTGAAAAAGCTGCTCAGAAACAATTCTCACGGAGTCATACGCAACACCGGCCCCCTGCGCAAGGCCTCGAAGCCAGGCTTCCCGAGAAGCATTGAGCTGCGATGAGGGACTGAGAGCTCGACTCGAAAAAAGAGCATCATTCTCAAACAGGTTCCGAAGGATCGAACGCACCAGCTGGCTGTGTTCCTGACCGCGCGTCATTCCGAAACGCTGATAATCTTCCGGCGACATTGCCGTGAATCGTTCAAGATCGGGAACGAACAGCATCCTTCCCGCTTCCGGGATCTCCGAAAAAGTCCGAACCTCCGTTGATTTCGTTTCTTCCGGAACTGCCGCAGCCGCTGGCTTCACCGCGACGTCTCCGGCATCAGCACCATCCGCTTGACTCAACTCTGAATCATCGTGAAGAACGACGACACCGGCATTCCGCAACTGAGTCTGAAGGAAGTCTCTGACTGCGCGCAGTGTCCGAAAATCCCGCCCCGTCACGTCCTCCGTCGTGATTCGGTTCAGCCGATAGTGTTCTCGGACTTCACCGATCAGCTGAGCCAGTTTGATGCTGTCCACACCGAGGTCAGCTTCCAGATCAGCATCAAGATCCACAATATCACGCGAGTACCCGGTCTGATCCACGACAAAGTCAATCAGAAGACGTTCCATTTCTGAAGACGACACCGCACCAGGATTCCCGGAATCGTCTCCCAATGCCGGTTCCGAGTACGGCCTAATCTCTGCTCTTCCCTCAGGATTCTCGCATGACTCAGATTCGAAGATCAACTCTTCACGATTCGCCACACTTGATTCAGAGACCAATTCAGAGCTCGTTGGACGGCTCTGATTATTCGTCAGACAAACGATATCACTCAGCGTCCTGACATCATCAAGTCGAATCTCCGACGGTACAACTCGAATCCCACGCCACTCAAACAACTCACCGATAATCTGGGCTTTCTTGATGCTGTCGATCCCAAGGTCCGCCTCAAGGTCAGCATGAAACTCAACAATCTCTTGAGAGTATCCTGTCAACTCGACGACGAGATCGAGCAGGAACTGTCCGACCTGATGTTCCGACAATTCATCGGATCCTCGGTCGGTATTCGCGGCACCCGTTTGGCGAGCCGACTCATTGGTGATGCCAGTGATCGAGGAACTCAGAGAAGTCTGCGAGACCCTGAACTGATTCTCCGGAGTCTGAACCGGCAGACCGGAGATGCCCCGTGACATGGAAACCAGACTCGTTTCCTTCAGTGGATTCGAACCCGGCACTTCTTCAGGCGGCTCAGGAATGTCCGTACCCCGGGAACGATTTCTGGTCACATCAAAAACCTGAACGTCGACAGTCATCCGACTTCGTATTTCAGGTTCCTGCTGCAGAACGCCCCGATCGCTGGTCACGGATTCTCCCGGCCCCTCCAACTGGTCTGATGACACACATTCCATGATCGTCTGAACAAACCGGATTCGCTCGGCGTAAGTCTGACCGGGAACGTCGAGACTCACACAGAGTGCATCATCACCAAAAATCTCTCGGTTCAGTCTGGTGAGGACATCATTCGGCCCCACTTCAAGGAAAACTCGGCATCCGTCACGATGCAGTCGCTGTACCGATGAGACAAAGTTGACTGGCTGAGTCAGCTGTCGGACAAGGCTCTGCCGAATCTCCTCAGGCTCAGCAACATAACGAAGCGAAGTTGCTGAAAGAAACCCGCAGCGCGGAGGAAGAATCTCAGTCGCGGACATCATGCGTTCGTAGGCCGTCTGTGCCTCTGACATCAGCGGAGTATGGAATGCAGCCTGTACAGGGACCGATATGTTTGCCAGCCCCGCCGCCGAAAATGCAGCCTCTGCGGATGCCATGGCTGATTTGGTCCCCGCAACCACAGTCTGACGAAGCGAATTGTGGTGTGTCACATACACCGAAAGCCCGGCTGAACGGATGACGGCATCAACCTCCGCAAGTCCCCCGCGCACTGAAAGAAGCCCCCCGGCCTCGCGAACGTGCAGAGCCAGAGCATCAGCACGCATTCGGGAAACTCGCACCAGCTCCTGAAGACTGAGAGATCCCGCCGCACAGGCGGCGCTGAACTCTCCAAAACTATGCCCGAGGACGATGTCAGGTCTGATGCCGGAACGTGTCAGGGCCTGAAACAGAATTCGAGAGACTCCAAGTACCCATAATTGAGCAAACCAGATGTGGTCTCCGATACTCCCTGAACCGGAATTCAGAAGCGCCGACACAGGCTCAAGCCCCTGTTTCGTCAACACCTGATCCAGTTCACTGACGTCAGTGACTGAATGCGAATTCGAACTGACAACAGACGGCACTCCGACGTAGTGCGACCCCTGACCTGGAAACAGACATGCGATCCGAACCGCCTGTTGAGGTCGTTTCCAGAACACCGCCTTCTCTCGTTCGAGGACGACACTGTATCGGTCACGCCCCCACGCCTTGATGACTCCGGCGAGCCGCTGCTTCAGCTGTTGAACGCTCTCCACCAGCATAAAAACGCGGTAACTGTCGGAGACTCGGAAGTGCGAAACGCTCCCTCGAAAAAACTCCTCCGGTTTTTCCTGGATCCTGACCAGCCGCTGCATCATTTCCGCGGGGGAAGCCGCTGAGAACCTGAGTCTCTGAATGCTGCTTTCGCCTGAATTCCAGGTTTCATTACCGCGATTCATCAGTTTCACTGGCTCGTTTACGTCTTCTTCGATGGTTACGCTGCCCGGATAGCGGATCAGATCAGGAGATTCGCATCTGAGTCCCTGAGTTTCAACAATATATGAATCGTCACGCGTAAGGTCGTCGGAAGTGCCGTAATCCGGCGGCATAATCCGACTTTCCACAACCATCCCATCCAGTGCTATCGACCGAACAGTAGTGCATATGCGATCACAAACCTGATGACTCCACGCGACTGTCTGAGCGATCATCCGGACAAGGCTGTGCGCCCCGAAAAGGTAACCAAACTGACGGACGATTTTTGCGTCCTCCGCCGTCAGTAAGGTCGCTTTGCTGTCCGATTGCCGATATTGAAGGTCTCCCACGAGCCCATGAATCGGTAATCCTCTGGAAACTGCATCCGAGAGTCGACACAGGAGCAACACTGCGACTCCCTCACCCGGAAGAATTCTGCTGCAGTTATCCGGCACCTCTTCCGAAAGGCCACTCCTGACAAGTCTGCCGGACAGATCCAGCTGTTCGAACGCCGCCAGATTCATCGATCTTTGAGTGGCACCACAGACCATCAGGTCCCGGTCACCGCTCCTCAGCTGATCCACACAGATCTGGAGGGCAGTCAGCCCGGAAGAGCAGTCTGCATCCAGTGCACAAGCTCCCCCCATCAGATCGAATGTTTTGGCAATCCTTGAAGCGAGAGTACTGGCCGTAAAGCTTCCGGTTTCGTCGAGAAGCGCGGGTCTCTTCTCCAGAAACTCTCTTCCGAACTCTTCACAGAGTTTCTTTGCGTCCGATACCGAAATTCCTTCGCGTACGAGGTTGTCTGCCAGCAGGTCAGAAATCTCAGGCAGACGCATTCCGATCTGAAGGTTGTCTCCGAACTCCCCACCGAAAACGGTGCCGACCACGACGGACGTACGTTCCCGCGAAAACGGCCAGTCACTCGGACCAGTTCCTGCCGGGCGGCAATCTTCCAGACTCTGAGCCACCGCGTCGATCAGCATCATCTGAGCCGGATTGGACTGCTGCACCTGGCGAGGTGGAATTCGATACTTCTGACCATCAAAATGAAAGTCTCGAATGTAGCCCCCCACGGATGTCGATGTTCTTCCGGATGCAGGTTCGCCTCCTCGAACAATTCCAGAATCATGACGCCATCGGTCTTCCGGCGCTGGTCCCAGCATGGAGTGACCGGAACGGATCGCCTCTCCGAATTTCGTAAGGTTGATTGCCCCCGCAACCACAATTCCCCTTCCGACAATCGCGATCGGTTCATCAGTCACACGATAATCCGTGGAATCCCGGGTATCGGCGCTGTTTCTGTCGTGTGCCATCGTCGAAGAACTTTCCGCATTGCGATCGGAGAGCTGTTCAACGATCACGTGAGCATTCAGTCCGCCGATTCCGAATGCACTGACCGCAGCTCGACGATTCAGGGATGACGGCCATCGCGTCGTTTCCTTCACGATGCGAAACGGAGCGTTCTTCCAGTCAAAACGGCGATTCGGAATCTCGAAATTCAGTGATGGAGGAATCGTGCCCTGTTTCATTGCCAGCAGCACTTTGACCATTCCGATCAGGCCTGCCGCTTCGAGAGTATGTCCGATATTGGACTTCACACTTCCCAGCAGCAGCGGGGCAGGGGACTGCCGGCGCATTGAAGACGAGCAGAGTTTCTTCAGTGACTCCAGCTCCGTGGCATCTCCGAGCTGCGTGCTCGTGGCGTGACATTCGAGGTAATCAACATCCAGCAACTGACCGCCCTCGTAGGCACGGCGAAGAGCAAGCGTCTGCCCTTCGCTTCGAGGTGCCCAAAGACTCTTTCCCCTTCCATCGGAAGAAATTCCAAGTCCGCGAATGACAGTTTCCACTCGAAAACCGTGTTCGCGAGCACTCCCGGCTGTTGTCACAACGACGGCGACATACCCCTCGGAACTGACCAGTCCATTCGCACGATCATCAAAAGGCCGTGAAATCTCTGACGTACATGCCTGTGAATGCGAAAACAGAATCAGATTATCGACATTGTTGTAGGTGGCTCCACCGACAACAGCCGTCTCAATCCGTCCGCTTCGAATGGACAGAATTGCCTGGCTCAGTGCGACCAGTGAAGAGGCACACGCAGCATCAATCACAGACCGCGGCCCCGACAGACGAAGAAAACCGGCTGCCAGGGAAGCTGCCTGATAAGCCTGAAAGCATGGCAGCAGTTTCGCACTCCGAGTGGGACGACGCTTTCGGATCTCAGCGGCGACTTCCTGAATCAGCTTCCGCTGAACGGGATCCGGAAGAGCTCGGAATGCGGGAATTTCATGAAGCCCGGTTAACGCTTCCTCGATCTGCGTTCCGAGACTTAATGCACCTCCAAGCTTCGTTCCACCCGAATGACCAACAAAGATTCCCGTACGACCAACCCGATGATCGCCACGTGAAAGTCCGGCATTTCCCCATGCCGTGGCAACTGTTTCCGCGAAGTGCCGATGTGTGACATCGAACCGTGCGGAGTCATTGATTGATTCGGTTTCTGGGGATGGTTGGTTCACGCTTCGATCAGGAACGATTCCACCAAGAGTCGTATACGTCCTGCCTGTGACTCCCTTTGCGGGATCGTAATACAGCGCCCGATCACATCGATCAGGAGGCAGCTCACCGTATCCGGTCTGCGCGCCGTTCAGGAGCTCCGCAAACTGTTCAATGGAATCAGCTCCGGGAACTCGACATGCCATCCCGATCAGAACAATGGCAGAATCAGGAACTGCGGACATGAGTGACCTCGGATCTTTGTCTCGATGTATCGTCAGATAAGGCAGAACGAATCCTGATCAGAAGCTCCGCGAGAAAAGCATCAGGAGCGAGTGATTCATTCGACAGCGTACCGGTTTCGATCCCGGAAGAATCCTGCAGATGGTCCAGTTCGTAGATGGCGGCTCCATTCCGGATCGCAGAATCGATCGACAGCTGCTCGGAAATCAGGTCGTTCAGAGTCTCCGCAGACATCATCCAACGCAGGCAGGAGAAGGATTCGCAGGCTGGCGACAAAACCGCGTCTGATTCCCGAAGACAGATCTGCCAGAGACCACCACCTGGTCCGGTCAGATGCAGTTCTCCGCTCGGAAACGCGCTGATTCTGTCAGAAACTTCTGTCGCAGACCTGAAAGATAAAGCGAGTCTCAGGTATTTTTCCCAGGGAGCCGGTTTGGCTGCCGGTTGCTCACTGACGTCGCGCCGCTCGATACCCGAAGCAGGCTGGAGACAGTAGTCCCGAATATCACTGGAATTCAGTGAATCCTGATCGTGGCATTCGATTGCCGCCAGCGCGTCTTCCAGATTCCTGCGATCAAAATCAGGATCATCTCGAAAATAGGGTCCGAAGGCCGTCAGAAAAGGAGCTGCAATCTCATTCACCGGAAATGCGACCGAGGTGCTTCGAAACGATCGGTGAGCCTGCTCCTGCTCGACCGCTTTACAGAATCCAGACTCAATATCTTTCACCGAGACAGGCACACGAGCCGTCAGATGATAGATACGCGAATGAAGGGCAGGGCACTGAAAGATTCCGGTCATCACCGCGGCGACCCATTCTGCAGTGACGATATTCTTTCGTTCATCCCCCGTTAAACCAAGCAGACCATACCAGCTCTGATTCTCAGGGAGACCAGCTTTCACGCTGAGCGTCCGGTAAAGCGAATACGCTCGATTAATTGTCTGGTCGGATCCCAGGGCACTTCCAGGGCAGAGATCAATAACGATCGAGGGCCGATAAACTGTCAGCTGGTCAGGATTCAGCTCAGTCCGCAGTGCCAGTTCTGCCAGCAGTTTGCTGTGTTCATAGTCATTGGCAAACTTCTGGCCCAGATCCACTTCGGTTTCCCTGATCCGTCCGGCACGCAGGCCGCTCATATAAGCGGTGGAAATATAATGCCAGCGAACATCAACTCCAGCGGAGAACAGATTCAGGAGATTCTGTGTTCCTCCGACATTGGTTCGGTAAGGTTCATTTTCAGGATGGAGTGACGCCGGACGAAAGGAAAGATTTGCGGCAGAATGAATGACAGACCGGCAGTTTCGGCGAAGCCATTCAACCACATCCGGCCGAATACCAAGGCCTGGAACTCCAAGATCACCTTCAACCAGCACGGGACGAGTCAGACGACGCCCGGATCTTGATTCAAGGATTCGCAGGACCGCCTCGAGACGGTCCGATGCGGTCGTGCGCTGATTGCCTCTCACCAGTACCGCAACCTGATGCCCAAGGGCAAGTAGCCTGCCGAGGATCACTCCACCCAGCAGACCGGTCCCACCAGTCAGAAAGATCAGATGACGAGGAGAGCCTGAGGGCATATGGCCGGTGAGGTCCGGAAAGTGGTAACCCGTGGAGCACAACGTGACAGAAGCACTGCGGCGAAAACAGATCAATGCAGTGTGAAGCAGCTGACAACAGCAGGTGTATCTGATGCTGCAGCAGAACTGCCCCGGACTCAGCCTCTGCGACAGAAGTAGATTTCACCCGCGGCGGCACCGAGCCCCTCCCTGAGAATCTTCTCATCAGAGAAAAGGTCGCAGGGCCTGTACATTTCCACATGGAAACCGGCCGAACGCAGACGATCAATGTAATCCGGACCGTAAGCCCGGACATGGTCTTCCTGACCGAATTTTTCCAATCTCTCCTTTGGAGCCGTGACGGAGGGATCCTCGAAAGTCACGCTGGCTGTAATCGGAACGAGCAGAACCGCCCATCCGTCTTTCTTGAGAACTCGCCGAAACTCCTTCATGGCTCCGATATCATCCTGAACGTGCTCCAGCACATGACTGCAGTAGATGACATCAAATGATTCATCAGGATACTGGATGTCCGTGATATCCATTTTCACCATCGCACGCGGATCACTGTAGTCCGCCGTCAGGTATCCACGGCCGATCTTCTCCCGAAGACGATCTTCTAGACAGGTCTCTGGCGCAACATGCAGAAAGCACTTTCCCTTTCCGTCGAAAAGATTCGTTCTGTCCTCTGCAAACGCCCAGAAAAGCCGATGCCGCTCAAGAGAGCGACAATGCGGACACCTCGCATTGGCTCTCCTGGGAACTCCGAACGGCATGAAGTCTCGACACGTTTTTCCGCAGATACGACAACTCCGCGCGGTGCCTCGATAGGGAAGTGCCATCACACGGAAGACAGGCTGAACCGCCCATCGCGGAAGGGAAGCAAAAACATTACGATACTTCAGAACAAACTTCGACATCTGCATACCAATAGCCTTATTCTGAAACAGTGCTGGTGATCTCGACAGGGTCTCGCTTTTCAGCGATCACGAAGTAGCTCAGTGGAAATCGCGCCGCAGAGTTATGACTGAATCGACGTATGGCAGGAATTCTCCTCAGCATCGATGCACACTGCTGAATCCATGATGCAGCGAGTGATCCGATGAGGGGAAATCGAAGGAAATGCTTGGACAGCAGATCCGCAAAAATCTCGAGGGATCCTCCCGTCGGCTTAAGCAGTAGAATCCTGAATCCTGCTTTTTCTAGGAGATTTCGCAGCCCGAATTCTGTATACCGATAAAAATCAAAGGGAACTTCATGCAGCCAGTAAAAGAACGGCGTATTCAGGAGACATTTCCCGCCGGGCCGCAGAATTCTTGCCATCTCTGCACAAAGACGATGTGGCTCAGCGATGTGCTCCAGTACGTCTGACAGAAGGATCGTGTCAAACTCCTCTGAACCGAATGGAAGCGGCTTGTTCAAATCATGGGCAACATCAATATGCTGACTGCCGTGCAGTGACCCCGGCCAGTCGACACAGGTCACGCTGTCGACATGATCTCTGTAAGCTTCGTAGAGGGGCACCTTTCCACAACCGAGATCAACGAGCCTGCCACAACAGTGGATCGGAAAATTTTCCTGATACAACTCGGCAGTCAGATCCGAAATCAACCGAGATCCCACGGACAATTCACCGGGATCGCGACTTCCCGCGAGTCGCCCATTCTTAATTACAAACTTGCTCGGCTTCCAGCTTTCCGAATTCCTCATGTTGTTTCCATTTCCGATTTCATTGCGCCACTGCCGTCGTTTCTGCTTCAGCTCACAAACGGGATCATCAGTCACCATTGAGTTCGGCGGGACGTTACCCGTCTAAAGAATTTCCGTTATCAGCCTGACAGGCCAGAACACACTCACTCAGGGACATCACACCCAGACACGCCTGATCGCCCACGGTTTAACTTCAAGCTCCTGACAGAAGGGCCCGCAGGGAGCGGCCTTGAGAAACTCTCGAACAGCGCGGCAGATCCCATCTTGCCGATGACTCGAAACAGGCTGCCGGTCGTCACCGGCAATGATCTCGTCGGCCTTCATTTTGTGCTGCAGACTTTCGAGATCTTTCTGCACAGGATCACACTCATGAGAGGTATTAAGCTACTCCCAATTGAAGTATGCATCGGGATGCCCCTGAAAAAACTCTCAGAAAGTCATCTGATACTGTGCACGTAAGTTCCGTCAACGAACTGATGGCGAAATAATCCGGAGCACATCGACTGTGGAAGTTTTCTCTCATCCCAAGTCTTTTCACTCGGCATTAAATGCCAGCGATCCGCCAGATGACGCATTTTTGGTCTTGGATATCATGAAACCTCACTTGTGTACTCCCAGATCAGCACCGATCGCCTCCTGAGGAACCATAGGTTCAACGACACGTCGGCGAATTCGGTTCCTGCGATGCTCATGCAGCTGACTGATGGCATAACTTCTTTTCAGAAGACATACCCACCGGGGACGTCGATTTGCGACATGACAATACGCATGCTGACAATTTCGCTGTTCATCACAATCAGACGAAAAGAGAAACAGGAATGATATGTTCCGAGCGTCCAGACCGATTCCTGCACGTTTACACGCGAGTTCTTAAACAACAGCTTAAGACTTCTCCGGCTGCTTGCATTTCAGGATCAGCAGAAGCGGGTGAAAACCAAAATGCCTCAGAACTCTGTGAGAAGAAACAAGATTAAGTACGATCAGGGAAAGAGATGACGAAATCGCAGCACCGGTCGCTCCAAACCATCTGGTCAGCAGCCAGCCGGAAACGACAGCCACACATCCCGAAATTAAAGCTGCATTTCTCATCTCGGCCTCATGACCGGACATCGTTAATACGAAACCTCCAGCACCGCAGACGATCATCGCAATTTGACCGACTGCAGAGATCTGAAGAAGATAGCCACCTTCGCTTACGGTATCTGAGAAGATAGCCAGAACATATTGAGGAGTCAGCAGCATCGGAAGCAGCATCGGAGCAGAGAGGATCAAACCGGTGATAGTGGTCGATCTCAGCGTTTTTCGGATCATCGGAATATCATTTTTTTTCCATGCCTCTGCAAAAAGCGGAGCTGCATGCTGAGTGGCAGCAACAAGAGCAATCGTAGCGCTGACAGCTACCCGCTGTGACAAAGCCAGTTGGGCAACCTCTTCCGGAGAACAATACCGACCCGCAAAGAACTGTCCGATGAGTTTTGTGATGGTTTCCACAACAACCATCACCCAGACCGCTCCGCCGGAAGAAAAAATCGCAGCCCACGACGTCGTGCCCGGACCACGCTTCGCTGCCAGCAGACACAGCAGTATTCCAATTCCCGTTGTCAACCATATTGAAGCGCTGTAATACAGACTGACATGTTCGCTTTTTGTGGCATTGCCGCACAACAAAGCGGCACAGACGCAGATCCCGGCGAGCACATTGAGAATGAAAACCGATTGATTAACCTTTCGCCATCCCTGAAGACTTCTCGAAATGAGGATCGCGACGGCAAAGCCAGCAATCGCCGGGCTGATCATTCGCAGTGACGCTGCAAACTCAGGCTTCTTGAATACCAGATCAGCGACGGACGCTGCCGAAAACATCAAAACGACTGACACCACCGCCGAGACAAAACCAACGAGGAAGAGACTTTTCAGGAATACAGAGTTTGCTTCGCCCCATCGTCCGGTTGCAGCAGCTGCTGCGGTTCTGCGGAGAACGATCATTTCAACGCCACATCCACAGACAGCGGCAAGCATCATGACGAAGGTGTAAGCCATGAGGAATAATCCAGCCTGCTCGTCTCCTACTCTCCTGAAGAGCAGATAGTTCATCAGCATCGTGATGACGGAGCCGGAAATCCTGAGGATGAATGTTGCAATGGTATGGCATCGCTGCTGAAGCAGGGATACCATCTTCCTCACCACACTGGCACTCAATCCGGAATCCGATCTACTCGCAGGAAACACTGGCAGGCGGCGCAACACCCTCGAAACACAGGCCGGCACGCACAGCTCTCATCTTCCGAAAAGAATTCTCTTCAACTCTTTCTCTTCACGCTCAAGCGAAAACAGCTCACATGCTCTCCGGTAGCCGCTCAACCCCATCTGCTGTCTGAGTCCGACATCTTTTGACAGCAGGAGCAGGGCATCGGCGTGAGCCGCAATGTCACCCGGGGCAAAAAGGATGCCAGTCTCGCCGTTTACAACTGTTTCACAGACACCACCACTCCGCCCTGTCACAACGGGGATTCCTGCCGCCATCGCTTCCACCACACTGACACCGTAAGCTTCTTCCTGCCCAGTGCGATCAGACCGCTGATTATGAGCAGTAAAAATATCAGCCTTTCGAAGCAGTTCCTGACCCTCTGACTCCGATACCGGACCGATCAACTTGATATAGTCGCCTTGTCCCGTAAGGCGAATCTCACGCTCACAGGCAGATCGCTGAGCTCCACCGCCTGCTAAAAGCAATCGGCCTCTGAGACCATTCTTTCTAGACAACGCAAAAGCTTTTATTGTCTCGACCGGCCCTTTAAAATCGGTGAGACGCCCAAGAAATAGCACTGTCAGTTCATCAGATGCGTTTCCTCGGCGCGATGGCGATTCTTGCGAGGCAGGTACACCGATGTACTTGACGACAACGCGATCATCAGGAATACCGATATCCGCAAGTTTTTTTGCTGTAGACTGAGAATTTGCTATGAACCGCACTCGTCGGGCCAGATCAAGCACCTGTGCAACATAGCCAGAAGAGTGAACATTAAGCCAGGGAAACCATTCCGATCTCTTATGCCACGTCACATCGAACCCGTGACAATGCACATAGACGTCATGGTCACTCGAATGAATTGAATCTCGGATACAGACTGCCGTCGTAACGTAATGCACGAGAACTCGGGTAGACGGATCCGTCTTTCTCAGCAATCGAGACATCAGACGATTGGTCCAGCGATTACAGCATCCCACTGTCAGACTCCGCGGAAGTGCGGACATCGCCCGGGGAAGAAGAAACTGTTCATCGCAGTCTTTCTCCGGACTTCTGCCACGCCGGGGATGGCGGGCGTATATGGAGCTCACATCGGGACTGAGCATTCGCGTCATCCGTCGCATCCAGACCTCCGAATACCCCGGAGGATCGTAACTGATGACAAGAGTCTGTGGACTCACTGAACAGGCTTTCTTACATTCAACCGATTCGACGGTAGATTCACGTTATTACCGAACATTTTTCCGTGCCTCTTACTGAAGCGAGAATCCTTGCCGGGGCAGGAGATTGTCAGTGGATTTATTCAACACGAAAACGCGTTGACGTGAACCATGCGCGAGCGAAGTCCCTGCAGCTATTGCTATCCACACAGAGGTGCCCACTGTGAACGTCCCGGTAGAGAGCTGTACTTCCGAAATCTCCTGAATCAGAATCGCACCGAAAAAAGCCAGCGCGATTCGTGAGAACCTTTCATCGCGACCGAGCACGATTGCATGCCAGATCACAAAGAACAACGTAAGTATGCCAGCCATTCCAATGATGCCTGTCTCATGCAGAATCGCCCAGTAGTAATTGTGAACGGACAGACTGATTACCGTTCCATCTTTGAACTTTCTTGTCCACGAATCATGGGAATACAACCCGTGACCGAACCACGGAGATTCTCGAAAATCCTCAGCTGCTTCCCGCCAGAGCTTTGCCCTGCCGGTATCGAGCTGTTTTCCGATCATTCTCTCCGAGATCTCACTCACGCGTCCGAAGTACTCGGAGTCTGCCAGAGTCGCATAAATAAATGTGACGCACAGGCTGAAGGCGACAATCAACGGGAACGAAAGCATTCGTAGGCTGTTGACCGAATGCATGAATCTCTGCACCCAAAGAAACAGAAAGAACAACAGCAGACAGAGCCAGCAACCTCTGCTGTTGGAAACCAGCGTCGCAACAAGCCCTGCGATCAGGAGACACTGCGTTGTCCTGTTGGACGACTGACCATCCAGAAACAGGACACCATAGTAGACAGCAATGACCCCCATAATTCCCAACTGATTCGAATGAAACTTTTCAACAACAAAACCATCTTCAAGCCCAAACCCGATCTTCATGAAACACAGATAGACCAGACAAACAGATCCGATGATGCTCAGAGATTCTCTCAGCAGCCTGTTATGCCAGTTCTGCAGATAACCGAAAATGAATGAACTCGAAATAACGCTGAACCTCAACATCAGTTTGAGAAAATCCAGATTTGTGATCGTTCGCACATCCCGTTCGACCATCAGGACGCAACTGCCATAAATAATAAAAATCACCGCCGATACAACAATAAAGATGCCGATCGGACGGGGCAGGTCTCCCAGCAGAACTGAATTTCGGAACAACAAAAGACAGGAAAAGAGCAATATCGCAGGAATAACGACATGAGGAAGAATCTGAATCTGATTGA
>JBKDKA010000227.1:0-3902 GCA_046345315.1 Planctomyces sp.
AAGCTCTGCCGACCTGACTTCGAAGTCAGCAAAGCATCGGAAATCAAATGCACAATCAATGGGAAGGAAATGACCCGGTCATAACATCGCCCACGATGCTCTTCCCAAATCGACGACAGCAAATCCTCATCTGTCACGGAAGAAACAACAGCATTACCGCCTCGGCCAAAGGCACTCGACTGATTGCCTCCAGACTGAAACCATCCATGGCTCATCCTCCTGCAACGTCTTCCATCTGCCTCCAATCTCACCCCAAACTGCATTCTACACGCCATTTTCTTCAGCTCGAAGACCTTTACAGCAGTAGGTCAGGAGACCCTCGCACAACAGACAACTTCGCCTCCGAGTTCAGCTCGGTGGAAACAGGCTTCTGCACGACCAGCGGGCAGATGATCCGGAACAGTGGCCTCGCAATGACGCAGTCGTCGCATCCGGAGGCGAAGATACCGGGGCCAGCCATACTTGAATGTGTACAATTCCCTCTCCGCGCCCGCCGCGTCTCCGCGTGAAAGACAACCAAACACTCTGATTACGATGAGAGAACAGCAGCAGACTAACGCGGAGGCGCGGAGAACCAGCAAAGTCAGTCAAAGCATCGGGGGGCATCCAAAGAGGGAGCGTGAGCGACTTGCTGTGTCCGTTCCACGGCCATCGAATGCTGAGCTTTTGCCTTCCCCCGGCTGAAGCCTGAGGCTACGCGCTTTCGCCGCATCCGCGGCGAGAGTGAATCGTTCGGTGGCTTCGAGGGTGAGCAGGAGGTGTGGCTGTGTCCGAAGTCGCAGCCTTTTGCGACTGGCTCGCGGAGCGAGCACAGCGCCTAGCCCCACGCTTCAGCGTGGGGTTCGCAATGGTACCCATTCATTCTGCCGTGGAACGGCGGGAGATGTTTGCCTGTGTGCGAGAACGCTGGCTAATGGCTGTAGCGAATAACGGAGTCATCCAGCTCCGGAACGCCGCGTTTGGAAATCGCAATTGAAGACGTCGCTCCTCCGGAGCTTTGGACATTCTTTCATCGGCATCCTCGGGCTGAAGCCCGAGGCTATCGTTACGCGGCTGCTCCGCAGCCAATCACAAACCTCAGCTGCCGGGGCCAGCCAACCACGATTGAATCGTCAACAGACAACAGGCTGCAGCAGCTTCTATTCGTCGGCCCCGCGTCATGTGTGGATGGCTTCTACATCTCGCGACCGTCCTCCTTTCAGCTGTGCCGTCGAGCGATCGCGTAATCGGTGACCAGGTCGATGTCGAATCCGAATTCGACTGCCTCTTCAGTCAGAGTGCCACGTCAGGCGATTTCAGTGGCCAGCAGAAACTGGCAACGATGCCATCGACGACGGCGGCAACTCACAGACACTACGTCCCGATTGAAGATGTGCGGCTTGGTTCACGGGTCTCGACCTCTAATCCGAAATGGTGGGAGTATGATGATTCGCTCCCGGAACCAGATCAGTCGTCATGGCTGCAGGTGGAAATGATCGCACACCGCAGTGACGGTGGTGTGGTCGAAATTACACTCTTGCGGCCCCGCGACCTGGTTGAATCGATGGGAATCAAGATCGGGACAATACTGCCCTTTGAAGTGGACGAACTTCAGGTCACAGGGACCGCTCAAGTAACTCGAATATCGCCTGCTCTTCCGATCTCCGAAGGTGATGGACACGCCGTCACCGGACGCTATGTCACTCGGCGCGTCGACCAGATCGCGCGACTGGAGATGCGGGATGAAATCGGTAACACAGCCATTCTTGAAGGAACGCCAATCCACCCAATCTGGTCTGTCGATCGCCAGGACTGGGTTCCGCTGGGTGAACTGGAGTCGGGTGAACGCCTTCAGGGGGCAGATGGACTGGTAACCGTATTGTCGCTAAACATTCAAACCCGGTCTGTTCGAGTTTATAATCTTGAAATCCACGGCGAACATGTGTACGAAGTGGGTGAATTCGGGATTCTTGTCCACAATTCTGGACCATCCTGCGAGCTGGGGAAAGCACTTACAGACGGGGTTGACTGGGCGGCCAAAGCGATGAGGGCTCTAGGTTACGAGGCAGGTCACATGGTCCCGTGGGGGGCATTCAGCAGGCGGACTCGGCCAAGTGTACAAGCAGCTTTAAAATTCGCCAAGGATGCTTTGACGGCTGCAGATATTGGCCTGAACGAGTCTTGGAATGGATTCTGGACAAACTCCGCTAGGCACCTCGGGACGCATACGGATGACTATTTTATTGAATTGGGAGAACGGCTCAAAGGTCTGACAAATCGAGACGACGTACTCAATGCACTCGCGTTGCTTCGCGATGACATTCTTGATGGGAAGTTTCTTTAGTCCGACGCAGGTTCCAAAAGGATAAAAATGGAAGTGTTTCAGTTACGTCCAGTCCTAGATAACCCCCTTTTTGAAGGATTTGGGTCCGGGAGTAATCCGTCGATTCTTGGACGCAAAAGTATCTCATACGATTTTTTCCCTGACGACATTAATATTTGGGACTGGACACTCGAACCGTTAGCTGACAAATGGAAGCCGATCGTTGTGGAAGGTCGCACTCGATCTTTCAATGACTTTCCCTGTCTTGACTTGATGATCCCTGCGTTCAGTCATCGCGCAGTCGATGTGTTGCGTGACTATCTGGAGCCGAACGGAGAACTGCTCCCTTTGATCCACCCTGCCGGAGAATATTACGCTTACAATTGCCATAGAATCGTGGAGGTATTGGATCATGAAAAAACAAAAGCACCGTGGCGCAGTTCGGTACCGCAAATGACGCAATCGGTGGATTATTTTGCTTTCTATGCCGACCGCCTCACTGGCCTGACGATCTTTCGACTCCGTGAGATGCCGAATCTAGTATTCGTAGCGACGCCCTTTGTCGAGCGGGCGAGAGAACACGGACTCAACGGTTTCCACTTCAAGAAAGTCTGGCCGTTTCCCGAAGGTGTCAGTTATTGGTGGGAAGACAAAAAGAACGAGCAAGCAGCGAATCAGATACGCACGGCCGAGGGCTTGACCGATATCAAAGCACAGTCACTTGTGATCTGTCTGCCGCTGGCCGAAGGGAAGCTCTCAAAGGACGAAAAGAAGCGGATCGCGATGTTCGAAGATGAGTTGGATGCTCAGTTATTTACGCCAACACTGGATTCCCCGTATTTCGGCTCACTCGAAGGCAAAAAAACAGCAAAGCGAGTCACCAAACTGTTTCTGAGCTGCCCGAATTCAGATGCTCTGTTCAAAAAACTTTCCGACTGGCTGAAGTCCATCGACTGGCAACCACGTCCTGAAGTGATCGTCCGAAATGTTCCGTTCGATGATTTTGGCGCTGATGGGCGCCGGGTATCGGTTTAAAGTGAGATTCCGTTCACTCTGGTTGCGGCTAACCTGCTGCCTGAACACGGCAGTATGGAAAAAGGCATCGAAGGACTGAAGGCGATCGGCGCGGTCAAGGCGGCATCCGCGTTTCAGAAAGCACTGCGGGACACGAAGAAGATTGAACCGCACGTGCTGGATCGTTTCCTGAAGTCCATGACGTATACTCGTACGGCCGCATTTCGGTCGCTTTCCGAACATGACGCAGCCATCGAAAAGGCATTCGCGAAAGAAGATGTGCTCGAACTTCACGCCGAATGGCTGAAAACACGCCCAGGATTACAGGTCCTCGACGATGCCGAAGTAGACGCACAGATTGCACTACGAATGAACGCCATCCCGGATCGAGCCGCGCGGCTTGCAGAAGTGGATAAGGAAGGCGAGTAATTTCTGCGAGTATTTTGGTCCATCCGGGTTTTCTGTGGGTCTGGTATGATTCGGTTTTTCGGATGCCATCGCGATGCAGGACCGAGAGTTGTATCAGGAGATCCTGGGATTGAAGAGTCCGTGGACGGTTTCAAAGGTGTCGCTCGACGTTTCCCGT
>JBKDKA010000228.1:0-58975 GCA_046345315.1 Planctomyces sp.
AATTCTGTATCACTGCAACATTGGCGAACCGTTTCTTGGCGAAGGCTCTGTTTATCATGGAGTCTCTCACGAAGTTGCGCCCCGCGATCGGAATGCGGCAAATGCCGTTTCGATGTGGAATCTTTTCCAGGGGCCGACGGCGAACTTTCAGGAACAGTGCTACTACACTTCTGCTGTTCCGGACGAAAGGGGCGACGCAATCGGAGTTCTGTGCAGTCCGAATTCAGATCTGGCATTCTGCATCCGATTCAGCACCACAACGCTGCCATGGCTGACACTGTGGAAAAACACTCAACTGGCAGCTGATGGTTACGTCACGGGCCTCGAACCCGGAAGCAGTTTTCCGAACAACAGAACGTTCGAACGATCTCGGGGACGGGTACTTTCCGTCGCACCGGGAGAGGAAGTCGTGTTTGATCTTCAGTTTGAAATCGCAACGACGAAAGTTCGAGTCAAAGAAATTCTCGACGAAGTGACTGAACGACAGATCAGAGCCCCGCGAACCGTGCATTCTGAGCCAAAAGGCGACTGGAGCCCCTGATTCGCTCAAAAGAATCGGTCGCGTCACGCGAGGACGTCGGGCCCGCGAAAAACTGCTGTTCCAGAAGTTTTCGCCTTTCAGTTAGACTTTCGGCATATTTCTCCGAAACATGGCCTGACTGGGAAAGGAACCCGATATGCCAGACCTGCTCCGAATTACCTTTCATCGAGGAATTATTTCCGCTGTCACGGCCACCGTTATCGGAACAGCTGCGTGGGCTCAGGCCCCGCCGCGAGTATCCCGCAACAGTGATCTCAACAGCCGCAGCCTGCTTCCGTCACGCGACGAGTTTCTGAATTCAGCACCAGTACGCGGCAGAGACTCGATGCTGCACGGAGATACCGAAGCAGATCTTTCGAAGGTTGACCTGAAGGCACTCTCGAATCTCCTGAGAGAATCGATTGATCAGTCGGAAAAACTCTATCGCCTGATGGACAGTGACTATCAGCGAAACCCTCAACTGCGACCGCTCCTGAGCGAAATCGTGACTCTGCGGAATCGAGCACGAAAGATCAGCACAGATCTCGACAACCGAGTCCCGCTCGACGTGGTCATCGTCGATTTCCGAAGTCTCGATCGTGACTGGCGGTTGTTTTCCAATCAGGTTGTGCAGGCAAGACTCAGCGAAGAAACGCGCGCCACAGTGAGTCGACTCGACCGCATCGATCAGGAGATCGGAAAACTCTTCAAGGTCGCCCCGACTCTGGACCGTCGATCACTGCTCGAGGAAATGTCCGCGATGCGCAGCGCTTTCCGCGCACTGATTGACGAACTGGAACTGGACCCGAATGGTGGAAACGCCATCGACCAGATGATTTCGGATTCTCAGAAGCTTCAGCAGCAGATTCGACGAATCGAAGAAGCAACCATTGATACTCGAGTCGGCCAGGATCAGATTGTCAACGAGTACAGCCGATTCACTCGGCTCTGGAACAGTCTTGTCACCCAGCTGCAGACGCTTGAGAACCGTCGCCTGGAACGACAGCTCGCCTACATCATGGAATCTGACAACAATATCCACAACCTGCTCTGGCTTGAAAACACGTCCAACAAAGCTCAGCTGCAGCAGACCGCTGTCCGCCTGATGCGAACCGTTGACGAATTCTACAATCGCACTCCGCTGAAACTGCTGTTGAATGTTCGAGATGTAAAGTCTGCGATTCAGACAGCCAATGACTTCTACGGCACGGTTCAGAACTTTAAAGACCTCGTCGACAGAAACGAAAGCACAACGAACATTGTGAATGCGTACCGTGACGTGGAAGAATACGGTTACACATTTACGAGAGCGTTTGACCAGATGAACAGTCAGACGGCTCGAGTTGTCCTGCGGGAAATTGAAGATGGCATTGCCGCACTTCGAAGTGAACTGAACATGGCTGGCACCGTCTCACAGGTCGACTACCGAAGCCTCGAACCCATCTCGGCATCGCTCGACAACCTCGCCGATCAGCTTGATTACGACGTTCGGCTCTGGCTCAATTCCGATCGACAGACTTACGCCAATGAAGCACTGCGTGCATCGCAGACATTGATGAATCGAGCCAGAAGACTTCACCAGCTGTCACAGCGACAGACAGCTCTCCGCGACCTGCAGAAAGAAACAGATCTGCTGATCACCGAGCTGGATGCAGTGAAACAGTTCCTGAGCCGATGTCGAACAACGGACAGGTCTCGCCTTGCCAGCACCTATCTTGAGATCCTTCGCGATGTTGAGGATCTCCGAACACTGCTTCAGATGATCTGAGACATTCAGCTGGACCTTGAAGGGAGGGCGAAGCTCCTGCTGAGCCGCTTCGGCCACTTAACGTCGCCAATGAAGACGGCTCGGCAGGAGCCTCGCCCTCCCGGCTGGCAGCCTTGCCTGATCTCCGCCTTTGCAGAATTTCCAGCAGAACATGGCATGGCGCTGTCCAGTCAGGATCAATAGGATTGCCCTGTTAAGGGTCAGCAAGGACAACGAGACAGTTCAGTGCTTTAAACGCAATGAGAGGCCTGGATCGGTAATCGATCCAGGCCTCTTCGCGTTGACTCACCTGTCTCATCGATCACACCGACTCTTCATCCGAAAAGTCATTCAGACCAGATTCCACAGGATTCTCGGAACGCGTGATCTTAGCAGCATCGATGACTGCACCACAGATCTCTTTCAGGAGAACCGTGGCGTAGGTACCGGCCCGAAGATCGAACTGCAGCTCGATGGCCCCGCCAGTAGTCAGACTTACCGCACAGTGTTCCGGAAACTGAATCATGGGTCGCCGCGTTCCGCGACAGAGCTTCGCAAACCGCTGAAACTCATCCCCTGTCAGTCCGAGTTTCTTCAATGCATCACGTTCACACTGATCGACATCGTCACCAGCCTGAATGAACTCAGGGCCCCACATCGGGCCTGCAGGAACCAGGACTGGGTTCTCCCCAGCGGCATCAGGCCTTGAAGACTGCGAATCCGAAAAGAGAAACGGACGGCTTCCATTCTTTCTAATTACAACATCTCCGTTCTGCGGAACCTGAAACGTCTGGCTCTGAACTCGATCGGAGAGAACAAGATTAAAATGGGCCGACTGAACAGCGCTCAGCACCAGGCGTTTCATGAATCGCTGTTGAGAATACGTCCATCGTTTGGGTGAGAACTTGCCCTGAAGCAGCGCCAACCCGGTCCGGAGAGTCGATCCTTCGTGCCCGAATCTCTGCGGACCGAAGTACGATGGGAAGCCACCTTCAGCGATCTCATCCAGTCGACCAGCGACCCGATCACGATCGTCCGAAGTCCAGGGGCTGCCATTCGACCTTAAAGTGAGACGAAAGCGATTCCCCTGAAGATGCCCGGTCTTCAGCTTGTTTCGGTGAGGAATCACAGAAAGAATCTGAATCTCCGGGTCGGCGAACTCCGCCACACGCTGCTCTGCGGAGCGAGGGACAGAAACCCACTGAATTGTGATCCCATGACGATCTTTCTGGCCGGCAATGCCGATATCTCCCGGGCTGACTCGAAACGATCGGCTGAAGCGTCCAAGGAGTTCGCCACTGGCGACGCCTGTTTTCTCAACGAGCAGGAACAGATGGTCTCCGGCCCCGTCGGGGGCGTACAGAGGCAGCTCTTCCACTCGAAAATCCGAGTGTTTTTCCCGAATTACGGCGGCCGCCAGCACGGGACTGCGAAATGCCGGTGGATTGATCACGTTCTGAAGATCAAATTCGTCAGTTGGAATCATTTGAGATTGAGGATTGCGAAACAGAGGTTTCCTGCTATCATTCGGTGACAAATTGGCAGTCCTGCGTCAGGGCTGCTGTCTTCATTTTCTGGCAGACTGATTTTGTGTTACAGGGCACCGGAGCGCAGCGTGACTGCGATGGTTGTCCCCACAAGTCATTCGTGATTTGAGAGCATTGATGTCGATTACTAAAGAAGAAAAGCTTCGAATTCAGACGGAATACGCAACAAAAGAGGGTGACACTGGGTCACCACAGGTTCAGATCGCAGTTCTGACATCAGAAATTCTGGCGATCACGGAACATCTGAAGTTGCATCCGAAGGACTATTCCGGCCGACGCGGACTCCTCGGGATGGTCAGTCGACGACGACGTCTTCTGGACTATCTGAAGCGGACGACTCCGAAGCAATATGTTGAGATGATTACTCGGTTGAATATTCGTAAGTGATTTCATGACGCCGCCTCAGTCCTCCGGGTCTCCGGCGGCGTTTTTCGTTCTCACGGTCAGGATCTGACGAGAACGATGTCCGGATAGTTGATGGTTGTGCAGGATTGTTTTGCTGGTTGATGTAAAGTTTTTGTTTTTGGTTTCATTAAGAGACTGCTGCCGCAGGTTCGTAGCGGATTGCCGCATCCTGTGGTGACTTTGAGTTGTCGGAAGCTGCAGGCTGGTTTACTGAAGTGAGTCCTTGTTGGCCTGATTTGCCATAGGGAAGCGAGTCATAGAAATGTCTCGCATCATTGATGGCTCTCACCTGTGACCTTTGCTGTTCGTTCGACATGTGGCCTGTGTCTTCAGGCAGAAATCCCTGAGTTTTGCCGGCAGCAAGCACTGCCAGGCGGTGGCAGACAGAAAAGTCGCCGTCTCAGACCGGGATGCCTGAACTGGTCAATGCATGTTGCGTGCCGTTCTGATGCCGTGAAGTTGCTGCAAAAGCGCTGATCTGACTTTCGCCCCTGACAGGGAACGCAGTCCGAATTCCGGCTGGTCCGGGTAAGGATGTCGTTGTGAAGAAAGTCACTGTGGAATGTGAGTTTGGTGGGCGGAAGTTTTCGTTGACGACTGGCGAGCTGGCGAAGCAGTGCAGCGGTGCCGTCATGATTCAGTTTGGCGACACCAGCGTGTTTGTCGCATCTCAGACCGGTCCTTCACGCCCCGGAACGGACTTCTTTCCGCTCACGGTTGATTATCGTGAACGACTGGCAGCAGCCGGGAAGTTCGCCGGCGGTTACCTCAAACGCGAAGGACGGCCGACGACTCGCGAAATTCTGACCTGTCGCCTGACAGACCGACCGATTCGACCGTTGTTCCCGAAGGGTTTTCGTGACGAGGTTCAGATTCAGTCCAACGTCATGTCATCTGACGGCGTCAACGATCCGGACGTGCTGAGTATCACCGGCGCCAGCGCGGCTCTGATGGTTTCCGGCATGCCGTTCCGCGGACCAATCGCTGCCGTTCGTGTCGGCCTGATCGACGGTCAGTTGATTCTGATGCCGACAGTTGAACAGATGGCCGAAAGCAAACTGGACCTGATCGTTGCAGGTTCACGTCGCGCTGTCCTGATGATTGAAGGTTTCGCTGAACAGCTTCCTGAAAAGGAAATGGGCGATGCCATCATGTTCGCGCATAAGCATATCCAGACGCTCTGTGCACTGCAGGAAGACCTTGTGAAGCAGACGGGGATCGCCCCAGTTGTCATCCCGGAACCTGCAGAAAACCCATTCGAGAAACTGCTGAAGTCCGCAGCCTTTGATCGCCTGAAGCAGGCCAAAGCGACTCGAATGAAGCAGGACCGAGCTGAGAAGACTTCTGAGCTGAAGGCGGAATTGCTGAAGAAGTATTTCCCGGATGATGCGGAAACGACTTCTGATGGACTCACAAAGGCCCAGTTCAGCGAAGCGTTTTACAAGCTGGAAGCGAAAGCCGTGCGTGAGCTGATCCTCAGCGGCGTGCGACTTGACGGACGCGGTGTCTCCGATCTGCGAAAAGTCACCTGTGACGTGTCAACGCTGCCACGCGTTCACGGCTCGGCACTCTTCACACGAGGAGAAACACAGTCACTCGCAACAGTCACTCTGGGCTCAACACGAGACCAGCAGAAAAGCGATGGGCTGTTCGGTGAACAGGCTCAGCGGTTCATGCTTCACTATTACTTCCCATCATTCTCAGTCGGTGAGTGCCGACCGATTCGCGGACCAGGGCGTCGAGAAATCGGCCACGGTTGCCTTGCTGAACGTTCAGTCGCTCCGGTCATTCCACCGTCAGAAAAGTTTCCTTACACGATTCGAGTGATCTCTGACATTCTGGAATCCAACGGAAGCAGTTCCATGGCATCTGTCTGCAGTGCGACCCTGGCACTGATGGATTCCGGGGTTCCGATTCTGCAGCCGGTTGCTGGTATCTCCATCGGCCTTGTCGATGAAGGGGATAAGTACACACTGCTGACCGACATCATGGGTGACGAAGACCATTTCGGAGATATGGACTTCAAAGTCGCCGGAACCGGACGAGGCGTTACCGGCATTCAGCTGGACCTGAAAACCGAGGGCATCAGCGAAGAGATTATTCGTAATACTCTTGAGCAGGCTCTGAAGGCTCGCAAGGAACTTCTCCGAGAAATGCTGACCGTCATTCGACGACCACGCACGGACATCTCCGAGTTCGCTCCGAAGCTTGTTCAGACTTCGATCAATCCGGAGAAAATCGGTCTTCTGATCGGACCAGGCGGAAAAACAATCCGTGCCATTCAGGAAGAATCCGGGGCCACCATCGATATTGCGGAAGATGGTCGTGTCACCATCTCTGCCGTCAATGCGGCATCTGCGGACGCAGCTCTGGCTCGAATCGAAGCGCTCTGCGAAGAGATTCAGGTCGGACGGATCTACAACGGTACCGTCACCTCCATCAAGGATTTCGGAGCATTCGTGGAAATTGCTCCGGGCAAAGACGGGCTCTGTCATATCAGCGAACTCTCCGACGGGTTCGTCAAGAATGTGACAGACGTCTGTAAGGTCGGTGACAAGTTCGAGGTCAAGGTGATCGCTGTCGATGATCAGAATCGTGTGAAACTTTCACGACGAGCGGTTCTGGCTGCTCAGAAGACTGACGAAGGTTCTGACGAAACCTGAGGACGAATGGGCATTCTTCCTTTCGTGCAGGAGCAATGACGGCAGTGAATCTCACTGTAAGACATCTCCTGCACGGCAGGTGAGAACAGGATCGGCGGCCACAAGGGCAGGGCTCTGATGCAGCACAACCATGTTCATCAGAGTCCGCCGGCCTGACAAGGCAGTGAATGAAATCGTTTCGAATGGCGGGTGGACGAGAGTATTGCAATCGCCCGCCTACCGTTCTGCGGCCTCCAGGGTGATGACTAAGAGGCTGTAACAAAACCGGGACAGGCACCCTTGAAAGTCACCTTTCTCAATCGTTTCAGACTCTCGGCGGGAGCCAGTCCCGGTTTTGTTAAGCGTTCTAAGGGCATCGGAGATGGAACAGACGTTCCGACATGATGATCACCGGAGACTCCAGGAACAGAACACGGAGCTGGCAACACTGGCCGGTGGCCTGGCACATGAGATTCGGAATCCATTGTCCACGATGGGAATGAATCTGGAATTACTTGCTGAAGAGCTTGAGGGAGACGAAACACCTCGGGCACGCCGCATGCAGAAACGAATTTCCAATCTGCAGGGCGAGTGCCGCAATCTCGAGGATATTCTGAATGCTTTTCTGCAGTTTGCGAAAGCCGGCGAACTGGATCTTGAGGAAGGCAGTCTGAATGATCTCGTGACCGAGTACTGCCAGTTTCTCGAACCGCAGGCAGAAGATTCGAGCGTTGATGTCAGACTTCATCTGGACAGTAACCTTCCTTCCGTCATGATCGATCGTTCTCTCGTTCGTCAGGCTCTGGTGAACCTCGGACGAAATGCTCTGCAGGCGATGCCGGAAGGTGGAGCGATTGAATTTCTGACGCATTTTCAGAACGGAAAAGTCGTTCTGGAAATCATTGATACCGGACATGGAATGGACGAAAAAACGCGGAGTCGAATGTTTCAGGCGTTCTTCTCGACTCGCAGCGGTGGAAGCGGTCTCGGATTGCCGACCGTTCGCAGAATTGTTGAATCACATCATGGACAGATACTCTGCGAAAGTGATCCGGGGAAGGGAACGCGGTTCACGATTGTTCTGCCTCCTTCAGGCGTATCAAACACTGTTTCGAAATGACTGAAACGAACAACGAAGCAACCGATATTTCCTCCATCCCGATCCGAGTACTGATCGTGGATGATGATGAAGGGCACGCGCAGGCGGTCGCCGACAGTCTGTCACGGATCAACTGTGATTGTCGAGTCGCAGGATCCGGCGAACGTGGTGCTCAGCTGATTGCCGCCGAGTCGTGGGATGTGATCGTCACCGATCTTCGAATGGGCGAAATCGACGGCCTCGAGATTCTTCGGCAGGCCAAAGAAGAACTGCCCGATGCGGAAGTCATTGTCCTGACGGGGCATGGCTCCATTACCTCAGCCGTGACGGCAATGCAGCACGGTGCCTACACCTATCTGACGAAACCACTGGATATTGGCGAACTCCGATCAGCTGTTCAAAAAGCATCGGCACGC
Organism: Planctomyces sp.; assembly: GCA_046345315.1. GTDB lineage: Bacteria > Planctomycetota > Planctomycetia > Planctomycetales > Planctomycetaceae > F1-80-MAGs062. Next base: position 8,377 of record JBKDKA010000228.1, read on the forward strand.
CTGCGACTGATTCGCCGTAACGCCGAACTGCGACGGTCACTGGATGAACGCTTCGGTTTTGAGGGCGTCATCGGTAACAGCCCACAGATGCATGCTGTGATCGAAATCCTCAAAAACGTCGCACCGACCGACAGCACAGTCCTTATTGAAGGCGAAAACGGAACCGGCAAGGAACTGGTCGCACGAGCGCTTCACCAGAACAGTCCGAGAAAAAACAAGCCGTTCGTTCCGCTGAATATCTCCGCATTGCCGGACAGTATTCTGGAAAGCGAACTCTTCGGGCACGAACAGGGTGCGTTCACCGGTGCAGCCGGCAAACGCATCGGTAAGTTTGAACATGCGAATGGCGGAACACTGTTTCTAGACGAAGTCGGCGAAATGCCGATGGACACGCAGGTGAAACTGCTGCGAGTTCTGGAAGACCGAAAGATCACCAGGCTGGGGGCCAACGATGAGCTCAGTATCAACGTCCGGCTTGTCGCGGCAACCAACGCAGATCTGAAGAAGATGGTTGCAGAAGGACAATTTCGAGAAGATCTCTACTACCGCATCAATGTGGTCAATATCCATATGCCGCCACTGCGGGAACATCCCGGCGACATTCCGCTCCTGATGGAGCATTTCCTGCGAGAACTTTCCAAACGAACGGGACGGGAAGTACAGGGCTTCTCCAGATCTGCTCGAAAGGCAATGCTCGCATACCACTGGCCGGGGAACATCCGTCAGCTTCGAAACTGCATTGAACGAATGCTGGTGCTGGATTCCGACGGCGTTCTTGACATTGACGGGTTGCCTCCCGAAATCGCTGCGCTCGTCCGGGATTCCGCCGGAGACGGCGATCAGGAAACCACCGCAGGCGCTGATTCACTCATCGGGCGACCGCTGAACGATGTCGAAAAATACTACATTGAACGAGCTCTTGAACTTGCTGACGGCAATCGCGAAGAAGCCGCGAGAATGCTCGAAATCGGCGAACGAACTCTTTACCGAAAAATCAAAGAGTACGATCTGAAGCGTTGATGCTTCAGACTTCTCCGGCCATATAGATACAGCCCTTCGGAGCCTTCAGATTTTTCGAAGCCAAGTCAGGCAGCTCGACTTGCCGCTGGCAGTGTTGTGACAACACATTTCGCAGCAATCCGACGTCGCTTTGCTCCGAGTGACAGACAGGCCGGGAAAATAACCAGTCCGCTGATGGTGGCTGCGGTCATGAGCAGGAACATCAGGATGCCGAACCGCATCGCAGGTCGGAACGGCGAACACGCCAGTGCCAGAAGACCAATCCCGGAGATCAGACCGGAAGACAGCATCGGCATCCCGGTATGCAACAGTGCATACCGAACCGCTCGGTACCGACACATTGTGCGTCGCAGACCTTCCTGATAGATGCACAGGAAGTGAAATGTGCCGTCAACAGTCAGGCCGAGAGCAATACTCGCCGTCATCATGACACCGATATCCACAGGATAGCTGAGCCATCCGAGGCAACCGAAAATCAGTGCGATCGGCTGAAGGTTCGGCACCATGGCTGCAATTCCGAAAACCGGTGATCGAAGAGCCACCATCATCACGACTGTCATGATGACCAGTGCCGAACTGAAGCTCCGCCAGAACCCGAGGAAGATATTCCCCTGTGAGTATTCCAGTAAAGGACCCAGCCCCGTGTAAATCACGGTGTGTTCCTGATTCAGTTCCTTCAGTTCATCGAGTGTTTTTCTGAGCGCAGAAGGTGAATCATCGTTGAGACGCATCGAGACACGCCAGAGTCGACAACCATCTGCAAGCAATGCTCCTGAAGCACTGCTCCCTGCGGCAGACATGAGACTGCTCACGGAAAGCTCGTTGTTCTGCAGATCGGCAGGAAAGAAATCTGCCAGAGACAGAACATGCCTGACGTTCTGATTCTGTGACACAACTGACTCGAACTTCTGAACTGCTTTGAGTCGACCCACGAACGAGGAATCTTTTCCGGCAAAATCAATCACCGCTTCAATGCTGGTCGGGCTCGTCAGATGTGACTTTACGTGAAGCGTATCGCGGAGAACACGATCTCCACCCGGCAGAAACTCCAGTGGATCGATCAGTGTCTGCAGGAAATAAAGTCCGCTCGAACCGACGACTGTGACAAGCAGCAGCGGCAGCAGAACGGCCACTGGCCGATTCAGGACAACCATGGCCGCAGTCTCCATCAACCGCTGCCCGGGAATTCCCGCTTCAGGAGACTGATACCTGACCACCGTCAGAATCGCCGGCGTCAGCCCGATTCCGACAAGGAACGAGACAACGGTGCCGACGGCCGCTGCGTTTCCGAAATCCGTGATCGGACCGATGTCTGACAGATCGAGGCTCAGCAGCCCGATCAGTGTCGTGATCATGGCAAAAAGACTTGGCCAGAGCACCGCCCGCATCGCGAGACTCAGACCATTCTTCTGATGAGAATGAATGATGTATTGCCCGATCAGATGCACTGCAGCACTCGTGGTGAATACCATCACCAGCACCGGAAGTGATCCCAGAATGAAATTCATTTTCTGACCAAGCAGCCGCATGATGCTCAGTGTGCACTGGATACTGAACACATTCATGACCAGCAGCAGTGCCGAAGTTTTCCAGCATCCGATATTCAAATACAGCAGGACTGCACAGATCAGTAGTGTGATCTGAAACAACGTTCGACCACTGTCTTTTCCGCCAAGCAGGTCCAGTTGAGCAGTTACAACGGGGCCGCCGGCAACAATGGCATCGCTGAGTCCGCAGTAATCCAGCTGGTATCTGATCTCGGTCAGCAGGCGAGTTCGAGGTGCGCCGGACTCATTCGTCAGCGACAGCATCAGCGTTTCGAGGTCATCTGAAGGAGTTTTCAGAAGATTGATGAGCCGCTCGTCGGCCGTCGAGGAGTCAACTCCGTTGGCCAGCATGAGTTCAGCCACCTGACTTCGGGTCCAGCAGGCTCGAACTCCGTCGAGCCCCGCGAGCCGTTTCGAAATGCTCTGAAGACGAGCCGCATCCGGGAACGGCTTTTGAAACGCGATGAGAATCGTCTCATCCGCGCCGAAAGCCCTCACAAACTCATCATACTGTTTTCGAATCGGTGTTCCGGATGGCATCCATGCATCAACTCCATTGTTTGAGGAGATGCCGTCGCCATACCAGACAAGAATCGGCAGCAGCACTGCACAGAAGAGCAGAAGTGTGAGTGAATGCCTGCGATAAAGACTGGCGATCATACGTTCGTTTTCCACGGTACGCCGTTCAGAACAATCCTCTATTCAGATCGAAGATTGTCCCTGCGTGACGATACGGGATCTCGTACTTCGGCAGAACTTGCCGCTTCTCTGCGTCGTCTCCATCCACCAGAAATCAAATCCCCGGCAGTCATGCATCTCCGATGAATCGATTTCATGCAGCGACACTGCACAACCAGAACAATCAGTCAGGTCTGATCGAGAAGCAAAATCTTTCAGCGTGATAAAACCCATCGTGAATCCAGGCTGACCTTCGTGAGCCATGATTCCTCGGTCGGGTTGATTGCTGAGAGACTGAGGAGCTGATGTCGAATGGCGAGTGCTTTGATTTCCTCAGGTGTCACGGTCCTGAAAAGGTTCAGGATGGATGGCCATCGTTCCGGATCAGCTTCAATCTGCACAAACTCCGCTGATTCCACCGGTGCTTCAAACAACAGTGCCAGCAGAGTCAGTTCATCCATCGTGTCATCAGCGTGAACGCGGATGCGAAGCGTCTCGCCGTCTGATGTCTGTGAACGGAGCTGACGCAGTGCGGATCTGATATCCCAGACACGCATCGTGTCGACGGTCGTGCCAAGCAGCTGAAAGCGACGCTGAATCTGTGTACTTTTCTGAGCATCGACCGGCCAGAGATCGGTTCCCAGACCACGTGGGCTGAATATCGCCACAGTTTCACCAGTTTCGCGAACACGTACCGCCGCTTCCTGAGTGCTGCGGGATGGATCTGATGTCACAAACAGGTGAATTTCGTCTGCATTCACTGCGGGCTTATCCGCCGAACTGAGTATCTCAAGCCGCAGCCGCACTGAAGGCTGACTGTCGAAGAGCACGGATCGTTTTGTAATCCCATTCTCAGTCTTCTCTTCGGCGACCACAATCGAAGACTTCGCTTCAGGCGACTGCTGCACCGGCGACATCTTCGTTGAACTGATCCCGACAGTTGCCTCACTGTCCGGCCATCCGCGAAAACATCGTTCCCTGAGCTTTTCCAATGTCTGCCTGCTCCACCTTTCCGGGTTCGCAAGAACGGTCTCGGGACTCGGAAGTTCTGCCGGAGCAACAAACGACTGATCGATGACGGTATTCAGTTCCTTTTCCGGAAGCGCCTGAAAAACTCGAAGCTGCTCCGGCTGGAAATACTTCACCGCCACTGTCTGAACAGGAGACAGATCATCTCGCAGAAACCTGTTGAACCAGCGAAAGGCGTGGATGTGCAGTTCCTGAGTATCGGCATGAGGGCCTTCCGTAATCTGAAGTCCGAGATTCGCGTCGGCTTTCAACAGCTGGTAAATATGCCGTACCTGCTGATGAACCTGCAGAACACCCTCCAGCGGAAAGATTCGATCCTTGTCCGTATTTGAAATCAGCAGCGGACGCGGCGCAATCAAAGCCGCAATGACGTGAAAATCCCATCGCTCCGTGTTGATGTGGTACATGCAGTCGCAGTGACCTTCGACACAACCGAGCACAACATGGTCACGAAGACTGGTGATCCCTGCCACGGGCACGGCACACTGAACACGATCGTCGATTGCTGCAATCCACCAGGTCGACGCTCCGCCGCCGGATCGACCTGTGACGCCGATTCGGCTTCCGTCCACCTCCGGACGCTCGCACAGATAATCAATCGCACGGACAGCATTCCAGGCTTCCACGCCCGCGGGGGTATAGCCACGCGAGTTCCACCACCAGCGATTGTAACGACTTGTGCCGTGATGGATGCCTTCGATCTCACCCAGCTGCAGCGTATCGATCGTCAGACAGACGTAGCCATTTCGAGCGAACCAGGCACCGTGATGCTGATAGTGAGTCTTGTTTCCGTAGCTGATGCCATCTTTCTTCACCTGTCCGTGACCGCAGAGATAAAGGATGGCAGGGAGCGGCTTTTCGAATTCACGAGGGCGGTAGAGGTTGCCAGTGACGAGGAGTCCCGCTCGAGATTCAAAGGAAATCCGTTCAACAACGAATTCCTTCTCCTCGACAATCCCGTGAACCACCACATTCAAAGGTGTTTTCTCGGGGAGCGGATCCAGTCCGAGCATATCACGGAACTGCTGTCGAAGCGTATCCCGTTTCTGTAGCCACTCTTCCGAGCTCGTGATCTTCGTCAGATCACTGGCGGCTTCGATCTTGTCCACCTCGGCAGCAAAATACTCCCGCAGATCCGGGCAGGATTTCAGAGACCAGTCGTCCTCGGCCCGACAGCTCCGCTGAGCCGAAGCCATCAACAGCAGAATCAGTCCTGCCCGGATGCTGGTCGAAGAAAGTATTGCACGGCCTCTGTTGCCGCCGGCAATTGTCTGACGGTTCCGCTGGACGCGAAGTTGCATTCTCGATCTCCTGAAACAAGCGGGATATTGTTTCAGGAAACACAAAAAGGGAACAGTCAGGCAGGCGCCTGAGTTCCCTTTGAGAATTCATCTGGTTCGAAGATCAGCTCAGCTTAGACTTACTGATCCTGAAGCTGACTGCGTTCGAGTTCATACTTGCGAGCCGCTTCGACCTGATTCTGAAGTTTGAATTCAGGGCCGGCAGGGAAATACTGAACATCGTCCGTCAGGTAATCCGGCGATGGCAGGGTCTGACCGCCAATCGTGGTCTGGCATCCGGTGAAGAGTATTCCCGACGCCGCAGCGGCAAGGCAGGACAGCAGGATCCGAGTTCGCTCTGCAGATGTCTTCACGGGCTCACACCTTCGTTCAACGGATTTCAGACGGAATCAATGCAGAGGCATCCGCCAACAGATCTGCCTTTCCGCACTTTCAGTTCAGCCATGGTGTTCATCGACCGTTTCAGGCACTAAATTCCAGATTATTGGCACGATCGATAAAGCTTTCGTTTTTGTCGCAGCCTGTCCGAACATGCTTCGGCAGTTTCTGCTGCACCGTGCTGAATCTGTCTTCCATCTCCTGATGAATTCTTCTCTCGCTGTTCGGAGTCTCATCATGCGCATCGCATGTGTTCAGACTGATGTGGCCCTCGCTCAGGTTGATCAAAACCTGTCGGAACTTGAACGAATCGTGACCGACGAAGTATCTCAGGGCACTGAGCTGACTGTGTTCCCCGAATGCTTTGCCACAGGTTATTGCTTTGATTCGCTCAATGAGGCAATGCCCTACGCAGAATCCGTCCCCGGGCCAACAGTCAATCGCGTCACTGAACTCTGCCGACGTCTGAAGACCCACGTCGTCTTCGGAATGCTCGAACGCGACGGCGACAAGATCTATAACCTTGCCGTGCTGATGGGTCCGAACGGTCTGATCGGCACTTATCGGAAGGTTCATCTTCCGTGGCTTGGTGTCGATCGTTTCACAACGTCGGGAGAACGACCATTTGAGGTGTTCGACGTGGCCGGTGTCCGAATCGGAATGCTGATCTGCTACGACGGAGCTTTTCCGGAGGCATCCCGAGTACTGGCACTGAAGGGAGCCGACCTGATTCTTCTCCCCACCAATTGGCCGCCTGGAGGCAGCTACATGGCGCAGTTTTCGACGAACTGTCGGGCGATGGAAAACGGCGTCTATTTTGCAGCCGTCAATCGAATCGGAACAGAACGCGGGTTTCAGTTCATCGGCCAGAGTCGAATCTGCAGCCCGGTCGGTGCAACGATGGCATCCATCGACAGTGATCAGCCCGGCATCATCAGAGCCACTATCGACGTGGAAACAGCTCGAACAAAGCGACTGGTTCGCGTACCAGGAAAGCACGTCATCGACCGAATGGCTGACCGACGTCCTCATATGTATGGCGCCGTCTGCGAACCTCATGAGCTGAAACGTCCCGGGCGCGATGAACCGGTTTGATCAATCGCCACTCGCAGCAGCATTCTTAACAAGCGCTCTGCAACATTTTCAGGCTGCGTTTCGCAGCGTTAAGGAGTTCGGAACGTTCCCGTCATTCACGCTCAGGCGGGAATCCAGTGCCGCATGCTGGACTCCCGCGTGCGAGGAAATGTCTGCCTCCGGAAATCCCGGTATCTCCACCTTTCCAATTCATTTTCGCCCATGGAGAATTCTTCGTGACTGACTTAAACGCACATACCTCCGAGGTACTCATGCGGATCTGCCAGTCAGCAGATCTGCAGTATGCTGACGTGTGCGCAGGAACAGGATCTGATGAACTGATTCAGTTCCAGTGGACAGGCACTGCGAATTCCTCAGCAGCCTTCGCAGCACCAGCCGGACACCGACGCTATCTGGTGGCATCCATTACAAAACCTGTCGTTGCGATGGCTGTGCTTCAGATGGTCTCCGATGGACACCTGCGACTGAACGATCGACTCTGTGAACTGCTACCGGAGTTTGATGTGCCTCAGTTGCGGGCGATTACGCTTCGCCACCTGCTCACACACAGTTCCGGGCTGCCGGATATGCTTCCGGAGAACGAACAGCTTCGCATCGATCACGCACCGCGCGAAGCATTCGTCTCTGCGACGGCTCGCTGTCGGCCGGATTTTTCTGCCGGCACTGACTGTCGTTACTCCAGCATGGGAATCGCGGCGCTGGGAGCGGTTCTGGAGAAACTCTCGGGTAAATCATCACCAAACCTGATCGAACAGAATCTCTTCGTCCCGCTGGGTATGCAGTCGTCCTGGCTGGGACTTCCGGATCACGCAGCCGACACTTTGATGCCAACGGTGATCCCGAGTCAGCTACCAATCTGGCAGGACTCATCATCCAGCTGGAACTGGAACAGTCGCTACTGGAGAACGCTGGGCGCACCGTGGGGTGGACTGATCACTTCCGCACACGATCTGGGGCGTTTTGCTAGGATGATGCTGAACCACGGAACGGCTGATTCGACAGCATCCACAGCGCACAAACAGGTGCTCTCGCCGCTTGTTGTCGACGCAGCCACTCAGAATCAGACGGAGTTCATGCCGGATCTGTCTGAAAGAACCCGCCGGCATCAGCGATGGGGGCTTGGCTGGCGACTGAACTGGTTGAACCACGCTCAGGTATTCTGCGAACTGCTTCCCGAATCCACATTTGGTCACTGGGGAGCGACCGGTACGATGATGTGGATTTCCCGCGAAACCGGGACTTGGGCGGTGATATTGACTAACATGCCGTATGAACAGAGCTCTGCGCCGATGCAGCGAATGTCCAATCGCATCGCGAGTACACTGCTGAGCAATCTCTGACTTAAACTGTAATTTCCCGTAGGGTGTGACCAGCGGAGCGCAGGCACACCGCCACGCAGGTGAAGCAAATTGGTGTGCCGGCACTTCGCTTGTCACACCCTACAAAACTACAAGAATCAGTCACATTTCATTTGAGAATTCAGTCTCCTTATTCTTCTGAAGACAAAACGAATGATCTCGAACATCTCAGGAATACTTCGCACCATGCTCACAATCGCCGCAGCAGTCACCACGTCATTGTACTGCCAGGGTGACGAGGGAATGTGGCTCTTCAACGATCTGCCACTGGGCCACCTGAAACAGCAGCACCAGTTTGAACCATCCGCCGACTGGGCAGATCATCTGATGAAGTCGTGTGTGCGGTTTAACGTCGGCGGTTCCGCATCGTTCATCTCCAGCACAGGGCTGGTTCTGACCAATCATCATGTGGGCTCGGACACACTCTTCAAGCTGTCATCCGAAAAGAACAACATCCTTGAAAATGGTTTTCTGGCGAAGACTCACGCAGAAGAACTCAAGGCACCCGATCTGGAACTCAATCAGTTGATTTCCATCCGCGATGTGACCGCCGAAGTGAAGGCATCCGTCACTGCGGACATGTCGACGGAGAAAGCAGTCGCCGCTCGTCGCGCCGTCATCGCAAAGATTGAAAAATCAGCTTTGGATGCAACCGGACTGCGCAGCGATGTGGTCACCCTGTACGGTGGTGGTCGATACCATCTGTATCAGTACAAGAAGTACACGGATGTGCGACTGGTGTGGGCTCCAGAATCAGCCATCGCTTTTTTCGGCGGGGATGCTGACAACTTTGAGTATCCTCGATTCTGCCTGGATGCCTGCATCTTTCGAGTCTACGAGAATGACAAACCGGCAACGATTGAACATTTTCTGAAGTGGTCTTCAGACGGACCGGCAGAAAACGAACTGGTGTTTGTGGCGGGGAATCCGGGAAAGACCAGCCGTATCTTCACGATGGATGCCCTGAAGTTTCAGCGTGACATACGATTGCCGTACGTGATGAACTTTCTGCGACGTCAGGAGATTCTGCTGCAGCAGTACGGACTGCGAAGCACCGAAAACGCACGACGTGCTCGTGATGAACTCTTCGGCATCCAGAACTCCCGCAAGGCCCGCATCGGAATGCTCAGCGGCCTTCAGGATCCTCAGATTCTGGCCACCAAAGCAGCCAGTGAGACCGACATGCTGAAAAAGATGGCAGCAGATCCGAAGCTCAAACCACTCACGTCGGCCTGGCAGTCGATCGCGGAAACAATCAAGAAACGAGGCGACATTCAGGGAAAAACGATCACGCTGAATTCTCAACTGTTTTCGACAGCGCTGACGCTCGTGCAGATGGCCGCCGAGGATCAGAAACCCGCAGGGGAGCGTCTTCCGGAATTCTCAGAAGCAGGTCGTGAGTCGCTGCTGCAGCAGTTGTATTCGGAAGCTCCGATTTATGCCGACCTTGAACAGGCACTGCTCGGCGATTCGATTGCTCGCACTCTGGAATTGCGAGGTTTCGACGATGCACTGTGTCAGAAGATTCTGAACGGAAAGAATCCCGCCGACCGCGCCGCTGAACTCGTTCAGGGAACAAAGCTGATGGATGTGGCCGCTCGTAAGGCAATTGCTGCAGGCGGTACCAAAGCGATTGCTGAGAGTACCGATCCGATGATTCAGCTGGCAAAGACGGTAGACGCGGAAATTCGTCACTATCGGTCAATCACCGATCAGCTGGATGAACAGGATAAGCAGGCCTACGCCAAAATTGCAGAAGCTCGCTTCGCGGTTCTTGGAACATCCACTTATCCCGATGCTACGTTTACTCTGCGTCTGGCTTTCGGACCGGTTGTGGGCTATGAACAGAACGGCCAGCAGGTTCCCGCCTGGACGACCATGGGTGGAGCCTTCAATCACGAGGTTGCTCATGCGGGGCAGGATGATTATGAGCTGCCGGAATCATGGAAGAACGCAAAAGACCGTATCAAAGCCGAGACACCGTTCAACTTTGTCAGTACTGCCGACATCATCGGCGGGAATTCGGGCAGCCCGGTTGTGAACCGGAAGAACGAACTCGTCGGTCTCATTTTTGACGGCAACATCCAGTCATTGACTGCCGATTTTACTTACTCCGACAAGCAGAGCCGTTCTGTGTCTGTGCATTCGAGCGCCATTCGAGAAGCGTTGAAGGTCGTTTACGGTGCCGAACACATCGTGAATGAACTCGGCCGCTGATTACGATGCGGAACTGCTGCGATTGAAGATAACACTTTTGTGATCCGTCAGGAATTTTTCACGATGTCAGGATTCTTTCGGGTTCTCTGGATCGGCATTCTTCTGAGCTGCTTTGCAGCTGCGGAGCAGCGACCTTTGGTAGCCCCGGGCGTAAGCCCGGGGAACGTTCCATCCGAAACGTCCAAAGCCCCGGAGGGGCGACAGAACGAGGCCGAGAACAACACCTCTGCCGCCCCTTCAGGGCTTGAGGATTCCTCGTCAACCGATACCCCGGGCTCACGCCCGAGGCTACCATCCGCCGTCGCTCCGCGACTGAACCACGGCGATCTCAGCGTCCCGATCGGTGCCGCAGTCATCGACATCACACCCGCATTCCCGACTCGTCTGACCGGATATGGTGATCGTCGCAAAGAATCGGAGGGAGTCGCATCGAAGCTGCATGCTCGAGCCCTTGTGATTGGCACAGGACAGTCTTCAGCAGGTCCTGCCAGCCGGGCAGCAGATTCAGTAGGTCCTGCCTGCCGGGCAGGACGTCCGCCGCAGGCGGACCCCGCGAACGACTCGGCTTCGGAAAACGCGATCGCCAACACCAAAGACGCTCAGCCAAACGCGTCGCAGCAGGCTGCGAAGTCCCGCCCGGCAGGCGGGACCTACATGGCAGACGGGCCCTGCAATGTGCTCATCACAGTCGACAATTGCGGTGTGCCGGCTGAGATCACCGAAGCGGTATTCGCGGAAGTAACCCAGAAACACGGAATCCCGCGAGAACGATTTGTCATTTCGTCCACTCACTCACACTCGGCCCCGTGGCTGCGAGGATTCGCGCCCAACATCCTGACAGACGTGCCCGAAAACCATCAGGCTCATCTCGATCAATACGAAAAGGAACTGATCAGGCGACTCGTGGAGGTGGTGGACAGGGCGATAGAATCCATGCGCCCCGGACATCTCTCGCTGGGCTTTGGCACAGCAGGATTTGCCATGAATCGCCGCCTGCTGACAAAAGGCAGATGGACTGATTTTGGTGAAGTCCCGGATGGCCCCACAGACAAACGACTGCCCGTGCTCGCGGCTCATGACACAAACGGTCAGCTCATCGCAGTGCTGGCGAACTACGCCTGCCATGCAACCACCGAAACAGGCACGTTCAATCAGATCAGCGGCGACTGGCCGGGGATCGCAGCAAATCTGCTCGAAGAAGAACATCCCGGTGCCGTAGCACTGATCGCCATCGGCTGCGGTGCCGACGCAAACCCGTCTCCGCGAGGTAGTCACGAACAGGCGAAGATGCATGGTCGGACGATTGCCAATGAGGTGACACGTGTACTGACGGGTTTAGCCTCTGCCTGCGAGACAGCAGATTCTTCAGATACTGCCAGCCGGGCAGGACTGTCTTCAGTAGGTCCTGCCAGCCGGGCAGGACAGCCGCCGCAGGCGGACCCCGCGAACGACTCGGCTTCCGCAAACGCGATCGCCAACTCCACAGACGCTCCACAAGATCCGTCGCAGCAGGCTGCGAAGTCCCGCCCGGCAGGCAGGACCTACCGTTGCATCGCCCCAGTCATCCACGCAAGCATGGCCCGAATCGACCTGCCGCTGGCTGCATTACCCACAAAAGAAGAATGGCAGAAGCTGGCTGCGAACCCGGGGGCCGAAGGCGCACGAGCTCGCTACTTCCTGCAGTTGCTGAACGAAGGCAAAGAGATACCGACAACCATCCCGAACTATCCGGTACAGACATGGTGTTTTGGCAATGACCTCGCCATGGTCTTTCTGGGTGGTGAAGTGGTTGTCGACTATTCGCTACGCATGAACGACATGTTTGACGGAGATCGTCTCTGGATCAATGCCTACAGCAATGATGTTCCCTGTTACATTCCATCAACGCGACTCTTGCGGGAAGGTGGTTACGAAGTCGATTCTTCGATGATCTATTATCGCCGTCCCGCACGGCTGACACCCGAAACAGAAGATCTGATCTGCGACACGGTCCAGAAACTTCTGCCTCACAGTTTTTATTCTGAGAAACTACAGCAGGATTTTCCGGGGCCGAAAACTCCCGAAGAAGCGCTGCAGACTTTCACCACAAAGCCGGACCTGAAGATCGTACTCGCGGCATCGGAACCGCTGATTCGCGACCCCGTCGCCTTCGACTGGGATGTCAACGGGCGCTTGTGGGTGGTCGAAATGGGAGATTATCCTCTGGGGGAAGCGACATCCGGTCGCGTCCAGATCCTCGAAGACCTCAACAAAGACGGAGTCTACGACAAAGCGACAACCTTCCTCGATGGCCTGGGTTTTCCCAACGGCATTCAGTGCTGGCGAAACGGAGTCATCATCACCATGGCTCCTGACGTTTTCTACGCCGAAGATACCGACGGTGACGGAGATGCGGATGTCCGTCAGACACTGTACGGGGGTTTTGTCGAAGGAAATCAGCAGCACCGAGTCAACGGGCTTCGCTGGGGAATGGACGGCTGGCTCTATCTCGCCAACGGCGACAGCGGTGGTGATATCGCCGGAACCGGTGAAATTCCCCCACAACAGGCGAGCGGCAGGGTGTCAGCCCTCCGAGACGGCGCAACATCCGACGTCCAGTCTCCGGCTTCTTCAAGTAATGCTGTCGCGATCTCCTCGGCGGAACCGATCGCACTGCGCGGACGCGATCTGCGCATCAATCCCGATACAAACGCGCTGGAAGCGATGAGCGGACAGACTCAGTTTGGGCGTGAACGAGACGATTTCTCCCACTGGTTCGGAAACAATAACTCGGATCCGATCTATCAGTACGTTCTCGAAGATCACTATCTCCGGCGAAATCCTCACGCCGGAATCTCCGGAACGCGTGCTCGAGTCTCATCGATTCCGGGTGCCGCTCCCGTTTATCCGACAAGCCGGACTCTGGCGCGATTTAATGAGTTTGCATACAGCAACAAGTTCACTTCCGCCTGCGGTACGATGATCTATCGCGACTCATTTCTCGGTGATCAGTATTACGGAAACGCATTCACGTCAGAACCTGTTCACAATCTGGTGTCTCGACTCGTGATGACGCGTGACGGTTATGGCTTCAAAGGTGATCGAGCCACAGACGAACAGCAGTCTGAATTTCTGTCATCAAGCGACAACTGGTTTCGCCCGACGATGATTCGCACGGGGCCCGACGGAGCACTCTGGATTGCCGACATGTACCGTGCTGTCATTGAACATCCGGAATGGATCCCGCCGGAATATCAGCGAAAGATGAATCTGTACGCCGGCAACGACAAGGGCCGCATTTATCGGATTGTGCCGGCCGCCGGATGTTGTGACGACAAAACTTCAGAGCCCCGAACAACACCTCAAGCGGGTACTCCCGAAAAGACAGGTACTCCGAAAGAGAACGTCGAGCAGCAGTCCCGAGCAGCAGGCGGGGACTACTTCCAGCATTCGTGGAATGAGATTCCCATTGCTGACCTGATGGCTCGACTGAAGAGTCCCAATGGATGGTGGCGTGATACGGCTCAGAGGATTCTGCACCATCGACGATCTGAGGCTGTCCGCGATGAGACTTACCAGACCTTCCTGAATCAGATCGCGAACTCCAGCGACTCGCCGGCTGTCACCGTTCAGTCACTTGCGACAGCCGCATTGATCTCTGACTTTAACGGCACCCGGACGGCTCTGAAGACTGCTCTGAGCCATCCATCGCCCGAGGTTCGAACGGCGGCCGTTCAGCTGATGGAACCTGCACTGAAGAGCACTCCGGCAGATGCGGTCACAGATCTGGGGCCGCTCGTCGATGATTCCGATCCGGGTGTTCGGCTGCAGATGATGCTGAGTCTGGGAGAGTGTCCGGGCAGCACTGCCGCTGCGCTACTTGGCCGAATGCTGAAACAGAATTCCGATGACGCAACAATCCGTAACGCCGGGCTGACGTCGCTCACGAAAGAAAACATCGAAGGCGTTCTGAACGAAGCACTCAACGCCCCAGCGGATCAGCTCAACGAAGAGCTGATCGGAAGACTTCTGGCTCAGGCATCCGCGATGGGGCAGGGTGAACTCGTGGTGCAGCCGCTCACGAAACTGATGGCATCCATCAGCAATGACTCGTCGGCCGCTCGTTTCGATCGAATCGCAGCAGCACTGCGAGATATCATGAAGACTCCTCAGGCTGCTGTCGTGAAGCAGTCGGTCGATTTCATCACCGCTGCTGAACAGGCAACAACAACCGCCATGAACGTCGCGAAGGATTCTGCTGCTGATGCCGACCAGCGAGCTGCAGCGCTGCGATTCGCGGACGCCACGGGAACTCGCCTTTCAGAGAATCAAAACAGTCAGGACTTCCTGAACCCACAGACACCGGCCGCTGTGCAGATCGCCGCCATCCGGATGCTCGTCCGAACAGCAGACAGTGCTGAGACAGAAGCACTTCTGTCTCAGCTGAATTCGTATGATCCCTCCGTCCGCGCGGAGTTCATCGGATTGCTGATTCAGAGGCCATCGGGCACAACACAGTTGTTGCAGGCTCTGAAATCGGGGACTCTGACGGCCAACGATCTGGATGCCTCACAGCGTGACAGTCTGCAGAATCACTCCGACGGAACGATTGCCACTGCAGCTCGAGAACTCTTCAGTGGTTCAGCTGTGTCGACTCGCCAGAGCGTCATCGACACGTACCGTGAACAAACAGCGTCACTGACCGGAGACTCGGCGGCAGGGCGTGCGGTGTTTGAGAAACGCTGCAGTACATGTCATCGCCTGCAGAATATCGGTAAAGAAGTCGGAGCGGATCTGGCGGCTCTGAAGGATCGTTCCACCGAAGCGATGCTGACCGCGGTGCTGGATCCGAACCGTGCCGTGGAGGCGAAGTTTCTGTCTTATACCGTGATTACGGAAGACGGACTTCAGCTGACCGGCATGCTGAAATCCGAAACAGGTGGCAGCCTGACACTTGTGGGCAGCGACGGCAAAGAACAAACCATTACGCGAGCCAGCATTCAGGAGCTCATCGCATCAAAACGTTCACTGATGCCCGAAGGTCTTGAAAAGGATCTCTCGCCGCAGGATCTGGTCAATGTCATTGCATTCGTCCAGTCGTCCGGAACACCATGGAAACTGTTCGCCGGCAACTCACCGAGGCTGGTTCCGGTAAGCCCGGACGGCACGGTCACGTTGCCTGCATCCGCAGCCGAAATCTACGGCCCGAATCTCGTCTATGAGGCGAAATACGGTAACCTCGGATTCTGGACGTCACCGGAAGACTCAGCACGCTGGACGTTTGAAGTGCCGAAATCCGGCCGCTACATGGTGGAGTTCGACTTCGCCTGCGACGACAGTACCTCCGGCAGTCTGGTGCGTCTCTCAACCGGTGGCCGAATGCTGACAGCGCGAGTCCCCGGCAGCGGCACATGGGACGATTACCAGAAGTGGAATGCCGGTATTATTGATCTGCAGCGTGGCAAAGGTCAGCTGACGATCACCACATCAGAGAAGCCTGTTTCTGCCGTGATTGATATTCGAAGCATTCGATTAATTCATCAGGAACGATCTGACACGAGATAACGAACGATCTCGCGTGCAATGGGTCCGGCGGAATGACTGCCGGATCCACCATGTTCCAGTACAACGACGAAGGCATAGCGAGGGTTCTCAGCAGGAGCGAATCCCGCGAACCAGGCATGGTCCGCCAGGCTACCTGCGGTCTCCGCAGTACCGGTCTTCCCACCATAGGCAACACCCTGAAGACGCGCCGTTCGATAACCGGTTCCGCCAGGTTCCTCCACGGTTGCAATCATGCCCTCTCGAACCTCGCGAAGCGTTTCCTCCTGAAGTCCTTCAACTCGGACCTTTCCGTGGATTCCGCTCATTTCTGCATCATCAGATTTTCGGGCAACACCATCTCGGCTGACAACATGTGGCGTCACCAGCCAGCCACCATTGGCGATCAATGCCATCAGTCGCGCAACCTGAATCGGTGTGACCGTCAGTCGCGACTGTCCGATTGAGAACCCAAGAGTTTCGCGAGAAAGTCGTCTCGCGTCTCTGTCTGTTCGTGATACGGTCCGAACAGAGGAACTCGGCACGTTCCCCGATTTTTCGAATGGCAGATCGATGCCGGTTCGCTGCCCGAACCCGGTTGTCTCAGCCCACTTTGCAAGCGGCTGAAATCCCATTCTTTCAGCAGCATCAAAGAAGTACACATTGCATGATCGAGCCAGCGCTGTGGGGAGCGTAATCTCGTCATGCCCCTGACGGTATTGCCTGAAGATCAGACATCTGTGCTCCTGCGGATCTTTGAGATACCCCTGACAGACAAAAGGAACATCCGCCTGTACGACGTGCTCCTCCAGAGCAGCAATCGCGGTCAGACATTTGAAGACCGATCCCGGGGGAAGTGCCATGGAAGTAAATCGAGTGATGAACGGCCGCCGTTGATCAGCATTGACGGCATTCCACTGTTCGCGGGAACCTCCGGCAAACAGCGACAAATCGAATCCGGGAGCACTCGCAGCAGCCAGCACCTGGCCGGTTGCAGCGTCCATCACAACGATACTGCCACCGGTCGGGACAGGCTGCGACTTCTCAGAGGCAGAAGAGTCGTCCTGGTTCTCATCGACAGACTCACTCTGTTCGTCCTCGGCCTTCGCGTGACTCGCCAGCAGAATTCGAGGTCTGTCAGTCAGCGCCTCTGCGAGCAGTTCCTCACACAGTTCCTGCAACTTCACATCAATCGTCAACTGGACATCGCGACCACTCACCGGTTTTCTCGTCACCTCCGAAGTCCTGATTCTTCGGCGGCGATCGCGAACGATTGTGCGAATTCCCGGAACACCTCGGATCTCCGGGTCGTAGCTCATTTCAACCCCACAACGACCTCGGCGCCCGAGAGCTGATGAATCAATCATCTCAGGATCCGACACCACGCCCGCTCTTTCTTCACCGGCAGCTGCTGCTGGATTTTCATCCGGTGAAGCGACAGTCACGGTACGAGCGCCAACAAGGTGCGATCCGAGACGATGCAGTGGATAGCGTCGCTGAGTCGAAGCAAGAATTCTTGCTCCGGGAAATTCCTGAGGATGCTCACCGATCAGAACTGCAGTCGCCTGAGCAAGATCACTCACAAATGTGTGCCATGTTTCTTCCTCACGGACGATGATCCTTTCATCATCCGGTCTGCCAGGCGTCGTGGTCAGTGCTTTTCTGAACGCGTGAAAAAGCCGAACTGTAACTGACATTTCTCGTTCATCCGGAGTTCCGCTGTTTCGATGAACGCGGCGTTCATTCACCGACCTGGCAACAGCACTGACTCTGCGTTCGAGCGCGACACGGCGACTGTCATACTCAGCATCCGGCAGAATCTTCAGCTGGCGGAGGTTCTCATGCAGCTTTCGGTGCTCATTGAGAATCTTATCCCTGGTGCGTGCCACCAGTTGCTGATCTCGTCGTTCCTTCGCAGTGAGACGCTGCCGAATCTCAAAATCGATCCATACCGGATCCGGCACAGTCTGCAGCCAACGATAGTGAATCTGAAGAATGTATCGATCCTCGTCGGCAGCAAACACATCGCTCCCCGCGAGAATTCTGCCATCACGAGCCGGAATGACCTCGTACTCCGTCGTCGTCTTTTCGAGTGAAGCCAGATATTCATCCGTCAGATTCAGCTGCACCCATGCAAGTCTTGCGAAAATCAGCACTGAAATCGCAACAAAGACAGCGCCAATCGAATAGAGCCGTACGGAACTTCCGGGCGGAATCAGTTCTTCGTGATCTTCACGAAGCGATTCGAACATGGAATTCAGCGGTGCGTTACGCATGAACGCCTGCCCTAACCATGGAGGATCGTCTGAATACTTCGACGCAGTCCGAACTCATCGGCAATACGAATCCCAAGTGAAAACACAGCGCTCAGGGGTATCGCAACCAGAAGAACTCTGCCTGCATCATCCATCATTGACGAGACCGCATTCCACGACAATGAAGCCTGCGTTGCCGGCATCACAGAAAGCTTCTGAAGTGAAACAGCCAGCACAGTCAGAAGCGGCAGATGCAGAGCGGCAGGCACCGCAGCCACCCATGCCCTGCGCGAACGGAATTCGTAGTTGCGTTTTTCGGGCGACAGAAGCATTGCAGACAGAACCGGCAGGACGAAAGCACACAGTGGAATCGGCACAGGGCGAATCAGCTGATCAAGCAGAAGGAAGCCACCAAAGACTGCCAGAGCAGAAGGAGTCCGCCGCCAGAAAAGCATCCCGCAGCTGACCGGCAGCAGCACACATCCGCGAGGAAGAGCCGACGGCCATGTCAGTTCGAGCGTGAGGACAATCCAATGAATAATCAGGGAGAGTGTCAGCCATTTCATGGAATCACCTCCGAATTGACCGCAGATTGTGGCTTCGCTGATTCAGTTCCGGTGGTTTCGAAATGCGATCTATTCTTTTCCGCGACCAGCAGCTTCATGCGGACAACGCCGACAGTACTGATTTCAGAGACTGCAACGGCAGGCTGGACGTGAACCTCCCATTGCCCGCCTTCCAGAAATTTTGCAGCCGATACACGTCCGAAATACAGCCGCGGACCTCGAACGCCCTCGATCTCCGACGAAACAACGTCATCGTTGACGGAAACTGCTTCGGTATAGGGAATCCCTTCGATCGCACATTGACCGTCGCCGAGACCGCGAAGGATTCCTCGGGCACCAAAATGAAGCCCTTCCTTCGAACGGCGAACGAGCTGAATTCCGGCCGTAAAATCCGGATCAGTGACAGGCTGCACAAGGCTCACCCATCGCCCCGTCTTCGCGATGCGACCGACAACGCTGGCACCGGAGATCACACGGTCGCCTTCAGCGACCAGTCCGTCTCGCCCTCGATCGATCAGCAGTCCGCTGCCTTCAACGACCAGTTCCGATCGCGATATTCCGGCAGACTTCCCCGCATCAATGATCAGTTCCCGAAGGCGATCAGAATCGGTCCGCTCACTCAGGATGGACGCTGGCATGACGCCGAACTCCGTCAGAGGGGAGACCGCCGAAGGGCCCGGCGAATTTCTCTCTGATTCAAACAACCCCTGAATCTCCAGTGTCTGAGCGTGCCTTTTTCTCTCCTGACGTAATGCGGCATTTTCAATGATGAGTTGACGTCGCTGAACCTCACTATCTTTCAGAGCTGCAGTCATTGCGTCCAGTCGTCCCTCGATGAGGGGGTCTCGCTTCACCGACTTCTGCAGGAAGTCATGCCGGTTGATACTCAGCAGCAGCAACCGCCCGGGATTCAGAAGATCCATCACGGCAGTCCGCACCTCTGTCAGTGCACCGAGTCGCTCAGCGAATGAAACAAGAACTGATGCCAGCGCCAGGATGCTGCCGACGAGCCAGTACTGAAGGCGAAGCTGATCTGTATGCATCATGGTCAGTAGTTCCTCTGACCGTCGTCAAGCCCCGTCTTCCAGCGATCGAGGTGATCCAGACAGATCATGGCACCTCGTGTCACTGTCGTTCGTGGAGAATCCGCGATTCGAACGGGAATCCCAAGATGCTGGCTGAGGTAACGATCGATGCCGCGGAGCAGGGCACCGCCGCCTGTCAGCACCATCCCTGTATCTGCGAGATCTGCAACGAGCTCCGGCTGACATCGTTCGATGGTGCGCCGCACGCAGTCAACAATCTCCTCAAGCGGCTCATACAGCGCCTCACGGATTTCCTCGCTGGTCACAAGAGCTTTTCTCGGAATCCCGCTCGCCGTATCAAGACCGCTGACTTCGCATGTCAGCTCGTGGTCGAGCGGTGATGCACTTCCGATACTGATTTTGAGCTGCTCAGCGGACTGCTCACCGATCCGCAGAGAGTATCGTTTTCTCAGGTAACGTACGATCGTTTCGTCCATCGAATCACCCGCCGTGCGGATCGACTGCGATGCAACCACGTCGGCAAGACTCATCACTGCAACTTCCGTCGTGCCGCCTCCGATTCCGCAGACCATGCTTGCCAGCGGCTCAGATACAGGCAGCCCGGCGCCGATTCCGGCCGCACGAGCCTCATCGATGAGCCATACGCGTCCCGCACCTGCCCGCTCAGCGCTGTTGAATACAGCTCGACGTTCAACAGCTGTGATGCATCCAGGAACGACAATCACAGCTCTCGGGCGAACACCCATCGTCTGGCCGGATGCCTTGCGGATGAAGTACCGCAGCATCGCTTCGCACAACTCAAAGTCGCTGATGACTCCATGCTTCAGCGGACGGACGGCCTGAATGCCTTCGGGAGTTCTGCCAAGCATCTGGTACGCGAGTTTACCAACGGCCGCTCCACGTCCGGCGACCCGCCGAACTCCGCGTGGAACCGCAACGACGCTCGGTTCATCGATGCGTATCCCTTCCCCGGGCAGACCAATCTGAGTGGATGTTGTCCCCAGATCAATCGCCAGATCGGAACAGATGCGTTTTCGAAGCCAGGCCAGCATCCTTGCTGCCGTTTCTAGCTGAGAGATGACTGCTTCATCCGAAACAGCGCAGGCAGGATGAAGGCTGCATCAATTTACAGCCAATGCGGCAAATCCTGCAAGATGCAGATTCACTCTGGCGGTTTTCGCTGATTCATTTCTCAAGGAGTGCGTCGACAAACCCGGCTGGATCAAAGAGCTCAAGGTCGTCAACCTGTTCACCAACTCCGATGTATTTTACCGGAACCCCCAATTCCTGACGAATTGCCACGACCACGCCACCGCGAGCCGTTCCGTCAAGTTTCGCAAGAACGAGCCCTGTGCACTCGACTGCTGTCGAAAAGCTGCGAGCCTGACTCAGCCCGTTCTGACCGGTGGTGGCATCCAGCACGAGCAGACTTTCATGGGGAGCATCCGGAATGGCCTTCCGGATGACTCGGCGAACCTTGTCCAGTTCGTCCATCAGATTCTTCTGAGTCTGAAGACGGCCGGCAGTGTCGACAATCAGATAATCGGCATTGATTTCATTGGCACGGCGGCAGGCTTCAAAAGCCACCGCCGCCGGATCAGCACCATGTTCCTTGCGAACGATTTCGCAGCCAAGTCGCTCACTCCAGAGCGTGAGCTGCTCTACAGCTGCCGCACGAAAAGTATCGCCAGCCGCCAGAACGACCGAGTTCCCCTTCGATTTCAGCAGATTGGCGATCTTTGCGATCGAAGTCGTCTTCCCGGCACCATTCACTCCGGCCACAAGGATGACTGTCGTTCCGGAGGGTGCCTTCGCGAGAGGAGAAAGACGATCGGAAAGATCCCAAAGACTCTCCTTGGAGCCCTTCAGCAGAACGATCAGTTCCTCGCGGACTGTCTTCCAGATCGCATCGACATCAACCGTTCGTCCACCATGTTCATTTCGAAGACGGCTGACAATCCGAGTTGCAGAAGTCACTCCCATATCGGTTCGAATCAGACGACCTTCGAACTCACTCAGAACTCGTTCGTCCAGGATTTCGCCGGACCGAAACAGGTCGCGAACATCCGTCCGAAGAAGCTGTTTTGTCTTTTCCAGCCCACGTTTCAGGCGATCAAACAATCCCATAACCTAACTCGATTCCAATCAGACAATTCTTACAGGTGGTTTCAAAACCGGGATGGGCTCCCGACGGACGCAAATTTTTCTGCACACTCTGCAGCTGCAGGTATGACTGTCCCGGTCTCAAAATGCGCTCGACCGAACTCTCGAACGATTGTACGAAGGTCAGTTGAACAGCCGCAGAACAAATTCCGCCTGATCAGCTGAATTATGAGCATCGACACGGATTCACGCTTCGCAGATCCTGCAGAATCGCTCCCAGGCATCAGTCCATTGACCGGAATTCACCGGCTGAAACGCCGTGATGGCTTCCGAACGACGAACAACGTCGCGAATCTCTTTCAGCGATGAAAGTTCCCCGGAGGCCCGAGCCTGAATCAGGACGTTGCCCAGAGCCGTCGCCTCGACAGGGCCCGCATAGACCGGGCGACCACAGGCGTCCGCGGTAAACTGATTCAGCACCTGGTTCTGGCAGCCGCCCCCAACGATATGAATCACAGTCACAGGGACACCGGTCAGTTCTTCCAGCCAGCCCAGAACCATTCGATACTTCAGCGCCAGGCTCTCAAGCGCACACCGAACAAACTGTCCTTCTGTTTCGGGGACCGGCTGCTGAGTCCGTCGACACTCGTCAGCGATGGCTTTCGTCATGTCAGCAGGATTCAGAAATTCCGGACGATCCGGGTCGACGAGCGACCGAAATGGCGCAGAATCCATGGCCAGACGGACGAGAGTGGAGTAATCAAGGTCTTTCCCGGATTGCTGAAACGCAACTCGGCATCGCTGAACCAGCCAGAGCCCCATGATGTTCTTCAGAAGGCGATATGTGCCGTCGACACCGCCCTCATTGGTCACGTTGCGACGGAGTGCCTGTTCCGTCAGGATCGGATGGTTAACTTCAACACCCATCAGTGACCATGTTCCACTACTGATATAAGCCCAGTCCGGCGAGCCGGTCTGTCCCGTCGGAACGGCAACCACGGCAGATCCAGTGTCATGAGTTGCAGGAGCGACGACCTGAATCCTCCCCAGCGATGTGGATTCAGCAACGTCCCGGCGGAGCGTTCCGAGCACGGTTCCCGGATGAACAATCTCCGGAAACATCGACACAGGAATCTGAAAACGGCGGAGCATCTCCGTTGCCCAGGTTCTGCTTTCGGCGTTCGTCATCTGAGTCGTTGTGGCATTCGTGAATTCGACAACGCGACTTCCACTGAGGCACCAATGAAAAAAATCAGGCATGAGAAGAAATCTGTCGGCCAGAGCAATCAGCTCGGGATCACGTTCGCATGCCGCCAGCAGCTGATACAGAGAATTCAGCTGCATGAACTGGAGTCCCGTTTCGGAAAAAATCTCCGCTCTTGAAACTCGCTGAAATGCTTTCTGCATCATTCCATCGGTGCGAGAATCACGGTAGTGCCATGGCTGCCCAAGGATCTCTTCGCGACGGTTCATCAGAACATAGTCAACGCCCCATGTGTCGACTCCCGCGGAGACGATCGTTCCGGACGCCTTGACGGCAGCTTCACGGAGACCGTTTTCGATTTCAGCCCACAGGCCCGCAACGTTCCAGCGCAATGTGCCTCCGAGCCGCACTGGACCATTTGCAAAACGGTGCATCTGATTCAGCGTAATGGTTTTCCCATCGAACGCGCCCGCCATCACACGGCCACTTTCGGCCCCCAGATCGACCGCCAGATAGGTTTTCACCGACATTGTCCGCCCCCGGATAAAACAGCACTCGCCACAAACTTCGGAGAATTGTGACGACGTTGACGTTCATCACAAGCGAAACAGGAAACAAGCGAAACACGAAATGCAGAACTGACATCTCAATGCCAGACCGCTGAGTTCACTGAAGCTGAGAATCTGTAGCTTCCCCGGCAACGCGGAATGGCGGTGCATCATCCATCTCGGAGGTCATATGGATCAGTTCCGGTGCCGCCTCGCTTCCGGGTTCGCGAACGATCCCGGCCTTGACGAGCGACATATACGTGAGCAGCATCAGCATGGCCATCGTGACACCATTCGGAATCGCTTCCGTGCCGAAGAACTTCAGCGCAGTTCCGGCAGAGTGCTTCAGCCTGACTCGAGTTCCATCCCACTGGACACTGTACATTTCATCCAGAACGAGATGTGAAAGAAACCCAACCCCCACGGCGAGCGCCATCAGCAGCCGCACTCGAACATCCGGGCTCGCATAAGAAAGGAATACGACCTCACAGGCAATCAGCAGCGCCGGAATGCTGTGAAACATGCCGCGATGAACGGTGAGCCTTGCCATCAGGAAAGCACCACCATACTTCACGCAGCCATAGGAAATCAGCGCAAGCATCATCGCTCGATCGCCATTCATCCCCATCTCATGAACATGCTGCAGGACCAGCAGTGGTGCCAACGCACCAACAAGTCCGAAAAGTTCCCGAACCGGCCGGCCACTTTCGGAATCCAGGTCCGGCAACATCCCCGCGATCCAGGCAAGAATCGCAGCAATCGTGGCCTGCACCCACGAAAAATGGAAGAGCGTGACGGAGGCGACGGCGTAGCATCCCCCCAGAAGGCCGCTCACGGTAATGTGTTCACGATAACCCGCCATCCGGAAATCCTTTTCCGATTCTGCGTATCATTCCCTGTGATTCATTTGATGCTCGGCAGCGGAGGAGCAGTTCTCAGGATCGCAATCACCTGATCCTTCAGGGCTGCATTGACAGAAACACCGTCTCCCCCGACCACGGATTCATCTCCTCTCCAGTCAAGACAGTATCCGCCTGCCTCTCGAAGGATCGGAATCAGAGCCGCAATATCCCAGGCAGACATCATCGGATCCGCCGCAATCTCAGCTCGCCCTGTCGCGACAAGTACGTGCCCGCAACAGTCACCCCAGCCCCGAGCGAGCCGAACCTGATCCATGAGCCCATTCAGAACCTCAGAACGTCCACACCCTTTCCAGGCACTCGGTTCGGTAATCATCAGCCGAGATCGGGAAAGGTCCTGCTGAGCAGTCACAGACACGCGTCTCGGCGCGGTTTCTCCGATCTGCCACCAGCATCCGCCGCCTTCGGCCGCGTAAACAACCTCTTTGAGCGCAGGCAGACCACAGACGCCCGCAACCATTCGCCCCTGATATTCGACGCCGATCAGAGTGCCGAAGAGCGGAATTCCGTGAATGAACGCTTTGGTGCCATCAATTGGATCGAGAATCCACCGAAATCCGTTTCCGGATACAACATCGTCGAACTCTTCTCCAAGTATCCCGTCCGACGGAAATCGCTCAGCGAGCATCTGCCGCATCAGCTGCTCAGCGCCGCGATCCGCTACGGTCACGGGAGAATCGTCTGACTTTGAATCGACGGTCAGATCTCCCGTCTGATAATGAGAAAGAATCAGCCGCGCGGCTGCCGTGTTCATTTCGCGTGCGAATTCGAGCCGTTGCTGAATTTCCGAAGCCATAGCCAGATTAACCATTTCGTCAGAATAACTGCTGTCGATCATCCCGGAAGTCTGTCATCTTGAACCGGGCTCCAGTCGGGTCGGGAGTATACTCAAAGTCGAATTTCCGCAGGAGTGCATCTTCTCAGGAGTTGCCGAACCGATATTTCCCGGGGTTTCGCGTTGAACATCTTCGCAAGGATTGTAAGAATACGCGTTTCCGGCATGCGAGCCTGCGAGTTTGCGTCCGGTTCGAGAACACACCAATTGGTGCTGAGACAGCCAGTCGTCGGCATGTCATAAACCCTTATCATTATTGAATTTGAGTTGGTGCGAAATGCAGAAGGACCGTAACCGGATCGAGCGACAGCTGGAAGTAGCAAAACAGGGTGTTTCCGGTCGCGAGAAACAGCTGGAGGCTGCCGGCATTACCGGAAAGCAGCGAGCAAAGGACCCGGTCTGGCGGCATCTTAATGCAGATTATCGTCAGCTCCGACGACGCCTGATGGCTGTTGCAGCAATTGAAGAACGCGAGTCTGCAGCGGCCCAGAAGAAAGCAGAAAAACAAAACGCCGAAACCGCTGAAGCTTGATACGTAGCTCGCCATCAGCTTTGCGTGCCATTGCTCCCCTGCAAAATCTGTTCGTATCTGCGTGGAATCCGAAAATGATCGAGATTCCAGCGATCGACACTGTGATACTGCGTAGGCAGTGGCCGATGTTTGAGTGTCTGGAGAGATGACAGAGTGGCCGATTGTGCAGCACTGGAAATGCTGTGTCCGGGTAACCGGACCGGGGGTTCGAATCCCCCTCTCTCCGTTTTTTGATTTCAGCCAGGGTTTGGCCGAAGTCGTTTCCTGAAAGCCCCGTTCGATCTGCTGGCATTTCCTGTCAGGCAGGGTCGAATCGGGTTTTTTCTACGCGCTTGTCAGCGCCCAGTGTCTCCTGAAACTCATCGTCAGTTCTCGTCAGTTGAACATTTTCTGATCTCTGAACAGGGCTTTTCGGAACCGAAACTCCATGACCACAAAATTGCTCGAGGGAAAGGTCGCCATCGTCACAGGATCAGGGCGAGGCCTCGGACGTGCTTTTGCAGAACACCTGGCATCCCTCGGCTGCAGTGTCGGCTTCCACGGACTCCGTGAACATGGACCGGCGGAGTACGGTGAAGGCACAACGCTCACGGACACGGCAAACGAAGCCGCAGCCCGCTACGGTGTGCGGACATGCCGCGTTCTCGGTGACCTCACGAATGCTGACGACGTTTCACGAGTGACCGCACAGATCTGTTCAGAACTCGGGCCCGTCGACATCCTCGTTCACAACGCCGGTGGCGATATCGCAGCAGCGGGCGGCAAGCCAAATCCAAACGACGCGGTGAATATCAAACTGGAAGACGTTCGTGCAGTGCTCGACAGAAATCTGCTCAGCACGATCCTGATCTGCCAGGCAGTTGCGAAGGTCATGATTCCACGAAAGTCGGGACGAATCCTGACGATCAGCTCGACATCTGCGTTCCGCGGTCTGGCCAACAGTTCCATCTACGCGACCGCCAAGGCGGGCGTTGTTGAGTACACTCGATGCCTCGCGGAACAGCTTCGAAGCGAGAACATCAATGTCAACACACTGGCTCCGGGAGATACTCGGACCGGCCGCTTCCTCGGAACTCGAACCGTCGATCCGAATCGACTTGTCTCAGAAGGAACGCTCGACCGCGTCGGGCTCGTTGATGAGGTAACTCGCGTGGTCGAATTCTTCGCCGGGCCGCTTGGAGCATTTGTGACTGGTCAGGTTCTTCGCGTTGATGGTGGGAATCAGACGTTCGCCTGCTGATCCACGCTGGCGCTGCAGCAGCAACGCGTGTCCGTTTTTTTGAAATCACTTTCATGTCCCGTATTCAGCTTTACGATACGACACTTCGAGACGGTTCTCAGGGAGAAGGCGTCAACTTTTCCCTTCAGGACAAGCTGCTGATTACGAAAAAACTGGATGAGCTCGGGTTCGACTATATTGAAGGCGGCTACCCGCTTTCGAACCCCAAGGATGAAGAATACTTCCAGCATGTTGCCGACATGGACCTGAAACACGCTCGGGTCACGGCATTCGGGATGACACGGAGGAAAGACATCTCCGCCGAAGATGAT
This sequence comes from Planctomyces sp., assembly GCA_046345315.1. Lineage (GTDB taxonomy): Bacteria > Planctomycetota > Planctomycetia > Planctomycetales > Planctomycetaceae > F1-80-MAGs062. The sequence continues at coordinate 36,080 of JBKDKA010000228.1, forward strand.
GTTGGAATGCAGGCATTGATTCGATCAAAGGCTCACGCCATCACGATCGTTGGTAAAACCTGGGATCTGCATGTCACGGAAGTTCTGCGAGTCTCCCTGGAAGAAAACATCGCGATGATTCGCGATTCGATCGCATTCATCAAGTCGGAGGGACGTGAGGCGATCTACGATGCAGAACACTGCTTCGATGGCTGGAAAGCCAATCCCGATTACGCCATGCAGACGCTTCAGGCCGCTGCGGAGGCTGGTGCAGACCTCATCGTGATGTGTGACACCAACGGCGGCACACTTCCGGAACAGATTGCGGAATTCGTCACGACACTCCGCAAGTCCATTCGCGTCCCGGTTGGTATTCATTGCCATAATGACTGCGAACTTGCTGTAGCCAACTCACTCGCTGCGGTGAAGTCCGGGGCGATTCAGGTTCAGGGCACAATCAATGGAATCGGGGAACGCTGCGGAAACGCCGACCTGATCTCCGTCGCCGCGAATCTAGCACTGAAGCTGCAACATGAGGTCCTGCAGCCGGGTGGTATCCGGCGACTGACCGAGCTGTCTCGCTATGTGTATGAAGTTGCCAACATGAACTTTCGCTCTGGACAGCCCTTTGTGGGAATGAGCGCCTTCGCACACAAAGGCGGGATGCATGTTCACGCCGTGAATCGCCTGGCACGAAGTTACGAACATATCGAACCGGAGTCTATCGGTAATGCCCGAAGAGTGCTCGTGAGCGAACTCTCCGGGCGGTCAAACATCGTCGCGAAGACAACCAAGTTTCGGATCAACGAAAACAATGCCCTGATGACAAAGATTCTGAACGCTGTTCAGGATCTGGAGAATGATGGCTACCAATTTGAGGCCGCTGAAGCATCATTCGACCTTCTGGTTCTGAAACAGACGGGATCCTACACACCTGCTTTCAAGCTGGAACATTATCGAGTCAATGTGGAGAATCAGTCCCGTGATCCGATGACAGAGGCCATTGTCAAACTCATTGTGAATGATCGCACCGAACATGTTGTGGGAGAGGGCGACGGGCCGGTGAACGCTCTGGACTCCGCCCTTCGAAAAGCTCTGACGCCGTCCTATCCGCGACTTTCAGAGATGACTCTTCAGGACTACAAAGTCCGTGTCATCAACAGCACCGAAGGAACTGCAGCACGAGTCCGTGTTGTCATCGAAAGTCGTGACCGCGACTCCATCTGGAGCACCGTCGGTGTCAGCGAGAATATCATCGAAGCCAGCTGGATCGCTCTGGTGGACGCATTCGAATATAAGATCCACAGAGATCGCGGCATTGTCACTGAATGATTCTGTTTTCTGTACCGATCAGGTGTGCTGGCCATGACAGTTGAACTCCCTCGAACCTACGATCCCGCAGCTGCTCAGACTCGCTGGGTGGAACACTGGCTGAACAACGGCTACTGCAACGCAGATCCGACTCCCGGGCGCGAGCCGCACACGATCATGATCCCGCTGCCGAACGTGACCGGTGCTCTGCACATGGGGCATTGCCTCAACGGAACGATCCAGGATCTTCTGACACGCTGGCGACGCATGCAGGGCAGGGTAGCCCTCTGGATGCCCGGCACCGACCATGCCGGAATCGCGACTCAGGCGGTCGTTGAACGCCGGATGCTCGAAGAAGAAAAGCTCACGCGCCATGATATCGGCCGTGACGCGCTGGTCGCACGCATCTGGAAATGGAAAGACGAATACGAAGCTCGAATTCTGAATCAGCTCAAACAGATCGGTTCCAGCTGCGACTGGCGCCGAGTGCGTTTCACCCTTGATGATGTCTGCAGCAAAGCCGTCCGCCGAACCTTCTTCCAGATGTTCTGCGATCGCCTCATTTATCGAGGCAAACGTCTGGTCAACTGGGATACTTACCTGCAGACCGCCGTTGCGGATGATGAAGTCTTCCACGAAGACATCGCCGGACATTTCTGGACAATGAATTACCCGGTGATCGACAAAGCCGGAAAGCAGACAGGTCAGAAGATCAGTTTTTCTACGACTCGTCCCGAAACAATGCTGGGTGACACCGCGATCTGCGTTCATCCCACCGACGAACGCTATACCGATCTCGTGGGGAGCCACGTCCGGATCCCAGCCAACGGCCGCGTGATCCCGATTATTGTCGACGCACTGCTGGCCGATAAGACACTGGGTACCGGGGCTGTCAAAGTAACTCCTGCTCACGACCCGAACGACTACGCCTGCGGTCTGCGCAACAATCTGCCGATGATCAACATCCTCAACGCAGACGGCACCATCAACGAAAATGGTGGTGACTTCCAGGGACTCGATCGCTTCGAGGCGCGGAAACAGATCGTTGCCCGCATGGAGTCACTCGGTCATCTCGAGAAAGTGGAAGATCGCGTCATCCCGATGATGCACAGCGATCGCTCCAAGACTCCCATCGAGCCATTTCTCAGCGACCAGTGGTTCGTCAAAATGGACTCGCTCGCTCAGAACGCGATGGACGCCGTCAATGATGGCCGTGTTCGGTTCTTTCCGAATCGTTACGCAAAAACCTATCTGGACTGGCTGGGTGAAAAACGAGACTGGTGCATCAGCCGCCAACTGTGGTGGGGACACCGTATTCCGGTCTGGTCGTTGAAGATCGAAGATCAGAAATCCGGAATCGCTTCACTGAACGCATTCCGCCCTTCCATCGCATCCGATGGTGCCATTCAGCTCGATGAATCATTCCGTAATCGACTTGCGGCACAGTTTGCTCCGGGACTGCTTCCCGGTGAGCAACTGATCCTGTGCTGTGTCGATGCCGGAAATCCCGACATCGAAGCTGCACTCGCGGCGGCTGGATATCAGCAGGATCCCGACGTTCTCGACACCTGGTTCAGCTCTGCACTCTGGCCGCATGCTACGCTTGGCTGGCCGGATCGAGATCACAACCCGCCGATGACCGGCAAAGCAGCCTCAGACAATGCTGGCAGCAGCTCCAACGAAGTGCTGGACTTCTTCTATCCCGGTTCAGTGCTGGTGACTTCGCGAGACATCATCACTCTTTGGGTGGCACGCATGGTGCTCACCGGACTTTACAACATGGGCGATGTGCCGTTCCGGCATGTCTACATCCATCCGAAGATTCTCGACGGACTTGGGCAGACGATGTCCAAGACGAAAGGAAACGGCGTTGATCCACTGGAGCTCATCGAAAAATACGGCACTGATGCCATTCGCTTCACGATTTCATCGCTCGCGGGAGAATCACAGGATGTGCGACTTCCCGTCGGCTACGAATGCCCGCACTGTCAGGCGATCACACCACAGGTGAAAGAACATCAGGAAATGCGACCGATGGGCGGCGCAACTCCTTCGATCAAATGCGGCAAATGCAAGAAATCATTTCAGTTCCCCAGCCCATGGTTTACGCCGGATGAGGGCGCCGCGGTGGCACGAATTGTCAGTGAACGATTCGACTATGGTCGCAACTTCTGCAACAAACTCTGGAATGCCTCACGATTCGCTCTGATGAATCTGGAAGGTTACTCTGCAGCCCCAGTGAAAGACTCTGAGTTGCAGATGGAGGATCAGTGGATTCTCAGTCGGCTTGCGTCGACGGCCAGAGACGTGACCCAGATGCTCGAACGGTACCAGTTCGATCAGGCGACTCGAGCAATTCGAGAGTTCACATGGAATGAATTCTGTGACTGGTATCTCGAAATGCTAAAGCCGCGATTCCGCAATGAACAGACGCGACCGGTGGCTCAGCGAGTTCTTGTGAGTGTGCTCGACCAGCTTCTCCGCCTGCTGCATCCGTTTGCTCCTTTCATCACCGAAGAGCTCTGGCATCTGCTGAAGAGTATTGCGCCGGTCCGAGGTCTCCGGGCACCCGCTGAGGCTGAAGAAAGCGTGATGATTGCTCAGTGGCCGGCGCCCGAAGCCGGATGGATCAGTGAAGCTCTGGAGAAACGGTTTGAACGCCTTCAGGAGACAATTGTCGCCGTTCGGAACATCAGAAATGTTTATGGCATTTCACCCGCGACTCCGCTTCGGCTGTTCATGAAGTGCTCTCCGGAAATCGCTGGTCAGATGCAGGCCGTGGCGGACCAGTTTGATAACCTGTCCCGAACGATGCTTGAAGCGGCAGGCCTTGATATCAACCGCCCCTCCGGATCGGCCAGCTTTTCACTCGAGGATGCCGACGGCTATATTCCTCTGGAAGGACTGATTGATCGTCAGGCAGAACTGACCCGTCAGGAGAAAGAAGCAGCAAAGCTGCGCGGGTTCATCACCGGGCACGAAAAGAAACTGGCCAATGAAGGCTTCGTGAGCAAAGCACCGCCGCACGTGGTGGCCGAAATCCGTGAAACTCTGTCCGGTCTGAAGTCGCAGTTGGAAAGCGTCGAGCGGATCATCTCGGAACTTGCCTAGCCAACAGTTCAGTTCCACTCGGGGTTTCGGACATTGTGAGGCAATAACCGATTGGCTCGATGAAGCCGTCTCACGCAGACATCCCATGCCCCGTATGGATCCTGTTCGAGAACGGTTTCGCTGTCAGCCGGAAGCAGATGCCAGTCTCCGCGACCAATCTCTGATTCAAGCTGCCCGGCGCCCCAGCCGGCATACCCGCAGAAAACTCGAAAATGAACACCGTTTTCCGGCTGCATTCCGTCACGAACGACGGATTCAAATGATTCGTGACTGCCAGCAAGAAACAATCCGTTCACAATTTCCTGATCGTGCTGCCCGAGCGACAGACAATTGTGCATGATAAAGAGAGCTGAACCCTCAACTGGACCGCCGACATAGACCGGTGTCTCACAGGCCCCGGTATCCAGGTGCTCCGACAGAGCCTTTTCAACCGATACCGAAGATGGGCGATTCACCACCAGCCCCATCGCGCCTTCCGAGTTATGCTCAAGAATCAGCACGACGGAACGATAAAAATTCGGATCCCGCAGATGATTCGCGGCGACCAGAAACTGACCTCGATGACCACCCGACATGGAATTGACTCAAAAATCGTTTCAAAAGCAATCCGATGGCCAGGAGATCACTCAGCGTTCACAGATTCTCGCCGGTACCGCCATCAACTGGAATCTTAGGCGCGAAAACACCCGGAGTGAAGAGCCACAGAACCAAACTGCCACAACGCCACCCCGAGAATTCATATCCGTCTCGAATCGAAGATCAGTGTAGTCCTTGCGAATTGTCAGCCAGAGATTAGACTTCCACGCAACAGAAGAACATTCTGCATCCGTAGCTCAATTGGATAGAGCGTCGGTCTTCGGAACCGAAGGTTGGAGGTTCGAGCCCTCCCGGGTGTACTTCACTAAAGCCCTGCAAGCAAAGACTTTAGAACACAAAGCTCTTCAGCAGACAGCTGGGGAGCTTTTTTCGTTCCCCCCACTAATCCCGCCACAAATGCGCTGTTTTCTGTGGCGGGACGTAATCGGGCGATAATCTCGGCACCGGCACTTTGCGCTGAACGCAAGGCACCGTAATGCTTTTCTGTGGTGGCGAAATCCTTGTGTCGCATAACCACTTTGAGTGTCTCAGCAGACACGCCAGCGTTGATCAGCCGTTGAGCCAATCCTCGTCGAATGTCATGAGCACTCGCATACTTGACGCGATGCGGAGTTCTCGCATCTTCCACCTGCAGCACAACGTCGGCCTTCTTCGAAAGCCGACTTCTCTATTGAATGTGATTCACGTAAGCAGCGACCTCAGCATCCGAACGACCGTAGCTCACGATACGCACATCCAGCCCTGCGTCCCGAGACTGCTGATAGGCACGTTGAAGGCTGTTCATGATCCATCGGCGGTCATTTCCAAATGCGCCGCCACCGAGCAACGTCAAAAAGAGCGTCGCATTTCCTGTCTTCTCGCGATTCAGTACTGCTGCCCAGAACGTCGCTTCATAGGCAGCGTCCAGAACAATCTGAGCAACCGGTTCCCAATCAGCACGCGGATGACTGCAGTATGCAACGGGCAGGGCTGAGCAATACGCTTGAGTCACACAGTGTTGAGTTTCACCAGCAGTCACCTGCGTGTCCCATTGAATGCCGATCCGGATCAATCCTCGTAAGTGCTCGATCTCAGAATCCGAGCAGCTCTTCAGATGATCACAAACCTGCTTCAGGCACCTGGAGTCCGGCATGACATAGCCGTTGCGGTAAGTCCATGGATCAGGACACGCAGAGCGGATCGCTCTTTCAAATTCATCGAGGCAGTTGATCTGAACACCGGTGGTCTGACCTGTTTGTTCGCCGATCGGTACCAGATAGTTGCGGTAAATCGTTCCCGCACCAGCCGCGATGGCACATGCTGGTCCCTGAGTGCGATCAAACTCATAGATCCCCACTCCCTGTTCCGGTGTGGCATTCGGGTGAACCATCTCCAGCAGGTTGAACTGCGACGCCACCTGAAACAAGGCGACAGCGTTTCTCGAATCCGCATGAAGTCTTGAGACGTCTGCGACGACTTCCTGGATCCTGGACCCGTCGCCGGATTTTGAAACAATTCGACCACGACGAGCCAGTTCATTCAGTGACACAACTTCCAGAGTGCCATACCGATACCGTTGGCCGTTCACTCTGGAAGTCATGTACTGACCGTCGACTTCGATCTGGCTGCGAACTTGTTCCGGCGATTCTTCCCGAAAGCCCATCAGTCGTTCGAACCACGTGGTCATGCTCGTTTTTCCAATCCAACAATCGATCTCACAACAGTTCTTTTCGTTCTTCTTCCGTGAAATTGTTATCGACGGTCTCGCCGTCATTTATGGCTTTCCGCATCCGTGACATCTTCTTCGCGGTCGCCGCGTAAGCGACACTCACCTTTTCGGCAGCGAAGTTCGCGATGCCGTCCTGAACAATCCCCAGCGTCGCCCCTTCGGCGAACGCATCCTGATTCGCGGCGAGAAACGTAAACTGCCATTTGTAGACGGACTGCTGGTGCTCAATCATCTCGCGGATCTTCTCCCGAGTGAACTCCCTGCTGGAATTCTCCGCTCCGTCCGTCACGATGACAAACACCACCAGCCCGGGCCGCTGCGACTCCTCAACAGCGGCAAGCCGAGCCCCCGTTTCGTTGATCGCTCGCCCGACAGCATCCAGCAGCGCGGTCGACCCCCGAGGTACCAGTGAATACTTTGGCACATTGCCGATCGGCACGCCCTTGTGAATAAACTCGTACTCTGTGTCAAACTGCACCAGCGACAGCAGAGCTTCTCCCGGTTCCGACTTCTGCGAATCAATGAACGTGTTGATGCCACCCTCCGCATCCGAACGAATGGACGACATCGAGCCGCTTCGGTCAATCACCATGGTAATGTCCGTCAGATCTGTTCGCATGATTCCGATCCTTTTGCGATCAACCTTTGAGAAAACGCAATTCTGCCACTCAAGACAATGCTGTCCAAAGCAGACGCTCCAGAGCAAACACGGCAACGAAAGACACACCCAACTTCGACCGGGTTCGCTATGATCGCAGGTCACGGGATTGGCAAATAACAATACGGAGAACGCAGGCTACGCGTCATCGGATCACAGAAATCCTGCAAATTCAATTGCGAGCAGTTGGAGCGTTAGTAACGTTCCTTGAGGTGAGGTGCAACGAAGTGTTTCCTGCTGCAAAGCGTCTCTATGAGGCATAAAGGGAGATTCGCAAAGAGCGATCAAGGCGGACTAAACCGGTGAGCGATCGCTTGTCTTTCTCGCGACGACACCGACCAATCGCTGTGCATTGCAAAGATGCGGCAGTTTTTGCGATGATTTCATTTCTGTACGAGGTTGAATTTTCGTTGCGCTGTCTGCTTCAAGTACTGAGCGTACAGATCGGCATTTGCCTGACGAAAGGCTTCCTGATCGAATCGCATTGTCAGATTGGTTTTCCATGTCGCGATGCCTTGAAGCTCTGACGCAGTGCCAAGGGCCGCTTTAATGCGAAACTCAATCAGATCTCGTTCGAATTCCAGCATGTCAATTTGCTCACGAATTTCGAGCAGGCGACGGTATTCGTTCTGAATTTCTTCGGCTGGTTCAAGAATTCGATCCTCTGACTGAGCAGTCTTGTACTCATCAGCTTTCTTTTTCGCCGAGATATACTCGTTTAAAAAGGCCCTTGCGTTTCGTAGGACGGATCTGAGTTCGTCAGGTACAATTTCAAAAAATTCAGTGCCTCCACTTCCAAAATGTTTTTGCGTCCTCAGCTTCTGATGCAAGTGGGTTTCGCAGAGTGAGGCTTCCGCCGTTTCAATGACGTCAAACAAGACAAGAGAATGCGGGTTGCCCGTATTCAGTTGTTTGATGCGTTTTTCGACGCTTCCAGTCGTTCGTCCAATCTTGAAAAGGTTTGCGGATCCTGACTGGAGGACGTAGACGTATGCCGTTTTAGCGGTCGTTTGAGTTTCTGAAGCATCTTGAGTCTCGATCATGATTTCACCTTGAGTTTAGTTGGTTGCGGGGAGGTGATGACATGTGATGAATGAAGGTCGGAATGCCGATTCCTCCACGGTTTCGGTGAAACGCGAACGCCGATTGATTTACTCCTGCCTAATTCAACCCTTGTTTTAAATCCGCTTCAACAGTTCAACCGACGTCTGCGAGATCTTGTTATCGTCGCCTTCGCGAGCGTCCAGGTATTGGGTCATTCGCATGTAGGTCGGCAGTTCGGCAGATTGGAGAAACACAGGAAGGAGGACCCCGTCTTCCGACTCACGATGCCGAAATAAAGCCATGTTGAATTCTTCCTGACAAATACGAGATTTCAGGTAGCTTGGGGATAACATGCAGATGACTTTTCGTGCGTCATCCAGTGATTCGAAGATGTGTTGCTGCCAGGCGGCTCCCGGGCGGAGCTCGAGTCGGTCGACGAAGAGTCGCAAATTGGGGCGACTGGACAGGAAGCAATTCACCAATTGGTCGACAGCAACTTTGTTGTCCCAAGAGTAGCTGACGAAGGCGTCGAATTTGAAGTTGGGATGCGATGCTGGCAGTTTAAGAGACGTTTTGACTGTGGAAAACGTCTGCGTTAATGACTCCACGTCTGCCGTGGAATGCAGCACAATATCGATGCGAACCAGGGGCATTCCGGTGTTCAGCCAGTGCACGGCAGCATCGACCAGCACTCGCAGCATTTCATTCCGGTCTTCGCCCTGATCACCGGTCGCAACCAACGGCATGGCGATGGAATTGATAGGCGACGGGCCAGTGGTGAATGGGATGATCGACCGAAAAATGTCGCCGACGACCTCGGTCGCTTTGCCCCGATTTGCTGGTTCAAAGCACAGGATCCGCCGGAAGCCAGCATCAGCCTGATCGATTGTCTCCGAAAGCCAGCAGGAAGAGAACTGTCGCAGGTCAACAGTTTTTCGTTCTGCCAAAGCGGCTACAGAGATTCCACGGTGTTCAAGCGCCGCGATGAGTGTCCCGGGCATGGGAGCATAATCGTCCGGAAATGCCGACACGATGATCGCATCGACGGAATGCTCCTGAGGCAATTTGGCCAGATCACCGACAACCAAATTGATGCTCCGTGTAACCCCATGATGCTGGACGTGAATTGAATCGATAATTTCCATCGGGACATTTCCTCCAGAGGTGCGGTTGGCTACTGCCATCTGACTTGGCTCAAACTTGATCCTTCGTAACCGCGCCGTCTCTCCAATCCAGCGTTTCGCGTGGATCAAACATTGCTGATTTCACTAGGTCGACCAATCTGTCCGATATCGTCAATTGGGAATGTCAGGCCCCATGCGACTGACAGTCGGGAGAAAAAGTCAGACGCGAATGTTCCTCGCAATTCCATTGGCCTCTCGGACGGGATCAACTCAAATCCCGGACACGGTTCCAGGTGCGTGCGAAGCCAATTCGAGTATTCGTCAATGGCCTTCTTGTAGAGTGCTACGCCCCGTCCCCCACCAGCAACGAACAAGGGGAGACCGATATTCCAGTGTTTGGAATTGGGGTCTCGTTTGCGGCGCGTGCATTCCGTAACTTTTGCAATGACTTTGCGACATTCCTTGACTGTCTGGTCATCGATCTCAAGGAACCTTCTTCGCGTCGAAGTCAGGCAATCTACCAGAACCTGCTCATTTGGCAGGTAATCATCAGGTCCGCTTGGCAGGGGCAACGCGGCATCGTATGACTGTTTCCTTTCCAGCTCTCTGGGGAATACAACATTGAATGTTCGAACAACCTTCATTCTGGCCTCGTGAGCGCGTGATGTCCCAAGTAGCTCTACCAACGCGGTCAGCATCTCGTATCGATCTTCACCATCTCGCTCATGAAGAATGAACGAACATATATCTACGGTTGACGCTCCGATGTCAATCAACAGGTGGAGACCGTTTCTGCGTCGAAACGAGTTGGCGTAACCCGCGACTTCAGCAACGACCTCAGGTAATAGCCCGATGACTGCATTTGAGGCATTATCGTCGCCTGAAAACTCCGCCACCGGTTTGTTGGAATCATCGACGCAGGTCAGCCTGCCTCCGAGATCAGGTCCAGAGGCGATAATTCGGTCTGAATCCGTCAACTTGTACGGAATGGCTTGCATGGACAACATCCATGCGGCGCCACACACGTTCAAATACTGACCACACAAGAAGCCGTTGTCATAGTTTTCGGATGGGAGCCCCAACGATACGTTCCAGCGGATCAAACGCTCGCTAAAGCTTTTGCGGTGATTCTCAAGAAACCAGTGCCTTGAGTGCCGAATCACCAGGGCGAGGTAAGCCGCTGACACACTAACAGAATCAAAACTCTTGCCATCCGCCCAGCCACCCTTGCCAAACACCATCGATTTCGTCGGCTGCATCAGCGCATATTTGAAATCCGTCAACAATGTAGCGTTCGCGGAATGAGTCAAAGACATGCTCAGATTCTCTGAAATCCAAATTGAAGTCGAAGCGAGATAAGGGCTGCTGGCATGAGCGCATTCCTTAAAGTCGACAGCGAAACCTGGGCGATCGGGCTCATAGTAGGTGCGAACGATTACCTTCGTGGTAGCAGTCCCGAAATCAAGGCCAATGGTCACGTCGAGTGGAGGTTCTTCCTGGCGTGCATTCCGGAATTGTGTGCAAGACAGATCGCAGTGACTTGCGGAAATGATGTTCGAGTCCTGAGTCATTCGGTCACCTGAACGATTGCCAACAAGATTTCATCACGCGAGCTTCGCACTTCTGCACGGCTTGCGACCTTTTCAGTCTGCCTTGTCACAAGCGACTCCAGGCATTGAATTCGATTCTCTGTGATTTTTGACAGTCCGCTGTTCTTTGATTGCTTATGCTTCTGAAGCGTGTGATCAAGTTGAAGTCGCTTCTTCTCGTAATGTAGTCGAATATTGTTCAGACGAATCTCCCGACGATCTGTGTTGCGAGAGACTTCGTCTCGTCGGAATTCCGCAAATTCTTCTTCAAGTGCCGCGAACAAGACTTCGTCAGCGAGATTATGAATTCGGGAAAGATTGACACTTCCGCGGGCCTCCAACCAGGTTTCACCACTGTAACTGCAGGCCGCGGCGAGTCTCTCGGAATTCTCTCTGGACAACCGCGTGAATTCATCATCAATCAGGTCATCCAACCTGGCCGCAGCGAAGGCGAGGCGTTCGATGTCCTGCAGCCCGTTTACATACCAACGATCTACGCAAAGAACATATGTGCCGGAATCTACATACGGGGACAGTTCCTCGCCGGGAACGGTGACGGCGACCGCAGGGGCTAGCGCAATATTTTGAGTCTGAATGCGTTTGCTGATGAAGCGGATGACAGGGTGAAACTGACTTATCCATTCAACGCCGTAAGAATCGATCGTAGTGGGGCGATTCTCGAATCTGCACACAACAGAACCTATACTGTTGTGAACAAGCCGTCCCGGCGACACTCGCAGTGACTGCGCAAATTCAGAAAGGTCATTCTTTGCTTGATCACTCAACCGTACTTCCCATTCAAGTGAATTCTTCGGGACTTGTCTCAATTCGCAACCGGGGTAATTATGGCGGAAGAAATCCGTGAAGTATGTCCGCAAATCCTGCCCCGTCACCCAACGATGCAGCTCCTTAGCTGCCTTGACCTGATTGAGAATATAGTCACCGTAAGCCACCAGATGTGATGCTTCGGACTCAAGATGCAGCTGTTCCTGCTTGAGGTTTGCCAGACTTTGGGCCGTCTGTTCAATCCTCGCGATTTCCTGTTCCGCACTAAGGCGGTCTGCCAGCAAATCTCTTGTCATGCTGCGGATTTCTTTGCCAAGAACTTCTTCGAAGTCACCAAGGGCTTCCTGACATAGGCGGAGTTTCTCATACAGACGCTCATAGATCCGATCATCGATTGTGTTTTCGTAGAAGAGATTCCAGATCCGGATCACTGATGCGCGCTGACCGATTCGATCCAGTCGACCGATCCGCTGTTCCACCCTCATTGGATTCCAGGGTAAGTCGTAGTTGATAAGCAGACGACAGAATTGAAGGTCGATGCCCTCACTCCCGACCTCCGATGACAGCAGGACCTGAACTTCTGAGTCCCGAAAACTGGTAAGCACTTCATCCTTACTCTGCTTCGTGCCTCCGTGAAGAACCAGGGATGAAATGCCATCTTCCTGAAAGCGGTCGGAAAGGTACTCGAGCGTATTTCGAAAACCTGAAAACAGGACAACTTTTTCAGCGGCGTAATCTGCGAAGAACTGGCACAATCTTTCCTTTACACGTTGGTACTTCGTATCCACCAACTTGAGTTCTGCAGCATCTCCAAATTCAAACGCCTGTTCCAGTAGCCAGGTCATGAGCGGGCCGGGCGAATTCTTGACGGACGTCTCATACTGGCTGTCATCATCAATTGACTCTACCCGTTTCTGCCACGCTGCGATCGTTGCGGCCACAGAGCTGCACATCTGCCGTTGAGGCATCGCAAGCAGGAATGCATCTGATGAACTCGATTGGCGATTGTATTGGCGGACTGCATGACTCACGCGGTGATACGCAGCTTCCTCCGCAGCGTGCATTCGTACGCGTTCGGGCACAGGATCTCGATGGACACGAAGTTCGGTCACATCTCGCTTACGAGTTCGCGTAATCACATAGGCGAGGGGATTCACCTGTTCCAGACGCCAGGCGAGACGAGCACGCTTATCATAATTCTGAAGAGCACCTTTTGTATTGACTTCTTCGAGGATAAGTCTGAGCTGCTCACTTTGTCGCAACAGTCGGTGACCACGTGCATCAGCCAGGGACTGCCGTACTGTCACCTCTGAAGGCGTCGGCTTAAGCAACTCATCTCTCGCTTTAACCAAAGGTCGACTTGCTTCAAGAATTCGGGTCAGATCGTCTGGCTGAGTAAATGTTTCACTGTCCAGCAGTTGAAGCAGGGCGAAAAGATCCTGGTTCTTGTTGTGAATTGGCGTGGCGCTCAGCATGACCAGACTTTCGGACACCTGACGAAACAGAAACCCCATTTCGTGCGTCTGCGATTCCGGGTTGCGCATATAATGCGCTTCATCGATGACGAGTAAATCAATCAATGGGAAATCATATTGTTTCTCGTCGAGGAAACGGGCGAGGTTTGCCGTGGCTCCCGGGAACTCTGTGTACCTCCAGTCCTTGTCAGGTCGAGCTCCCTGTTGGCTGCAAATCAATGCAAATCCTTCAAGCTGCGCTGCCGGATCTCGTAGAGTTGCATGCAATTCGCTTGCGTCGACGATGCGGGCATTCACGCCAATTCGACTCTTAAGTTCCTGCTTCCATTTCTCTCGCAATACAGCAGGACATAGAATCAACAGCCTTCGCTGATCGAAACGGCTGCGAAGCTCTGTCCAGATCAAGCAAGCCTCAATCGTCTTTCCCAGGCCAACTTCGTCAGCGATAAGCAAGCCATTTGTTGGTGACATTAGAAACCGAACCACCGGCTTGAACTGAAATGCATGGTATTCGGTGTTCGTTACTTCCATGCTGTAGATGACATCGGCAAGCTTGCCGGACAATCGTGCGTGTGTCAGCGTTCGTCTGAGATCAATTGCTCCACTGAGTTTTTTCTGTTCGAGTAGATCCAGCGGACTTTCAGCAACATCGGGCAGCAGCTCAATCTGGTCGTCTTGAACCCATGTCGTCTTGTTCTCCGTAATGAAGCGGACCTGAAATCGGTGCCCCTGCCCATGTCGTCCAGGTTTGGATGCGCCAGTAATTGTCCCGATTCGACCGGGATCACTTCTCAAGCGAACCTGATCACCAGGAGAAAAAGAAATCTGCGGTTCATCTGACATTTCTATTACCGACCCTTCGGCGGATGAAAGTGAATAGGCTGGCCGTGCCAGTCCTCCATGGGGATTAAGTTGCCTTCCGCATCGGTCGGTGGATCGAGGCGGGTTTGGTAGAGTTGATCGGTGCTGATGGATTCGGTCATGGCGACGTAGATGACCAGGATGGTGTCAGTGGTGATATGGGTGCCCGGTTGGGTGATCTGTCCGGAGTCGTCGTGAACGGTGCGTGTGATGCCTTTGCGGTACACAAAACCTTTCACTTCTGCAATCAAACAGACACCTCCACTTCATACCGTGCCTTCAGATTTTGGACATGAGTTGAGAGTGCAGGTACCTTCTCCCATTCGTGCCATAGTTCAGAATACGACATGGCTTGAAAAGCGATTTGGGAATCTGAGACTGACTCCTTGAGACTTGAGATTTCCTCACGATGTCTCAGACAAGCTGCGAGGGTATCAGCATTGGTCGGCTCCCAGTACAGGTACAGCAGCGTCATGTCGCAGGGAGGATCTGAATTGAGCTGGAATTTCCGAAGCCCGAAGTAGTGCTTTATGAGTTGAGCGACGTCCAGATAAGCAGGAGTGCCGTTCTGTGCATTCTGAAAGACTCTCCACCACGACGGCTCCGATAGATTTGGCGGTTCTAGGCTTTCGTATACCGGTCTGAATTCGGGTTTCGTCTGTTTGAAGTACTCCGTGAGTTTCGATTCGATCGCAATAATGCGACCGTTGTATTCAACCCAGACATCCAGATTTGGAGCACCGCGGCGACCGGGAAAGATGGGGCACTTTCGCTCGAATCGCAACGCCGTTGCACCGGTCTGGTCCCACATTGTCAGGTATTGCAACCTCTCAGCAGGTCGAAACCATGCGAATGAGTTGATGGCCAGTGCAGTCGAGGAGTGCGTAGCGCAAAACTTTGTCTGCAACTCGTTCCCGTCACCTTCACGAATGTCAGATTCGAAGTGTTCCATCAGCACGCCGGGTAGGAGGTTTTGCTCGGGACGACTCACGTACCCTTTGCTGTCTAGTAAGACAGATTCGCCGAGTCGCTTTTGAAGTGTCCGTTGAGCAGTCTTCCTGATTTTTGAATCGGTATTCATGTCTGGATCTCCGTTGCGCGTGCCGCGTGGATGTGTTGAGGCCAGTTGGATTTGTCCCATTGTGCCATGGGAATGAAATTGCCGTTTGAATCTATTGGAGGGCCTGACGGGGGATCCAGGCGAGCTTGGTAGAGGACGCCTGTGCGGATGGATTCGGTCATGGCGTCGTAGATGGAGAGGGTGGTGTCTTTGGTGATGTTGGTGCCGGGGTGTGTGAATTGGCCATTTTCGTCGGTGATCGTGGTGTGCTTGATGTCTTTGCGCTTCACTATGGGGAAGGTCTCCATGATGCAGCAAACCGCAGCACGTCGAATTGCAGTGCACCAGGCAGACTGCTCAGGTCCCGCTGGTTCCCAGTAAGAAGGGTGGGCGCGGTCGTACCCGATCCGGGTCCCCGCAGCAGCAGCGTGTTTCTGCCGTGCAGCTATTCGCCATCGTTTTCGAGAACCGTCGTGAATCGTCGAGTGTCTCACTACTACGCGGCCGTAAGCCTCGTTGCCTTCTGCGTTTGTGGCCACGCTTACTTTTGTTCTGCAGGATCCGCATTCTCGCCGAATGTTGGTTCTGGTTGCTTTCTGATGGAGTACTGTTGATTTCCTTTGACACAAATCCGATACTTTGAGAAAGCCCTGTTGTTCTCGAAGGCCCAAGTTCCACTTGGGGCACGCCGAAAGGCATAGAGACGGCGGGGCTTTTTTCATGGCTTCACCTTGGTCAGATCTCGAGTGTGGTTATTCGGTATCAGGAGCCAGTGCCGGTAGGGATGCCGCCAGCGGTTTTTGAGATCTCCCTGCGTTCCGGTTGAGATCCCAATGTTAAGCTTCGGGTAGATCTGATGGACGCGCCCAAGGATATGCTTGTAGAGCTTCTCCTTGGCAATCGTTCGTTTCCCGCGAGTTCTGCTTCCTGGCGGTTTGATCTTGTGTTTGTTGTTCAGACGGAACACCATCGCTCCCAGTACGACATCCAGACATTGCAGCAACACGTGATCGTGTGAGCTGACTTCAGCCATCTGCTAAATGTCAAACCGAATCCCTGCCTGGTGCATTTGTGGATTCCGGTTGAGCCCTAGGAGAAACGATTTAAACTGAGCGGTTTCTTCACGGCTGGTCGGCATCTGGTCGAGATTCAGCCTGATCCTGACTGGAGGCTGCAGACCATCGGTTGAGTGTTGCAGGCCGAAGGAGTGTTTTATGAACTGGTAATACAACCGGTGGTACACTGACTGCCGTTGCTCTGCCGACAATCCCTGCGGCACATGCTGATTGCTGGTGAACATGATCCGGGCTTTGACTCGGTCAGCGGTAATTTCCTCGAAGAAGGCATCCATGACGGATTTGTACTTTTCGAGATACGGCTCTGTGACTTTCTGCCACTTGATCTCACCGAATAGATTCTGCGATTGCTTGCATGTTTCGAGCCGCTGAATGACGCCGTCCAGATCCGGTGAGCGGACGAGGACGCCGCCGTAGAAGTTCGAAAAGAAATCCCCGTCGCGGTCTGATTCATCGGTGTAGATCACGTACTCCATCCGTCAACTTTCTCGCGCCGTCGCTTGCTGTCGCGGCGGATGAATATGTGTTGGCCAGTTGCCCGAATCCCGCTGAGCCATGGAATGAAGTTCCCCTCGGAATCGACGGGAGGACTATGTGGAGGATCGAGGCGGGTTTGGTAAGGGATGCCGGTGCGGATGGATTCGGTCATGGCGTCGTAGATGGAGAGGATTGTGTCTTTGGTGAAGTAGGTGCCGGGTTGGGTGACCTGGCCGTTCTCGTCACTCGGTCCCAGGTTTTTCAGATCATTTCGATGTTCCTCCAAACAGGCACTTTGGATGTCCCCGTTGTTTTCCGGATGTCCCCGTTGTTTTCCGCATTCAGATCAAAGAATTCCCGCAGATCCTGATGTCGAGCGTTTCCGGCGTTTGTAACGCTGTCTGGCAGTGAGGTGCAAGTGCCGATCACTGATACATTATATGAAGCAATCTTTCTGATGCTAAAAATTAATGCGAGTCGCAGTACTGTTTCCGTGTGCGAAATGACTAGGCAACCGACATTCAGCTTGGCAACGCCGAAGAGATTTCCACAGAAACCGCTGAGTCCTTTGACGTAGCAGAGGATTGAGGCAACCATACAACCCTCAAAGCCACCATTACGCCAATCTGACAGTGCCACATCCATGTCTACCGTTTTTGACGATAGCTCAACAGCCGCAAACACATCGAAAATCCCGTCTCAGGGGGAAATCGTTCGCGTTCGGCAGCGGCATTACCTTGTTGAAGATGTGATCCCGCCACGACGCAAAGCGGACAGCACCATTGTGGCCTTGTCCTGCATCGAAGACGACGCTCAGGGACAGCCGCTGGAAGTCCTTTGGGAACGTGAACTGGATGCTGAACCCTTTCGCGGCGAGCAATGGGCTGGCTTAGCGAAGAATGGATTCGACGACCCCGACCTGTTTTCCTCCTACTTCAATACCCTGAAGTGGAACTGCGTTACAGCGACCGACCCGAATCTGTTTCAGTCCCCGTTTCGGGCCGGTATCAAGCTCGAGGCGTACCAGCTTGAACCACTGAGAAAAGCTCTGCGACTGCCGCGAGTCAACCTGTTCATCGCCGACGACGTCGGCCTCGGCAAGACCATCGAAGCAGGGCTGATTGCCCGCGAACTGCTGCTCCGCAAACGCGTTCGCGACATCGTGGTCTCTGCTCCGCCTTCGATGCTGCTTCAGTGGAAGGACGAACTGGAATCTCGCTTCGGACTCACCTTCGAAATCCTCGATAAGGATTACGTCAAACGAGTCCGCCAGGAACGTGGCTTCAGTGTGAACCCTTGGAGCACTCATTCCCGATTCCTGATCTCTCATCGCCTTCTGATTGACGAACACTACGGCGCCCCGCTCCGCGACTGGCTCGGAACATTCCGCCCTGGATCGCTCCTCGTGCTGGACGAAGCCCATCATGCAGCTCCGGCCAGTGGACAACGATACGCGATTGACTCAAAAATCACACGAGCCGTCGAAGACTTCGCGAAACGCTTTGAGCACCGTTTGTTCCTTTCAGCGACGCCTCATAACGGTCACAGCAACAGCTTTTCGCGATTACTCGAACTGCTGGACCCGCAGCGGTTCTGCCGAGGCGTCGCTGTTGAGCCAGCACATCGTGACGAAGTCGTCGTGCGACGACTAAAGGAAGATATCCGGGCGGTTGGCATCGAAGGCTTTCCACAGCGCGAAGTCATTCAGGTCGACATTGACGGGTTGCCTGCTGACGCTCCAGAGTTAACACTCATGGCTCTCTTGAATCAGTATCGAGAGCTTCGTGAACGTCGAATGCAGGGCCAGAATAAGCGGCAGCAGGCAGCCGCCGGGCTTCTGATCACGGGGTTGCAGCAGCGTCTGTTGTCCTCCATTGAGGCATTTGCTCGTACGTTGTCGGTTCATAAGAGGACCGTTCAGCGACAATGGGAAGCCACTCAAAAGACCAAAGGTTCCACGTCTACCATCAGGGCGACAACGCTCGATCTGCTCTCCGACAGCGTGGATTACGATAACGATCGTGCGAACCTGTCAGAAGAAGAATTGCAGGCAGAAGAGGATGCCCAGTTCGAGTTAGCATCAGCGGCGTCCGCAATCGCGGCGGATGACACGGATGCCTCTGAAAACTGGCAGACTGAACAGCAATTGCTGGACAAAATGACGACGATCGCGAACGCCTCACGGGGCCAGGCTGACGCACGTGTTCGCGAGCTGTTTAAATGGATCGACACAAACATGTGTCCTGGATTGCTCGACAAGTCGGCGTCCGCCAAACCAGCATGGAACGAGACTCGCCTATTGATCTTCACCGAGTATGAAGACACCAAACGCTATCTGGTCCAGCAACTCCAAGCAGCCATCGCCAAAACAGATCAGGCCTCTGTGCGGATTGAAGTCTTCCATGGACCGACGCCACCAGAGAAGCGAGAAGAAATCAAGAGAGCGTTCAACGCGCCTCCGCAGAAACATCCGGTCAGAATTCTTGTCGCGACAGATGCGGCTCGTGAAGGCTTGAATCTTCAGGCTCACTGCTGGAATTTGTTTCACTTTGACGTGCCATGGAACCCCAGCCGAATGGAACAGCGGAATGGCCGCATCGATCGAAAGTTGCAGCCCAAAGACAAGGTTCGTTGTCACTACTTCTATTACCAGCAACGTCCCGAAGACAGAATCCTGAAAGTCCTGGTCCGAAAGACACAGACAATCCGCGAAGAACTCGGCAGCCTTTCTCAAGTGATTGATGCGCGACTCGCAGCGACGATGAAGCGAGGGATTCGCCATGATCAAATCGCCGAGATGGAATCGACCATTTCTTCTGCAGACCTCGATCCGGTCCAGCGAAAGGCGATCGAGAGTGAACTGGAAGCCGCTCGTGAACGTCAGGATGCCCTGCGGCATCAGATTAACCATCTGCGAACACTCGCATCTGCATCACAGGAAAGCATCGGCCTCAACGAAGAACTGTTTCAGAAAGCGATCTCATCTTCTCTCCGCCTGCTGAACGCCCCCGAACTGACTCCGGTGAGCGATTCGGTCAAACATCGAGTTCCTCGTCTGACTTTCCCTGCCCTGGATCAGCGGCACGGAGCCGATTCGACATGGGCTAACACGATGGATTCTTTGCGAGTTCCCCGTGAACGAGGCCAGAAGCCGTGGGACTGGCGACGTGAATCTCCAGTCCGTCCGGTTGTATTTCAGGATCCCGGTGAAGTCACGGATGAAGTCGTCCATCTGTTTCTGGAGCATCGCATTGTCCAGAGACTGCTGGGGAGATTCATCTCGCAGGGCTTCGTTTACGACGACCTTTCCCGAGCCTGTTTGGCTCAAACTCGCGATGCCATCCCCCGAGTCCTTCTCACCGGTCGACTGGCACTTTACGGTCCTGGTGCCGCTCGGTTGCACGAAGAGTTGATCGTTGTCTCCGCTCGATGGACCGAGCCCAGCATTCGCCAGGGGACGCTGCAGTTGAATTCGGATGCAGAACATCAAAAGACCCTGACTCTTTTGGACGATGCCCTTGCTGAATCCGGACATCCGATCAACAGCCTGGCCGCGAAGCAGTTGAAAGAATCCGCAACCGCCGACATCCAGCAACTTCAGCCTTTACTGATGGAACGAGGACTCGCACTTCAACAATTGGCGGCTGAAAAACTTCAGTCGCGAGCCGAGGAAGAAGCGGCCGCCATGGCGGGCATCCTGCGAACCCAGCGAGGCCACATCATGGCGGAAATCAAGAAACATCAGGACAAATACAGCGATCCGAAACAGTTGAAGTTCGACTTCGGCGACGATGAAGACGAACTGCGACAATTGGAATCCAACAAGCGTTACTGGGCGAAGCGACTGGAGATGCTTGATGGTGAACTGAAGACCGAACCAAAACGAATCAGAGAACTCTACGAGATCAAAGCAACGCGACTTGAACCCATTGGTCTGATCTACCTCTGGCCTGCTACAGGGTAGGGGTCGGGGGTCGGGTTTCAGGGGTCGGGGAATCGCAGGGGGGCAAGAGTGAGCATCAATAGTTATCGGGATTTGGAAGTCTGGCAGAAGGGCATGGACCTGGTTGTGGCGTGTTATGAAGCTGCGAAAAGTTTTCCCGCCGACGAACGTTTCGGGCTCACTACCCAACTTCAACGAGCCGCTGTCTCTGTTCCCGCAAACATCGCCGAAGGGCATGGACGAGATCACACGAAAGAGTTTCTAAATCACCTCTCAATTGCTTATGGGTCTCTTATGGAAGTTGAAACACACATCCAGATTGCTCAGCGACTTGAATACGTTGCAGAGTGCGTCGCCAAAGAGATCCTGCTGCGAACTGCGGAACTCGGTCGCATGCTCAACGGACTGCAACGATCACTCAAAAATCGACTGAACCCACCCTCTTAATTCTTTTGCGTTTTCCCTGACACCTGACCCCAAGCCCCCGACCCCCGATAAATGGCAAAAGATCCCGAACTCTCCGCACACCTCGAATGGCTCGGCTATATTCAGCCAGTGGGCCTTGTCGTGTCACCGCCTGCGTTGGTTCAGGCACAAGCCCATATCAACCGCAACGTCATTCCGCAGCATCAGAGATTCATCGGCTGCCTGCCGGTCGACAAAGATGACGAACCGATTCCGGTCATTGATGATCTTCCGGAGCTGGTCCGCGAAGTTCTCGACTGGCAGGATAGCGATCTGGTTCATTTCGACGATGCCGCTCGGGCTGGGTTAGATGTCAACGGGCTGGAAGTTGTTCTACCGGAATACAATGAGACATTGAGACCAACTTGGATCGTGCCAGAGTTTAAGCCAAAGAATGCGGCAAGTGGCGTCGATTCGACGACCGTTGTTGCTGAGCTTCCAGCTGCGAGCATTGCGAAGACCAGTCTTTTTGAAGATACGAACGACGATTTCGAGGCACAGATCACCGCAGACGCCCCAGTAACGACTTGGGAAACACAGTCAGGCTCAAACGCCAGTCGCTACGTCATGCTCATTCAGCAAGTCCCGGCCAGTCAGGACCTTGACGAACCGCTGGAAGAATCCGACCGCCGCTGGCACGCATCACCGCACGCTCGCTTTGAACGGCTACTTCGAGAAACTCAGGTGCCGGCCGGGCTGTTGACCAATGGCCGCAATCTGCGACTGGTTTATGCACCGCGAGGCGAAACCAGTGGGTACCTGACCTTTAACGTTCAGGAAATGACCACTGTTGCCGGGCGACCGATTTTTGCAGCCTTCCACATGCTGCTGAACTCGGATCGCCTGTTCAATCTGGAAAAGAAGCAACGGCTGCCGAACATCCTGATCGAAAGCCGCAAGTACCAGAACACCGTTTCAACGCAGCTTGCTCAGCAGGTCATGGCGGCGTTGTATGAATTCCTGCGAGGCTTCCAGGCGGCGGACGATCAATGGAATGGGCGACTGCTGAAAGACGTCCTCGCCAAAGACCCTCAGCATGTTTACCACGGACTGCTGACCGTCCTGATGCGAACCGTCTTCGTGCTCTACGCCGAAGACCGTAATCTGCTCAGCAATCATCCGGTCTACACAAACTACTACTCGATCACCGGATTGTTCGAACGGTTGCGATCTGATGCCGGGCAATATCCAGACACCATGGATCAGCGATACGGAGCCTGGGCACAACTGCTCACTCTGTTTCGCATGATCTACGAGGGCGGCAGCCACGCGGAACTGCAGATCCCGCCGCGAAAGGGCTACCTGTTTGATCCCAATCGATATCCGTTCCTTGAGGGTTTCGGGGGTCAGGTGTCAGGTGTCGGGGAATCGCAGAAGCAGGTTTCAGGTGCCGGGGATCAGGTGTCAGGGGAATCGCCGGGACAGAGCCCCGGAAACCAGTCTTCCCTGAAACCCGAAACCTGGAACCCGACCCCCATCCCCCGCGTCAGCGACGGAGTTGTCTATCGTGTTCTCAACAACCTTCTGATGCTCGATGGAGAACGGCTGAGCTACCGGTCGCTGGATGTGGAACAGATAGGCAGTGTCTACGAAGCTATCATGGGCTTCGAAGTCGAAGTGTCGACAGGACGC
>JBKDKA010000229.1:0-6393 GCA_046345315.1 Planctomyces sp.
ACCTTTGGCCTTGATACCATTTGGCCAGTGAACCACCATGGGATTGCGAGTTCCCCCGAAATGGGATGCCACCTGCTTGGTCCACTGAAACGGTGCGTTCATCGCCCACGCCCAGCCCACCGGAACATGGGGCTCACTGGCAGGGCCGCCGATCTCATCGATGCGTTCAATCGAACTCTGCAGCCCGAGCTGAACACCTAACAGGCTGGCAATCTCACTGAACGTGCCTTCCAGCCCACCTTCAGCACTCGCGCCGTTGTCCCCGACGATATACATCACCAGTGTGTTGTCGAGTTCTCCGGATGATCGCAGACTGTCGAGCAGACGACCGACTTCGTAATCCGTGTAAGCCATGTAGGCCGCGTAATTCTCCATCAGTCGGCAGTACACTTTGCGTGCATCCGCTGGCTGACTGTCCCAGGAAGGGACACTTTCAGGACGCGGTGTCAGTTTGGTCGACTTCGGGATGATGCCAATTTCCAGCTGCTTCGCATGAGTCAGTTCACGCTGTTTATCCCAGCCGTGATCAAACATCCCGGAAAATCTGTCACGCCATTCCTTCGGAGCGTGATGCGGTGCATGGATGCCGGAGGTGCTGAAATAATTGAACCAGGGTTTGCCCGGATCTGCCGCGCGGATGTTTCGAGTCCACGCGATGGCTTCATCGGTCATGTCAGCCGTGAAGTGATAACCCGCCTCGGGAGACTTCGGCTGCGGAACCCATGTCGTATTGCGATAGATGGTCGGGTAATACTGGTGCGTCTCACCCTGATTAAAACCATAAAAGTAGTCGAATCCCAATCCGGTCGGCCATCGATCAAACGGCCCTGCAGGACTGATATCGGGTTCCGGTGTGTTGTGCCACTTCCCGAACATCGCGGTTGCATAACCGTTGTCTCGCAGAGTCTGTGAAACCAGCGCCGTACTTTTGGGGATGATGCCTGTGTACCCAGGATAGCCAGTCCCCATTTCGATGATCACGCCGGTTGCCACGGAATGATGATTGCGTCCTGCCAGCAGTGCACCCCGAGTCGGACTGCAGAGCGCCGTGGTATGGAAACGGTTGTACTTCAATCCGTTGCTGGCCAGCCGATCCAGATGCGGCGTGACTACCGGGCCACCGAATGTCGAACACATTCCGAACCCAACGTCGTCCAGCAGGATCAACAGAACATTCGGACTGCCAGCGGGGGCCTTCAGAGGTTGCGGAAAGCTGGGTACAGAATCGCGAAATGTCTCCCCGATTTTTCCTTTGAACGCAGGATCTGCAATCGGCAGATTCGCACGCTTCGGTTGTTCTTCTGACAGAACGGACACATTTCCGGCTACCAACAAGGCAATTGCGGTCAGGCAGACAAAACGCATAGACGTAACCTCTCGCTGAGAACACGACAGAGATGCCCGTCGATCAATAGTTTGCAATCAGCGTACCACTGCACGTTGGTGCGTTCCAGTCGCAGGAACGAATATCAGGTATTCGAATTCGACTCTGTCGGAAATCCGCCGAGCAGGCGTCTGTATGTTGTCAACTTTTCTCGACCGAAGCAGCTTCGCGAGTTTCTCAGCTGAGAACAATGGAGGGTAAACCCGCAGTTCAGCCACTTCGAAGATGGGCTGGTGAGACAGGTACCATGTCGTGTCAGAACTCACGCATCTGCGGATGTCCCTCTATCCCCTGAGCAGCTGAAATTCCAGACGAGGGAGATGGACTTCGACTTCGGTCTGAGAGTGAGGGCAGCCCCCGAAATCAACGATGCACCCAGACACCAGGGCCTGGAAATTCAGGAGACTGCCGGTGATGGAACGCCCGACCGCTGAGTGATCAGAAGGCAATAATCTTCCAGACAAAATGGTTCAGCAGCAAATCCCAAAGTTGCCCGTCGCACGAGGAGACAACTGCAAATGCGACTGCGAATCGCCAGGCGGGGAGTCACCGTGACGCGGAAATGATGAAGCCATCAGCTCGAACGGTCACTGAACTCGACCAGCGGCCCGCTGATCGGGGGCTGAGTGTTCAAAGACGTGGTTGTCTGCGCAGACACTGAGCCCGATGCTCAGCTGAAGGTTTCAGCATCAGAACGAAACTACTCCGCGCATGCCCAGCAGTACAGAAGGATCAACTGTTTCGCGTGCCGGGGTGATGTACTGAGCGTCTGCAGTCAGCCGGAACCATTTCGTCACAGCCATGTTATAGAACACTTCACTGCCGTGTCCGTCGCCAACACCGCCAAGTGCCGGATCGAGCAGCGGGTCGAGTTCAGAGCTTGTTCCCGCGAAGTAGTAGCCAGCTCCGAACGTGTCGTCGCTGCGCCCTGGAATCATGCTGTTGCCGCCGATCCCGCCACTGAGAAACCAGCCAATCGGATTCGTCGCCTGATCTGCAAGTCCTGCGCGGCCAAAAAGCCCCCAACCCTTCGTGGGATCGGAAGAATCCACGACAAGATGCTGATCAAAGTTGTAATACAGTGACCACGAATCAGAACTGCGTGCGATCGGAATATTCGGAAGTATAATTCGCGGATCCTGATCGAGACTCACGTAATTGCGACTGCTCCACGTGCCCCCGAACAGCTGGTGGCCCGGCAGCCCGAAGAACTGCGTTGGCAATCGCAGTTCCGGTGCCAGAGTCACTCCATCATTGAACAGTTCATCAAAGCCCGAGGTACTCATGGTTTCGCGTGCGTTGATGATTGAAAATGTAAAGACCGGCTTGAGGTCCTGCAGAATCACAAAACCAGTCGCCAGTGTTGAATAAGGAATCGTTCGCAGGCCGATCGGAGTACCTACGAAAGCGACGTTGGAAAACTGAGTCATCCCGCGACCACTGGCGAAAGCATTCTGGTCACCATCAAGAGTATCGATCTTTCCGGCAAATACTCCGAAGGTCTCTGAAAACATCTGTGTGAACATAACGTTCGTCAGATAGATCTGCTCACTCTCAGGGTCAGGTAGATCCGACGCTACGGCGGAAGGCAACAGCGCTCCGGTCAATCCTCCGATCGACTGACCAAACCGATGTTCGGCTCGCAGCTTGATAAACATCCCTTTCATGCCGAGTGCTTTGTCGCCGTCGATATTCATGACATAGTCGCCGTGCCCGGCATAACGGCCGCTGTTGTCCAGACCTCCAGTGACGGCTCCCATGTAGAACTGAGCCACGTTGGCATCCACGGTGACACCGGAATCCTTCAGGTGCGTTCGAAGCCCAAGCCAGTCTCCGCTCGCTTTGTCACAGGACAATGTCTCAATACTGCCAAACAGAGACTCACCACAGGTGTCGTCAGTAAAACAGGCATCTCCACAACCGCTGCTGTCTCCACAGGAAACATCGGCGTCGCTGCAAGCTGAACTGGAACACCTCATGAACTCCGGCTGATCGGCCAGCAGATTCATGGAGGAGACGCTGAGTCCGATTCCAAGAACAACCGAGCGTATCAGAGACTTTTTCGTGACAGGCATGACGATGTTCCGGATCAGCAGATACAGAAATGCCGGAAGAAACCACTTTCATCTCATCGACGCACCCGGATTCGGAATTTCAGCCACTGCAAGATTTCAGACATTCGTCGGCAGACTCATGTTCGCCAAACCACATGCTCGTTATGGGCATCAAACTCCCGCGTGACACACCGGCAGAAACTGCGGAAGACTGAGCCGAACATTCTGCGGTTCCGACGTATAGTTCAAAAGCTCTGACAGGACCAGAACAGTAGAATCGCAAAAAGAGAGATTGAAGGGATCTTGAACTGATCAGCTGCAGGCAGGATATCCCCTGTGTGTCGTTGGAAATCGACAGTACTTGTTCTGACTTGCCGGCCCTGCCTGACAGTCTGAAGCTGGTTTTCCCGCAGTGAAAGGAATCGCGCACAGCAAGGGTTATCAAAAAGGGGACATTCTACTTTATTTCAACGCCAGAATGTCCCCGTCCCCTTTCGAGCATTTTCGTCGGCAACAAGGACCTGTTGAATTGCGGGACGATCAAGCTTGAGGAAAAACAGAACCCAAAAAAGAGGCGTCTGTGTGATGTTCGATTCGTGTGATTTGCGATATCCGTGGTTCAGGTGACGACCACAAATCAACTCGACGAGATTGGAACAGTTCAGTTTCTCACGCCTTCCAAAAAGGGGAACACACTGCTGTGTGTCACAATAAAAATGTCCCCTGGTACGTGGCCCTTTAGTGTGCTCATTCCGCAGGCTCATTCGTTCTCATCGACGGGCGCGATGGGCCTTAAACACTGATCATGGCTATACGGCTATTGAAGAACATTGAGTGCGCGGGAAGGAACACGCCAAACGCCACTGTTTCTCGGGTTCAGGATCCAACTGCACGAATACCTCCGATGTATCGTTGATCATCTGATACACTCTGCGAAGTTGAACACTCTCTTTCGCAGGAACACCGAATGACGAAGTACCGTGTTGGAGTTGACGAATTTGAAGAACTGGCTGAGCTGGACAACAGCTGGAAGCCTGTAGATTACATCGCTGTTCTGACGTCACTCGATATCACGGATGCGGAAAAGATCGACACTGATGAGCTTCGTGATATGACGCTGTTTGCGTTGCAGGACCTGGATCCACCGGAAGCGGCAGCCGTGCTGCTGAAGCATAAACTGGGAACGAAACTCACGGCGGGGCAGATCAAAAACTACAGCATCGAGAGTCAGCACGAACGTCTGTGGGAACAGTCTGCCGATCTGACGCTGCATCAGTCCATGTTCGCAGTCGCCAGTATGCTCCATTCAGTGAACGCGATGGCATTCCCGACACCGGACGCACTTCGAGTGTCAATGAACATCCGGGGTGATGATGCCTCAAAGATGACGATCTTTGCAAACGAAATCGATCGTACATGGCTGGTGCGAATTCTTTCAGCGGGAATGAATGAAACGGCCATTCTGAATCGACTATTCGGTGAACAGATCGCCTCCGGACACGCTGCGGAAGCTGATTCGATCGTCTGGCAAACGGATGTGTTCCCTGCCGAAGGGAATCTGGTTCGAATCAGAATCACGAGCTCTGCGTACTGGCTGAATGCGCTCCGCGAGACAGATTCGTTTGACTGGGACTCCGGCGCAGCGTGAAGAAGGCCTGAGGCAATGCGGTCGCGGCAGCTTTCGGAACTTCAGTTCACACTATTAGGGTTCAGCCGGGCAGTAGTAAGGACGCCTGACAAAACCGGGACCGGCTCCCGGACAACTCCGAAAAAGGCTCACAAAACTGGTGGAGCAGGGTGCCTGTCCCAGTTTTGTTTGAGCCTCTAACGCTTCAACAGGCATTCACAGGCAACTCGCGTCAGTTGCTGGTCTCACCTGAACCAGACACAGCCTCTCCCTGCTCATTTTTTTGTAAATAGCTGTGAGATCCGGGCGGGAATCGGGAATATATCCTGTGGCATCATCGAAATTCACACGCGTTCCAAAACCGGGACAGGCACTCGTCGCAGTTGCAGCAGTGACAGGAAGATTGTTGTTCGACGGGAGCCAGTCCCGGTTTTGAAGCCACCATTACCGAGTTCTCATGGCACTGCCTGAAACCAACCTGACGCTGATTGCCCGGATGAAAGATCCCGTCGATCAGCGTGCGTGGCAGGAATTCGTCGGGGCCTACGAACCGTTTCTGCTGCGGATGCTGATCCGCCGGGGATTCATGGATGCCGATGCGCGGGATCTGGTTCAGCAGGTATTTCTGGCGGTGTGCCGATCGCTGGACCAATGGAACTCGGACGGCATCGAAGGTTCCTTCCGCCGCTGGCTTTCCGGGGTCACTCGCAACACCGTACTCAAATATCTCAGAACAAAGGGCCGACAGCCGCTCAATATTGGTGGTTCCGATTTTCTGAATCAGCAACTGGAACTGCCGGACAGTGACGTCGACGTGGCGAAACTCCAGCAGGAATACGACCGGGAGATCTTTCTGTTTGTCGCCGAACAGGTGCGGCGGGAATTTCGAGAACACTCATGGCAGGCTTTCTGGAAGACTGCTGTCGAGGGGCAGGATGTTTCCGACGTGGCGATGGAACTCGGTGTGGAACGTGGAGCCATCTATATGTCACGCAGCCGAATTATGGCTCGTATTCGGTCTCGCATCGCGGAACTCGGTGAACAGGAGGCTCTGTGATGCCAACGGAAGCCGGTTCAGGAATCCAGCACTGCAGCGATGAAGTCCTGCAGCGCGCACTTGCGGATGCTCTGAACGACATTGAAGAACAGACGGCCATCAGGCATCTTTCGGAGTGCAGTTATTGTCAGCAGCGTCTTGAACTGTTGGCCGCCGACCGCGATACCTGGATTCGTCTGGCGGCAAGCCTGAACCCGTCACCTCCGCTGCACAACCATACGGCCTGTCTCTTATACACATCTGACGCTGCCGACGAATGTCCATGTGTAGA
>JBKDKA010000230.1:0-40496 GCA_046345315.1 Planctomyces sp.
TCAGTCAAGTCTGGCGAGCGCGGAACGAGTCTTCGAGGTTCTGGATGAACCGATCAGGATTACGGCAAAGCCGGATGCGGTGAGGCTCAATGATTTCCGTGGTGCAATTGAGTTTGAAGACGTCTGTTTTGCCTACGGTGAGGCATCCCCGGTACTCCAGAAAGTCAGTCTGAGCATTTCTGCCGGTGAGTCCGTCGCAATCACGGGGCCTACAGGGAGCGGAAAGACGACACTGCTGAACCTCATGATGCGATTCTACGACGTGTCATCCGGTGTGATTCGGCTCGACGGAATTGATCTCCGGGAACTGAATCTTGACGATGTCCGTCGCAGCATGGGGTTTGTTTTTCAGGAAAGCTTTCTCTTCAGCAATACGGTCTCCTCGAATATCGCGTTCGGTCAGCCTGATGCAACTCCGGAGAAGATCCGAGCTGCAGCGCGGGTTGCGTCTGCTCATGGCTTCATCATGGAGATGGAGGATGGGTACGATTCAATCGTCGGTGAACATGGCTCCAATCTTTCCGGTGGGCAACGTCAGCGGCTCTCGCTGGCCCGCGCGATTCTGACGGATCCGCCGGTGCTGCTTCTCGACGATGCGACGGCATCCGTGGATCCGGAAACAGAGCATGAGATTCGCGAAGCGATGTTGTCAGCGATGGCCGGCCGCACAACCGTGATTGTGTCAAATCGACTGAGCACTCTGAGGCGAGCAGATCGAATTGTCGTTCTGCGATATGGTGTCGTGGAAGCTGTCGGCACTCATGAAGAGCTGATGGTCTCCTCTGACTATTATCGTGAAATGGCTGAGCTGCAGCTAAGCGAGTCCGCTGATGAACTCAGTTGCGCTGCATCATGGGAGTCGGGAGAGAACCCGGTCTGGAAAGTTCCCGCTTAGCCGCCGTCGACACTCCGCGGAATCCCGGAGAAGTCTTTCCGGCGAGTTGTTTTCGATTTTCCTGTGTCATTAGTCTCAATAACGGATCTTTCAGCAGGCTGATTCATGTCAAGCAGTGCCGTCGCCGCCGGTGGACTCACTCGGCATATCGATCGCGAAGACGAACCAAGACAGCGTCCGCTCGATTTTCGCCTGATCTCGCGAATGATGGAGTACACGAGGCCTTTCGCTTCGCGACGATTCTGGCTGATGACCTGCGTGATTATTCGTGCGTTTCAGATGCCGGCTCTGACGTGGATTGTGGCCGCTGTGATTCGTGGTCCCGTGGCGGACGGCGATACGACAGGAGTCTTCATCGGAGCGATCGGGTTTGCCGTTCTGGCTGTACTGACACAGTTCGTCCTGCATTATCGGCAGCGACTGGCGCTGGAACTCGGAGAACTCGTTGTCTGTGATCTGCGGAATAAACTGTTCCGGCATATTCAGAAAATGCCGATGCGTTGGTTCCACACCAATCGCATCGGCCGAGTGATTTCCCGAATGACTTCTGACATGGAAGACATTCGCGTCGGAGTTCAGGAAGTGCTGTATGTCACGATCGTTCAGCTGATGCAGATGATGATCGCCGCTGCTGCCATGCTCTGGTACGACTGGTCACTGTTTCTGATTGTGCTTGGGCTGGCTCCCGTGATCTGGTTCACCAATCAGCACTTTCATCGAAAACTGAGCGACGGACTGCGGGATATGAGAGAGTCCTTCAGTCGAGTAACAGCGACGCTGGTTGAAAGCGTCGTCGGAATTCGAGTGACTCAGGGGTTCGTTCGGCATCGGGAAAACTCGGAAATCTTTCGTCAGCTGGCGGAAGATCATTCTCGTTATAACACCGCTGTTCTCAAAACTCAGGGAACGTTCATCCCTCTGCTTGAAATGAACAGTCAGATCTTCGTCGTCATCCTGCTGCTGATCGGTGGAGCTCGAGTGCTGGCACCTGAACCCACAACAGAGATCGGAGATCTTGTTGGTTTCTTCTTCATGGCGAACCTTTTCTTCTCGCCAATCTCGATCCTTGGGAATCAATACAACCAGGCAATGACTGCAATGGCGGGTGCCGAGAGACTGTTTCGTCTGCTGGATACGGAACCGGAGTGGACTGATGTGCCCAATCCGGTTGTTCGAGATCGAATCGAAGGCTACGTTGAGTTTCGTAATGTCACGTTTGGCTATGATCCGGAACGACCCGTTCTGAAGGACATCAGCTTCACTGCTCACCCGGGAGAATCCATCGCTCTGGTTGGACACACCGGGAGCGGAAAGTCTTCGATCATCAATCTGGTTTCCAGGTTCTATCTCCCGACCAGCGGGAAGATTCTGGTCGATGGCATTAACCTTCGAGATATTCAGGGCGATTGCCTTCACCACCACATGGGGATCGTTCTGCAGCAGAACTTTCTGTTCTACGGGACCGTCGCCGATAATATTCGGTTTGCACGTCCCGAAGCGTCAGAGTCGGAAATCATTGACGTCCTGCAGCAGCTTGACTGTCATGATCTGCTGATGTCCCTGCCGGATGGTCTCAACACTCGCGTCGGGGAAGGTGGTGCTTCGCTGTCGTCAGGACAAAGGCAGCTGATCTGCTTCGCTCGAGCGATGATTGCGAATCCGTCCATTCTGATTCTGGATGAAGCGACGAGCAGTATCGACAGCGCCACGGAAGCGAGGCTCCAGAAGGCACTCAACGTGCTGCTCGCAGGCCGAACCAGTTTCGTTGTGGCTCATCGCCTGAGCACGATTCGAAACGCCAGTCAGGTTCTTGTTCTGGATCACGGAAATCTTATTGAGCACGGTCGTCATGAACAGTTGATGGCTCTGGACGGTGTGTACGCCGGGCTTTACCGGCGCTTCGTTCAGCACTGAGACCGCTGATGACTCGGAGTGCGCTGCGAACAGATTCTGAAGCCAGATGCAGTCAGTCAGTGCTGGAAACAGACTCTGCCTCCGAAACGCTCAGAAGTTCATCTCCGTCCTGATCGAGTTTTCGAAACGTATCGATCGGTCCCGGAAATTCTCGAAGCGATACGTCGCCATCCTGATTGCGGTCCATTCGCCGAAACCATTCAGGCCCCTGCAGAGCATCGAATCCGGGAAGGACGGCGTCGAGCGACTGCTGGGTCATTGAACTGACAGGGGATGCAGACTTTTTCTGTAGATCTGTTCGACCGAGTCCGATTCGAAGACGATAGGTCGTTCCAAAATCAGAATCTCCAAGGCCCGCATCTCCATTGATGTTCATGGACTCGATCTGTGCTGATGCTTCGTTGATTTCTCGCGGGCTCAGTCGTCTGTCATGGTTCCTGTCAATCAGGCTGAAGAGAGTTGCTCCGTGCTGTTCCACAGTGACTTCGATTTTGCTCCCCGCAGCAAGAGACTCACGTTCGCCGAAACGAAAAAGTTCGTCACGTGTCACCATCTGATCATTGTTCATGTCAACGGCACGGAAATCAGCAGTCAGCCCGGCCTGAGTCAGAACGCCTGACAACTGTGAAAACTCCTGCTGATCGAGATACTGATTTTTGTCTGCATCCTGCATTGCGAATGACTGGCCAAGAAATCCTTTTGCATAAGCACGGTTGTTTGCGCCGCCACCGCGTGCGATCACTTCAAGTTTCATGTCATCGATCTGAATCAGAGTTGTGCCGAGATTTTGCCGGGTCGTCTGAATGAATGGTATGTCTCCGGGCAATTCGTCAATCGTCGTCTGACTTCGATTCGCTTTGTCAGAAAGTCGAACGCTGAGTCGAAGATGGCAGGCGGGCTTCAGGAGATGCTGTGTCAGTTGTTCGCGATTCAGTTCGTATTCCTCCCCGGACTTTTCGGAGCTGGCATCCGTTTCCGGATTCCGTAGCCGAAATATTCTGCTGTTCAGTGTGCCGTTGGTTCCGTATCTGGCGATCAGACGATCTGCAGCTCGTTCTGCAGACGTCAGATCTGTAATCTCAAAGAACGGCAGGTCAGCCGCGTCGGGGGCCAGCGGAGCCTGCTGACTGAGCGGGTCACGAAATGGCATCAGTTCTGAAATACTGAAGGTTTGATCGTCATCGAGATCACGAAAGCGAAGAGTCTGCTCAGATCGCTGAAGTTCCTCCAATGAAACAATGCCATCGCTGTTGACATCAAGCCGTGACAGAAGGCGAACAGAATCGTCAGCGTTCGTCTGAGCTGCACTGAGTTCCAGCGACGGCGGGATCCGATGCTGAAACCATTGTGAGAACTCCGAAACTGGCAGCGAATCCTGCGGTGACTGACCCGCCTGCCCTGATGAAGCTTCCGTGAATATGGATTCAACGCTGCTGATTCCGGCAAGTGACCTCAGGCCGGGCGTCAGCAGCTCAAGTTCATTGCGATCCAGAGTGCCGCTTTTGTCCTGATCAAGACCGCGGCTCAGAAAATCTGCGATCCAGAGCCGCCAGCGTTTTTCCGCAACAGAGACGAGAAGTTCCGCAAAGACGGGACCTTCCGGTGCCAGTATCACGAGCGTTGTGCTGTCGTTACTGGTCGAAGCAAGGGGTTCAGGAGCCGTTGCTTTATCGCCGCCAGCTTCCGCGCCTGTGAGAAAGATCAATGTGATGAAGATCAGCGATACAAAGACCACTCGGCAGGCTCCTCGGTGATCATGGGCACGTGATCGAGTGACGCCCGGTTTCAGATCTCGGCAGAATGCTTTGTTTCAGTTCCCGAAGAGATGCTGCCGGACCACCATTCCGGCTGGGCAAAGATGTCACGAACAGTCGTCTGAAAGTCCGGAAGAAGATGTCCGCCTTCGAGCTGCTGACGTTCTCCAAGGACCAGAGTGTGCAGCGATCTTCGGAGTACCTGAATCTCTTTTCGATGCGGATCAGGTATCCAGATCATATCGACGCCCATACGAAGGTAGGCATTGGTACGAAACTGAAGGTCCTTTCGTCGGTCGTTCGAAGAAGCGACCTCAACGATCAGCCGAGGTACCTGTGTTGCGATCTGAAGGTCCGTCTGAGCGAACAGTGGTCCACCGTCGAACAGGCTGATGGCCGGCATATAAACTGTGTCAGGATTCTGCCGCACAAGAATTCCGATTTCATGAACGGCGTACTGAGTTCCTTTCGGGAGCCGGGTTCGAAACCAGGTCGCGAGTGACCGCGAAAGATTCATGACGATATTGCCATGCTGGTCATCCGGGGCCTGAAGAAGCACCGGGCGTCCTTCGTGAAGCTCATGCCATCTTCCTCCCTCCGGAAGATCCATCCGACGCTCACAAAACTCCTCGGCTGTCATCTTTTCCGGCGGGTTCATGGTGTGTTCTTTCTGTCGGATCCGGGGATCATTCGCTGAGAGGTGCCACCATCAGATGAGCGATACTGAACAGGGGCACGTTGGAGCATCAATTGATTTTAGCTGGTCGTCAGGACGAATTCCTGTTCAGAAGGATGCACAGCAGCAGATTTTATGTCTGCAGTACTGCTCGTTCACGGGCTGAATGACGAGATTATTCTGATGACTTCTCTGAACGCTGCGTCTGAACACTGATCCAGTCCTTCAGAAATTGATGGAATTCGGATTCGTCCAGATCGTCGCGTGGAATGACGTTCGTGATGATTTCATCCGCTTCCCGCTCCCACTGGCTTCCGAGCTCCCGCAGTTGTTCCGCCGTTCCGCCGTTATCTGAAGACTCGTGAATAACCCCTCTCGCGTTTTCGGCGCACGTCTGAAGTACAGCGATCCGAATGATGGCGTCGGGCTGCTTCCGGGCCAGATCTGCTGAACGAGTCAGAAGTTTGATTCGCAGGGGTTCGTATTGTGGAAGTTCAGGCAGGCTAGTGGCCATCCCAAGTCCAAGGTACATCAGCATTGGCTCGGACTGTCCTCGATTGACATCGGGGGCAGAACCTTCCAGTCGTGAACAGATTTCCGTGAGTCGCTTCTTGTCATTGATTCGAATGGCACCTGCAATGCCGGATGCAAATTGCTCTTCAGTCAGCGTCGTCTGTGCCAGAAGTTCATCGAGCAGTTCTGCCAGCTCCTGATGAGCATCAGCGCCGGCCGGTTTCAGTCCCGGCAGTGTCTCCGATTCCCTGGTCCTGGTTGTTTTGTCAGGCTTTCCGTCGCGTTGTAGACGGCTTCTGTCGTCCAGGATCTCGAGGATCGGAAACTCCACGCGAAGTGAGTCCAGATGGTCTTGAGAAAGCCCTCTCACGGATGGCGGCAGTCGGATGAGAGCGCTAAAAAATGGACTTCGATGCTTGATTGCTGTTTCGGCGGGCTCTAGTTCGAAGCTGCGTATCAATGCCCCGGTCAGTGATTCGTCCACCATGCCTTCGGACAGCTGTTGCTGCGCGACACTGATGAGTTTGTCGCCCAGCTGTCGTCGAGTCACGTATGTGTCGGTAAACCATGACGTGGAGAACATCTGATTGAGGGAGAGAGAGCTTCGTTGATGCGCAAGGCAGATGATCGAGATGGCTTCCGTCGGGAGTCTTGCCTGCAGCAGGTTCATTCCGAAGTTGAACTCGAGGTCAATCGTTTCTTCATTTTGCGAATCTTCATCGTGGTCTGTCCGGTAAATGCCGTGGCTGCCATGTTCCCGGAACCCAGTTGCCTGTTCGCAGTCAGAAGAGGAGCTCGATGATTCTGCGAGAAGATAATCTGCTGACGCGACCTGAAACTGCGTGCGATACTCTTCTGGAACTCGTCGGCATCGCGTCAGTACGTCCGCGATTGTGTTCAGTACTGGAACAGGCAGACGTTCCTTCCCGTTCACTTGAGGATCGTGTGGTTGTTTCGCTGCCCCGGATTCTGCATCAGGCAACGGCGCAGGGGCCGATGCTCCATCGTCGGAAATCAGGCGAAGAATCAGTGGCCCGGCTATCCAGTCCTCTGAACTGTTGAGAAACTGACGGATGCGTTCTGAGACGGATTCTCGCATGGAGTTCTCTCTGCAGAGTCGATGCAGAGCTGAAAGCAAAAACGCGTCTTCGGTTCGACGAGTCAATCCGTGCCATGGGTTACGGGAGAGTTCGTCGTCGGACGGAAGAAGCGAAGTAACGATCATTGCTGCAATGTCGTCCGGCTGAATTGCGCGACTCGATTCGATGATCCCGAGATGCTGAACCGCCGCATCCGGAAAATCCTGCACCAGCTTTTTCAGAAGACCTCGTGCTGGATGTTGGCCCGACTCATTTTTTGTCTCCGACGAGATTGCAGCCGTTGCAATGCGAATCAGTACGGAGACACTCCGTTCAAAATGACTCAGATCGGTGCGATCGAGGGCTGTAATGAGTTCCGGCAGCATATTCGCGTACTCGAAGCTCTGAGCGTAAGTTTCCAGATCTGCCGCGAATAGTCCCGGATCAATATCGAGTACCTGAAGGAACAGTTTGCAGGCCTCCTGTGGCATGTCGGCTCGCTCGTACTCAGCTGCCTGCGAAAGCAGTTCTGTCGGATCGGGTGCAGAGTCGATGACCGGGTCTGTTCTTTCGGGGAGCTGGTCTGTGTCAGACGATTGCTGCAGCGTCTCGGTCGAAGGCGTCCGGCTGGATATGATATCACCAGGTAAAAACTCAGCCGTTGCGGATCTGGAAGTGATACCCTTCGAGAAACCAAACTGTTTCAGCACTGGCCATGTCTCAATCAAATTCGTCAATGAGCTGCCGTCAGCAAGCAGTAGCTCCGCAGCCGGAATGACGAACTGAGCATCATCCTCGGCAGATACATTTTGCAGTAAGTGTCGAGCGATCTCCCTGCGATCTGATGACAGCATCGAGCGATCAAAAAGAAAATGCCGCAGAACCGACAGGGATTCAGTTCGGTACTGGTGTCTCAGAAGTTGCTGAGAAAGATTCGTGATACCCTTGGTGTCGGGGGCAGAGCGAACCCAGTCTCTGAGACTCTGCCGCATCAGGTCACGGTCGCAGTTTTCCTGCAGAAGTAATTCTTTCTGAAGCGAGTTGCTTAAACTGGAACCATTTGCAACGTGTTGCGGCGTGTGTTGCTGCAACCATTGCTCCAGATACTGCCTGTGCCCCTGA
This sequence comes from Planctomyces sp., assembly GCA_046345315.1. Lineage (GTDB taxonomy): Bacteria > Planctomycetota > Planctomycetia > Planctomycetales > Planctomycetaceae > F1-80-MAGs062. The sequence goes on from JBKDKA010000230.1 coordinate 7,954, forward strand.
CTTCTGCAACCTAACACGATCGAATGGCAGAGCTCTTCAGGCTGAACGGATTTCAGACCCGAAAGGATTTCCAGCAGTCGTTCCTGATTCTTCCAGTCTCGCCGATCAAAAGTCTGCCGAACGAGTTTTTGTACTGACTGGTCAAAGGATTGTTGAACCATTTCGTCCTGAGACATGCCAGGAGCTGGCATTGCAGTCGGTGGCTGAAGAGCTACCAACTTCTGCAGAAACTCCAGCTGCATCTCAAAGTGCTCATCACTTCCGGCGATAAGGTGCAGTGACGCCGTCAGCAGCGCTGGATTCACGGAATCGGATGCCAACTGTCGCAGCTCGTGACAGATCGAGTCGCAGGTCTCTTTCGGGAACAGCTGAGGAAGCCAGCCACTGCGGCGAGTCAGAAGTAACCATTCAGGATCTGAGTGAATCCACTGCCGGATCAGACCCTCCGCCCTGCTCAGCTCCTCTGCTGTGATTGGCGGATGATCTCCTTCAGTCCGAGAGTGAGCTGACGGCAAGGCCTCTACGCAATGACCGGAGGAGACTATGCGATCGCAGAGTGAATTCAGATACAGAACACCATTCGATGAACGATGGCTGGAAGTTCTTAAAAGTTGATCACGGACAACTGCATTCTTCAGCCAGTTTGCCGACAGGCGACGATCGGATTCCGTCAGAGCATTCACTGTCTGAAGAACTCTCGAAAGATCGGGTATCGAAAGTCCGGACAGGTCCGAGTTCCAGAAACCGGAGGCGTCAGCTGCGTGCGAAAGGTTGTCCGGTTCCAGAAGAAACAGCAGTGCCGTTGTGGTAATCGCCTCCTGATCTGACGGACCGGAAACCATCGGATTGCCAGTGATTCGCCTGTCGGTGCTTTGGTCGTTCGGATCAGAATGGCTCCACTGACGATAGAATTCCCACGCACTTTCTGAATTCGTTCGGAGACGTGTCAACCGATGAAGATGAACGGTGAGTGTTTCTGCCAATTCAGTTTCCGCCACCGCAGATGATGACGCCGAAGAGTGGTTTGAAATCCCGCTGCTCGCGCGTGAAAGTCCGCGTTTATCCGCTGGGCTCTCTGCTTTCGGCTCGCTGTCGAAGACAATCTGTCGGAATACTCTGCGAGCTGACTCACGATCACCGGCTGCTCGATGAAGGCACGCCTTTCTGAACTGCAGTGCGATGCTGTCCGGCGAGCGTGCGATCGCTTCATTGCAGACAGTCTCCGCAGGTTGCAGGCGATTCGAGGTCGCCATGGTGTCGATCAGACGCAGGAGTTCCGTCGGAATATCATCCGGATGGAGTTTGCTCGGTTCATTTCCCAGCCAGAGCTTTGTGATCTCTTTTGCCTGTTCCGTTTGGGCAAGCTTCAATGAGATCTCTGTTCTGAGACCGTCGTCGGCTGAATACTTCAGAGCGGACTCAAGATATCGCAGTGATGCTGCGGACTCTCCTCGACTCTTCGCAAGTCGAGCGAGCTCCCTGAACAATGTCGTCGAGAACTGCAGATCCGACATTCCGGTTTGCTTTTGTGTCCGTGATACGTTTCCTGATGAGCTCAGCGAATCCGGAACGGTTGATTGACCGGAGAACAGTCCTGCTCCCGGAAGTCCTCCTCTGACGAAGGGAATCGAGTTCACCTGATTTTGCAGCAGTTGCTCGGCTTCAGTTGATCGGTTCAATGTTTCCAGAGCCTGACCTAAAGTGAGTACAGCGGAAAGTCGATTCGGATCCGTCAACACTCTGAGTCTGAGTCGCCGAATGAGTTCTTCTGCGGTCCCATGTTTTACCGATAGTTTCAGCAGCCTGCCGATGGATCTGCCTCGATCAGTACTAGCCGAAGGAGTGTGGCAGATCAGCCATTCCGTCTGAATTGCTTCATCGATATGAGATGTCTTATCCAGGAGATCTGCCAGCAGGACGCGGACATTGTTCGCTTCCGGAGTCGTCGTCAGCGACTTTCGAACTGCGGCGACGGCTCGTTCCGGCTGATTCGCTTTCAGGCAGATCGCCACCAGCAGCTGAAGAGATTCATCATCATTCGGTTGCGTCTGAACGCATTCGTCCGCAGTCTGGACTGCGGAATCAATCTCACCGGCAGCAATTTGCCAGCGGATCAGCGATTTCCTGTAACGATTGGCGTTCTCCGGGTCTCGAGCAATCAACTGACGGAGGCAGGAGACAGCATCATCAGACTGATCCTGCTGATAGAAGATGCTGGGAAGCAGTTTCAGGGCCGGAAGGAATTCTGGTGAAATCGATAACGCTCTTCTGACTGCTGCAAGCGTTTCTCTTTGTCTTCCCGTTGCGTGAAACATTCTGGCTGCGAACAACCAGTCGTCTGCCGATGACGCATCCCCCTGCTCTTCCAGCCGCTGAGTCAGCTCATTAACAGTCTGATTCAGTGTACCTGATGCGAGATGAATCCGGATCTGCTCGGCAATCATTCGATCTCGCTGATCAGCGTCGACGAGTGGGGTGGCTTTTCTGAGCAACTGAAGAGCTCCAGCGTGGTCTCCGTGATCCGACAGCCATCTGGAACGTCGAAGTGCTGTTTCACCGGGAGGAGTAACCTCAGGATTTCCTCGAGCCGTCGTGATGGCTCGGTCACGTTCGCCGAATTTCCAGGATGACTCTGAAAGTCGAAGTTCGAGGTCGACGCTTTTTTCGTCTGGTGCCTGACTTTGAAGACCCATTGAGACTGCTTCGAGGATTGCACGGGCTTCGACGGTGTCACCGGATACGTGGAGAAGTTCAGCGAGAATCAGCCGGTGCACCACTGAATCGGGTGAGAGTTCGGCCACATGACGCATCAGCCTGATGGCATCATCGGGATGGCCAGCGGATTGCAATATACGACTGAGATTCAACAGATCGTCAGGATCAGATTCCGGATGCCGTTGCCTGAGGTATCTTTCGATCAGAGACTTAAGGTGTTTTTGCTGATCGGTACGTGCGAGGTCCTGACGCCGGGCAGAAAACTCAATCCATTCTCGAAGAAGCTGTTGATTGTCAGGGGCGCGACGGTGCAGTATGGAGTAGATGTCGGAAGCTTCCGCAGAACGCTCGTCCGCCACCAGAAACTTCAGCCGACTTCTGAGCAGTTCCTCCGACGTCGGTGAGTCACTCAATACTTCCTGAAACAGCGTTTCGATTCGATCGGAACGAGTCGACCGTTCAGGCGTTTCAAGTCTCAGTTCGAGGAGCCGTTTTCGAAGAATTGATGTGAACGCAGATGATTGTTCGGAGTTCCCGCGGTGTGCTGTCAGTTGGTTCTCGTAGTAATTGATCAGCCCCGTTCTTCCCGCCGTGAATTGAATCAGTGCTTCAAGAGGACCGATCAGTGCCGTATCTCCGCCTTTCTGTGTCCACACATCGGTCAACAGCGTTTCTGAAGCGAGAGTGACTTCTGCGGAACTTTGGCTGAACAGCTGAGTTTCAAGGGCTTTTGTCTGAAAGCGAACTCTCTCCGAGAAGTCATCACATTCTTCAGCGAGCTGTTTCAGAAGCGAAACGGCAGACACCGTGTCACCGGCATCAGTCAGGATGTCTGCGGACAGTTCACGTATGGAACGATCAGCGGGAAATCGGTCGATGATCCGGCGAATCAGTGGACCGGATGATTCGGGGTGTCCGGTGAGCTGGTACATTCGACAGAGGAGCTGTGCCGCCGGCATGACTTCCTGCCGGCGACGCCCCTTCTCTACGGCACGTTCGAGGTCGGAAATGGCTTCGGATGTCTGACCTTCAAGATAGCGAGCAAGTCCGAGCAGAATCGTGATCTGCGAATCGTTCGGCTGTTCTGAATCCGCCTTTGACAATGCAATGATCGCTGCGTCTGCATCGCCGAGTTCCAGCAGAAACTGGCCCGCAAGGATCCGGCTATGAATACTCTGAGGCGACGCGTTATCTGTCGCTGCGAGTGTTCGGGCAAACTCGCGAAGCGTACCCGCATCCGTATGGTGTCTGAATACGAAATCAAACGCTGTACCGTATCGCACGTTTCGACGGAGCACGTCCAGATGCCGAGCGTAAGCGGAGGGCTCTTCGCTCTGATTCCCGTAACTCAGAGCGGCTGATTGCTTCGCCGCCACCACCGTTTCAGGGACGATCGGGACCGTGGTTGCCGGAAGGGTCCCGGGGGAAGTCGGGGACTGAAATGCGTGAAGCGCCGCCATGCCATCGAACCGCATGAGCAGAACGAAGCATGCGAAAGGCAATAACCTTCGTCTTTGGAAACTCAGGCGACGGCATGAACCGAGAACGGCATTAAAGATCAAATGCCGGATCAGACTTGGAATTGTCACAGACAATTTGCTGGACTCACGGTACGCGACGGGACGGAGATGAACCGACACCGGTTGAATCGGGGACGGTACACACTCTCCATCATCGTACCAGTATTATTCAATCACTGTTGAGGCAGTGCCAGCGGATTGCGGGATTTCCGGAACAGTCGTCAGATTCAGTGAACGAGGCTCCATTGCCGGCTGGACAGACATTGTCTGCTCAGACATGGTCATGTTGCTCGACGAGACAGGTTCCGCGTAAACCTGATCCGGGAAGCAGATGTAACCGCTTATACGATGAGCCAGTCGGGGGTTGCGAAAGTAGTTCGGCCACAAGTGTCCGACACCCACATCGCCGGAAACATCGACATTCCTGACCTTCCGTCCAAGCCAGCCCATGGCCCGTACGTCTTTTCTGGTGAATCCAGCATGACCGAGGGCACGGCTGGAGAACGGTCGCCTGAGTGGATAGATGGCGAGACACGGATCCAGGGCGTTCTGCAGATTCAGCAGACACTCCACACTTCGGAGAGCACACCCGTAGCGTTCAGTGGGATTCAGCCAGTCATGGTCAATCGCGGAGGCTGCGAACACAGCTCGAATGCGACGACCTGTGTTCACAACTGTGGGATGAGAAATGTTCTCAATGGCTCCACCGCCCATCAGATGGAGACAAGACGAGATCACTCGTGTACCGTGACTATGTCCCATCATTGAAACGGGGCATTCAGCCGGAAGTGACTGGATGGCATCAGCGAGGTAGAACCCGTTTCGAGCCGCTCGCCGCCCGAGTACTCCGATGTCAATCTGAACGAGTGGAGTATATGGACGGTCGCTCGGCCACGTGAAATAGATGACCTGGAGATTCCGAGCACCGCAGCCTTCACGAAGCCATTTCCAGACACCTCGCGATTCATTCAGAACACTCTGCCAGTCGACGAAGCTTCCGTGAACTGCGAAACAGACAGGAATTCCGGGAATGACGGAGTTCTGGAGTTCGCCGAAGGAACTCTGGCGGTAGCCACTGCAGGCATCGTACCTCAGCACTGAGGGACAGAATCTCGGCATAGAGTCGTCAAATGACTGTGGGGAATTATGAGTACTGAGGATCCAGAATCCATCACAGGCGGATGTCGCGGATGGTGTAATCTCACCGACATTCATCAGATCCTGAGCAGCGCTGTCTCCGCGAGCTGCTGTGCTCGACAGACACAGAATCACCGAAAGCAACCCGGACAGCAATCCCGAGAGGTTCGTTGAGAGTCGGATGTCTTTCTGCATATACAGGACTCGCCGAACGACCAGTCTCGCCATTCCCTGCGAATCACTGACGTCTTGACAATACTGCTGCACGTTCCGGTGCAGCGATCATGATGATGACAAAGAATGATTCGGCAATCACATTGGAGCGGACAGTGATTTCTTTACGGATGCTCCCTGCTGGTCTGCGTTCTATTTTCCCCTGTCGGCAGATTCTGCCACTGAGTCACCGTGAGTGAGCGATGAATACACGGCAATTACAGGCTGAGTCAGAGTGAGAAAAATCAGGAACTCGCGAAGTCTGAACGCCAGAAACAGATTATCAATCGGGTGCCGTCGAAAGGAAAATCACACTCGCTGCGTTCCCAGTGCTGTTTTCGGCTGAAGTGATGAGCGGCGTCAGCAGATTGTCTGCTGTCTGTGGATCTCATTCAGTTTCTGCCGGGATTGGTTCAATTCTGCGGATTCTGTCTGTGTGTTCACTTAACCTGATTGCGGCCCGGTCGAAATCAGATCTGATTCTGCAGTAGTGCTCGGTGAGATCATGGAGCGCTGAGGTTTAGCTCTGAAAGCTTTTTCGCCGCCGCGGCGGAGCGTGTCGTCACAAGAAGTGACTTGGCTGTCGCATCCATACAGACAACGATGGGGTCACGTTCTTTTGCATACTTCGACAGTATCTCATTCAGCGCTTTGCCCGCCGGCTGTCTTTCTGCTGAAAGCGTCTGAGGCATATTCTGCGTGAACCCGGCGGATTTGAGTGCGTCGCCGTCGATGGAGATCGAAACTCCCGTTTCCTGTGCAATGAATGCGATCACTTCCTGCAATGGCTGATTCCGGAAATCCACGAGAATCGGTTTCTGAATCTGCTGCCGAACGTCCATTCCTGAAGAGTCAACGACTGATCCGGATGCCGTCGGCGATGTGCCCTTCGCCGGCGAGAGGACTCGAATTGCGGATCGCATGCTGGCGGCAAGACTGGCTGCGGCGTTCTGCGGAAGCAGGGATATAATCCGCACGTGAGTTTTTGTACGGGAGACCTCTGAACCGAGTTCGATGGCTTTTATCATGGCCGGCGCCCTTCCGGCAAGGATCTGTTCACCACGTGTTCGTGGATTCGTTGCACGGAGTGAAGTCAGCATCTGCTCGGGATACCTTCTGAGACCGGAGCGAACCGATGCCTCCAGTTTCGCAAGGCTTGTACTATTTGATGGAAGCAGTTGAGTATCGAGATGGCAATGCGGTGAAAGGTGAACGCTGAGTGTTGCAAGTTCCACATCGGGAGTCAGTTCCTGAAGGATCCTGTCCAGTGCCAGTTTCACTGACGTCTGCTCCGGCAGTAGAAAATCTCTGTGAACTTCGATCATTTTCGGGTTGAACACGATCGTCAGCTGGCGATCTCGGTCGGTTTCGGCAATCTGCTGTTCCATGGATGCTGACAGAGTTCCCGGAAGCGTGGCTTCGCCGCTGCCCCCACCACCATCAGAGAATTGATCAAGAAGAATATCCGGTGCACCGACCATGAATGTTCGGGGATCGATCTGCCGGACGGAGATCTCTTCGCTGCTGCGAGGTTGCTGTTCGGAATTCTGTATCAGTCGAGAGCCGAATCGCTGCTGCAGCACGTCCGGTGTGACAGTTTCGGCCAGTCGAATCACGGCAGCCACATCAGGTTTCGAACCTCGCGGGCCGAAATTCATCGCGAACGTAAGTTCAGATACAGATTCCGGCCCGGACGATGCATACTTCTGGACAAGAGATTTCATCCATGGCTCGAGCTCCGGGAGACATTGCCGGAATTCCCGCAGCTCAGGGGTATCCTTCCAGATCTCCGAGGGATGCAGATGGCAGATCAGATCCGCAGAGAATGGAATCTCGCTGACCGGAATCGGGCTGCCGCTGGTCGGTGAGCTTTCGAAAAGTCCCTTTTCAGGATGACTTTTCTGCCCGGAGTTTTCCTGAGCAGATCTGCTCATCATTTCTGACCCGGCTTCCCTGCTGTTGCCTGCAGGGGCGTTCAGGCGGGTGGGCTGTTCCGAAATACCCACCGAAACTGCGGTTGCCTTCGGGCGAAATCGAAACGCAACGACGATGGACAGGGTGGAAATCAGGATGATGACTGTCGAAATGAGCAGTCGTCTGGGCGAGGCTTTTCGGCGAGATCGCCGACTGCGGACCTGATTCAGAATACCTGCGGATGGCGTCAAATCAGGGAACGTTTCGACGTTCGATGTCGAAGAATCTGAGGCCGCTTTCGTACTGATGTTTAAGCTCTCAGTATCAGCATGATCCTGATCTGATGCTGGAACTGGCAATCCGGACTTAAGCGTTTCCGGCTTCAGGACCGACGCTTTCGGCGATTTCTCGGAACGACGTGCTTCGGAGTCCGCAGGGCCAGAGGTTTCTGTTGCCTTTTGATCTGAACCGGCACGGTAGACGATTCGTGATTCACACTTTGGACATCGAAGCGATTTACCGGCGGTCGGCTCCTGTCGAAGTTTCAGTCTGACTTTGCAGGCGGGACACTGGATTGTGATGATCGTCATGCCCGAGTACCCCAGTCAATCTGTTGCCCGTTCTCACCAGTTCTTCTCATCCTGAAATGGATGCAGCGCTGAGAGGCCGTCGGCCTTTGGAAGAGCATTCAGGTACAACTCGGCGAGACGGAAATCGTCACCTGTTGTGATCTTGAGATTCATCGGCCAGCCGTCGACAACGTGGACCTGTGCTCCCGTCTGTTCAACAACCGAAGAATCGTCGGTGGCTGCAGCGGGATTGCGACAGACTGCGTAGGCCTTTTCCAGAATCTGACGACGAAAAACCTGCGGTGTCTGAGCCATGACAATTCGATCTCTGTCAGGAGTCGACTCGACGCACCGTTGAGAGTTCAGCTGCTTCAGCGTACTGGTGATCTTCAGTCCCGGAATTGCAGCTCCGTGTTCCACGGCAGCCCTGAACACCTGATCGATCCACTGGTCTGTCAGGATCGGTCGTGCAGCATCGTGCACAGCAATGTAGTCCGCTTCAGGCCGGACGGCACTGAGCCCCTTCCGAACGCTGTCAGCTCGAGTCGCACCACCAGTGACGACGGTCAGGTCCATGAACGCAATGTTGGCTCGAAACTGTTCATGGAACCATTCAAAATCATCCTCAGCAATGACCAGAATTGTCTGACAGACGTCGGACCGCTTCAGAAAATGGTCGGCCGCGCGAATCCAGACCGCACGGCCTTTCAGGTCGACGAAAGGCTTCTTTCGGCGATGCCCGGAAAATCGAGAGCTTTGTCCCGCTGCTGCGAGAATCACTGCAAAACTGGCCATTCCTTGATCCTGTCCCGGTTTTGAAATGCGTTCTACTTCTTCCCGCGAAGTCGAGCTCGAATGCGATCGAATGCTGCGCTCATTTCGAGTCTCGCTTTTGTAAATCCTGCGACATCGGGGTTTGGCTTCTTCACATAGTCGAGCACAAATCGTTCAGCCTGAGCAAGTTCAGCGCAGACTTCCGGCACTTCCGAGGCAATTTCGACCGGAATTGTGCTGACGCCGTTGCAGTCTCCGTGAATGAGATCTCCCGGGCAGATCGTGATCCCGCCGACAGATACCTGAAGACCTGCCTCAAGGATGTGACAGTATCCATGAGCAGAACAGGCTCCCGATGTGAATACCGGGAATCCGATGGCTCGAACCTGGTCAAGGTCTCTGCCTGTTCCGGATGTGATCAGCCCTTTTGCTCCGAACTGCTGATACGTCGTGCACATCACTTCACCGAAAGTAGCCGCAGCTGATGGCTGATCGAGATCCTGAAATACGATCACCGGCGGACCAGGAAGGCGGTCGAACAGAGCCAGTTGTCCTTCGAGACCGGAATAGGACGATCCGGATGGCGGAGCCAGCTGCGAGCGAAAAGTGGATGTGAGTGCAAATCCGACCATCGGGGCCATTTCAGGAAAACACGAACGGATCGAACTGTTCATGTAGCCCGTGTTTCGAGGTCTGACGTCAAAAAGCTCGATGGCATTGCAGACGGTCGGCGTGTCAAACTGACGAAGGCGGCGAAGTGTTTCTTCGGAAATTTTTGTCAACGGAAATGCTCCGGGTAACAGGATCAGGATCTGGAAATCAGCACGGAATTCTGCTGGACGTTCTGGTCAGAATCTTTTGGGGGATCATTCTGAATTTCGACAGGCCGAGCGAAACGGGATTTTATGAAGATCTCTCCGGATTTCGATCGTGCAGCCACCTGCCGTTGAAATTACTCCCTGGAAACGCGATCGATTGGATATCAGGGAGAAAAGTGTCAGAATACGCTTGTTTGCGTGCAGCAAAACCGGGACTGGCTCCCGGACAATGCTGAAAAAGCTAACACAATTGCCGGAGAATGGTGCCTGTCCCGGTTTTGTTCGAAGTGTCATCTGTGGAACGATTCCGGGGAGTCGGCACTCTTCGAGAGAAAGAAAGTCTGGGCAACATAGTTGTGAGCAACGGTTCGCATTATACGGTTCTGGCGCGCCGGTTTCGGCCACAGGCATTCGATGAAGTCATCGGGCAGGAACATGTTTCTCAGGCCCTGCGGAATGCGATCCGTTCAGGCCGAGTTGCTCATGCATATCTTTTCACGGGTGCCCGCGGTGTTGGAAAAACATCGACCGCAAGAATTCTGGCGAAGGCACTGAACTGTCCGAATGCCGTCGACGGCGTCCCCTGCAATCATTGTGAAATCTGCGACGGCGTTTCTGCCGGCAATGACGTTGACGTGATCGAGATTGACGGTGCATCGAATCGTGGCATCGACGATATCCGCTCGCTGCGAGCGAATGTCGGTGTGCGATCCATGCGGACTCGCTACAAGGTTTACATCATTGACGAAGTTCACATGCTCACCAAAGAAGCGTTCAATGCGCTTCTGAAGACGCTGGAAGAGCCGCCACCAAACGTCAAATTCGTTTTCTGCACCACGGAGCCGAATAAGGTTCCGGATACGATTCTCTCGCGATGCCAGCGTTTTGACTTTTCGACGGTTGGTGAAGCATCGATCGCTCAGCGTCTGGCAGTAATCGCAGCAGCAGAAGGTTTCGAGGTTACTGAAGAGGCGCTGGAACTGGTTGCTCGGCGTGCTCGCGGTTCCATGCGTGACAGCCAGTCTCTGTTTGATCAGCTTCTGGCATTCAGCAGTGGAACAGTCAACGGCGAAGATGTGCATCGCATGCTGGGAACAGCAGATGATGCACGGCTTGTTGAATTGTTTACCTCCGTCGTCGAAAGGCGACCTGGGGAACTGCTGAAGTGCCTGGATCTGGCACTGGAAGATGGAGTTCAGGTCGGAGAGATCATTGACCAGTGTATTCTTTATGTTCGGGACCTGATGGTGCTCTGCAGCGGTGCGGGCACTGTGACGATGAACAGCGTGTCTTCCGGATTTCGGCCGCAGCTGGAACTGCATGCGCAGCGGCTGGGAATCCATTCTGTCATGGCGGCATTTCAGATTCTGGCGGAAGCAAAGAACCAGATGTTCCGTTCGACATTCGCTCGAACGATTCTGGAGGTGGCTCTGGTTCAGGTCAGTCTTCTGGAAAGTCTTTCTGCTCTGAGCGACCTTCTGTCCGGAAGACTGCCGGCACTGCCTGAGCTGCCTTCGGCTGCTCCCGCAGGTGGTCATGTGCCTTCGGCCAATCAGCAGCCTGCTGCGGCTCATCCAGTGTCTGAGACCCGGACTGAAGACGCTCCGGAAAAAAAAAAGCGTGACGAACTCCTGATTGAAGAGGTGTCAACAGGCGGTCCCGAGCCCCAGCGGACGCCCAGCCCAGTGAGCGATTCCTCGGAACAGGCTTCGGATCCATCGGAATCAGATGAAGTCCAGGAGATCGCTTCTGCTCCAAAGATCGAATGGCATGAACGCAACGCACAGTTGCTGCATCGGGAACTCATTCAGCGAGTGTCGCCTGGAATTGCCGCTGCCCTGCGTCAGGCTGTTGAGCCGAGAATTTCGCAGGACGGCCGTTTTGAGATTACGCTCAGCGAGCATCATGCTCATGCCGCCTCAATTCTGGATCAGCCGGAAACAATCAGCCTTCTGGTCAGAGAAATCGGTCTTCTGACCGGGCAGACTGCCACTCTGATTCTGCAGCGAGCGACTCAGGTTGCCTCCGGTGGACCGGAGAAAGCGTTCCGGTCCCAGGCGAAAGATTCAGGGCAGCCAGCTGAAAAATCTCCGGAAAGTCCACCCTCCCGCGCGAGGGAGCGGAACGATCATGCAAAGGCACCTGAGCCTGCGAAGATGGTGCGTGCTGAACCTGCTGTGAATCTGCTGGAAAGTGTTGATCCTGCCAAAGATCCGTTCGTGCAGCATGTTCTGAATGTCTTTGGAGCAAAAGTCGTTCGTGTGATGCCGAGTCCGGGGGCAGTTGAATCAGACGTGAGCCACCGTGAGTGACCATTTGGCGTCGAGTTTCCGGCTGGCTGTCAATCCGAGCAGAACGTTCGAATGAAACGATCGCTCTGGCCGGAACCGCCCATTCGACTGGAAATGGTCTTCAGTTCTGCGGATGATACTGATGTGTCCTGGATCTTGCGTTGAAACAGACAAATTCAAGGAGTGAAACATGTTCAAGGGACTTGGGAATCTGACTGGCATGATGCAGCAGGCGCGTGAGCTGCAGGAGCGTATGGCGGCCATCAAGGAGAAGATCAGCGAACTTCGGGTGGAAGGAATCGCGGGTGGTCAGATGGTCCGCTGTGAAATCACCGGGGATCTCCGGGTTGCTTCCCTGAGTATCGATCAGAGCCTGATTGAAATGAATGACCGCGAAATGCTGGAGGAACTCGTCACCTCCGCCATTAATCAGGGGTTACAGAAAGCGCGAGATGAAAGTGCTCGGCAGATGGCCGAGGTGGCCGGCGGCGTCAATATTCCGGGACTTCAGGATGCTCTTTCAAAATTCGGACTGGGTGGCTGAAGAATGGCAAAGAACACATTCGACAGCACTGACCATCCTTATGGTTCTTCAGTTGCAAAACTGATTGACGAGTTTGCACGGCTTCCCGGAATCGGACGAAAGTCTGCCGAACGGCTTGCCAACTACATTCTGGCCTGCTCCAGCAATGATGCCAACGCACTGGCAGATGCCATTCGCACCGTGAAGACATCAGTTCGGCGCTGTTCTGTCTGTTTCAACCTCACGGAAGACGAAGTCTGTCGTATCTGTCGGGACCCTCGGCGAGATCGACATGTCGTCTGCGTGGTGGAGCAGCCGAGAGATGTCGTGGCGCTGGAATCTTCCGGGGCATTCAACGGTCTCTATCATGTTCTGGGGGGAAGAATCGCACCACTGGAAGGTATTTCACCGGAAGATCTGACCATTCATCAGCTTGTGCAGCGAATCAGAAAGCAGGGAGTAACTGAACTGGTCATGGCGACCAACCCGACGCTCGAAGGAGACGGTACAGCTCTGTTTATTACGAATATTCTTCAGAATGACACTGTGAAGATTACGCGGCTTGCCCGGGGTATAGCGTCTGGGAGCGTTCTCGAATTTGCGAATCGTGAAATGCTGGCGGATGCGCTGCGAGGCAGACAACAGTTCTGAGTTTTATGGGTCAGCCCGGTGAAAATCTGCTATGATTTTGTGATCTTCGGGATCTCTGGCATTTTTTGTGCCAGTTCTGGCCTAAGATGGGATGCTCAGAACGTCAGTGCCCTGAGTGTGTTTCAGAGAGTGACAACCGCGCGGCGTACGGATTTCCGCTGATCGATTTGAACCATGCACCTGAATATTTCGCAGCAGATGAAGATGAGCCAGCAGATGAAGCTGGCTCCGCGGATGATCCAATCGATGGAGATTCTGCAGCTGAACATGATGGCGCTGAACGAGCGAATCGAACAGGAGCTGGTCGAAAACGTCACACTTGAACGCATGGAGAAGGACCGCGACCTTCCCACAGCCGAACCCGATTACACACCACCGGTTGAGGATAATCGCGAGGCTCGCGAGCTTCGCAAGGATGTCGAGAATCGCGAGCTTGTTGCGGGCAATGACAAGAATAACGAGTCTGACTTCGAGCGACTGCTCGAGATTTCCTCCGAATGGCCGGAAGACAATGTCGGATTTGGTGGTTCTCGCCCGTCGTCAAACCAGATCAGCGACGACATGGATCGGCACAATGATGTGCTGGCCAACATGCTGGCGAGACCTCAGTCGCTTCATGAATTTCTGCTTGAACAGTTTTCGTTCAATCGCTGCAGCGATTCCATGAGGTCGTTTGGTGAATATCTGATTCAGCACCTTGACCATAATGGCCGCCTTCAGAGCATGCTCCCGGAGATTGCTCAGCAGTTCAATCGCATTTACGATCAGCAGCTGACGATGGACGAAGCGGAGGAAGTTCTGCGGCTGATTCAGCAGCTCGAACCTGCCGGTGTCGGAGCTCGTGACCATCGTGAGATGCTGCTGCTGCAGGTCAAGGAGCAGATGCCGTTTCACGATGTGGTCGAAGTACTGATCAGAGATCATCTGGAAGACATCGCCTACAACCGGTTGCCGCAGATTCAGAAAGCCACGGGCTATTCGATAGATCTGATCAAGATCGGGATTGAGCAGATTCAGACGCTGAATCCGTATCCTGGGCGAGGATTTGAGCAGCGTCCGGTGCAGCGAGTCACTCCTGACCTCGCGGTCGAGAAAGACGATGCCGGCCGATATGTTGTTCGTCTGCTCGACGAGTACGTGCCGGAACTTCGTATCAGCCCGCGTTATCAGAAGATGCTCAGGGATAATCCCTCACCTGAAACGCGAGAGTGGATCAGGCGGAAGGTGGAATCAGCGAAGTGGCTGATTGAATCCATTGAACAGCGATACAACACCCTTCGAAAAGTTGCTCAGGAAATCATCGATCATCAGCAGGATTTTCTGGATCGAGGGCCCGAATTCATTGCTCCCCTGAAAATGCAGCAGATTGCAGATCGAGTGGGTGTCCATGTCACCACGGTTTCACGAGCCGTTGACGAGAAGTGGATTCAGACACCCAGAGGTCTCTTTTCGCTGAAGCGTTTCTTCGGTGGCGGTACGCAGACTGCCGAGGGAGACGATGTGGCGTGGGATACGATTCGCATCAAGCTTCAGGAACTGATCGACAACGAGAACAAGCAGGATCCATTGAGCGACGATTCACTTGTCGAAGAACTGGGTCGGCAGGGAATCACTCTGGCACGCCGCACAATTACCAAGTATCGAAAGCAGATGGGAATTCCCAGCAGTCGACAGCGGCGTGAGTACTGAGCAATCCGCAAAACGAGATGTTCGAAGGTTCGCGTTTGCCGGCGGCGGATCCGGTGGTCACGTCGTACCGTGTCTTGCGGTCTCAGAGGAGATCCGGCGGTGCGTTCCCGACAGTCGTCTGCTGTTCCTGATCAGCCAGCGCCCGGTTGATCGGCTCATCATGAATCAGGCTGCATTTGTCGCAGATGAATCAGTCGAAGTTGTTCCGGTCGACGCGTCACCTGCGGGAAAGTTCCTGAAGCGGCCATGGTCGTTTTTCAGTGAGCTGGTGCGTTCCATTCGTCACTGCCGCAGATTGTTTCAGCAGCATGTCCCTGATGCGGTCTTTGCGACAGGAGGATTTGTGAGTGTGCCGGCAGTGATCGCTGCGGTGTCTCTGCGAATTCCGGTGGTGCTGTATGAGGCGAATTCAGTGCCCGGACGAGCGAACCTTTTTCTGAGTCGTTTTGCCGAGGTCGTCTGTACCGGGTTTCCCATGACGGCTGCTGATATTCGTCGGCTGAAAACTCAGGTGATCCCGACCGGGATTCCAGTGCGATCAGAGTTTCAGCAGGATCGTCCGCAGCTACGGGAATCAGGCGAAAGCTCACTGCTTCTGGTGTTTGGGGGAAGTCAGGGTGCGGCATCCATCAATTCGATGATCTGCGGGATTCTTGAATCGCCTGATGGAAGCTCTGTGATACCGACGTCGTGGCGAATCATTCTTCAGTCCGGGAATCTGGACTTCGAGAATACTGCTCAACGAGCGAAGCTGCTGAAGCGGGATATTCAGGTCGTTGCGTTGATAGACAATCCAGGTGAGCTGCTGAGTCAGGCAGAGCTCGTCGTCACACGCTGCGGTGCCGGTGTTCTGGGCGAGCTGTCCGCTATTGGCGTTGCTGCTGTACTGGTCCCCCTGATCCCGTCTGCGGGGCAGCATCAGCTTCGAAATGCGGAATTCCTTGAAGAGAAGATCCCGGGAATCATGATTCGTGCTGACATTCCTGAGGCAGTTGAGCGATTGAAAGATCGGCTCAGGGTACTCACGACCGATCGTCCGCTTCGGGCACATCTCGCCGGTGAACTGAAGGCGATTCATGGCAGCAATGCCGCGCAGAAGATCGCCGAGATAATTCTGAAGTGCAGACCGGCAAAAGATGCCGAAGCTCGCAGAGCAGACGATGAAAAGCTGAATGCATGAGACAGGTCAGACCGCCTGAAAAAACGGCTCGACTGTCATAACCGTCAAAATCACTGCACTCCGAATAATTGGAGCAAAGTTCAAAGTCGGTACGATCCGATATCGACGATAGCCTGCTTGTGTGTGATTTTTGTCATGCCCGGGTGAGCGAACTCCGCAAGGGCTGTCGTCTGAACGCAGCGGTGGATTTCTGATGGGCTGCTGCAGCCTCCCTGAAATCCAGAAGAACTATTTTATCTGCGGAATCGATTTTCTGTTAGAAAAGGTCCGGTTCGAAATGCTCCGTCCGAACCTGTTGAATGCTGTTGCTCTCCTTTTCATAACACTGGCGACCGTTGGTTCAGCGAATGCGCAGAACTATGGTCCCGGGCATGGGATCTATCAGCAGCAGCCGATGTTTCATATGCCACGATCGGAGTATCAGGCTCCGATCGTTGACCATCATGTTCAGGGGCGTCCACAGCTCTGGGATGACCAGCAGCCCGTGGAATGGTTTCTGGGAGAAGTGGCCAAGCGAAGCTGGATCCGTGCGGAGTACATCCACTGGCGGACGAATGGTCCGGGCAGCGGGACTGCCGGAGCGCCTCTTACCGGGATCACCGCGAGAAATGGGCAGTTCACAGCGTCCGACAATCTGAATGGCGGGATATCAACCGGAATCGCCGAACTTCTGGACGACAGTCTGCTGCAGCTCAGGGACGGCTCCGGTGCCCGAGCAACGTGGGGCGTCGATCTGAACGGCGCCCAGATGGAGTGGAATCTCTTCGGCACCGAAGATGTTCGTGACTCACTTGTTCGAGACCCGATCCGTAACTTCCGTCCTGGTGCGCTGGGAGTCGGAAACTCATTCTCTCCCAACGTAGCACTCCCGCTCCTCAACGGGGGCGCAGTGAGTGATGTGAACGGAAATCCGAATCTCCTGATCTTCGATGACAGCGTCAACGCTGCGGCGAGCTCTCAGATCTGGGGCTCTGAAATGTCCTTTCTCACGAATCCGTACGTTCCGGGAGAGGGAGCCCACTGGCAGTGGCTGGGTGGTTTTCGATACACCAATGTGGATGAAGGCTATTCGATTCGTGGTGTTTACGACAATGGCGGCGCCCTCGCCGACCGAGTTACCACGATCAATTCGACCACAGAGAATCAT
This sequence comes from Planctomyces sp., assembly GCA_046345315.1. Taxonomy (GTDB): domain Bacteria; phylum Planctomycetota; class Planctomycetia; order Planctomycetales; family Planctomycetaceae; genus F1-80-MAGs062. The sequence continues at coordinate 25,095 of JBKDKA010000230.1, forward strand.
GTATATGGTCCTGAAGTGGGTGCCAGAGCGTCCATCGTTCATCGCTGGTTTACTCTCTCTGCAACACCGCGTGTCGCGTTCGCTCTGAACGATCACACAGCGACTGTCGTCGCCGATCCACTCGGCCTGGGCGCGACGACCACAAAGATGAGTGAAATCGACTTCTGTGCGGTGACGCAGGTGTCATTCACTGGCGAAGTCCATCTCAACTCAAAGTTCTCACTCTATGGTGGCTATGACTTCCTCTGGATGCCCCAGCTTGCCCGGGCAGGAGACACCATTCAGTACGACAGCACTGCCGGTGGTGGCGGGTTCGTTCCCAATATCTCAGTGCTCGATGAACTGTCGGGATATCTGGTCCGAGGTCTGAGCGTCGGGGCGACGTTCCGATACTGATCCGACGAGAGAGACAGTCCGATTCCGGTCTCTGCAGATCGGAGTCGGCTTTCTGACTTCCGCCGGGTGTCTTCGAAGTCAGTCGAGGTCTTCATCGCATCCTCTGAAGCTGCTCACATCGAGACGGCATTTCCGATCGAGAAGAACCTCCGCAACTCTGCATGACCGCCGACAATCAGCACTGAATTGTCCTGATCATCCTGCAGATACTGCCGCTGGAAACCACTCCGGCGTGGCAGCTCCAGCCATCTGGACGCACCTTTGAGTCAAACGACCGTGTGGGTGCGGCAATCTGATGTTCTCGCTGAGGCTGGTGTGGGCTAGACTCAACATCTCTGGCCTTACCGTTGGCAACTTCCGCAGGATGCGGGCTTCGACAGCGAAACGGGAATTCGCGTTATGTCACATTTCCTCCAAAGAACACCATTCCGTCGCCTCTCGATACTGATTGTCTGCGCACTCCTGACGTCATCAGCGAGTGTTTTCATGATCACGTCCGGTTGTCAGCAGGTACCGGTGTCTGAACGCAAGCGCCTTCTGCTCACCACATCGGAGTCTGAAGAGAACGCCATGGGGTTGACGGCCTATCAGGACGTGCTCAAGAAAGAGCCGGTCACGAAAAAAGAAGAGTACATTCAGATGGTTCGTCGGGTTGGCGAACGAATCTCGAAAGTGGCTGATCGACCGGACTTCCAGTGGGAGTTCAACGTCATTGAGTCAGACCAGCAGAACGCGTTCTGCCTTCCCGGTGGCAAGGTTGCTGTTTACACAGGAATCCTTCCGGTCTGTCAGAATGAGGCCGGGCTTGCGGTCGTCATGTCGCATGAAGTGGCTCATGCTCTGGCACGGCATGGTGGGGAACGCATGCAGCATCAGATGGCTCAGAATCTCGGAAAACAGGCCGTCGGATACTTCACGAAAGAACAGGACGAAGCCAAAAAGAAGATCGTACTGACGGCTTATGGAGCTGCTGCGGAATACGGGGTCATCCTGCCGTACAGCAGAACTCACGAAATGGAAGCTGATGAGATCGGGCTGATGCTGATGGCTGAAGCGGGATATGATCCTTCGGCAGCTCCGGAATTCTGGGAGCGGTTTTCTGAGAAGAAGGCTGGGGCTGCCCCGATGGAATTTCTCTCCACGCACCCGTCAGACGCTCGCCGCTCCGCTGCCCTGCGTGAGAAGCTGCCGGAAGCCATGCAGGCCTATGAGAAGTCTGCAGAGAAATACGGTTCCGGGGAAGAGATTCGCTGACGGAGCCTGTCCGGGACGTTACACTGCAGTTTCTGAAATCTTGCCCTGGATCAGGTTCCGCGGGCAAGTGTTTGACACGCCCTGACAACGTCGGGGTGTCTGCAGTTTTCCGGGATGCAGCAGTTTCGTCATGTCCGATCAAAGAAATCTGTTCAATAAAGTCTGGGATCTCCATACCGTTCAGCAGCTGCCGGGTGGGCAGACACAGTTATTCGTCGGACTTCACCTGATTCACGAGGTGACGAGTCCGCAGGCTTTCGAGATTCTGCGGGACCGGAATCTGAAAGTGGCGTTCCCCGATCGCACTATCGCGACGGTCGACCACATCATTCCGACAGCCAGTCAGGCTCGCCCCTTTCTGGATGGGCTTGCGGAACAGATGATGTCGGCCATTGAGAAGAATTGCGCCGAGTTCGGTGTGACTCTGCTGAATCTGAATGACGAACGTCAGGGTATTGTGCACGTGGTCGGACCGGAGCAGGGACTGACTCAGCCCGGAATGACAATCGTCTGCGGGGACAGCCATACGAGTACTCATGGTGCCTTCGGCAGCATTGCAATCGGAATCGGGACGAGCAATGTCGCTGAAGTCCTGGCAACCCAGACGATGTTTCTGAATCGACCGAAGGTGCGACGGGTCGTTGTGAACGGCGACCTCAGTCCCGGTGTCTATGCCAAAGACGTCATCCTTCACATCATTCAGAAACTGGGTGTTCAGGGTGGTGTCGGTTACGCGTACGAGTTCGCCGGAACGACGTTCGACCGCATGTCGATGGAAGAACGCATGACGGTCTGCAACATGAGCATCGAGGGCGGTGCTCGATGCGGTTACATCAATCCTGATCAGAAGACGGTGGAGTATCTTCGAGGCCGTGCGTTTGCACCGAAAGGTGCTGAGTTCGAAAAGGCTGCAGCATGGTGGCTGAGCCTTGCGTCCGGACCTGATGCTGTATTTGATGACGTCGTGACGTTTCAGGCTTCCGACATCGAACCCACTGTGACCTGGGGAATCACTCCGGCTCAGTCTGTCGGCGTCAGCCAGTCACTTCCGTATGTTTCAGCGGTGCAGCCTGACGAACAGAAGCTGATCCGCGAAGCTCTGGATTTCATGGGGCTTGCGGAAGGACAGTCGATCCGCGGTACAAAAATCGACGTGGCATTCATCGGCTCCTGCACGAATTCGAGAATATCTGACCTTCGGGAGGCGGCTCGGATTGCAAAAGGTCGACGAGTGGCATCCCATGTCAAAGCGATCGTTGTCCCCGGGTCTCAGCTGGTTCGAAAACAGGCGATGGCTGAAGGTCTTGATCGGATCTTCGAAGCGGCCGGTTTTGAATGGCGCGCGGCCGGGTGTTCAATGTGTCTGGCCATGAACCCGGATAAGCTGCAGGGACGCGAGGTCTGTGCTTCATCCAGCAATCGCAATTTCAAGGGACGTCAGGGAAGTCCAACAGGGCGAACGCTTCTGATGAGCCCGGCGATGGTGGCTGCGGCTGCGATTGAAGGTCGTGTTGCTGATGTGCGAGAGTTGTCTGACGTGAACTGACTGTCTTTCTCCATGACTGTTCTGAGCATCAGCATCGCCGTGCCCTGTCATGAGCTCCATGTGATTCCCGGTAGTTCCGCGTTCTGATTGTCGTGTTCCTTTTTCAGTGTTCATCTTATTTTGCACGGGGGATTGTCGCTCCTGTGCGGCAGAATTCATTTCGGGAAGATTCCGAGTCGAAGCTATGGCTATTCAGAAGATTGAAACCGTCCGTGCCACTGCCATTCCACTCCTGCTGGACGATATTGATACCGACCGCATCATCCCCGCTCGATTTCTCCGATGCGTGACGTTTGACGGGCTTGGCGAACATGCTTTCGAAGATGATCGCAGACAGGATCCGTCACATCCTTTCGATGACGCTCGTTTTCAGGGCGCCGGAATTCTGGTCGCCGGGCGGAATTTCGGTTGCGGATCCTCTCGAGAACACGCTCCACAGTCGCTCATGCGCTGGGGCATACGCGCGATCATTGCTGAGTCATTCGCAGAGATCTTTTTCGGCAATTGCAATTCCCTGGGGATTCCAGCGGTTCGAGCTGCTCGTTCGGACCTCGATCGGCTGGCTGCTGTAGTGACCGCTGATCCGGCGATTTCGGTGGAGCTGAATCTGGTCACGCTCACGGTGTCCGCTGGCAGTCTGAAGTTTTCTGTGCAGATGCCCGAGAGTGCTCGCGATGCCCTCGTCACTGGTCAATGGGACTATCTCGGTCAGCTGCTGAGTGCATCGAGCCTCGTTGCGGAACACGCAAAGAAGGTTCCCTATCTGTCTGGTTTCTCAGGAATGTAGACGGCAGCCATCGTTCGCGTTTACCACGGCTGCGGCAGATGATTTCCGACTCAGCGCGGATTGCTGAATCAGAACGCTGAACCTTTCCGGAGCTTGAGCATGTCGGACCGCATTTCTGAAGATGGCGATCGGTCTCGACAAAGGCCGGATCAGAAAAGCGACGACGAACGTGAGCTGCTTCTCGCGGAACTGCTGAGTGAACTCCTTGAGATACCTGACCGCAGTGATTCGGTACAACGACTTGAGGAGATGGTCAGACTGTATCCTCAACTTGCGAGAGATCTGAGAGAGCTCTGGGCAACCTCGCAGATCGCCGATGCGTTCGGAATTGAAAGTTCGAGCGGAAGGGGACGCATTCTGGCTGCGGAGGCCGCGCGGCTTTCGAATTCTGGAATGTCTTCCGGAATCAGCGATTCGGGATCGGCGATCGGAATTCAGATCGGCGACTATGAGCTTCAGGAAGAAATCGGTCGCGGCGGGATGGGAGTCGTTTATCGCGCATGGCAGCAGAGCCTGCGCCGTACTGTCGCTTTGAAAATGATTCCGAATGCTGCGTTTGCCGCGTCGACAGATCTGGCTCGTCTTCGAGCAGAGGCGTTGTCCGCGGCACGCCTGAGCCATCCGAGCATCGTGCCGGTTTATGAGGTGGGAGAGCACAACGGGCAGCCGTGGTTCAGCATGCAGTTCATCGAGGGGAAAACGCTTTCTCAGGTGCTGATTGACGGGCCCATGCAGCCTCGTGATGCCGTTTCGCTGCTGGTTCCGGTCGTTGAAGCCATCGGAACTGCTCATCGATCTGGTGTCCTGCATCGGGATCTGAAGCCGAGCAATATACTGATTGCCCGCGACGGAACCCCGTTCGTGACAGACTTTGGTCTCGCGAAGCAGATGGCCGTTCGGGACAATCCGGAGGGCGGTGCTGCAGGCTTACACCGGAAGAATCCGGATCGTGAAGTGAGTGGGCTGACGCTGAGCGGTGCGATCCTGGGGACTCCTGCGTGGATGTCGCCGGAACAGGCGGCCGGGCTGACGGATTCGATCGACGTTGCTACGGATGTTTACAGTCTGGGGGCGGTGTTGTTTGCGATGCTCACCGGGCGCCCTCCGTTTCAGGCAGCCTCACCGCTTGATACGGTGCTGATGGTCATGGAGCAGGATCCTCCCGGGATCCGAGTGCTCAACAGTGCCGTCGATTCGGATCTGGAAATGGTTGTCATGAAATGTCTCCAGAAGCCGCAGGATCTTCGCTATTCATCGGCACACGCGCTCGCCGCTGATCTGAAGGCATGGCTGATGAATGAGCCAGTCAGTGCGCGCTCTTCGACGGTTGTTCAGGTGGTGACCAGACTCTTTCGAGAATCCCATCATGCTGCGATTCTGCAGAACTGGGGACTTCTCTGGATGTGGCACAGCCTTGTTCTGCTGATCCTCTGTCTTGTGACAAACGTGTTTCAGCTGCAGGGTGTTTCGGAACGATGGCCCTATGTGACGTTGTGGGTGGTTGGTCTGGGTCTCTGGGCCATCACGTTCTGGAACGTCCGGCATCGAAGCGGTCCGATAACGGCGATTGAACGTCAGATTGCGCATGTCTGGGCCGGCAGTATGATCGCGTCATCACTGCTGTTCGGTGTGGAATGGATCATGCACCTTCCTGTCCTTGAGCTTTCGCCTGTTCTGGGAGCAATCGCAGGGATCGTGTTTCTTGTGAAGGCCGGTATGCTGTCCGGGCGGTTTTATCTTCAGGCTGTCTCGCTTTTTTCGACATCTCTTGTGATGGCAGCAATTCAGAACAGTCAGCTGCCGAATTTCAGCATTGCCTTGTTCGGAATTGTGTCGGCGCTGACATTTTTTGTCCCCGGTCTGAAGTATTATCGCCTTCAGAAGAAGCGACGAATTCTGTCCGGGCGATGATGTCCCTGCGCGAGCGTAACGCACGACACGCGTCAACAACGGATTTGCTGAAACTGACGATTTCCGACACTCGATGCAGACTGCAGGATCAGCTCAGCCTGTGCTGTTCCTCAGAAGGCAGATCGTTCTATCCTCTCGTGAGGCGAAGATCCCTGGGCGGATGAGAAAGCGATGAAGAGGCTCTGACAAAACCGGGACAGGCACCCCTGGAACTGACCTTTCTCAAGGATTTCAGACTCTCGGCGGGAGCCAGTCCCGGTTTTGTTTCGCGTTCCAAGTTGTGGAGGGCAGTGATGTGACTGTCAGTTATGCACGTCCTGATGTAGCCGACATGGTGCTGCGAGTCTATGAGCGGTCCGTGCATCCGGAACTGTTTGAGTCCATTCGGTGTCAGAAGGTTTCGGTTGGAAATCATCAGGCAAGTCTTCGGCTGGGGACAGCGGGTCATCTGCTCGAATTTCGAACCGAATCCAGCGTGATTACCGAAGTGGCTGTCAGCCGCCGCTGTGCGCTGCCGGTGAACCTGAAAATGATCGACAGGCGTCTCATCGGGTATCGAACACATCTGATTGATGGTACGAACGTACGCTATCACTGCAGTTACCAGCTCGAATCAGTTCCGCTGGATGTTTACCTTCAGGTGCATCGGGAACTGGAGCTCGATGCCAGAAGAGCCACACTGGCTGTTGTGATTCCCGGTTCAGGACCCTGCAGCCCTGACTGCATCAGCATGCTGAAATGTGATGTCATGAAGGAAGGCCTTGTTGTTCACGCGTTTCACACGTTTCCGGACAACGCAGCTGTTCTTCGAATTCAGACTCTCTTTGAACTGATCTGACGCCTGCGGACAATAGCGAACGGAAACATGCTCGAACTGAGGAATCCCCACAGCATTCTTGCGGCAATTGCTGTGCGTCCCGGGGCCGTAAAATCCATTCAGATTCCCACGCTCAATTCCGGAGACATCTGGGAAGAGATTGCCGTGCGAGCGACGAAACTGCGCATTCCGGTCACTGAAGGACGCCGCGATCGCACGGCAGATCGAGGCCGACGCGACACGGAACGTGCTGGAACAGGTTCCGCAACAGTAGAACCTCCGTCACCAGTTCCTCTTGAAGTATTGCTGCGAAAGCCGGAAACCTCAGACCGCCCTGCTCTGTGGCTTGCACTGGATCAGGTGCAGGACCCTCAAAACCTGGGGGCTGTGTTTCGACTGGCAGGTTTCTTTGGTATTCGCGGAATCGTGATGACAAAAGATCGCAGTGCACCGGTGAATGCCACCGTCTGCGATGTGGCGACCGGTGGTGCGGAGTACGTTGCTTTCAGCATAGTCTCCAATCTTGCTCAGGCGATCGAGAAAACACAGGAGAATGACATCTGGGTTCTCGGCACCTGTGAAAGATCAGCTCAGCGAATTCAGGATGTTCCTCTTGATCGAAACTGGATGCTGGTCGTCGGCAATGAGGGCCAGGGATTAAGGCGACTCACCAGAGACCGTTGTGATCAGCTGGTGTCTCTCCCCGCCAGCGGTCCGGTTCCTTCGCTCAATGTGGCAGCAGCGACATCAGCCTGCCTGGCTGTTCTGACAACAAGGATGTCGAGTGACGGCAGAGCGGCGTCCAGTGGGAAGGATGTTCCCTGAAGCCGCTGGCATTTGCTGGAAGCATTGAGGATCGCGCTGCAGACTCTGAATGATGGAATCCAACTTCACGTGGCTGCACTGATTCGTAATCAGGTGTCAGATTCTGTCTGTCCCTGAATCGTGACGATCAGCTGTCTTGGGCCACCGTGATTGCGATGTTCACAAAGGTAGATTCCCTGCCATGTTCCCGTAAGCAGTTGTCCTTTGGCGATCGGAATCGAAACAGAACTGCCTGTCAGCGCTGCCTTCACATGAGCCGGCATGTCGTCCGGCCCTTCGCAGGTATGCTGCCAGGGGAAGCTTTCCGGGACGAGATGATCCAGAGATCGAGTCAGATCTGCCGGAACATCCGGATCTGCATTTTCATTGATGCAGAGTGATGCCGATGTGTGTCGGATGAAGACATGCATCAGGCCAATATCGATTTTCGAGAGCTCCGGAATGCCCGCAAGAACATGCCTGGTGATCAGGTGGCTGCCGCGTGCGAATGCCGGTAATGTCAGACAGCGCTGAATCCAGACGGTCATCGATGAATCTCCTGAAGAATCTCGGCCGGCGAAACGGCGCGATGCTCGGCTGCGGAACGATAACAGGCATCCACCAGAGCCATGGTCTGAAGATTGTCTTCTCCGCTGATTGTCGGACAGCGACCAGTCTCGATGGCGTGAATCAGTTCCGCCATCGGGCCGATGAACGCGTCCGGAAACCAGACGTGATTCCAACGTGGTGAATGCCAGAGTCCATTGTCTGATGTCGTGGTGAAGTCCACGGTGCTGGGAACGCGTTCGGGATAGTCCGGCCATCCGATCGTTCCTCTTGCCATTCCCTGCGTTCCTTCGACGCGCCATCGGATTCCGATATCCGCTCCGCTTCCCTCGCGAGCTGGTCCGGCCCAGACATCGTCCCACGCTGTGGCACGAGCATTTCCCGGAAACTCAAGGATATAAAGAGCGATGCCGTCAGAATGCTGGAACCGTTGGGAAGTTCTGGGATCCGGAGACACGCTCGCAAAGACTCGAAGAGGTTCACCAAGCCAGTAACGGAATGTGTCCAGATGGTGAATGCTCATGATTCTGAGCGTCACCCAGCCGAGTCGCTCCTGCCATGGCATCCAGTGCGGGATGGCTCTCATCTCGATTGTCGCCAGCACCGGATCTCCCAGACTTCCGGAAGTGAGCAGAGCGCGGCAGGCACGAACGGAGTGATCGAAACGCATGTTCTGATTCACTGCGAGAGTGACTCCTGCATTCCTGCACAGCTCGAACAGTTCAAAAGCTTCGCGGCAGGAAGTTCCAAGTGGTTTCTGAGCGAGAATTCCTCGAAGGTGATGTTTCGACAGAAGTGCGTTCCGAATGACCTGCCCCTGCTGATCCGGTGGGACGGCAACGTCGAGGATGTTGATTCGCGGATCGGAGACCATTTCCTCGACGGAGCTGCAGACCTGCTGGATTCCGTAACGAGCTGCAACCGATGCGGCTTTCTCACGATTTCGGGATGTAATGGCTGTCGGAATCAGGCCATGCTGCTGGTAGGCGGCCAGGTGGCAGTCGGCCATGATGAATCCGGCGCCGATGCAGCCAATCCCGAAATTCCGGAAAGATGGGATTTCGGGCAGGATTGCACTCAGAATATCCTGTTCATTCAGCGGTATTGTTGTCATGGTCTTTGAGATTCGCTGAGAATAAGCCCTGTCTCATGAAGTCCGGCTGGTTTTGGTACGAAGAGAGATTTAACGGCTTCCGGAAACAGATGGAAGCTGCTGCCGGAGGGTTCTTTTACAGAGCGTTCCACCGGTTCAATTCTTTAGTTGTCAGATGTCGCAGCTTTTCAGTCAGTTCCTCGATCGTCGGAATCGATGATTTTCATGAATCCATTGTCCATCCATGTTCCTTTTTTTCGACGCTACCTCGTACCGTTTGACCCGAAACGCGTGCCTCATCTGTTTACGGACGTACTGGTCATCGGTGGAGGTATCGCGGGGATTCGAGCGGCTCTGGCGGTGGATCCGTCACTGCGCACAGTGGTCGTAACCAAGGACTTGCTGCAGCAGTCAAACAGCGCCTATGCTCAGGGTGGCATCGCGGGAGTGATGGATCCTCTGGATGACTTTTCAAACCATGTGAGTGATACCATCGCTGCGGGTAAAGGTCTCTGCCATCCGGATGTTGTGGACCTTGTTGTACGGGAGGCTCCTGACAGAATTCGGGAACTGATCGGCTACGGAGCGGATTTCGATAAGGTGGATGGAGAAATTGCGCTGACTCTGGAGGGAGGGCACAGCCACCGTCGCGTCGTTCATGCTCTGGGAGATGCGACGGGGCAGGAAGTGATGCGGGCGATGAATCGGAGGGCTGCCGAAGCGCCGAATATCGATATCTGGCAGAAAACGTTCACGATTGATCTGCTCACCTGCGATGGTGAATGTCGCGGGGCTCTGGTCTGGAACCCGAGCCATGGACGAACGTTCGTCTGGGCCAAGCAGACTGTGCTCTGCACCGGTGGGGCCGGTGCATTGTACCGGGAAACAACAAACCCGCAGATTGCGACGGCGGACGGACATGCCATCGCGTTTCGAGCCGGGTGTGAAGTTCGCGATATGGAGTTCATGCAGTTTCATCCGACCGTGCTCTATATTGCCGGCAGTTCCAGATTTCTGATCTCGGAAGCCGTCCGTGGAGAAGGAGCTTATCTTGTAGACTGCCACGGTCATCGATTCATGCAGGATTATGATCGTTCGGGAGAACTGGCTCCCCGAGATGTTGTCAGCCAGGCGATCACGCAGCAGATGGCGAAAACATCGCATCCCTGTGTCTATCTGGATCTGTCCCACATTCCTTCCGAACACGTCAAAAAACGATTTCCGCATATCAGAAAAGTGTGCGCCGAATTCGGTCTGGATCTGACTCAGGATCGTGTGCCGGTGCGCCCCGGTGCTCATTACATGATCGGAGGCGTTCGAACGGATCTGGACGGCAGGACGTCACTCAAAGGACTCTGGGCCGCTGGAGAAGTGACTTCCAGCGGACTTCACGGGGCCAATCGGCTGGCCAGCAACAGTCTTCTCGAAGGTGTTGTGTTCGGACTGAGGTGTGGCAGAAATGCTTCCCAGGCGGCGTCGTCACAGAAGGATGATTTCACGGCACCCAGAATCCGGTCAGAGTCTGCTCAGAACGCCGACGAGAATGCTCAGCTGGACCTCGTGGATATCAGGAACTCACTTCGCAGTCTGATGTGGAGAAGTGTCGGCATCAGTCGAAACGAAGCCGATCTGTCTTCAGCCGTCAGTCAGCTGGACTTCTGGGCCAATTACGTCTGCCGTCGAGATCTGGCCGAGCCCGCCGGCTGGGAGTTACAGAATATGATGCTTGTCGGACGCATCATGGCATCGGCTGCCCTTGAGCGACGCGAAAGTCGAGGGGTTCATGCCAGAAGTGATTATCCGAAAACCTGCGAAGCGTTGTGTCGTCACATCAACGTCAGTTTCGGTGCCGATCACCTTACGGAAACCCGATTGGCGACGGATGCCTGACTCGGTTGTGTGCCTCGTTCAAGTGTTCGGAATAGTCAGGCGTTTCACGAGGATCGTCGCATAACTTCCCCGAGGCAGCTCGAATTCCAGTGTCATTCGCTGTCGACCGGGGTAGAGCTCATCGGACGCGACGTCGTGTTTGATCGCCCCGGGGCTGACGAAAGCCGTTCGTTCTCCACGTGAGAAAAAGCTGTCTCGCGGGTACTTGACCCGGATCTGACGAAGTTCCAGTTTTTCTTCCTCAAGGACTTCCGAAAGCCATCTGCCGATTTCACCTTCCGGCAGATCGATTCTCGCCGATGGAAGTGGAAGTTTCAGCTCTCCAAGTGCTTTGGCCTGATCGGCAGAAATACCTGCCGCGAAAACTCCCGGGCCGCTGAGAAGTCGGAATGGCAGCAATGCGCCTTCCGGGATGGTGGCCGTGGTGCAGCGTGTCAGGAGTCGATTCCAGAGCGCCGACTGAAATGCAGACAGATAAAGTCCCCGCAGGTCGACGCTGATGCGAGCAAACGCACCTCGGCAGTCGGGCTCACGTCCGGATTCCACTTTATCGGAAAGAAACGTGACCACACTGCGGCGATGAGACCGACTGAGTGCTCTTTTGCAGTCAGGCCACTGCCCCCAGAGATCCCGAAGGATCTGCTTTTCCCTCTTCTCTGCAGAGGAATCGTTTTCGACCGGATCGGCAAGCGCAAGCCAGAGTGCTCGTTCGTAGTCACCGAGGCACCAGGATTTACCGATCCATTCTCCCGACTCTCCCAGCGAACCAAAACGCTGGTCATCGAAGTAGTTCGGCAGGCCGCATTGAGCGATATCCTGAACGGCTCGCTGAGCGAATTCCGTCGCGTCCGGCTTCATATCGCGGAGCACCACTGTAAAGCGATTGCCGTTGATGTCTGCGGATGTGTAAGCACGGTTCGTCTGGCCCAGATACTCCAGCGAAAGTGACGTCTGACTGATGCTGCGACGCGGGCCCCGGTGGATCGTCAGATACTGAAGCGTACGAGCATGCTTGTCCTTCAGTCCGCCATAGCTGACCTGACGACGATGAAGGTTGAATCGGCTGATGACGGCAGCGATCGCTTCCGGAGTCCCCATTGATTCCTTGACGAGTCGATACAGTGCGAATGAACCCTGATCTGGAGCGACAGACGTCAGTTCCTCAACCTGAAAGTCTTCGGGAATGCACTTCAGCTTCACGTCTGCGCCTGCTCGTTTTGGACAGTGCGATTTCGGCGCAGCTGACCACATGCGGCATCGATATCCGCGCCCTTTCGTTTGCGGATGGTGGCGGTGATTCCGCGAAGTTCAAGAATCTCACGAAAATAGCGAGTGGACGGTTCAATGGGTGCCGCCAGGTGAAGCTCACTGACTCCGTTCATCGGAATCAGGTTGACGTGAGCATTTCTGCCTCTCAGCACTTGAGCCAGTTCTTCTGCGTGTTCGGGCTGATCATTGACTCCTGCGAGCAGAACATATTCATAGGAGATTCGGCGACCGGTGTGAGCGAAATAGTCATCTGCAGCAGCGAGAATCTCCGCAATTCCGATGCTGCGGTTGACCGGGACGATCTGCGTGCGCAGTTCATCGTTCGGAGCATGAAGCGATACGGCCAGATTGTACTGATGTCCGGATTCCGCGAGTTCCCGAATCTGGTCAGGAAGTCCCACTGTGGAAATGGTGATGCGACGAGCTCCCAGTCCGAAATCAGATTCAGAAGTGAGCACGTTCAGTGCCGGCAGAAGTGACTTCAGATTCGCCAGAGGCTCTCCGATTCCCATCACAACGACATTGGTGATCTTCTCATCCGGCTGCATCAGTCGATTCAGCGTCAGTACCTGTTCAAAGATTTCCTCTGATGTCAGGTTTCGTTTAACACCCAGAAGACCACTGGCACAGAAGACACAGCCCATGGCGCAACCAACCTGTGTGCTGATGCAGACCGTTCTTCGCCCGGGGTCTCTCATCAGTACGCATTCGACAAGCTCGCCATCATCAAGTCTGAGCAGAAGCTTTTCAGTCTGATCCGACGCCGTTCTGTGTTCCACCATCACGAATGAAGAGAACCGGAATGCTTCCTCGAGCTGGTTCCTCAGGGCGACCGGAAGGTTTGTCATCTCTGCAAATGACGTGATGCGGCGTGAGATCAGAGATTCACGAATCTGCCGCATTCGAAACGCAGGTTGCCCACGTTCCCGGAGCCAGCTGGTCAGGACTTCGGCTGGAATCGAAAGGATGGCAGGTTTTGAAGAGGATTTCTCAGTAACCGATTGTGGTTCTGACAAAACTTCCAGCAACGGTGGCGACTGATCGTTCATTGGAACAGCGGATGTCATCAGATTGGGTCAACTCTGCCTTTGCGGAAGTCGTCACGATTCGTCTGGAAGCTTGACTGACAGTCTTACAAAAAAACTGAGCAGGCACCCCTTTTTCCACCATCTTCCGGGCGTTTTCAGCATTGCCCGGGCGACAGTTCCGGTTTTGTAAGGGAAAAGCTGGGCCGTCTGAATTGAATCGGATCAGCGTCGGCAGCTTACGGCGTCGTACGACACTTCGCAACTCGATTTCCAACTCAGGCCTTCCGATGTGCGCGCCGGGTTGTGTGCAGATATGCGCGCTGATGATCGGATTGTCCCGTAACGATCGGGCACAGGTGTCATTGGATTTCCATGAATCCGGCATCATTACAGACTCGGGACCCTGCTTTCTGCTGCCGAACCGAGAATCGGGGAGATTTCGGGAAGCCTTCATCCTCAAGTCGGGGCGACAGGAACCAAAAAAAATCGAGACGGGAATGGATTCTGCTCAACAGAGTCCGGTGCTCATCGATCAGGCAGAAGGATGACTGCGTACTCTGCAGATGCAGATTGAGATATCGCAAAGCACGAAGCTCTGAGAGAACCTTTTAAACGAGAGTCACGTTCGATGAAAAAGTGGACAATTGTTTCGTTGACCCTTGTGACCGTCGCTTTGACATTCGCAGGAGGCATCGCATTACCGTCTCGAGGAACTTCGGGTATCGGATTGTCATCTGCATCTCAGCTGTTCGCCGAGTCATCTCAGAAGGCCGACACGAAAGACACATCGGCTCAGGCGGACGAGGAAGTCTCTGCGGAGAAAGAGGCATCAGACCGATGGATGCTTGCAAAACGGCATCACGTTCAGGAGATTTTTCGCGGATTGACTGATGGTGATTTTGAGCTCATGGAGTCGAGTGGTCGACGGATGGTTGTGACGGGGATCCTTGAGAAATGGATGAAGGAACACAACACCTCGAATCCGGACGAATATCAGAAGCAGCTGAAGGCGTTTGAAGCGGCCAACAGAGATCTCATTCGCCATGCTGAGGCCGAGGATATCGATGGTGCACTCAAAGCTTATGTTGCGATCAGTCAGTCCTGCGTACACTGTCACAAACTACTCCGTGACGAAAAGACACCCCGCGCGGACCGGCGATGAATAGTTGATTTTCGGATCCTGCGAATGAATGTGATTCTGTGATCTGCGGGCTAAGAATTCAGTCGACAGGAAGATTCAATCAAACTTGTCAGATCATGGTTTCTGATCGAATGAGGCAGTTCTGCTTCCTGATTCGCTTCTGATGTCTGCCTGAAACGAGACGGCTCATGCTAAGTTCCTTTCTGATAGCCGTCGCTGACGACGAACCCTCGATGAGAGAATTTCTCTGCAGGGTTCTGCGGCACTTCGGGCATCGAATCTCAGTGGCTGCAGAAAACGGCCGTCAGCTTGTGAATGCCTGTCGCAGTCATTCTCCGGATCTGATCATTACAGATTACGCAATGCCGGAGCTTGATGGGCTGGATGCGGTCAGGGAGATCTGCAGCGACCACACCATACCGTCCATCATCGTCAGCGGCAAAGACCTCGTCAGAATCCAGAAGCCATTCTGGGGAGATTCCGTGTTCGGCGTGCTCGTCAAACCAGTCCGAATGGACGACCTTCAGCCGGTGATCACTCTGGCAATGAACCGATTTCAGCGTGAACAGATTCTGCAGCGAGAACTCTGTCTTCTCCGGACACGAACCGAAACCGAAGTAAACTGAAGTCATTCTGCCTGAGTTCTGATGATCATCGGCCCGCGTTGCAGCCTGAAGGCACAATCACGATCTGAGAAGAGGACCTGTGGCGACCACAAGTGCCTGTTCTTCTGCAGTGAGCGGATTCTGGCTGGCGATCTGCAGGTCGAGTACTGACGTGTCTGCGTCGGAGGGATCACGGCCTTCTTCTTTTCGCAGAATCAGTCGGCGCCGAAGTTCCTGAAGTTCAGCATCAAAATGCAGAATCCCGAAGGGAACATTCAGTGAATCGGCGAGCTG
>JBKDKA010000231.1:0-1920 GCA_046345315.1 Planctomyces sp.
GTTCGTTCCAATACAGCGGGCGGCATCGCCAGTGACTGGAGCGAATTCATCTCCTTTACAATTGATGTACCGATCCCTGGCAAGCCGGAGATGGTTCGGCCACTGAACGGCGACATCACAACGAGTTCACGTCCAGCCTTCGAATGGACTTCAGTGACCAGTGCGTCGGAGTATTCACTGGAGGTCTACCAGATCATCACAGGAGTCGGTGGTGCCGAGACTTCCGTGATCGTCATCAACAGAACTCGGCAGACCGGGTTGACCTACCAGCACTTCACTCCCCTTCCGGATGGTGTGTACACAGCTCGAGTGCGTGCCACGAATGAATCCGGCGAAGATGGTGAATTCAGCAATACCGTGCGGTTCACGGTGAACGCTCCTGCTCCAGCTGCGCCTCGCATTACTGCACCAACGACGCCCACAGCCAGCACCTCACCCAGGATTGTCTGGACTGAGTCAAATGATGCCGTCTACTACGAGCTCTGGGTCAATAACCGGACAACCGGTGTATCTCGTCAGATCTTTGCAGAGATCGCTGATCAGACATTCTATGACACGTCCGGACTGACTCAGGGAACCTACGTTGCCTGGGTGCGAGCGTTCAACGTCAGCAATGAGGCAAGTCCGTGGAGCGTTGCTTATACATTCGTTGTTGATATTCCGGCCCCGGGACGCCCGACACTGCTGACTCCGACCGGGGCAGCATCATCGGGAGTAGTGGTGACCAGAACTCCCACGTTCCGATGGACAGCTGCGGATCGGGCTGAGTCATACGACCTCTGGGTCAACAACGAAACGACGCGTCAGGTGCAGATTATTCGCACACAGATCACTCGAACAGGCACCGCCACAGCTCCGGCAACTTCGTATACATCTCCGAATCGACTTCCGGATGGTCTTTATCGGGTCTGGGTGCGTGCAGTGAACTCCGCTGGTGAACCTGGTGTCTGGAGCGCCGTGCAGAGCTTTACGCTCGATGCACCGGCACTCATTGCTCCAGCCTTCGTCAATCCCGGAGGAGTCAATCTCTACACGACACAGACTCCGAGAATTCAATGGACACCGTCAGCCTCAACGGGAGAGTTCTACGATCTCTGGATCAATAATCTCACTCTGAACATCGGACAGTTCGTTCGAGTGCCCAACATTATCGGTACGTCCTACACGATTCCGGAGACGATGAAGTTCCGGAACAACGATCAGTTTGTCGCGTTCATCCGCACGGGTGACTCCCTCGGAGACTTCAGCCCATGGACTCCGGCGAATGCGGGATTTCGTTTCCGAATTGCTGTTCCACAACCTGTAACGCCGGTACTGACTGCTCCACCTCAGGTCGTAAGAACGTCCCGGCCGACGTTCACGTGGTCACATACGTCGTCGAATACCAGTTATACGCTGCTGATCCGGGATCTGGAAAATTCCGAAAGCATCCCTCGCGGTATCCCAGAGCAGGGCATCACGGTGACACCGTCGTCGGAATCTGCCACCTCCGTGAGCTACACATTCCCTTCATCGATGAGCCTTGCGAAAGGGACTTACCGAGTCTGGGTACAGGCAATCAATTCGATCGGAGAGAAAAGTGCCTGGAGCTCTGCCATCACGTTCGTCATCTCACTGACATCTGTGGATACAGATGACTTGAATAACGGAATGCAACCTCTCGCCGGTCAGTTGGCGGACCCGCAGCCTGTGAGATCTGACTCCACGATTCTGACGATGGCCGAAGTCACAGCCGGTGATATCGCGGTTGCCGGACTTTACATGGCCGCAGACGCAGTGACCACATCCGATGACGTAATGACGGATCCGGTAGTTGATCAGTCGCGGGAATTCATCGGTCAGAGCGTCGACCTCGGGATTCTTCCGACTGATATGGCATTTCTGGATGGAATCTCATCAGATCAGGTGATGGGGGAGTTT
>JBKDKA010000232.1:0-124922 GCA_046345315.1 Planctomyces sp.
CGGTTCCAGAACATTCTGGAAAATCGTTGAATGACAAACGAATACAGCTCGCCCCCATCTATCAGGGCGAGCTGCAAGCGATTCAAATCGGGCTGGCGGGATTTGAACCCACGACCTCTTGACCCCCAGTCAAGCGCGCTAGCCAAACTGCGCTACAGCCCGTGTGTCCGGGAGTCTAGCACAGGCGAATCGTCATCGCAATTGCGAGCAGTCTGAGTGGAATAAGAACGGCTGATGAGTGGGAACGACATCAAAAACGTCCTTAGCAGGATTTTCGGGGGCGATACCAATGCCCCCGGATGTCATGCTGTTTGCAGGTGTATGGGGAACGGGGAACGGAGAACGGAGAACCGAGAACGGGGATGCAGATTGCTCCGGCGAGTTGGAAGTAAAACCGGATCAATTCAATCGCGAATCAGTTTGCGTCTTCCGGTTCCAGTTGTTCTGTCAGAGTCCAGCGCAGGTACGATTCAAGGAACTTGTCGAGATCACCGTCAAGCACAGTCTGTGGGTTACCGGCCTTTGTGCCTGTACGAGCATCCTTTACGTACTGATCAGGATGCAGTACATAGTTGCGAACCGTCTGGCCACCGAAACCGATCTTGGATTTCTGGCCTCGTTTCGCTGCGACTTCGGCGTCCCGCTTGTCAATTTCCTGCTGGTACAGCTTGGCCTGCAGCATCTTGCGAGCTGTCGCTCGGTTCTTGTGCTGGCTTCGCTCATTCTGACACGCAGCCACAACACCCGTGGGGATGTGCGTCAGTCGAACAGCACTGTCCGTCTTGTTGACGTGCTGACCACCCGCACCGGATGATCGATAGGTGTCTTCCCGGACGTCTTTTTCCCAGTTGATCTCAATGTCGATGTTATCATCGAGTTCGGGAGTGACATCCACCGCGGCGAATGCTGTGTGACGACGTCCGGCGGAATCAAACGGGCTGATACGAATCAGGCGATGGTTACCGGTTTCTCCCTTGAGATACCCGTAGACATACTCCCCTGAAATCAGGATCGTTGCATTCCGGATGCCGGCTTCTTCGCCCGGTGAGAGATCAATCTCCTCCAGCTTGAACCCGTTTCGCTCCCCCCAGCGAATATACATTCGGAGAAGCATCTGAGCCCAGTCGGCAGAATCCGTACCACCTTCACCCGCCTGGATAGTCACATACGCGGAGCAGCCATCTTCTGGCCCGGAGAGAGTCGTCTGCAGTTCGACTCGATCAATGTCCTTTTCAAGCTGTTCGGCAGAAATTCGGAGTTCTGTCTCGGACTCACCGGAATCGTCCGCATCGGCAAACTCCAGTAACACCGACAGATCGTCTGCACCACGAACCAGCTTTTCCAGAGGTCCGACGGTCGTCTTGAGCTTCCGCAGTTCTTCCATCAGCTTCTGCGCAGCCTGCTGGTCGCCCCAGATTTCTCCGGACGCCATGCGGTCATTGATTTCCTGGATTTTTACTGCTTTGCCAGCGAGGTCAAAGACAGTCTCGCAGGTGAATGACTCGATTCAGAATCTCGCTGCACTTGTTTCGAAAATCCGGATCCATGACAACAACTCTTTCCAGGAAGGCTACTAACGACTCGAGCTCATTTCAAAACCGAGACGGACGCCCCTGCAGTTGGAAACTTTGCAGGAAAAACCGCGTCCGTCGAAAGTCAGTTCCGATTTTGAAACCACCCGTAAATGAATCTTTTGAATCGCTGCGTCCGGTATCCATTGATACCAGCCTGAATGGCACCTCAACGAGACCGCCGATCGATCTTGTAGTGTCAAACACAGCTGAGCGCGTATTTACCGTATTGCCGTATTCTTCGCAATCGCTGCGTGGCTGTTTCGCGTGTTCCGGTAACGACAATCCCAACCGTCCCGAAAACACCGACAGAATGAGCACCTGAAGGGGTTCACAGTTTCTGACGTCGTGGTGCTCCCGTCGCGTCAGTTGACACTGGTGTTGATGCGGCAGAAGTCACCGATGCTCCAGCCTGAAGCTGCTGAATATGATTTCTCGCAGCGAGATAGAACTGTGGCACGGCTTTCTCGAGCGACGGCAGCAGTCGACGTGGTGTGGTGGATTTTTCGAGATCTCCGATGTACTGAAGCAGCACGTTCTTTGCTTCGGGATCAGACTGAAGCATGAAATGAACCCAGGCCCACGATTCTGCGTAATCCCGCTGAGTCATTTTTCGGAAGTCATTCACAACTTCCAGACGAAACAGATTGGGACTCCAGCCATCATCAGCTGCACTTTCCAGTTCGCGAAGATGTTCCATGTGAGGTCGTCCGGGAGCATCACCGCTCACTTCAAAATACTCCGCGAGACCTTCATCCAGCCAGAGCGGCACGTTATTCAGGCATGAATGCAGGACTCCGTGAGTGAACTCGTGACGAAGATCCTCCTGCATTTTCGGACTACGGAACGAGTAAACAGCAAGCTCATGCGATGTTCCGACAAAGTAGGCACGCCTCGGCGGCAGACCGTTCCAAGTCGACTGCATGTAATACCGATAGTTCATTTCATCGCCGAAGAGATACAGGACGACGGGGTCTCGCTGAACCGGCAGGTTCAGTTCCGAACGAATCTGCTGCTGCAGCATTTCGAGTTCGCGAATCATCGGATCGTCAGATTTCATCTCGACATCTGATTTGATCACGAAATGTTCGGTGCGAACAGATTCTCGCGACGGACGCTCCGCAGAATACGTTGTCTTCTTTGTCGTCATGCAACCGGAAATCCCGGGGATAACGAGCAGGGCAAGAATCAATCCCGGAAACCATACCGGCTGTATCCAGCGGCAGTGAGACGGTACGACTCCACCCGACGGCATCGTCCGGAGAGGATGCTGCGTTCTGGTTTCTTCCGGGATATCGAGCTGGCGAGTGATCATGCTGTCGCAGATCGAAGTTTCTGGGCGGGGCGGTAACGGGCTTCCGCGGGATTCGTAGTTACGGGGTGCGGATGGTCCCTTATTCGAAGCTTCCTGACAAGACGGGTCGCGGGCCGGAGTGACGTCTTGTGGTAAATCGCAGAATCTCGGATACTTGCCGAATTGTGGAGAATCATCGGGATTCCGGCAGGAATCGCCGAAATCCGAGGTCACCACTGTATACCCTGGTGCTTTGTCAGGACGTAAAGCAGGGGTTCCTGTGTCATTCCCGCGCAGGCGGGAATCCACAATGGGGTACTGGATTCCCGCCTGCGCGGGAATGACGACCCCGAAATCAAGGTGTGACAAAGCCTGGTTATTCCTTAAAGTCTCTGATCGTCGCCGTCTGAACGGATGCATGGATGCGTTCTCCTTCAGAAAATCTTCTGACTCGTCTGCAGTCGCTGAAGCTCTGCAGTGCGGCTCAGATTGTTGCCTGCGAGCGTTATGTCAGGCGGCTCTGTCAGGATCTTCCGGATTTTGATTCTGTCTGGCTGGATGCATTGGTTCAGCAGGATGTCCTGAGTCCATGGCAGTCAGAGATGCTGCAGACGGACAATCATTCGGACATCCTTGTCGGGCGTTTTCAGAGACGTTTTTCTCTGGGTGCTGACACAACGGAGGGGGTCGATCTGCAGACCGGGAATTCCGTTGTGCTGCAGCTTGTTCGGTCGGAACCCATCGTCGCAGCCCACCGGAATTCTGAAAGCTCGCGAAGTTCCGCTGGGCCATCTGGCAACGCGCCGTTGAACTTTCGTGAACAGTTGCATCAGCTCCGCGCCACACGTGCTCGAATTCCGGACTCCCTGAATCTTCCCATCGAACTTCTTGATCTCTCGGATTCGTCCGGGACGGAAGACGCTCGGAATTCTGCGGACCGCCGTGAATCAGTCAACGATCGAGCATTTCGCCGGGTCGTCGTCAGCCGGTATGTTTCCGGATGGACGCTGGAGGATCTGCTCGTCCGCGGCGGTCGCCTTCCATGGGCTGCGGTCGCTGAGATCGGTCGTGAACTGCTGACGGCAATGTCGTGGCTGGAATCGCAGAATCAGATGCACGGAGAGATCGTCCTGAGGAACGTGCGACTCACATCCGGCGGTCAGGTTGTGCTCGTTGCCCCGTTCATTCGAAAAACATTCAGCCCCGCAGTGGCACTGTCGGAACGACTAACGCTCCGTCACTGTGAGGGGATTGCGCCGGAACAGGTGGGAACGGGACGAGCCGGTGATATTCGCAGCGACATCTATGCGCTCGGTTGTCTGCTCTGGCAACTGCTGACTGCTCGCCCCGTCGTCCTGACGGCAGATCCGGTTTCGCGACTGATGAAGATTCGGGAACATGATATCCCCGATGTCAGGCAGCTGGTTCCTGACTGTCCGGAATGGATGGCGAGACTGCTCATCGCGATGACACGCAGGACACCTGAGCTGCGACCGGCGGATGTTCGGGAACTCGCAGCACAATGGCATGCGAAATCCGGCCGCAGCTTCTCGGCGTGTTCTCAGATTGTTCGGAAGATCTCTGAGAATCGCCGCGTGAACCGCCGGCGTCTGATGCCGGGAACTCCTCGTCAATTGTCACACCATGATTCACGCCGCCGCGCGATTCGCTCGGCCGTTGTCCGACTCGCCGGGCTCTCAGGAATCGCTGTCATCCTGATGGCCGCTATGATCAGTCTTGACCTGTTGCCGGCTCCGCTTCAGCTGTCACTGGATCGCTGGTCGCTGAATCGCCACAGTCGATCGACGACTGCGACAGACGAGGATTCACGCCGTCGGCTGCTGCCTTCCAACGAAGAACTGGAAGCAGAGATTGTTCGAAAGACTGTCGGCAAGCCAGAAAGCGATTCCGGCGGTCAGGTTGATCCGCTCAATGAATTCAGTGCCATCCATCCAATACAGTCAGTGGCAGGTCTTCCTCTGCCGGCTCCGGATGCCACAGGACGCATTCAGCTTTCATCCGGCGAGCAGTACTTTGCCTCTGACTGCACCGCCGCAGATTCTCTCATCATTGATGTGATCACAACAGAGGGCGAGCCGGCGAGCCTTTCCGGAACGGCTCCGGAAGCATCAATTACACCGCCACCACCTGCATTGATCATCGTCCCGGAAGGGAGCGTCTGGAAGCTGACTGGTGTCGATGTCACGCTCAGTAACCTGCTGATTCTGAGTTCCGAGACTGCTGCAGCCGAAGGAGCCGTGGTCAACAATGGCAACGACGGTGTAAAAGCAGACGGGGCGAATGCTGCCGGCAGAGCGACACGACCGGCGCTGAATCGGCGTAATGAAGCCGTCGTCTCCGTGCGGTCCCGGACACTGACGGTTGAATCGAGCATGGTTCGAAGTTCCGTACGAACACCGTCACCCTGCGTTTCCTGGATCCCAGTCAACGATGAAAACATCTCGGTGTCTTCGGATGCAGCGGAGAACGTGCCACCGAAATCCATTCAGTTTCGAAATAGTATTCTTGCCGGTGGTGGTGCAGGGATCCGAGTCGAGGGTACTCCTGATGAGTTTCGCTTTGATAATGTGCTTCTGGCTTGCGGAGCCACTGGAATTCGGTGGGACCTGACGGACGCCGGAGACCATTCAATCGGACTGCAGATTCATCGAGTCACACAGCGAACAGGTCAGAGCCTTCTGGACGTGGTCGTGAAGAATCAGCGAGCGGAGAAGATCAGTCTGCTTATCGCCGGCGGTGAAACGGTCGTGACTCCGGCGTTGTCGCTGGTTCGTATCACGGCACCCGCTCAATGGAGCAAATCCGGTTTTCAAACGGAATTCCGACTTCCGGAAACGGGTAACGGTGTCATCGTGCCTCCGGATGTTCCCTCGGTTGTCTACTACGACGCCGGCCTGCGAGTTTATGAATCACTGCCCGAATCGCAGATCATTCCGGAATCTCTTCTGATCGCTGCTCCGGTATTTGCTGATACCCCGACTTCCGAATCGCAGGAGGTGTCTCTCATTTCCGATACGACATCGCTCCGGGACTTTGTTCATGGCAGCAGGCTCGCAGACTACGAAGGACCAAAGCTTAACGCGATCATGCCGGGGATCAGTCATGATCAGTTGCCGGCATCAACGGAAAATCATCCCACAGAATTGATCGGGAATCATGAGGCTGCAGATGGTGACGCGGATCTGCGGTAACGCGCCGTCACCAGACATCATCAGCAATCCTGATGCTCTGAGAATGCAGGCCAGCACAACCTGAACCCGTACGATCGGGATCAGCCAACCTGGTGCTTTGCTGCAGGCCGGGCTATTGGAACGATTGGTTCGTTGGGCCGGAAGGAATTCGCCCGGAAAACAGCAGGGGCGGAATGCGGCAATGCGAATGTTCGTCATCATCCGGCTGCCTGATTGATTTGAGCTATCCGTATCATTCGTGGTTGTCAATTTTGAACCACGGATAGCACGAATGACACGAATCGCGGCATTGGCAACCTGGCCCTTCGCTTCGCTGCAGGCCGGGCTATGGGAACGATTGGTTCGTCGGGCCGGAGGGCATTCGCAGGGTGAACCTGCAGAGCGGCAGCACCCCCATGAAAGCGCCAGTGATGCTCCGCTTCGTGCTCAGTGACACTTCGAGTTCGGTGACGCAATCGCCGGACTCAGTGCGTTCTAACCTGCTGAGTTCACTCTCATCGGGATCCTCCCGTCAGATCACTGCGCATCTCATTTCGCGGAGAACCACTTGTTTCGTTCGACCAGTCTTCTCCAGGGTTGTGCTGCAAGTGTGGTCAAACTTATTGTCGGAACTGATGGTCTCAAAGGTGTTATTGGAATAGTGCGATTTTTTGAATGTGTCGCATTTCATCAGGGGATTGTTTGGGTACGGCTGCGCTGTGTGCGCCCCTCGTTTTTCCAGTAAATCCGAAGCCGCCACCAGGGACGGTGAACATCTCTATAGCCAGAAAATAATGTGGTGACAAAGGTGTACTGCAGTTGTATCATCCTGAGTGGAATTCCGATGGCCATTGTTGTTGAGCGATCATGATTTTAAGCTTTCATTGCAGTACAGTCTTCTTGCGCACAGTCGCTCGAACCGCATGGCTTTTGTGCGGTTTTTTCCTCGTTGCAGCTGAATCGACCGGAAGTGAAACGGGCGAAGAAGTCCGAGACTCCGTGCCTGCAGAGTCAGTGTTCGAAAACGATGTCCTGCCGATTCTTCAGGCGAAGTGCGTGATCTGTCACGGTGATGAGGTTCAGAAGGCCGAGCTGGATCTGAGGACGCAGGCAGGTGTCAGCAAAGGCAGTTCATCCGGGCCGATAGTGGTTGCCGGCAAGCCCGAAGAGAGCATGCTGCTGGAGGTTGTGGAGGACAGCATCATGCCTCCACCGGACGAGGGGACTCCGCTCACAGCTTCGGAAGTCGAAACAATCAAGCACTGGATTGCGTTGGGCGCTCATTATCGTGAATCAGTTTCGGTGACAGAACCGGCAGTGACTGAGCATGACGTTTCCCAGATCATGATGCTGCGTTGTACTGTGTGCCACAACGGCAGGCTTCAGGAAGGCGAACTGGATCTTCGATCCCGAGCTGCGATGTTGAAGGGAGGCAAATCGGGGCCGGCAATTAATCTGGAGAAGCCGGCCGAGAGCCTGTTGCTGAAAAAGATTCACGCCGGTGAAATGCCTCCTTTGCGGAGACTGGCCAGTGCGTCGGTCAAAGTCATTGAAAAGAAAGAAGTCGAAACAGTCACGAAATGGATTGAAGCAGGTGCGCCGTCAGCCCTCCCGGATTCGGAGACTGAAGTCAGTGATGGTGAGTCGGAGATTACTGCTGAGGATCGAAAATTCTGGGCATTTCAGCCTCCTCAGCAGCAGAAGGTGCCCGATGTCAGATCAGCCGATCGAGTTCGAAATCCGGTGGATTCGTTCATCCTCGAGAAGCTCGAAACCGCAGGGCTCACACTGTCGCCCGAGGCGGATCGCAGAACTCTGATCCGGAGGGCATCGTTCGATCTGACTGGCCTCCCGCCCACTCCGGAAGATGTGGAAGCGTTTGTGAACGACAGCGATGCGAACGCCTACGAGAAACTGATCGAGCGACTGCTGGGGTCGTCGCATTATGGTGAACGGTGGGGGCGATTCTGGCTGGATCTGGCAGGATATTCGGATTCCGATGGCGTCAATCAGGACGATCCGGTTCGTCCCTATGCGTATCGATATCGCGATTATGTGATCCGATCTCTGAATGCAGATAAGCCTTACAATCGATTTCTGCTGGAACAGATTGCCGGCGATGAGCTGGCCGATTACGAGCAGGCAACCGAGTTTTCGGAGGAGCTCTATGACAACCTTGTGGCGACGGGATTCCTGCGAATGGGCCCCGACGGGACTTACAATGGTTTGACAAATTTTGTGCCTGATCGCCTGGATGTCATTGCTGCGGAGATCGAAATCCTGACGTCGTCAGTCATGGGGTTAACACTGAAATGTGCACGGTGTCATTCCCATAAATTCGATCCTGTCTCTCATCGTGACTACTACAGTCTGGCTGCCATCTTCAAGGGAGCCTATGACGAAAATGACTGGTTGCGTCCTTCCAAGCCCGGGAACGAGTTCCCGCTGCGTGGGCTCAAGTATATGCGGCCCGGCGAAAAAGAACTTTGGGAGGCAGAGCAAAAACAGTTGAAGGACGAACTTGAAACCGTCCAGAACCAGTTTGAAGCTCGACGTCGCGAGGTCGTCACTGCTCAGCTTGAGCAGACTCTTTCGCAGCTACCGCTGGTCCTTCAGGCTGATGTTCGTGCAGCTGCTCTGGTAGCAGCGGAAAAGCGGACGGAAGTCCAGAAATACCTGATTTCGAAGTTTGAAACGATGCTTCAGATCGACATGGATCAGCTCAGGAAAAAAGATGAAAACTTTGACTTGCTGGTGCGGTCGAATTTCAAGAAATTCAAGGACCTGAAGGAACGGCAGAATCCGAGTGAGCCGTATATTCAGGGGCTTTGGGATCGTGGCGAACCGACACGGACGTATATTCTCCGGCGAGGAAATTACCTGACACCCGGGAAAGAAGTGCAGCCGGACGTACCGACAGTACTGAAGAATGCGAACAATCAATTCGAAGTTGAGCCTCCGTGGCCAGGTGCCGGAAAAACGGGGCGCCGCCTGGCGTTTGCTCGCTGGCTCGTGAATCCGGAGAATCCATTGACCGCGCGGGTGATGGTCAATCGAATCTGGAAACACCACTTTGCGAACGGTATCGTCAAAAGTCTCGACAATTTCGGAAAAGCAGGGCAACGGCCAACTCATCCAGAACTGCTGGACTGGCTGGCAGTGCGATTCATTCAGGACGGGTGGAGCATCAAATCCATTCATCGTCTGGTGATGACGTCCAGCACTTATCGCCAGTCTTCTCTCGTGAACGCGGATCACCTGAGACTCGACATCGACAATCGACTGCTATCCAGGTCTCCGCTGCGTCGCCTGGAAGCTGAGGCTCTGCGAGACTCTTTGTTGTTTGTTTCCGGAAAACTGGATCTCACAGCGTTCGGCCCGGGAGAAACTGTCGACAGTCGCGAAGATGGTCTGGTCAGCTCTGTCGGGACGGAGAAGGGCTGGCGGAGAAGCATCTACGTGCTGCAGCGTCGCTCAATGGCGTCGAGTCTTCTCGAGGACTTTGATCTTCCGCAGATGGCGCCCAATTGTGTTGAACGAACTGTGGCGACCGTAGCGCCTCAGGCCCTGCACCTGATGAATAACAGAACCGTCTACATCTGGGCGACGGCCATGGCAGATCGTATCCTGCAGGAAGTCGGCCCGGATCGTGACCGGTTGATCCTGCGTGCTTACGAGGTGGCATTGGGACGTCGGCCGGATGCTTCCGAACTGGAAGTGACGGTGGCTTCTTTCCAGGAAATGCAGGAGAAATGGCGGGCATCGCTTCAACAAACGAAAACACAGACTGCAGAAATCGGCAATGGATCGTTACCGGCAGAAACCGGTGTTTCGTCTGATGAACAGATCGTGCGAAGGTCGTTGGTCAATCTGTGTCATGCTCTTGTGAATTCAGCAGAGTTCATCTACGTCGACTGAGATCGTTAACTATGCTTGATCGTGAACGCGGAACACAGGTTATGGGGGCGGGCATTCGGCGTCGCAGTTTTTTCGAGCACATCTCGACGGGGCTTTACGGCGCGGCACTGACTTCCCTGTTGAGTCGCGAGACATTCGCGGAAAATTCGACCGGCAGCCCCAAACCGGGCGACCCTCGACAGATTTATGATCTGGCACCGCGTAAGCCGCAGTTCGAGCCCAGAGCGAAGGCCGTCATCCAATTGTTCATGAACGGCGGCCCCAGCCAGATGGACCTGCTTGATCCAAAGCCGGAACTGGATCGAATGCACGGTCAGTCGTACTTTGAAAAAATCGCAGGGGAAGTCGAGTCGCCTGGTTCGGGTGGAGCACTGATGCGCACCCCGTTCAAGTTTGCTCAGCACGGGCAAAGCGGGATGTGGGTATCCAGTGCGATGCCGCATTTTGCGGAATGTGTTGATCAGGTTGCCATGATTCGCTCGATGCACACCGTCAATCTGACCCATGAGCCGGCGCTCTATCATATTCACAGTGGCCGGACTCTGCCTGGAAATCCTTCTCTGGGCGCGTGGGTCACTTATGGGCTCGGATCGGAAAGTGAAAATCTGCCGGCGTATGTGGTGCTTGATGATCCGCTGGGACTGCCCATCAACGGGACGCAGAGCTGGGCGTCCGGGTATCTGCCTCCGATCTATCAGGGGACCAGATTTAAATCGTCCGGTACTCCAGTGCTGAATCTCGACCGAGATTACGAGCAGCCCGAAGACATAACGAAGGCCGAAAGAGATCTCATTGGCAACATCGATCGGCTTCATCGCAGTCGCCGCCCGGGACAGGCTCAACTTGATGCTCGGATTGCCAGTTATGAGCTTGCGGCGAAAATGCAGATGACAGCTCCGGAGGCGCTTGATCTGTCTCAGGAGACGGCGGAGACCCTCGCCATGTACGGAATTGGCGACAAGACAACAGATTCATACGGACGGCGATGTCTGATCGCGCGACGACTGGTGGAACGTGGCGTCCGATTTGTGCAACTGTTCATCAACTCGCAGATCTGGGACACACACGATCATCTGCAGCCGGAAATCCAGAAAGCCTGTGACCGAACAGACAAGCCGGTCGCTGCTTTACTGAAAGACCTGAAAGCTCGCGGATTGTTCGACAACGTGCTGCTGCTCTGGGGCGGTGAATTCGGACGTCTGCCAATTGCTCAGCTGCGTGGTGGTGCCGAAGAAGTGACCTCTGGTCGTGACCACAACAAGAACGCCTTTTCCTGCTGGATGGCTGGAGCCGGTATCAAGCCGGGGACGATTCATGGATCGACCGATGAGATTGGTCTGATGGCAGTAGAGAACAAAGTCAGTGTGTCTGACTGGCATGCCACAATCCTGCATCTTCTGGGGCTGAATTACGAAGACCTTTATTACACACGGAACGGGCTTCACGAAAAGCTGACCGGGGTGGAAGCTGCTCGAGTTGTGAAGGAAATTTTGTCGTAAGCATAGCATGCTGTGGACCTGGCGACGAACGTCGGACGTGTGGCTCATTATCTATGGACTGCTCAGAATAGTCTGCTCTCCAGTCGTTGGTGCATGTGGTATGAGAGTCTAATGCCTCAAATCGAGGTGCGAGGACTCTCCAATGAGCACCAGGCGTAAACGTCGTAGCCTTGAGCAGATTGTGGCGAAGCTTCGAGATGCTGAGGTGTCGTTGATTGCTTCGAAGAACCAGTCCGCACCGAGTCCGCCTGTCTGTGTGTTGACTGCGCTGCATCGTTGAGATCCCAGTGTGCGGGGTCCGGAAGCACTCGCACAACGAAGCCACTCGTACTTCCCTGTTGTGGCCGATCTCGCTGTTGTGGCCGGTCTCCCGACCGAGCTGGCTGTAGTGGCCGGTCTCCTGACCGAGCCATTCGGAGTCTGACAGACCGCTGAACCTGAAACTCAGGGTTTCCGTCAGAACATGGTGCTGCCCAGTTAGAACGGTGCGAATCGCGATTCACGTCGTCGATTCGTGCAATTCGTGGTCCGCTACTCAACCACGAATTACTCGAATCATTCGAATCGAACATGAAATCATGCGTGCCAGCCAGTGCGGGGTCAGGAGTCCCGAGAACGACAAGGTTCCGTGACTGCTCAACTCCTGACGATGACGCCTACGTCTCGTGCTCATTCGGAAATCCTCACGCCTCTGCACGAGGCTCTGGACTCTCATATTCACATCGACCAACTTTTAGGGAGCAGACAACTCAGATCATAATCTGAGTCTTTGTTCATTCGGCCATAGGGGTGATCCGGCACATTGTGAGCGGCTGGACGCTGGTACGTTTTCAACTACATTTTACTGGCGCATCGATCAGTTGGCGCGACACGGAGCCTCCTCGAACGAATTCTCGCCCATGCCTCACACTCAATTCCTTCAGGCCCTCCCGGATGCCGCCGTGCTGACCGACCCTTCGGGTGTGGTCCGTGGCTGGAACGACTCCGCCACAAAGCTCTTCGGGTGGACTGCCGCCGACATGATTGGGCGGCCGCTCGTTGAGCGATTCCCGTTAAGTGCTCGGGCAGAGATCAGCGAACACCTGAAGCAGCTCGCGGCCGGGGGGGAGTGGGACGGGGAGTTTCAGGACTATCGTAAGGACGGGAGTCGGGTGTGGATCGAAGCCCACGTCCACCCGGTTCGCGATGCCTGCGGGACGATCACGGGAGTCCTTGGCGTGTCGCGGCCGATTTCATCCGACCAAGGGGCAAGGATTGAGCGTGACCGGCACGACCGGTACGCGGCTGACATCCTCAATTCCATGTCCGCCCATGTCGCTGTGCTCGATCTGAACGGGCGGATTCGCGAAGTGAACCACGCATGGGAGCGGTTCGCGTCGGAAAACACAGCGGGCGGCGTTCCTTCGCCGTCGACTGGCGTCGGGACTGACTACGTGCATCTTTGTCGTATGTGTACCGGCGAGAAGGCTGACGAAGCGGAACCGGCTGCGGACGGGATCGAAGACGTGTTGCGTGGAAAACGTTCGTACTTCGTCTTGGAGTATCCCTGCGACTCACCGACGGAAACTCGCTGGTTTGCCATGCATGTGACTCCACTCTCGACCCAGGACGGAGGGGTGGTGGTTGCTCATTATGACATCACCGCCCGTAAACAGGCGGAACTGGCGATGGCCGCACAGAACCGGCAGACGGAAATGGCCCTGAGAGCGGCGCAGATGGGAGTGTGGACGCTCGACATGAAGAGTGGGCGAATCCACTGGTCGCCCGAGGTGTACAGGATCGTGGGCGTGGCCGAGTTCGATGGAACCATGGAAGCCTGGAATCGTCTCGTCCACCCGGACGACGTACCGGTGATGCAGGCTCGGTTCAACGCAGCGCTGGAGCGGCGAATGCCGTTCACTGGCGAGTTCCGAGTGATTCGGCCGGGCGGCGATATCGGCTGGCTGGCCAACGTTGCTCAGGTCGAGTGCGCTCCGACGGGCGAAGTTGTGAGTGTCGTCGGAACGGTTCAGGACATCACCGCGCGGAAGCGTTCAGAATGGGCCTTGACGGCTTACAACCAGATTCTCGAACTGATCGCTGCCGGGGCGAACCTGCACAGAATACTGGAAGAGGTCGTTCGTCTTGTCGAGGAGCAACTGCCGGGGTCACTGTGCTCGATATTGATTCTGGACAGGGTCACCGGGCGACTGCGGTCCGGAGCCGGGCATTCGCTTCCTGCGGAGTACAACCGGGCGGTCGACGGTGTGCCCGTCGGGCCGAAGTCCGGATCCTGCGGGACCGCTGCTTTCCGGAAGGCCACCGTCACCGTTACGAACATCGCCACTGACCCGCTCTGGGAAGACTACCGAGACGTCGCACTGCGGCACGGGCTCAGGTCGTGTGTCTCGGTTCCGATCCTGTCGAGTGGCAATGTGCCCGGGCACGAAAAAGGGGAAGTCATCGGCACGTTCGCTCTCTACAACCGAAGTTCCGGCGACTTCGACCGGCTGACGTACGCGATTCTCTCAGGGGCGGAGGAACTGGTGAGACGGGCCGTCCTGACGGGTCAGGCAGAGGATTCTTCGGCCGTCGGTGAATCGGCCCGGATCATCGAGGCGGCTCATCTGGCCGGAGTGGCGATTGAGCGAGAGCACGCCGGAAACGCCATCCGCGAGAGCGAGGAGCGGTTCCGAGCGGTTTTCGACTCCGCCCCGTCTGCGATCTATGTCAAGGATCTCAACGGCCGCTACTTGTTCGTCAACGAAGCTGCAGCAAGGTTTTTCGGGGTGGCGAAAGAGGATTGGATTGGAAAATACTCACGAGAACTTTTCCCGAGGAACCTCGCTGATCTTTGTGAACACTGCGACCAGACCGTACTCGCTGCGCAACAGCCGGTCGAAGAACGGCTCACATGCTGGCTGCCGGCTGGCCGGGAGGCAGTGGTGCTGGCAACCAATACCCTGCTGCGAGACACCGACGGCACGCCCTATGCCATCTGCGGAATTCTCAGGGACATTACTGAACTCGTTGCCGCTCAGCAGGAGTTCGAACGATTGTGGCTGTACGCCCCGGACCCGCTTTGTGTCGCTGGGTTCGATGGATACTTTAAGCAGGTGAACCCGGTCTGGTCTCGGCTCCTGGGCTGGACGGACGAGGAACTGCTCTCGAAACCTTACGCTGAGCTCGTGCACCCTGACGACCGGGCCGGCCTGGAGGTGGTTGTGCAGCAAATCCTCCGCAGAGAGACTGTGCGCGGGTACGAAAATCGGTACCTCTGCCGTGATGGGTCGTACCGGTGGTTCTCCTGGAACGCCATTCCGGTGCCGGAGAACCAGGTAATCTACGGTATCACTCGGGACGTGACCGAGGAAAAACGGCTTGCCGAACTGTTCCACCAGGCGCAAAAAATGGAGGCCGTTGGGCAACTCGCGAGCGTGGTGGCGCACGACTTCAACAACCTGCTCACGGTAATCAACGGCTATACCGAAATTCTACTCGACGGGATGGCTGCGACCGACTCCCGTCGGGATGCGTTGACTCAGGTGCTGGACGCTGGCCAGCGGGCGACGGAACTCACCTCCCAGCTGCTGGCGTTCAGTCGCAAGGCGATCATTGAACCGAAAATTCTGGATATCAATCACGTCATCGATTCGGCCACACGTATGCTTCGCCGACTCATTGGAGAAGACGTGCGGCTGGAAACGACTCTGGCCCCGGTTCCCCCCGTGAAGATCGACCCCGGGCAACTCGAACAGGTCTTCATGAACCTGGCCGTGAACGCAAGGGACGCGATGCCCGCCGGGGGTCGGTTGTCGATCACGACTGAAGCGGTGGATGTGGCCGAGGAGCTTCTGAGTGAGTCGGGGGAGATCATTCGCGGTCCGTTCGTGCGCGTGAGTGTGACTGACACCGGCAACGGCATGCCGCCGGAGGTCAAGGCCCGAATCTTCGAACCTTTCTTCACCACCAAGGGGCCGGGCAAGGGCACCGGCCTGGGCCTGGCGACTGTGTACGGGATTATCCGCCAGGCCGGCGGGGCGATCGTGGTTGAGAGCGAAACGGGGCGCGGCACCACGTTCTGCATGGTGCTCCCGGCAGTCCGGGAAGTTCCAACCGGTCCGAAGTCGGCCGTCCTCACAGTCGCGCCTCGCGGCACCGAAACCATCCTCATCGCTGAGGACGAAGACGGTGTCAGCAACGTTGCCAGCACGATCCTCGAGATCCAGGGATACAAGGTCATTGTCGCGGATTCCGGTGCCAAGGCCGTGAGTATTGTGTCCGAGTATCCGGGGCCGATCCACCTGCTGTTGACCGACGTGGTTATGCCGGATTTCGGTGGGCGAGCTCTGGCCGAGGTCGTTCGCGGCCAGCGGCCCGGGCTGCGTGTTTTGTACATGAGCGGGTACACGGACGACGCCGTCGTTCGGTCCGGGGTGGAGTCTTCACGAGACTGGTTCATTCAGAAGCCGTTCACGCCTCTGACGCTCGCCCGACGGGTTCGCGAGGTGCTCGACAGCTCCGCTGACTCGTCTGCCAGTTAACGACGGGCAACGAACTCGCTTTATGCCGCGCGACGTGGTGACCTTCCCGGAGCGGGCCGAACGAGACACTGCACCTCAGTCGTCAGCATGATCGGTGTCTGAGAGTTTGTGGCTCTCCGTGCTCGCTCCCGCGAGTCACTCCCATAGGCAGGGCTCAGCACTTTTCTCCAGCCCGATTCTGCGGTTTCTCGACGCCGTCTTCAAAATGCTGCCGGGGAAATAAGAGGCTCAAACAAAACCGGGACAGGCATCCTTCTCCGCCATTTTTGTGAGCTTTTCCAGGTTTGTCCGGGAGTTAGTCCCGGTTTTGTCAGGCGTTCTTAATCAGTATGTTGAGCCGATCGGCAAATGAGATTCGTGGCGATATCTGCCAAAGGCGCAGCGAAGTCTTTGAAGTGGGGTCTTCCCGGCATAGCACAGCGAATAACAGGCAGAGCCCACTTGTCGCAGAGGATATCGAACGTGCATGCGACCGGACGAGCGCAGCGTATTGCTGATTTCACGCCCCATTCTCTTCCAGAACGAATCAGACTTGACGGCATTACGGATACTTGCATAATGCAAGCACATGAATGCTTGCAATGTGCAAGTGGGTTGGCGATGAGTCTTGAATCAGTTGACGAGATATGTTTCACAAGAGTTCGTTTTGTGATCGCTATGGCCCGTGGGCGGTTGTGACCGGTGCTTCCTCAGGCATCGGTCGAGCGATTGTTGCAGTGCTGGCAGAGAAATCATTGAATCTTGTGCTTGTGGCACGCAACCGCGTTGCACTGGAGCGTGTTGCCGAAGATGTCGAGTCCCGGTTTTCGGTGAAAACGCTCATCGTTGATGTCGACTTATCACATTCTGATGGAACTCAGGCCATTCTCTCCGCCACCGAACAGCTTGACGTGGGGCTGTTGGTTGTGTCCGCCGGATTCGGTACGTCTGGTCCATTTCTTGATGCCTCGATCGAGGAGGAGACGGCGATGCTGGATGTGAATTGTCGAGCTTTGATGTTGCAGACGCATGCTTTCGCCAATCGTTTTGCAAAGCGAGGTGGAGGCGGTGTTATCCTGCTGAGTTCGATCGTGGCGTTTCAGGGAGCTCCCTTTGCCTCGCATTATGCCGCGACGAAATCCTATGTGCAGGCACTGGCAGACGGACTCAGTCTTGAGCTGAGGTCTCACGGAATTGATGTACTTGCATCAGCACCGGGGCCAACCAGCACGGGCTTCGCCGAACGAGCTCGCATGAAGATGGGCTCAGCGATGTCTGCGGACACCGTTGCGCAGCAGACTGTCGCTGCGCTTGGACGACGATCGACTGTGCTTCCTGGCGGCCTGTCGAAACTGCTCGGCTACAGCCTGGCAGCACTTCCTCGCTGGATAAGAACTCGCATCATGGGCAGCGTGATGACCGGCATGACGAAGTGATGACCGGCTTTCGCATCAGCACCTCAACAGACGTCCGTTGCCGCCACACTTTCTGGCAAATGACCGTAATTCGACTCAACGGCGAAGTTGGAGATCGCACTGCCGGAATCGATCGAATCCCTGAAAAGACGGATGGTCCACCAAGCGAGCCTGGTGTTGACTCAATCGGTGTGCTCTGCCATTGCGTTACGCATCAGCGGAGACAGCTAACCGCAGTGAGGCTTCGCGTCCATGAACTGCCATCGGTCCGTTCCTTATCCGTTTGAGATCCGCGCGCCCGAACGTGACCGGGATCACGTCTACCACCTGAGCGATCGTCGGATTCGGAGGGACCTGTCGTGTCCGCAGCTACTGAGTGCGCAGAGATCCGGACAAAAAAAGGCTGGTCTGCGATGAGACCAGCCTACGGATTGAACCGTACGCGAAAAAAGCCTTACTATGACAGGAGGCAATCGCCGCTCGGATACACTGATAAAGATGGTACTTACCCTTGCAATCACATGCAACAGTCCGCACCATGAATTCCTTAGAGGTGAATGAGTTGGTTCCCGGGTGTGATGAAAGGACGAAGGGCATGCGTTATCGACTTGGACTGGACCTTGGGGCCAACTCACTCGGCTGGGCAGTGCTGGAACTTCAGCCCAAAGTGCAGTGGTACAATGCCGAACCTGTGGGAATAATGGCTTCGGGCGTTCGGATGTTCGATGCTGGGGTCGATGGCTCCATTGAGCAGGGCAAAGACAGTTCACGCGGAGCAGAACGACGCCAGGCCCGACAGACGCGTCGACAGACGTGGCGACGTCAGTATCGCAAGTCGAAGTTGTTTGGACTGCTACAGAGACTCGGTCACCTGCCGAAGACTGAGAGCCGCGAGCCAGACGTGCGCGACGCGGCTCTCAAATCGCTCGACGAGTCGCTCACGGTGAAATGGTGCCCGGAAGGAGACATTGACGCTCATCAGAAAATGCCATACCTGCTGCGAGCCGCAGCGCTGGATCAGTTACTCGAACCGCACGAGCTGGGCCGTGCTCTGTATCACCTCGGGCAGCGACGCGGTTACAAGGCGAATCGCAAGACTGATATCGTGGACGACGAAGAATCTGGAAAAGTCGCCGCAGGGATTTCAACCCTCGATCGCGCTCGCTACGTGGATCCTGAAACCCCCAGCACCCAGCGAACGCTCGCTCAGACGGTGAGGGATGAGTTCGGTCAGGTCAATGGTAGATTTGTTTTGAAGAGCGAAGATTCAGCGTCACCAACACGTGGTCGAATTCGCAAACACTACACATCGCGAAAGATGTACTACGACGAATTCATTGCCCTACGCGATGCGCAGTTGCGATTCGGCACATCCATTCAAATGGGTGACTGGAGACGCATCGAAAAGGCGCTGTTCCACCAACGGCCCTTGAAGTCTCAGAAGCATCTCGTCGGACGATGTACGCTTGAGAAAGACAAACAAGGACGTGGTCGCCGTCGCTGTACCATTGCCATGCTCGAGTTTCAGGAATTCCGACTGCTCCAAACGGTCAACCATCTACGAATCGTATTGCCTGGACAGCCATCGCAACCAATCAGCGATGAGCAACGAAAGGTTCTCATCGATCATCTGCAAATTCACGGCGATCTGTTGTTGAAGGCGCCGACTCGAAGGTCCAAAACTCGCTCTTCAACTTCGGTCGAATCGCTGCTCGATCTTCCGAAAGGAACTGGCTTTTCTCTGACACCGTTTCAGGACGCGGGGGACGCCAACGATGATGCAGACGAAGACGACGATAAGAAGCTGATCGGGAACCGCACCGCCGCGAAACTTCGCCCCATCTTTGGTGATCGCTGGAATGAGCTCACCGATTCAGAACGCGAGCAACTCATCCTGCAGGTTCTTTACATCAGCAACCCGGACAGCCTGAAGAAACTGGCCATTCGCAAGTGGCAACTTTCTCCGGAGGCTGCCGAAGGACTCAGTCGCGTCACACTGGAGGAAGGATTCGGCGGACTGTCCAGAATGGCCATCCGCAAACTGTTGCCTGAACTGCGAAACGCCCTCAGCTACGGCGAAGCCCGAAAAAAGATCTATCCGGATTCCTTCAAAGCGGCTGAGCCAAGGGGCCTGCTTCCTCCCTTGAGCGAGTGGAATGACGATGTACGCAACCCGGCCGTCATTCGTGCGTTGACCGAAGTTCGCAAGGTCGTGAACGCGATCGTGCGCGAATACGGTAAGCCCGAGCAGATTCACATTGAACTGGCTCGCGACCTGAAACGATCACGCAAAGAGCGTCAGGAGATCTGGAAGAAGAACGAAGACCAGCGAAGACTCCGTGACAAGGCGGCAATGAGGATTCTCAAAGAGCTGGGCGTCAGCAATCCCCGACGAGATCAAATCGACAAGTGGCTGCTTGCGGATGAGTGCAACTGGGAATGTGCGTACACGGGCAAATCGATCACGCCACGAACGCTGGAACACTTCGATGTCGAACACATCTTTCCTCGGCAATATCTCGATGATTCATTCGCCAACAAAACGTTGTGCGACCATGACTTCAACCGGAATCGAAAGAAGAATCGACTGCCATCAGAAGTTCTGAGCGGAGAAGACTTCGATGCGGTAATCGCGCGAGTCAAACGCTTCAACGGCTCAGCAGCTGGCGGTAAGCTGAAGCGGTTTCAGCAAGAAGACGTTTCAGAAGATTTCGTCGCGCGTCAACTGAACGACACTCGGTACAACGCTCGGTTGGCCGCAGACTTCCTTGGCACATTGTATGGCGGTCGCAGCGATGCGGACGGTCATCAGCGTATCGTTACACCAACCGGCAATCTGACGTGGATTCTGCGAACGGGCTGGGGGCTGAATTCTATTCTGAGTGACACAGACGATAAGGATCGTCGCGACAATCGTCACCATGCCGTGGATGCCGTCTGCATCGCACTGGCGACACAGAAGACGATCAACCTTGCTGCTGACCTTGCGAAGAAAAAATTTCTGGCGGGCGAACGTTTTAACAGGTTCCTCCAGGAAATGCCTAAGAAGACACCTTGGGGCAACTTTGTGGAAACGGTGCAGCGGTCGATCCATCAGATCATCGTCTCGCATCGTCCCACACGTCGCATCGCGGGGCCATTGCACGCGGAAACAAACTATTCGAAAGCGTTCGTCAAGCACGAAAAGCCACCGACCGCGGTGAACGCAGGCGGTAAAGGCAAAGCATCGAGACCCAAGCCCCCTGTGGTCCAATATCGCGTTCGTAAATCCCTGGATAAGCTGACAGAAAAGGACATCCTTAGCGAAGCGATCGCAGACCCAAACGTTCGTGCCGCAGTTCAGCAAAAGTACGAAGAGCTTTGTGCTCTGGCGACAACGAAAGCCGACAAAACTCCCGCCAGGATGTGGAGCGATCTCTCGAAGATCGACAATTTTCCGCGTCTTCCGGCATCGGCAAAGCGACTGAAGAAAGGCGAGTCGACTTTGGGCAGCCCCATCTTCAAGGTCCGGCTGGTCACGGATACAAAGCCACGAGCAGTGGGGAAAGGGGCGCGGCAGCGGCAAGTCGCTAGCGGTAAGGATTCGAACTATGCCACGATGATCTACGCAATCCACGATAAGGACGGCAAAGAGATTCGCTGGGAGCATGAGATTATCACTCGCCTCGACGCTCATCTGCGACTGAGTGCGAATGGCGGCGGTCGCGGGCGACGGACGGGGGCAGAATCAGATGACAACAACAGCAACCCACCGGAACGCATTCTGATGCCACGTGCGGCGGATGAAATCCGCGATATGGCGGAGCCGCCATTCAAACTGAAGGCGGGCGAATCACTTCGATTCCAGTTTGCTTTGGTGAAGAACGATATGGTGGAGTTAGATGGCGCGGAGGGAACGCGGTGCATATACCGTGTCCAGAGCATCTCGTCTGATGAGATCATGCTTTGCGAGCACACGCGTTCCAGCGTCGGACAGGCAGATCGAACGGAATGGAATCGAATTCGAACTGTCTCGAAACTCCGGAGTAGGAATCTGCGACAGATCGCTGTGACGCCGCTCGGTACTGCCAAAGATCGGTAAATTCTTTGATGTTTTTTAATTGCAATGACGACCAGCAGAGAACATCCTAGCCCTGCACGGGCGGCGTTGTCTTTCTCGACACCGGACGTCAATCGGTCACAGCTTCAGGTGACGGTTGATGCGAAATCGAATTCTGGAAATCAGCCAGCAACCGGCGCGACTGCGTGTCGAACGTCGACAACTGGTGATTCAGCCGCCCGAAGGTAACGCTTATTCCGTTCCGCTTGAAGACATTGCCGTTCTGGTTGTCGCACATCCGCAGGTCAGCTACACGCAGGCGGTGCTGAGCGATCTCGTCGGGAACGGCGGCGCTTTTGTTACGTGCGATGAGAAACGAATGCCCAACGGCATGCTCCTGCCACTGGACACGCATTCCACGCAAACCGCCCGCTTCCATCTGCAGTTCGAACTACCGCTGCCTCGGCGAAAGCGACTCTGGCAGCAGGTGGTCCAGAGTAAAATCGCCATGCAGGCCATGCTCCTGGTCGAACAGACTGGCTGTGATTATGGACTGACACCGCTCATCGGACAGGTTCGATCGGGTGACCCTTCCAACGTGGAAGCACGTGCGGCACGACGTTACTGGCCTGCGCTTTTCGGGAACGAATTCCGCCGCGACCGAGGTGCCGAAGATGTGAATGCCATGCTGAATTACGGTTATGCCATTCTGCGAGCTGCAATGGCCCGTGCCGTGTGCGCCTCCGGCCTCCATCCCTCTGTCGGACTGCATCATCACAATAAATACAATTCGTGGTGTCTCGCGGATGACCTGATGGAACCATTCCGCCCGTGTGTCGATCGAGCTGTTTATCGCCTGTCGATTGGCGGTCGGAAGGTTCCTGACATGACGTCAGAGACTCGCGGACAGATTTTGCAAAGTCTGACAAGCTGGCTGGGAGTCAACGATACGCAGCGAACTCTGTTTGATGCTCTGACACTTGCGGCCCAGTCGCTTCGTCGCGCCATGACGGACATGGATGTCGAGCTTGAGTTTCCCGAGGAGTTCATCGATGCCCCGCAGTGAATTGACTCTTTCCGGATACAAAACCATGTGGTTGATGGCAATGTTCGATCTGCCTGTCGATGACAAAGCAGCACGGCGTCGATATGCTCAGTTTCGTGGATTACTGCTGGACAACGGTTTCAGTCAGCTTCAGTACTCGGTCTACGCGCGGTGTTGTGAATCCGAAGCCACCGCCGAGACGCAACGAAAGAAAATCGTCGCCAGGCTGCCGCCGGACGGACATGTGCGACTGATGATGATTACCGATCGTCAATTTGAGAAGATGGAGTCCTACGTTGGAAGAAACCGTCAGGAAAACGAACGTGCACCATCGCAACTGGAGCTTTTCTAGATGCTCGATCAGCCGCAAGTCGTTATTTGAAAGGAGCTTGCGGCCGAGGTAGTGTATCCGAGCAGCGATTCCCTTCGAGCCACAGCTGATCAAAGTATCTGCCCCGCACATCCTTGAGTGTATCCGAGCAGCGATTCCCTTCGAGCCACAGCGCGAGTGCGAGAGGCTGGCGAATCAGCCTCAGTGTATCCGAGCAGCGATTCCCTTCGAGCCACAGCCGAATAAAGCAGAACACAGCGACGAATGAAGTGTATCCGAGCAGCGATTCCCTTCGAGCCACAGCAAAAAAAGCGCTAAGGTCGAGGACAGACGAAGTGTATCCGAGCAGCGATTCCCTTCGAGCCACAGCCACGGGGGCCGGCCAGTCCCGGATAATCACAGTGTATCCGAGCAGCGATTCCCTTCGAGCCACAGCCCTCACTGCAAATGATGCCAGTTTCGCGACAGTGTATCCGAGCAGCGATTCCCTTCGAGCCACAGCGCAGCAGGAAGCGTCGTGGAAGCGGCCGCAAGTGTATCCGAGCAGCGATTCCCTTCGAGCCACAGCCTCGTCGCCTGCGAGTCGATGCAGTCTCCGAGTGTATCCGAGCAGCGATTCCCTTCGAGCCACAGCCATTCACTGCATTGGAAGCGACAAACCTTTAGTGTATCCGAGCAGCGATTCCCTTCGAGCCACAGCGAAAGCCGTTAGCGGCTGAACTCAAGGACAGTGTATCCGAGCAGCGATTCCCTTCGAGCCACAGCGTCCGCTGAGGATCAGGTAAGGAACCTTGCAGTGTATCCGAGCAGCGATTCCCTTCGAGCCACAGCGTTGCAGGAACTGCTGTCAGGAGACCTGCAAGTGTATCCGAGCAGCGATTCCCTTCGAGCCACAGCGACGCCCCAGACTCGTAGATTGCGGCAGTAGTGTATCCGAGCAGCGATTCCCTTCGAGCCACAGCAAACGCAGGCCAGCAGGACCAAACAGCGAAAGTGTATCCGAGCAGCGATTCCCTTCGAGCCACAGCTTCATGGTCAATCGATGTGAGGAGTTGAATAGTGTATCCGAGCAGCGATTCCCTTCGAGCCACAGCATCAGCATTCATCATGCAGGAGGTAGTTTGAGTGTATCCGAGCAGCGATTCCCTTCGAGCCACAGCCAACCACGCACCCAAGGCTGGCCCTTTCGAAGACTGTCGCACTGGACCATCCTGCACCTGTTTTCGCCTGGCAAAACGGAGCAACTTTAACGATTGTGGCGATTGGGTCCTGGCTTTCCGTGCACCTCAATTTCACAAAACCGGCGTTCATGGAAAACGCCCACGGCCCTCCACACCAGAAATAAGGAGCGAAAGATTCTGTTGTCTGGAAACAGGCTGTGGTCTTATTCCCGAAGGTTCATTCTGATCGTGAAGCCAACGGGTTCGTGTTCCAGACCATGAAGTTTTTTGCGATGTCCCTTCCAACGATCAATCAGAATCTTCGAAAGACTGCTGCCCTGTCTCTCAGAGGACGTCCGTCAGCTCACCGGCGAAGTTATTGAACAGATCCGTGATCCTGTCGTCGATTGCCTTGAAGAACCAGTCCGCACCCAGTCCGCCTGCCAATGTGTCGTCTGCGGCAGCGTCATTGAGAACCCACCAGTTCGGGGGCGTGAGAGCCGTGCACAACGAAGACTCGTGCACAATAAGGGTGGCTGATCTGTATGTTGTAGCCGGTCTCCTGACCGAACTACCCTGAGGTCTGACGGACCGCTGAGCCGGAATCTCAGGGTTGCCGTCAGGACATGACGCTGTCCAGTTAGAGTAATTCGATTTGCAATTTGCTGAGTGGATTCGCGCAATTCGCATGATTCGTGGTTGTCCATTCAACCACGAATAGCTCGAATTACACGAATTGAACATGACATCATTGGTGCCATGATATCATGGGTGCCAGAACATCACAGGTGCCAGCCAGTGGCTGTTGTCTCCCGACCTCGCTCAGTTTCGACGGCAGGTGTCAGATTTCGGGGTTCACACCGCCAGCAAGTCTCCGACAGCAACCGCCACGAATTGAATCATTGTCGTTACGTCCCAGCACCGCGCGACAATTGCACCTCTCATGATGCTGAGCTATCACAGTGCTGAACTGCAGCAATAAAGTCCGCTTCTGTGATTGTTCAGGTCAGTATCCCGTCGACGATCTTTCCGGCGACGTCGGTCAGACGATAGTCTCGGCCGCTCTGACGCCAGGTCAGCTTTTCGTGGTTGAGGCCCATCAGGTGAAGGATGGTGGCATGGAAATCATGCACATGGACGACGTCCCGTCCGACATCGATTCCATATTCGTCGGATTCACCCCAGGTCATGCCCGGTCGAACACCGGCGCCGGCCAGCCAGGACGAGAACACCCAGTGATGATGTTCACGCCCGGCTGCACCCGCAGCAGAATTGAACGGCGTACGACCAAATTCTGTCGTCCAGACCACCAGAGTGTCTTCCAGCATTCCGCGACGCTTCAGATCTTTCAGCAGACCGGCAACCGGCTGATCGACGTTCTTTGCCAGCGGTGCGTGAGTGAGCATGTCGCCGTGAGCATCCCAGTTGCGTGACGATCCGACATCTATCAGTTCCACGAAACGGACTCCCCGTTCTGCGAGTCGTCGCGCCACCAGGCACTGCCATGCAAAACCATCCGTGCTGCCACGCTTGAGTCCATACATTTCCAGTGTGGCATCATCTTCCTGCGACAGATCGAATACCTCCGGCATTTCAGACTGCATTCCGAACGCTGTTTCAAAGGAGCGAATGCGAGCCTGCAGCAGCGGGTCCTGTGAACGTGTTCGAAGATGGCGTTCGTTCATCCGCGCCATCGCAGCCAGTTCCAGTTCCTGAAGGCGACTGGTTGGCGTTCGTCGAGCAATGTTGGCGACTGGTTCCGGTCCCGGCACAACAAGTGTTCCCTGGTGGGCCCCCGGGAGAAAGTCGCTTCCCCAGACCTGCCCGCCGGCATATGGCGAATGAGGTGCAATCACGACAAACGAAGGGAGGTTGCGATTCAGAGTCCCCAGTCCGTAACTGACCCAGGATCCGATGCTCGGACGCGCAAATGTAAACGACCCCGTGTGAATTCCCAGAGTGGCCTCATAGTGATTTGTGTGATCCGATTTCATGGAACGGATGACGCACAGGTCATCCACGCATTCCGCCATGTGAGGGAACAGGCTGCTGACCTCTGTACCGCATTCACCATGTTTCTGAAACTCCCACTGGGGACGCTTCAGGAACATCTGAAAGTCCCCTTTGCGTCCCTGAAATTCAGTGACCGGAATAGTTCTTCCGGCGTCAGCGAACAGCTTCGGCTTGTGGTCCCACGAATCAATATGCGAAACACCACCACTCATGTAGAGAAAGATGACTCTCTTTGCCCGAGCTGGGAAATGGGAGGGCCTCGGGGCGAGCGGATCTGATGGTGTGTCAGATTCCTGCTCCGCGAGCAGCTGCGACACAATGCCGGGAAAGAGTGCCGATCCGGCAACAAGGGATCGCAGTGCCTGTCGACGTCCGGGCATCGAACCAGACATGCCACAGGATGCGGATTCAGGAAGACAGGACACTGTGTCCTGCTGACACGACTTCTGGCATTCGGATCGTTGGTGATTCATGGTAACTCTTATCTTGTCTCATTCAGGACTGATTCAGTCGATGTGCAGAAACTCGTTGCTGCCGATGATCGTTCGGAGGAAGGCCGCCATCGAATGCCGCTGATCTGTTGTGGTTTGCCGGGAGTCTGCCAGCTGACTGTATTCATCCAGAAACAACTTCGCCTGCCGGACTTCGTCTTCTTCCGCCGGCCGTCCAAGAGCCGTCTGAACTGCCAGCCGAATCTGATCGTCGATTGGTGTACCGGAACTCTGCAGTCTTCCCGCCCAGGCGTCACTCGTTCGATGCACGAGCGGATCGTTCATGAAGAACAGTGCCTGAGTCGGAACGGTGGTACCCAGTCTGTCAGGTGTTGTGGAGTTCGGGTCTGGTCCGTCAAAGAGTGCCAGAAATGGATGCCGTTTCAGACGCTGCGACATCAGGTAGACACTGCGATGATTGTGATCATAAACCGCAATGAACGGACCATGCTGACTGAATCCCCAACTCACGGGAGAAGGAAACGGGTGGCCCTTTCCGGCTTCCAGGTTGAGCTCGCCACTGACGAACAGAATCGAATCGCGAATCTCTTCGGCCGTAAGTCTCCTTCGTCGGAAGCCAACATACAGTTCGTCGGCAGCTGCAGCATCCTGCAGATCCGCATTGGCAGCAGACTGCTTCCAGACGGCACTTTGCAGAATCATTCGATGCATGGATTTGATGGACCATCCACTGCGGATCAACGCAGACGCCAGTGCATCAAGAAGTTCCGGATGCGTTGCTGACTGACCTCGAACTCCGAAATCATTCGGCGTTCTTACGATTCCGCGACCAAAATGGTACTGCCAGATGCGA
Organism: Planctomyces sp.; assembly: GCA_046345315.1. GTDB lineage: Bacteria > Planctomycetota > Planctomycetia > Planctomycetales > Planctomycetaceae > F1-80-MAGs062. Next base: position 27,284 of record JBKDKA010000232.1, read on the forward strand.
TTCGCCATGACGCGGGCAGTAAGAGGTGATGCCGTGGTTGTGAGCCAGTGTGCGAGTTCCAGTCGGCCACTGCTCTGATCCGGATTCTTCAGCGATCCACCGCCGAGAGCCTTCAGAAATCCGCGTGGCACTTCCTCACCTGGTCGATCCGGTTCACCTCGCTGCTGAATGCGAACATTGTGCGGTGTTCCTTCAGCCATTCCGTAGGTCATCTCAAACGGCCCGTCCGTCAGAAGTTGATTCAGTGTTTCCGCATCCTTTCGAGCCGATTCGCGAGCCGTTTCAATCTGGCTGCGAAGCGCAATAGCACGTTCACGTCGCTGCGAGATGGCTTTATCTGAGGTGTTTGTCAGGCTCTGTCTGAGTTCCGTCAGCAGTTGTGCAGCTTCGACAGGTAGCTCTTCGGAGGTCGCGGCAGAAGGCCTCTGAATCGTGTAATTGTCCACAGCAAGAGCCGGACGTACTCCGCCAATGTGACCGTAACTGTCGATGAATGTGTAATCGATCTGTCCATCCCAGCCGGATGCTGTGCTTCCGAAGAATTCGATGCTGGAAGGGGCTTTGCCGGTTGTCTTTGCACCCTTGTCGCTGACATCTGCTGTCAGAAAACCTCGATAAGTTCCCTGCTGAAGATCGACGACCAGCTGCACCTGATACCATTTGCCGATGATAACAGGGCTGACCACTTCACGAGCTTCACCGCTTCGCCTGAAGAATTCCTTCCCGTTCACAAAGAGCTCAACTGCTGCCGAATTTCCAGGGCCGTGGCCGAGATAGAATCTCCACGATCCGTCACCACCGGCCTCTGCACTCAGGCAGCAGAAATCCCATGAAGCCGTGACAAAACGTGTGTCATCTTTCTTCCACAATTGCTTAAGACGTCGGCCGAACCCATCGTATTCTGCGCGGTTGGGCATCTGAATCGCCTGAGACCCAGACTGAAACAGGTTGCTGAAAGGGCTCTGAACATCAGAAGACACGCTAACAACGCTGTTCGGCCCGGCTTCCCAGGGACTGGCCAGCCCCTTCATCGTGAGCTGCATTTCGAAGTCTTCGTCACCGCCGACGAGCTGCTCGAGTTCTGTATTCAGCGCTTCCGTATTCACAGGCGGTCCGCCAGCGTTGTCATCATTCGATGGAAACGTGGTGGATACGGGAGCAATCTCTGTTTTTTGAATCCCAAGATGATCAAAGTCGATCCCTGCATTCGCAGCGGGCTCGGAAGCCGGAGTTCTGCCACTCCAGAGCGACGTTTCATTGATCACACCAGCCCAGGCAGACGGCAGAGCTAGTGTTGAAAACGTCGTCTGGGAATCAGGAGTGCCGATGCGTCCCGATACTGTGCGGTCAGCAGGACGGATCACGAGCTGAATGTTCTGCCATTCTCCGAGCTTTGAATCGCCGATTCTGACTGGTTCCGAGTCTGATCTGAGATAGACGCCGTCAGCACCAATCAGCACCTCTGTTGCTGCCGGGCTGTTTGTTGCGCCAATCGTCCAGTGATGAAACCCTGTAGCCGCAGTTGTGGATGTCCGAAGCCGAAAGTCCAGATTGGCGTAAAGCACCGAGGTGTCATCGGAACGATGCTCCGGATGCAGAGACTGTCGAATCCGATACGCACCGGAATCTGCGGCAATCGAAGCGCCAACACGGCCACGTGCATAAAGATTTCGAAACGGGCTCTGCGCGTCAGTGGTGACGGCAATCTTTCCTTCATACAGCCACGGCGGCACAAGCACACCGTTACTCCCGCCTGCGGCAGGAGCCTGCATTTCGAAATCTCCATCCATATCATGAAGCGATCGCAGAATGGCGGTGGTGACGGGCTGTTTCTGTCGGTCAAGCTGCTGAACCAGACTGGCCACGCGGCGATCAAATTCACGCCAGACAGGAATTGACTGATCGGGTGGCACCAGTGGAACCATCGATCGAAACTTTTGTTTCTGTTCGGATCCTGGAAAGGCGTAACGAGTGCTGTCGAAGATGCCGTAAAGCCCGTAATAATCGGCCATCGAGATATCGTCGAATTTATGGTCATGACAACGAGCACATCCGATGCTGAGCCCCAGTACGGACTGGCCCAGAGTATCGATCGTGTCCTGAATCGTCAGATGATGATAGTTCTCGGAATCAAAGCCAAAGCGTCGCGAAATGGCGAGGTAACCCGTCGCAGTGACCTGACTCGCATAGTCGCGCTCGGCAGATTCCCGTTCGCCAGATTCGCTCTGCGCAACCGCCAGCGACACAGTCTGACCTGCAGCCGCGTCAGACAATGTTCCGCGGGACTGACGCAACTGTTGAGCGACAGCGTCGGGGGATCTTCGGGCAAGAATATCACCGGCAATCTGTTCTCTCAGAAACTGATCGTAAGGAAGATCGTCGTTGAAAGCATCGATCACGTAATTTCGATACTTCCAGGCCAGAGGCACCGGGTAATCTGCCGTTTCTCCCGCAGTGTCGGCGTATCGAACCACATCCAGCCAGTGTCGTCCCCAGTGCTCTCCGTACGGTCGCGAATCCAGAAGGCGATTGATTACGCGGAGCCACGCATCCGGGTGCTTATCATTCACGAAAGCGTCAACGTCTTCCGGGGACGGAGGCAGCCCTGTCAGGTCAAAAGTTGCTCGACGGATCAGCGTGCGTCGATCTGCCTCCGCAGTCATCGTGCGTCCGGCCGATTGCTGTCGAGCCGCCACGAATGCGTCGATCGGATTTTCGAATGCATGTGACGGCGTCGCTTCAGGAACGGGTGATTCCTGAAGCGGAAGAAAAGCCCAGTGCTTTTGTGATTCAAACTCCGCGGTTGATTCCGGCCAGGGAGCTCCCAGTCGAATCCATTCCTCGAAGGCTCTGATCTGATCCGGTCTCAGAGCCTGATCCTTCTCAGGAGGCATCGCGGAGACATCATCCGACCGACGGAGTGCCTGAAGCAGCAGACTTTCCTCGGGATTTCCGGGAACGACTGCGGCGCCGGATTCTCCCCCCTGCAGAAGTGCATCGCGGGAATCCACACGGAAGCCTCCAGAGACCTTCGGATCTCCGTGACAACGGAAACAGGTGTCCGACAGAACCGGGCGAATGCTGTTTTCGAAAAGAAGAAGTGCTTCTGAGTCGTCAGCGAACAGAAATGAAGCAGAGCTACAGACCGGGATCATGCAGATCGTCAGGAGGATCACATCCAAAAGTCGCCGGAAGTCAGAGCATTCTGTTCCGGAAGTTTTCTTCCTCATCGATTTCAACTTTCTGAGCGAAATGGATGCATTCATCACTGCGCAGCAGGACGTTCTGGCCGGCCATTCGGGAGAACTACGCTGGTTCTGATGACATCATGGTACCGGGGCAGTACCGTCCCTGTCGACAGGCTTGGGATCCGTTCAGATTATTCCAGAAGCAGTCGCTGTCGAAAACGGCCGGCGGTCTTGGAGTCGTCGGAACGATGAAAGTTGTCGAACTCCGGAGGCAGCAGATCCAGGAGCTCGTCTGTTGTCAGGGAGTACAGGTCCCAGGTCAGGTCGAGCTGGCTGAGGATATCTGCGAAACGTCTCGGACTTCCCGGACCTCGCCCGCCAAGCCCCGACCTCATTCGACCAGCAGCCCGGTTGTAATAAAGTCTTGTAGCGGCACCGACAACGGCGTGACAGGTCACCAGAGACGGACGGGAAGCGATCAGCGTGACGAGAGGATTCAGGTGCTGGACGGGGCCGCAGAGCAGAGAGAGAGCACGTTCCGGTGCATCGCGGTGAGCTCGGTAAATCTGAAACGGTCCTGCGAGCAGGTGACGGCAGGCTCGCCCCGCGTGTTCGAGGTCCGCGATCCACCGGACCGGGTCACCTGGACGGTAGACGTCGTTGACCACAGGACAGAGTTCCTCGAACCAGCGCAGAGCCAGCCATGTCCAGAATCCGGAATCGTTTCGAAGAGTTGCTGAATCGCCGCGAAGGATTCTGGCGAGGTACTCCGCCATTTCGAGTCGTGAGTGGGCTGGTCGGAAGGTGGCCGAAATCTCCGCATCAATTGGTGCGGATGATTCCGGCGAAGTCAGAAGTTCCAATGGCGCATCTAGAGTCGGGTCATTGCGGAGTTCCTGAAGATACACCGCAAACCGTTCGGTTCCGAGATTTGTCAGTCGCCGTGCAAGCATGGGAAACCGGTTTCCTGAACTGTCAATTCAACGATGCACAGCATACCAGGATGTCACGGCGACCGAACGAAATCACTGATCCGCTTCCTTTGGAACTGTCGATTCTGCGATCTGGTTGTAACGGCTGTTCCGGTCAGACAGCCTCTGCGATCTGCGAATTTGAGTTTTCTGCTGCTGATGCTGAAACCGAGGCGAAGGTGTTTCCGTTGACTTCCAGCCTCGTCACGATCGCCCATCATCGTTTCACCTCGGCACTGGGATACCGCTCACATTGCTGGTCTCGTCAGTGTTTTCTGGAATAATGGATACTGACGAGATTGCGATTGTCGCAGACAGGCTTCAGGCTCGGCTCCTGCGGATCAACATTCACGGCAGCCGGACTCGGTACCGAACGACTCTGCCTAGAACCGGACAGCAGTCGCGAACACAATCGTGCTCTGGTTGTACTGTCAGCTGTGGTGAGGAGCTTTCGTGTTGCTATGAATTCCGATCAGCTGCTGCTTCTGAGTCTGGCCGTTGCTTTGGTCGCGTTCCTTTACTCATCCGTTGGGCATGCAGGAGCATCCGGTTACATTGCTGTGATGTCGCTGGCGGGGCTTGAACCGGGCGTCATCCGGTCGACCGCACTTGCGCTGAACATCATTGTCGCGACGATTACAATCTGGCAGTTCTTCCGGCGAGGTTACTTTTCGTGGAGTCTGTTCTGGCCGTTTGCACTGCCTGCGGTTCCAATGGCATTTCTGGGTGGGTCGATCGACGTTCCGGCGGCGTTATTCCGAATCATTGTTGGGCTGGTGCTGTTGTTTTCTGCGCTGAGGTTTCTGATGCGTCCGGGTGAGGATCCGATGACTCACCCACCATCACCATCCGTTGCGATACCGATTGGCGCCGGTCTTGGGTTCCTGTCCGGGCTGACGGGAACGGGCGGCGGAATCTTCCTGACACCGCTGATGCTGATGATGCGATGGGCGGGAGCCAGAACAGCAGCGGGAGTCTCCTCGCTCTTTATTCTGTGCAATTCCGTCGCGGGCTTGATCGGCAGTGTCAGCAATACCGGCGTTTATCCTGAAAATGCCGTGACGCTCGCTATGGCGGCAATTCTTGGCGGTGCCGCTGGGTCTTACCTTGGAAGTCATCGATTTTCGCCCGAAATCATCAAGCGTCTGCTGGCGGCCGTTCTTCTGATTGCGGCTGGCAAACTGTTGTTGACGGATTGACGAACGACCGGGTTTTTTCTGGCGGAACTGTTCGCGAAGTCCGGTTTCTGTGCGTACACTGTGGTGCAGTCGGAAAAAGCTCGGTCAGTGACTGAAATGTGAGGCTGGCGGAGAATTTTCACGGCTGAATTTCCGGTGTTTCGGTTGTAGAATGAGGGCGGATCTCCAGTATTTGTCGGTTTACATCGCAGATTCTTCTGCTGACGACCGGTGTCATCAGGTGCAACCATGTCAGAAAACGTTCTCGAAATTCCGGCTTCTCAGTCACTGTTCACCAGCTCCGAAAAAACCAGCTGGGGGGAAAGCAGTGAATTTGATGATTTTAACTATGTGCCATTGTCTCCGTGGGCTCCACTGGCATTTGTTCTGGGCGCGTTGTCGCTGACGGGGTTCCTGGGGATCTTCGGGCTCTACCTGGCATTCGTGTCAGTCATCATCTGTCTCGTTGCCGTTTCGCAGATTCGGAAAGCAGAGGGGATAGTCAAGGGGGTTTTGGCGGCTTACCTCGGTCTGATTCTGGCCTCTTTCTCCGTGGTTGTCGGTTCGGTCAGCATGTATCGTGCTTACCAGACGGAATGCCCCGAAGGATTCCTCCGGGTCAATTTCTCCAAGGATATTTCTGACTGGCAGTTCCTCTACACGCCACGACGAGAACTGCATCCGGCAGTAGCCCCGCTTGAAGGGAAGAAGATCTTCCTGAAGGGATTCATGTGGCAGACAGAAAAGGCAGACGGTCTCACAGAGTTTCTTCTCCTGAAGGATAATGGAGAATGCTGTTTCGGCGGAAAAGCTCAGCCCTATGATATGATGCGTGTGAAACTGCTCGACGGCAAAACAACTCGAGCATTTATCGGGATGGTTGCTGTGGCCGGAACGCTGAAGGTGAACCTCGAAGCGGGCGAAGATGCACCCGTCTATACGGTCGATGCGACCATGGTTGAAGAAGCCAGAACACGGTTTTAACGGTCACCCTGCCGATGCGGAAGACTTCGTTTTCGAATGCTTCAGAAATGATCTGGCGCCGCGTCGAGTGGAGGATGAGGGATTGCAGAACACGGTTGATCAGATTCTGACCTCGGGGATCGCTTTTCTGACCACATCATCTGCGGCATTCGCGAGTTCAGCAAGTCGCCGCTTCATGCCTCAGTCCGCTCATGTCCTGCCCGTCGTACTTCTGGCTCTCTGTGGATGCTCAGAAGATTCGGGACGTGAGTTCCGCGATTATCGTTCAACATCGTCAGAAGAATCGGCTTCAGTTTCAGATTCAAAAGACTCCAATCCAGTTCCAAAAGCCACGGCGCCTGCGGAGTCCTCGCCGGATTCAAATTTGATTCCCGGAGCGAACTCCGCCCCCGGTGCTGACTCATCGAATGCTATTCAGCAGGCCTCAGGTGTGCGTTCCGCTGAGCGTACAACGCCTGAAAACTCCGGACCTGAGAATCCCGCGACTGAAACCACAGAAACGGGGACCGGGGAAACGAAGACCGGGGAAACGGGGGCAGCCGCAGCTGGGACGACTGAATCAGAAACGACGGAATCGAAGACCGGTCCGGTGGTTGTCACGACATCAGGAACCGGCTCACTGCCGGATTCTTCTGAAACCAAAGTACCGGAAGACAGCCTCGGGGAAAAAGCGGAAGGTGCTCCTGTGGCAGCTTCGGAAGCCGTACCGGCAGAGCCTCTCAAGATTCAGTTGTTGATTCCGGACCGGAAATTTCGGCGTGAAAAGAATACGGAAGCGGTGCGAGTCACGTATGACGACATCGACCTGCTGAAGGTTCTGAACATGGAACCGGTTCCCGTCGATGCCGCCGATCACATTCCTGACTGGCTGAAGGGACTTGATGGTCAGCTGATCCGGATTCGAGGTTTCATGTACCCGACCTTTGAAGCAACCGGACTGACAGCGTTTACTCTGGCTCGCGATAATGGCATCTGCTGTTTCGTGCGTCAGCCGAAGATTTACGATATCATTGCGGTTGAGCTGGGTCCGGGAATCACCTCAGACTATATCGAAGGCAAACCCTTTGATGTCGAAGGAGTCTTTCGGATTCAGCCTGAAGCAGACGAGAAGGAACTCTATCGGCTCTACCGGATCGAAAATGCTCGCGTCATTCGCTGAACGGACATCGGAGAATGGCAGTGCTCTGTGAGAAGAACCATGAAGTCACTGATGTCCGTACGTGCGGCGATTGTCGCAGTTGTTGTCCTTTCGAGTGGCCTGTTTGCTGAACGACAGCAGGTTGCAGAAGCGTCTGTGGCCCTCGTGAGCTGCCCGTTCTGTGATGCTCCGACACTGCTGATGGCCGAACAGGTGCAGATGTGCAATCACATGGTCCTGGGGAAGTGGCTGGGCGGCGACAAACCGACGGAAACAAGTATCGGCAACAGCCGCTTCGAAATTCTTCACGTCGCGAAGTCCGAAAACGAGCACTTCAAAGTCGGGCAGACGATTGAACTACAGCAGTACATCGCAGGTTCCGAGAAAGCCACCTACGCTCTGATGGGCATGGGAGAACGTCTGGAAGACTGGCATCCCCCGATGGAAGTTTCTGCAGCGGGATGGAAGTATCTTTCGGAACTTCCGCTTCCGGTGACGGAACCGGCGAAGCAGACCGAGCGGCTGGCGTTTGCCATCGATTACCTCGAACATCCGGACCTGCTGATTTCCAATGACGCCTACGCGGAATTCGCAGCAGCTCCCTACGAAGTCATCGTGCCGCTGAAGGATCGTTTTCCGAGAGAGAAGCTGACGCTGTGGCTCAATAATCCCGAGACCACAGTCACCCGCATCGGCCTGTATGGTCTTCTTCTGGGGCTGTCTGGTACCGAAGAAGATGCGGCGATGATGGAGAAAAAAATCGTCGTCGTTGACGCCGATTTTCGACTTGGGATCGAGGGAGTCATGTCCGGTTTCATCCTGATTCGCGGTGAATCCGGGCTGAAGGTTCTCGAAGACAGCAAAATGAAATCCACGACCTGCGTAAATGCGGCCGGGGAAACGATCAATCTTCCTTTCAGCGAAACGTATGCAGCCATGCAGACACTTCGATTTCTCTGGACATATGAACCCGATCGAATTCCGAAGACTCGCCTTAAGGAATCCATGAGAACGCTGCTGGATCGGCCGGACCTGGCTGACCTCGTCATCACGGACCTTGCTCGCTGGAAGGACTGGGAGGTTCAGGACCGGCTCATGACGATGTACAGCGACGAGAATTACAGCCTTCCCGCCGTCAAACGAGCCATTGTCAGGTTTCTTTTCCACTGCAGTCAGGAGAAGCCGGTCGAAGGACCAGAAGGTGCTCGAATTGCCGAGTTGTCTCAGATGGCGAAAGACCGCCTGGCGGAGCTCGAGAAGAAGGACCCAAAGACCGTCAGTGACGTGAAGCGATACCTGGTTCGATAACGCAGAACTGAGATCCTGGGGCGTCATCTCAGTCACCAAAGGGCACTGAGAACTGCGGCAGAAAATTCCGATCGAAGTCCTGATCAGGAGATCTTTCTCAGGATTCCGGCAGGAATTGCACTCGTTTACCGCGACCTGCGAACAGATTTTTGTCGCCGTCTCAGAATTGGATGATTCTCGAGGAAGTGGACTGATTCTGGGCCTTGTGTCATCTGCTGAGCGCTGGTACCCCTACCATGAACCGGGACTCGGATTCGAGCGAACGACCTCCGATGTCAGTCTCTTCGAGGCAACTGCTGCTCGCATTGCCTGTCGGGATACTGATCGTATTTATTGTGGCCGTTCGCCTGAATCCGGATCACCGAGGTTTCGGAACTCATCAACAGCTGGGTCTTCCTCCATGTGCATTTCGAGTGCTCACCGGAATGAAGTGTCCCCAGTGCGGAATGACGACCAGTTTTGCCTTCCTGGTTCGCGGTGACGTGTCAGCGTCACTTCACGCGAACTCGGCGGGAATTGTTCTGGCTCCGCTGTTGATGCTGGTCGGAATTGTCAGTCTGATCTCCGGGATCATGGGCAGAAGAATTCCTCTGAAGGATCCCCTGAAGTGGATTTCAGCCGGTGGCATCGGGTTTCTGGTTTTGAATTTTCTGCTGTGGCTGATGCAGATACTGCCTGAAGTAATATGAGTTCGGAAAGGATTCAGATCCTCAGGCTGGTTCTCTGACGAATGACAGGTGATTTCGATGGAACGTATCACCAGCAATTCAGAACGATCTTTTCAGTGTCGGAAACGGCACTGGATCGCACTGACGCTGATCACATCGTTTGTTCTGACAACTGGTATTTCCGGTTGTTCGCTGGGAGTCATGGCGGGCAAGATGCTGATGGGAGATCCCAAGCAGAAGGCTCCGTTTCGAGCGGCCACGGGCAAGGATCTCACCAAAGGCAAGGACTCGGTTCTGATCATCTGCACCGCCCCTTACCGAATTCTCTCCGAGTTTCCTTCGCTGCAGATCGATGTGCTCGACCGAGTGACTCGAATCCTCGAGACACGAGAAGTCAAAGTGATTTCATCCGACAAGGTGGCTTCGTGGTTTGATGATCACGGCGAATGGGGCGATTTTGCGTCACTCGCAAAGGAATTCGATGCGGATTATCTCATGAGCATCGACATCGAGAAGTTTACCCACCGGGTCCCGGACAGTGACCATCTGATGCAGGGAGCCGCTGAAGGCCGCGTCAATGTCTACAGCGTCGGTGGAAAAGAATCACTGGGACTCCGCGAAGTCTTTGAAAAGAGTTTTCAGCTTTCATTTCCGACTTCGTACCCGGTCCCGAGAGAGAATCGTTCGGAACGGATTTTCATCGAAGGGTTTCTGGATCGGCTCTCGCTGCAGCTGGCTCAGCACATGTATGACCACAAACTGAGTGAGACTGTTCACTGAAGCGGTCCCACTTTTGAGCTGCGTTTCATTTCGCAGTCATAAGATCATCGTCAGGATCACGGAAGAATACGACGACCTCAGCTGCCATGGCCATGAGTGCTGTGATGTCTCGAGGACGTGAAACGGAAACAGGAAACGGGCGTCATGAATTCAGGCCATGAAAGCAGATCAGAGAATCTTCACGTGGAGCTTTCACGCGATCCGGCGATTCGTCGATCTCGAAAAGCGATTCTGCTGCGTATGCTGCTCTGCCTGCTGATGCTGGGAACTGTCCCGGGATGCCAGTACATCCTGCTGCTGGGGCTGCTGATCGGGGGGCCGCCGCAGATTGAGCCGCTGTTTGAGAAGGAAACCAAACAGTCCATGACGGACAAAGACGTCCGTGTGGCTGTTGTCTGCTACGCTCCCAACGAACTGAAGTATCAGTACGACAACATCGACCATATTCTGGCGAAGACAGTGGCCTTCCAGCTGGCTAATCACAAAATCGACGTGGTCAGTCCTGAAGAGGTACGAACCTGGCTCATCGATAATCCGGACTGGGACACACCGGACGAAGTCGGGGCTGCATTCGATGTTCGATATGTTGTCTACGTGGATATCAGTGAATTTTCGCTTTACGAGCAGGACAGTGCGAATCTTTTTCGCGGACGCTGTGAAGCCGTCGTGAGCGTTTATGAAATGAAAACGGGTGGAGAGGGGCGGGAGATTTTTCGAACGGATCTGATTTCCGCCTTCCCGACTCAGGTACCGCGTTCTGCATCAGAAGTCAGCTACGAGACGTTTCGTCGCGATTACTTCATGCGTCTGAGTGATGAGATCGGGCGGATGTTCTATCCGTATCTTACGGGGGATGACATCTCCAGCGCCACCTGACCTTTCGCTTCCAGCTGTGCCGAATGGCACGGCAGCCGGTCAGGATGACGCTCAGGTGTCAACTCGAACTTCGAGACCAGGAATGTCGACGGGGCAGGATTGCAATCACTGGAATCGGTGACGATTCCGGTGCAGCAGGTCTTGAAGCGAAACGATTCCACGCGACACTTCCGGGGAACCGATTTCTGTGCGGATCACTCTCAGGACAGCATCGTCGCTGTGAGGCTGACACGGTGATCGTGGGGTGAGTGGAGGGGATGTTGCCAGTGCCAGTGGATCTGCAGTCTTTCTCGGACAGTGAAGTCAGTGCATTTCGTCAGGACGGGTTTCTGATTGTCCGAAACCTGATTCCCGAAACTTATGTGCGGGTGATGTCAGAAATCACGGACCGGGATCTTCGACTGCATCAGGGAGATGTCGAGTACGAGGCAGAGCTCAACTACCCGGGTGCTCCCACTTCTCTGGAATCAGAGGGAGGTCGGACGATTCGACGGCTGAGACAGGCTGTCAGTCGTGACCCCGTGTTCGCAGAGCTTCTGAAGGAACCCTTTATCCTGCAGCGACTTCAGCAGCTGCTGGGACCGCATGTGGTCATGCCCATGGCACATCACAACTGCATCATGACGAAACAGCCGAAGTTCAGCAGTGATACCGGCTGGCACCAGGATACACGATACTGGTCGTTCCAGACGCCGGAACTCATTAATCTCTGGATTGCCCTCGGGGAGGAAAATCCTCGAAACGGCTGCCTTCAGGTTCTGCCAGGGTCTCACGTCCTGCCGATGGAACAGGTGCGTCTCGACGCAGATCTGTTTCTGGATGCTGCTCAGCCGGACAACCAGCCGCTGCTGAAAACCGCAAGATCGGTTGAACTTCAGGCGGGCGACGTACTCTTCTTTCATGCTCGTTGTTTTCATGCGGCGACACGAAACTACACGCAGGAAACGAAAAGGTCGGTCGTCTTCACCTTCCGGTCGCTCGACAATCCTCCGAATGCCGGAACACGGTCTGCAGCGCTGCCCGAACTACTGCTGTCGTGAATTGTCCGCAACGCCGTCTGCAATCGCCTCGGAAGACTGCTCTGCAGAAATGCTCGGACTTACAGCTGCGATGGCAGGTGGGTAGCCGGCCAGTCGACTGAAGATCCAGAGCCGCCCCTGCACCAGCAGCACGAGAAACGCAGGGACCATGACGGGCCGAACAACAAACGTATCGATGAGCACGCCCACTGTCAGCGCGAGTCCCAGCTGATCCATCCCGACGAGGCTTCCCGCCATGAGTGCGGAGAAAGTGCCTGCCATGATGATTCCGCAGCTGGAGATGATGCTTCCCGTCCGCTCCAGTGCCACCGTGATCCCGTGCACGGGGCCGTGGCGCTTCTGTTCTTCTTCGACTCGCGACATCAGGAAGATGTTGTAGTCTTCACCAACGGCAATCAGAATCGTGAAGAGAAACAGTGGCACTTTCCAGTCGATCCCCGAAAAGCCAGACGGATCCAGAGCCCAGAATGCAAAGAACGTAATCCCGAGGGTGGCGAGATAACTGTAAAATACGCTGATGATAAGGTAGCCGCAGATACCTGGTCGGCGAAGCAGAACGACCAGAACCGCGTAAACACTGATAAGCACCAGCACGTCGATGCGAATCTGGTCCCCGTCGGTAACGTCCTTGAGGTCGCTGATGTTCGGAGTCGGGCCGACGAAGGAGATTTCACTTCCTTTCAGTTCCGGCGGGAGCATTTCCGGCAGTGCATCTCGAAGCGTTCGGAATTCTTCGATACTGCTGCGGGAGAACGGATCCATTTTGAAGATCAGATCAATTCGGCAGACTGACGGGTCCTGTTTGCTGACATAGTAGTCACGAGCCAGCTTTCGCTGACCTGTCTTCTGGAGAACCGATATCCGAGGCTCCGGCCGCTGGCCCTTTGGATGAGAGAGTGACCGAATCGAGTAAAGTCCGAGCCGGTCCTTTTCCTCCACAAGTCTGTCCGTCAGGCTCCGAATCAGATTTTCGGAGGAGATGGAATTCTTCGATCCGAAGTCAACTCCGGGCGACTTCAGCAGCAGTGAAACCGGCCCCACTTCTCCTGCCGGAAAATGAGCCTGAACTGCAGCGGTGCCCAGCACACTGGTTGATTCTCTCGGGAGTTCGGACAGCAGGCCGTAGCTCAGAAACCCCGTGAAGAGAACGCCGATGACTGAGAAGGGGAACAGCCCAAGCACGCTCAGCAGCCAGAGAGTTCCAGGTCTGCGTTCAATTAATCCAGCCAGTCCGCGCCAACCTGCTCCCATCACGTCTGCTCGCTGAAGTCGGTTCATCCAGCTGCTCTGAAGGAGAAACCCGGTTTCACGGCGACTGCCGGTGGCTGCCAGTCCGGGCCAGAATGCATATCGGCCGAAAAGCCGCACGATGGCCGGGGTCAGGGTCAGTGAAGCGATCAGGCAGATCATCAGGCCGAATGTAATTGCGAATCCGGCCTGTCGAAACTTTCCGAACTCGGCAAACAGCATCATTCCGATGCCAAAGATCGTAGTTCCGGCACTCGCAGCCAGTGCGGGGCCGACGAACTGCAGTGTCTTGGCGACCGCCTCTTCAATCGTCGCCCCGTCATCTAGCTCCTCGCGATAACGAGCCATCAAGAACAGGCCATTATCAATCCCGGCGCCGTAGACAATGACGGTGACATAGGTTTCGATTCCGTTGAACAGACTGCACCAGTTCAGGCTCGCGCCGATCGCGAGAAGATTGATGGCTACGGAAGTCGATGTGGCAACCGTAATCAGTGGAATCAGCGCCAGCAGTGGTGCACGGTAAATCACAATGAGCAGAATGATGACCAGAATGACGGTCCACTTTTCCGTTGACCGAGCACTGTCGAGAGATTCTCGAATCATGTCACGACCAAAGGTCGCTGAACCGCTCACGGCAACATCAAGCCCCGCCGGAATGATGGCTCGCCCATCCTGCCCGACCGGGATTCGAATCAGCTGCCGAAGATAACGTTCAACAGCATCGACCAGCTGGCGGTTCGCCTGATCCAGAAACTCCGTTGTCAGCTGCACGACGACAAGAGAAGCGTGTCGATCGTCGCTTACAAGAAGGTCACCAATGCGAGCGTCCTCAAACCACTGAATGAGGTGAACCATTTCCGCGAGATCTCGCGTGACTCCTGCTCTGGCCTGTGTTACCGCTGAACTGCTTCCGGACGAACTGCGGACTCGGTTTGCATCTGCTGTTGCTTCGGAGTCTCCTGACTCATTGCGGACGTTCTTTTCTCGCATCGGAATGCCGATGAGCTGATGCAGATCAGGAACGAGCACGTCGGAAATGAAGGCGCGGTCAGCGTCTGTCAGTCCATCGGCCGAGCTCTCGCGGCGAACCACAAGCACGAGACTGCTGGCAAGAACATCGTCGGGAAAGGCACTGCGGAAATTTGCTTCCGCCTGACGACTGGGAGATGTCTCCGGAAGAAACGCGAATTCACCGTTCTGGATGACACTGGTCCACTCAGGTGACAGCGAAACGGATAAAATCAGGACGATCAGCCACGCACCCGCAAGGAACGGTGCTCGCTTTGCTGCCAGTTCTCCCAGTCGCCCGAAAATCATCGTGACAGGTTTACCCCGTTTGCCGAAGCATGGTCTTCTGAAACGCGTCCTTCTGGACAGCCGTTCGGAAAGTGAATCACGGGAATGAATCCCGTGACCAACCTGTATCTTAGCAGTGGTGAGTGATGTTCTGAAGCGGTCGAAGACTGCATTTCAGCACGAAACCAGCCTCAGGAATCAGTCGAAGATTCCGTGCAGGTACCACGCACCGGTTCCCAGATCGCGATAAATCCAGAGCATGGCGGCAGATTCATCAGATACTCGGTAATAGTCCCTCTGAACCGGGGTCTCCGTCCACCATCCGGACTGGATTCGTTCCGGACCGACAATTCGTTGAACGTGAAATGAACGCCCCGGCAGGAGAAATTCCGGAGGAACCGACTGCGTTTCTCTGCGCTTTGACAGAAGAAACGGCACTGGCAGCAATCGCAGCGGTCGCGTCATCCGGAATGTGGTTTCCCCGTCAGTTTCGCTCAGAGGTGTCACAAGCCGTTCCAGAAGGCCTTCACCGGATTCTGCGGGACGATATCTTCCGACTGTCCCGTCAGCTGCACCTGACGTGCTGACTCGATCGGCTTCCTCCGGACCGGAGTCCGCAACAATCGGAAGATAACGAACGGCATGCTCCGGACGAGCGTCGTCTGCAATCTGCACGGAGACCACACGGTCTCGGCCAAGTCGACTGCTGAGTCGATCAGCCAGCTGAGCGAGTTCATCTTCAACAGCAACATGTCGAAGTTCTCCGAACAGGTCACGCTGCTGAGCTGCCGGCATCGGTCCGGTTCGAACCTGGATGTCGATCTGCCCGACCGGTCCCGGAAATGCCATAGTCTCCAGCCGCAGACGGCAGAGCTCCTGCAGTCGTTCGAACGACTGGGTACACCGAATGAGCTCAACCGAAAGGGTGTTGTTCCGATGATCAGGATCCTTCACCGGCCCCGGAACAGTTTCTTCCTGAATCTCCTGTGCTGAGACAGACGTCGTCGGAATGAAGCGAAAGACGGCACGCCGACAGCCAACGCGACGTCGTTCCAGCTGCTCACAGATCTGCCTAAGCAGAAACTCCATGACCTGAAGAATCTCCTGCCGAGACTCAGCGGGAAACTCGGATTGCCATGATGCACTCACCGGAGACAATTCCGGTAGCGGATGAATCATCTCCGGAATCATTCCATGCAGCTGGCGAAGTCGCTGCAGCCCGTCATCAGAAAGACGCGCCGGAAGATCTTCCAGTGGCAGGTCCAGAAGCTGCCGAACTGTCCGAAGTCCGAGCAGCGAAAGCGTGGACATGTCTTCAAAGTTCAGCCGTGCGGCTCGAACCGGAAGATCCTGCATGCTGACCTGATCCAGTCCGGGTGGAGAGATCATCATCGGCAGCGGCACGGGACGGTTTTTTTTTCCGGAGCCTGCGCCACGAGCCTCCCTTTCGGCCGGATGAAGTGTTTCGTGAGCCAGTGCCCAGGAGGCAGCAACGGAGTCTGCCGTTGCAAGACAGCATTCGTATCCGGATTCCCGAAAGTCGTTCAGCAGCATCTGCGCCAGAGCGGATTCAGAACCAAACAGCGGGGCACAGCCGGTGATATCAAGCAGAAGACTGTCCGGCCAGGGCATTTCATCGAGCCCGACAATTGGTGCGTAACGTCGTGTCAGTTCCGCCGCCAGCCGCAGTTGACGGCGTTCATCCTGTGGCTTCCATTCATAAAACTGGATCGTCGGAGTTTCTGCAGAAGAGGTTCCGGAGAGTTGTTGCTGCGGATTTCGGGATGTCTGCGGCTTCCGGGTTTTCTGTTTTCGAACGGGAATCGCAAGGCTACGTGCTTCGGCGAGCGGCATTCCAGGACGAATTCCATCGCGCCACGCTGCCTCTGATACAGCGATGACGGTCGGACCTGTTCGAGCTGCCGGGAACAGATTCAGGAGATGACGCCGGTCCTGATCCGTTGCCGAACCTGTTTTTGATGAACGCTTCGGTGCACCTGTTGACGAAGCCGGAGCTGGCGTGTGGACGACCTGTCGGTCGGAAATGATCGAGTCAGCGTTTCGACGGAGCTGCTGAATCGGCCAGTTGACAAACCGAATGCACAGCACCCGTCTCATGATCAATCTTCAGAATTGCCGGATTCGTGGGACGTATTGTGTGACGCGATCGAACCAGCCGAACCGTAATCAGCTGGTGATCTATCATATCTGAAGATGGCTCCACGGCTACCGGACGGCCTGTGGTGAGCGTCAGTCGAAGGTCTGCCCATGATGGCTGTTGAAGCACCTGAGCCGGGCGAATCAGAAACAATGTGACTCCGCTGCGTTCCACTGCCAGCTGAAGCCGACGCATAACTGTTGAGGAAACTCGATCCAGCCAGCACAGAACGACTCGAACGCCCGCCGACAGCGACGCCTGCTCCAGAGCCCAGAGACTGTCGGAGGGATGGTCAGGTCGCACCAGCAGAATTCGTGACGCGGGAATACCGCGAGACACCGCTGCCGGCAGGTGGAACTCCCCATGACTGTCAATGACCGCCAGACATCCGGACATTTTCAGAAACGGACGAATACAGGTCAGCGCAATGGAGCCAGCCAGCATTCCCGGCTGATCACTGATCCATTCGACGACAGAACCAGTGGAAAATCCATTTCCGGGAAGAATGTCATCCAGCACTTTCAGGCCGGTTTCAACCGTCTGAACCATCAGCGCTGAAGTGCGAGTCCTCTGCAGCTGCTGACGAAGCTGGCTGAGCATCACTGCTCGGTCTGGTGACGTCGTCATTTGAGAAACCAACAACCACAGGGAACTTCAATCTGCTGAAGGTGGTTTCAAAACCGGGACTGGCTCCCGTCGGACAGGATTTCTCCCGCACATTCTGCAGCAGCAGAGGTGCACGTCCCGGCTTTGAAATGCGTTCTACAGATCGACATTTCCTGACACAGAACTCGGATGAATTGGTTTCCCTGCCCCACTTTCGGCGAATCGCCGATTCCCTGCCGTTCATCGACAGGACTCATTGATGCAATATCTAGCAGAATTTGCTGTTCACTGTCAACATCAACTCGAAGCCGGTATTGAACAGAGGTCAGGAGTTTCGCTCTCCCCTGGTTGTTTCTCCTTCGTGTCCTTCTGTGCAGAATGTTTTTCAACACGAAGATCACGAAGTACACGAAGAATCTGTGTGATCAACTAACTGATTTCCGGCAGTGCGAGGCTTCTGCGGAGCCGTCTGCGGCTGTGAAAAGAATGATTTCGCAGAGTGGGACAAGCGAGCATTGCGAGCGCTGGCTCCGCCGTTTCGCGGCTTTGATGGTGGTGTGCCTGCGCTTCGCTGGTGCCAACCTACAAAAAATCAGAGCCTTTCTGGGCTGGTCATCGTGAACGGCAAGAGCGGCTCAGCAGGAGCTTCGCCCTCCCGAAAAGTTTCTCCTTCGTGATCTCGGTGTTCTTCTGTGCAATCGGTTTTTCAACTCGAAGATCACGAAGTACACGAAGAATGCGGGGCCTGCGCTTCGCTGGTGCCAATCTACAAAAAATCAGAGCCTTTCTGGGCTGGTCATCGTGAACGGCAATATCGGGGTAGCCCGGGTTGCTTGCAACCCGGGGGCCGGTACGGCCTAGGAGGTAATTCATTCTGGTGTCAGCATTCACGACTCTGCTCTGTGTCTGAAGTGCCGACCTCGATGATTCCTCCCGGACAGTCACCGAAGCCGCTATCGGAACCTGAGTCTTATCCACCAGAACCTCTTCGGCCTGCGGCCCACCGGTTGCACCGCAACCGGTGCTACCCTGCGGAAGAGGAAGAAACATCAGGAGACACGAGGATCTTCCGACGTGGCGATGGTGTCTCCCCATTGGCAACACACCAGGGAGTTTCCGATATGGCAGGCCATGGTGTCCTGTGATCTGCACGCAATTGATGAAATGTGCTCAATGCCAGTCAGTCGTCCCATCACCACTCGAAACTCACACTGGCATAGCCAGTGGCACACTGCTTTCCAACTTGTTGGACACAATACGCCGCCTGACAGTGCCACCCAACCGATGTCTTTCTTAGGGAGATTCGTCAGGTTTGCTCGCTTTATCCGCGAAATAACGACGAAGGATCAGCACCCCCTCACGGAATTCCGGCGTCAGAATTCCGTTCTCCACAAAGCTCATGCATTCATACCGTTCACCGTGATAGTCGGCATTCAAATCGATACCATCGACGAGTCCATGTAGCGATTCTACGTATCGAGTGCCGAATTCGTTTCCGAGTCGCATCACTACGTCATCTACGTTCTTCGGATTCACTACCTGTGGGAATAGAGTCTCGGCAAATATCGGTGCGATCTGCCGCTTTCGGATGCCATCAAACACCCGATCAACGTCGAAGATTCCTCGCGCCCATTCTGTATATGGCAAAGTTCACCTCGCTATAAGATCCTCAGAAACGCCCATCCAGCCGGCAAGGTACTATTCCAGAACAGCGCGGTAGCCCGGGTGGCTCGCCACCCGGGGCCGGTACGGCCTGGGAGGTGATTCACTCTGCAGTGTGCATTCACGACTCCGCTCCGTGTCTGAATTGCCGACGGCGATGATTCCTCCTGGACAGTTGCGGAAGCCGCTAACAGAGCCTCAGTCCTATCGACCAGTTCCTCTTTGGACTTCGGCCCACCGGTTGCACAGCAACCGGTGCTACCCTGCTTCAACGACTTGTGTCGCTCGCGCATTCAGCTTGAAGAAGGCGCAGTTTCGTTCACAGCGCGACTCCGAAATCGCACCAGGCGGTTTATTCCAGCCCGAGCACATCGGCCATGCTGTACAGGCCGGCCGGTCGCCCGACAAGGAATTTTGCTGCAGCGAGCGCCCCGTAAGCGTAGCTGTCTCGCGTATGGCCGCGAACCGTCAGATCGATCGTTTCACCCATCATTCCGAAGACGATTGTGTGCTCACCGACGTTGTCACCTGTTCGCACGGCATGATAACCGATTTCACCGAGCGGACGCTTTCCGGTACGACCTTCGCGTCCATGGACGTGATTCGTCTGCCCCATCTGCTCGGCAACGATCTTGCCAAACTGCAGAGCTGTTCCGCTGGGAGCATCTTCCTTGAATCGGTGATGACGTTCGATGATTTCGACATCCACGCCATCAGCATTGGTTCGCAGAATGCGTGCTGCGTCAGCAACCAGCTTCATGACAAGATTCACTGCCATGCTCATGCTGGGTGCCATGACGATCGGGGTTGTCTGAGATGCTGCCAGAACGGTTTCACGCTGTTCGGGTGTAATGCCTGTGGTTGCCACGACCAGAGGAATTCGTCGTTCCTCACAGAGTGCCACGATTGAACTCAGGCCATCCGGAGTCGAAAAATCGATGACAACATCCACCTTCGATGTGAGGTCGGATGTGATCGGCACTCCCGCATTTCCGGCGCCCGAGATTTCGCCTGCATCACGCCCAAGGAGCGGGCTGGCGGACCATTCCAGTGCTGATGTCAGTTTCAGTTCCGGATCAGCAATCGTCAGAGCGACCACTCGGCGCCCCATCCGACCACCTGCTCCATTGACTCCGACTTTAATCGCCATGGCAGTGCTTCTTCGATGCTCACATTACTCGAGGGGAACGAAACGCAGCTGCCAGTTCTGAACTGACAGACTGCGCGAAACTCAACCGATCAGCGGATGCCGGGACATGTTCCTGAAACTCGCACAGGGAACATGGTTTTCTGGTTCAGCCTTTTCGATCTGCCAGAGCGACGTAATTTCGTTCACGAGCCCCTGTGTAGATCTGGCGAGGACGATAGATCTTGCTGCTGTCGTCGTCACGAAGTTCTTTCCAGTGAGCCAGCCAGCCTGGAAGGCGACCGATCGCAAACATGACGGTGAACATGTTCGTCGGAATTCCCATGGCGCGATAGAGAATTCCGCTGTAGAAGTCGACGTTGGGGTACAGCTTTCGGCTGACGAAGTAGTCGTCTTCCAGAGCCACTTTTTCGAGGTTCATCGCAATTTCAAGCAGTGGATCTGATATGCCCAACTCGTTCAGCACATCCCCAGTCATCTTCCGCAGGATTGTGGCTCGCGGATCAAAATTCTTGTAGACACGATGGCCGAAACCCATCAGTCGAAAGCCGTCATTTTTATCCTTGGCCTTCAGGACGAATTTTTTATAGTCGCCACCATCCTGATGAATCATCTCCAGCATTTCGAGAACCGCCTGATTGGCACCACCGTGGAGCGGTCCCCAGAGTGCACAGATGCCGGCGGAGATCGAAGCAAAGATGTTGGCCCGACTGCTGGCAACCATTCGTACGGTCGACGTACTGCAGTTCTGTTCGTGATCCGCATGCAGGATGAGCAGCATGTTGAGTGCTTTCACGAGCACCGGATTCACTTTGTATTCTTCCGCAGGAACCGCGAACATCATGTTCAGAAAGTTCGCGCAGTAGGAGTAGTCGTTGCGAGGATAGATCGTGGGCTGCCCGATGGATTTCTTGTAGGCATAGGCAGCGATCGTTCGGACCTTCGCGATCAGTCGAACGATGTTGACGTCTACGCTCTCATCTTCGGTTCCCGGGTAGTATGTCGACAGCGATGCCACCATGGCTGAAAGAATGGCCATAGGATGCGCATTCGGTGGGTATCCCTCGAAGAATTTTTTCATGTCTTCGTGGATCATGCTGTGGTACGTCAGCTGAGCTCGAAACGCCTTGAGCTGTTCCGGCGTCGGTAGCTCCCCGTTCAGCAGCAGGTAAGACGTTTCGACAAAGTCCGATTTCTCAGCCAGCTGTTCGATGGGATATCCGCGATACCGCAGGATCCCCTTGTCACCGTCAATGAACGTGATCGCACTTTCGCACGCGCCGGTACTGTTGAAACCCGGATCAAGCGTGATCGCGCCGGATTCTGCGCGAAGCTTACCGATGTCGACACCGACTTCGTCTTCGGTTCCTCGGACAACCGGCAGCGAATAGGTCTTGCCGTCCAGGATGAAACTGGCCGCACTCATGGATACAGATTCCCGGTGTTAACTTGCCGTGAGTTCGAAAAGGCGAACTCGGCTGAGACGTGGAAGCGGAAATGCTCGCCTGAATCAATTGCAGCTCTGTCTGCCTGAATTTCAGACATTCCCCGATGTCTACGGTATCACGGCGAGTCCAAAAGGTAAAACGATCCCGATTTCCCCGCTCCGCTCACCCGACTTTGGGAACGAAGCGTTCCCTGTAAATCTCCGGGCCTGTTTCTGAATCTGTACCGGGATACGGCACATCTGCCAGACACTGAATGGAGAGTGAGCCGGAAACCCGAATCGGAAAAAAACCGTTCACGATTCATCGATAAAACGGCTGCCAGTTCAGCCATCGCGGGCCGTAGTGGGGAATGGGTTTTCCGGTTTCGAGGGCACCTGCGTCGGGAGCTTTTCCCGAGAATTGCTCATTGACTGTCGGGATGACAACACCGGCGTCGACGGCAGGGCTGTCTGATTTCAATCGAAAATTCAGATCCGCCGCATGATACACGGCGTGTCGCTGTGTCGGATCCGGTGGCGTCAGTTGTTCGAAATCGCTGTAGTCAATTTCGAAGCCATGAGTCTCCTGCTGAGTGGTCCTTTGAAATGCGGTCAGAGTCTCGAACGTCTTCCAGTCTTCCGGGACGGGTTCGTAGATGGTCTTTCCGGGGGCCGGGGCCAGCCAGTGGTACTGTTTGCTGACGCCCCGATTCGGACGGTATCCATTGTAGTCGGAGCTGTATTCACTCGTGGCGTTCGCCCGGGTCATGATACCCCGGTCCGGAGTGTCTCGACCGAGAAACAGATTATTTCGAAAGTGGACATTCGAAGCCGGGTCGCGAATGACCTGTTCTGCGATCACTGTATTGTGGAAGAAGAAGAGCCCCGCAGGCTTGGCCGAAATCTTGAATGCAACTCCCGATGGAACGTTGTAGAGCAGATTTCCGATGAAGTACGCCGGACCACCGAAGATGGGTTGCGCCGCGTAGCCTCCATGAGCGGCATTGATACCTCGATTGTTCATCACGCGAATGTTGTGAACTCCGCCGTCAGCTTCCACAAAATCATCATTGAACATGTGCATGTCGTTGTTGCAGATGTCGATCGACGAGGCTCGCTGATGCGGATCACTCGGCGGCGTTCCGTAAGTCGAGATCCCAATGGCGTCATGAAAGTAGGCGATGGCATTGTGAGCGATCACATGGCCTGGACCGTAAACTTTGACTGCGTAATAGCTGGTGACTTTGTGGGATCGGTATCTTCCGGCGCTTTCCCAGAGCGGCCCCGTCCAGCCGATCAGTCGAAATCGATCATCGCGACCAAGAAACAGGTTGTCGCAGATATAGAAGTCACTGGAACCGGCGAATTCCGTCCAGACGCCGAATCCGATGTTCTCGAAACGGCAGTTCTTTACGGTCAGTCCGACGGCTCCGAGCACCTCCTTCTGTCCGGCGAAGAAGGCGACGTCGGTATCTCGAATTGTCAGTCCTTCGAAGATATGGTGGTGTGACGCCATGACATCGAAGAGTCGATGATTGCCCCCGCCGTCGAAGATCACTTCGCCGTCCCCGGCCGAGCGGATGGTGATTGGTTTCTCGGGGGTTCCTTTGAGAGTCAGCGACATCGTGCCGTCGAACGGCGTCATCTGAGGATCGACGTAGTTCAGTCGTTCCGATTCGTACAGCCCGGCATGAATGAGGATGGTGTCTCCCGGTTGAGCACGACGTTCCCAGACCACGTTCCAGTCCCCAAGCCCGGCTCCGTAGTAGGCCTGCATCAGGCTGGTGAAACTCGGTTCCTGACGCTCTCCCTGATGATCCGTCGGATACACATGCAGTGTGCGACCACCCCGAAACGGTATTGGTTCACTGCGAGTCGTCACGGTCGAAGTCGCAATAACACTCGTCGCGCCCGCTTGGCTCTTCGCGCTATCGGAAGATTCGACGCCGTCCGGATCATTGAGGTCAAAGCGACATTCATACGTCGTTCCGGGTTCAAGGTTCAGGATGCTCCCTGCAAAACCCTGCGGAACGACATAGTCGAGATTCTCACGCGTTCGGTAGACGCGTTCGCCACCGATGCGAACCAGCGGCAGCGCCTCCTTCCAGTTCTCGCCGCCCTTCTTTCGATAGCTGACCTGCACAGTGGCGTTGCGGTTTTCATCGCCCTGAATTGGCCATTCGAACCCGAGATTGTGCAGCGTGGGATGTTCCGTCACGAGCTGTCCGGGCACGATTCGGTCGCCGGCGTTTGCAGCCTGAGGCATTCCGGTCAGACCGGCGAGACTCAGGATGGCGAGACCAGGAAGAAATGTCAGCTGAAGAACGACTGGCAATAACGAAATACTGGGCATGGCCAACTCCGGTCATTCCGAACAGTTCCAGGGGCCGATTGAGGCATCGGCATGCAAATCCGCCTCGATCTCAGTGTAACAGCAGGACTGTTGGCGTTCCCGCGCACTGAGCATTCTGTTCAGACATTGGTTTTTGTTCAGTGGTCGGTGTCTATAACGGTCGAATTCGGAGCGGGATGCTCCGGCGATCAGGATTTTCCCGGGATCAATCGGGCATGGTGAGGTGTTTCGAAGGAGATACGGTTCAAAGTGGGACACGCCAGAATTGAAATCCGACTCGAAATCGCGAACAATCTCCGGGGTAGCCGGTGATGATGCGTCATCTCCGAAATCGGCTCAGCAGGAGCTTCGCCCTCCCGAACTGCGGCGCGGCAGTGGCTTCGGCCTCCCGAAAAATCATGGTGAAACTTCGACGTTTTGTGCACAGCAGGTCAGACCTGAAGGATACGAGAAATGCTGAACTGGTTGCGAAAATCCGGACATCTTCCGGCGATGCTGGCGTTTGCCGGGATCGCGATTGCTGCTGTTTCCAATGTTTCGGGTGAAGAGAAGAGTGCGCCGGAAAGCAAAGAACATGCGGCAGAAAAGCCCGCAGACGATGGTGCAGGCAAGACGACAGAAGTGACACTGAAGGACCTGAAACTGCAGCTTCCCGAATCGTGGAAGTCCGCGCCGAATTCTTCCAGCATGCGACTGGCGACCTATGTCATTCCAGCTGCCGAAGGTGACAAGGAAACCGGAGAACTGACGGTTTTCAACTTTAACGGTGGCGGTGGAGATCTGTCTGCCAATCTGACTCGCTGGATTGGTCAGTTTTCATCAGAAGGTCGGACAGTGGAACTGAAGAAGGGGAAAGCCGGCGAGACGGTTTATTACGTCGCAGACATCGCCGGAACTTATCAGAAGCCTGTTGGTCCGCCGATTCTTCGACACACAACTCCCGCCAAGGGATTTCGAATGCTGGGGGTCGTCATTGAACTGGAAGGCCAGGGAGTTTATTACCTGAAACTTGTCGGGCCCGATGCCACAGTGAAGGCTCAGGCTGAAAACCTCCGAAAGTCATTCGGGGGCAGTGCAGACGGCGAGCAGGAATATCAGATCTGATTCACTGCCTTATGGCTGGGATCGCACTTCAAAACCGGGACAGGCACCCTTGCGGTTGCTGAATTTGCAGGAAAACACGATCTCCATCGGGAGCCAATCCCGGTTTTGAAACCACCTGTAAACTCATTGCAGACGCTGACGGCGTTCAGGATCTGAAACTCTCTGATGACGAATTCAGTTCGACAAAGTACGGGCATTCCTCGGCTCGACAAGGCACTCGGCGGTGGACTGATCCCGGGAACTCTGACTGTCGTCATGGGGGCGACCGGGATCGGCAAGACACAGCTTGGCCTGAGTTACGCCAATGCAGGGAAGCATCAGGAAGGGGAACGTGGTCTGATCTTCGATCTGACCACGCGCGGCGATTCTCAGAATCAGCCGGAGTACGCCGAACGGCTGTTTCAGTGGAAGATGGTTGCCCGCGAGATTCGCGAACGCTTCGATTCCAGCATCGTATGGGATCGGGATGCCATCCGTTCCGATTATCTCCATGTGTTTCGACGCGGCGGGCGACGAGTCACAATCGGGGATATGGCTCCGGAGGACTGGCAGGAGTTCAAGGAAGATCTGATGCGTCGTCTGGATCAGACGATCGCATTCTTTTACGGGAATTTTATTCACGGCGTTCGCCGCTGCATCATCGACGGGATTGAACCGGTGGAACGTGATGCGGATTCCTTTCAGTTCCATCTGTTTGATTACATCTATCATCAGATCCTGAGGAAGGATCATGACTGGCTTGCGCGAGATCTGTTCCGGGTTCACTATCGCTCTCAGGAATCGACGGTCATGCAGCACGCGTACGACTGCGGCAGCATCGGAGCGATGCTGCTCTACACCAGTCACGAAGTCATGCTGGATGATCTGATTGAACGCCGGATTCAGTCCGGGGATGTGCTGTCGAATGCCAACACGATCATCATGATCGGAAAAACGCGCGACGGAAATCGCATGGGCAGAGCTCTGTATATTTCCAAACATCGCGGGAGTGCCTGTGAAGATCAGGTATTGCCGTACGAATTCGACGACACCGGATTCAGGTTTCCCGGCTGATGACAAGACCGGAATCTGAATCAACACTTTCGCCAGATGCCGGGCATTCCCGCGCCGTGATGCTCGGAATCGTGGCGGCAGTGACGTACTCCATCACGAATCTGGCACTCCGGCAGCTTTCCAACAGTGCCGGAGGTCTGAACTGGGACCTCTGGATCTCCGCAACCAAAGCGATGCCGACTGCATTTGTCGCGGCAATACTGTTGATTCGCCGGCGAATGGCAGGACAGCCGGCTCTTCCGGAGTGGTCGCTGACTGGCCGGATGATACTGGCCGGACTCCTGATGCAGTTCGGAGGCAACCTTGGTTTTCAGTTGGCGCTTCGTGCCATCGGACTGGCGATTACGGTACCAATCCTGTTCGCATCCCTTCTTTGCAGCGGAGCTCTCGCTGGACGAATGCTTCTGGGGGATCAGGTGACACGCCGCACCGGAATCAGTATGACGCTGATGATCGTGTCGATTGTGTTTCTTTCTGCTGCGGCTCAGAGTTCCAACGGTGCCCGAACACCACTGTTCTCGAACAGTTCGGTGAATATCACAATGGGAGTCCTGATTGCTCTGCTGTCAGGGCTTTCCTACGGACTCTGTGGAGTCATCATCCGTCGCGTTGTACGGGGCAGCATGCCGGTGGAGCAGACCTTGTTTCTGTTCAGTATGACAGGCGTAATTGCACTCGGCCCGATCAGTGCCATGCAGCTTGGACTGCCGTTTCTTGGCAATATTCCATTGTCCGACTGGCTGCTGATACTCACTTCCGGCGTCTTCAACGCGATCGGTTTTTTTGCCATCACGCAGTCGTACCGAGTTCTCACAATCAGTCGAGCGAATATCATCAACGCCTCGCAGAACGCGATGTGTGCGCTGGGAGCGGTCGTCTGCTTCTCGGAAACGCTGAACTGGGCAGCGATCGCAGGTATTGGCCTGTCAATCGTTGGGCTCATCATTCTGGATCGCCGATAACAGACGCCGCATCTGGGACCTCAATTGACAGCGAAGCAACCGTCGCTCACAACACCAACGGCGTTGTCTCTCAGCTTCGTGTTCTGAATTGCAGCGGTCTCCGATAACAACCAGGACAGGTCCCATGTCACTGATCTGCGGATTGATTTGTCCACGACACGGTTTGGCTCCCGTATGTCGATTGAGTTTCGTGATTCGGTGGGCCGTGATTGCATCCTTCGCATGGCAGATTCTGCTGCCAGCAACTGCGGCCAGAGCTGAAGATGCCCCCACAGCAGAATCCGCTCCGAACGTTCTGATCTTTCTGATCGACGATCTGGGTTGGTCGGATATCGGAAGCAACGGATCAACGTTCTACGACACACCGCATCTGGATCAGCTCGCTGCATCCGGAGTGCAGCTGACTCATTTCTACTCAAGTCACCCGGTCTGTTCCCCCACCAGAGCTTCACTGATGACGGGGCGTGATCCTCAAAAAGTCGGCATCACCGACTGGATCCATCCGTCTTCAGGAATCGCTCTTCCGCATGAAGAAGTGACGCTGGGAGAGATGTTTGCAAGTGGCGGTTACGACACTGCCTGGTTTGGCAAGTGGCATCTCGGCGAATCCGACGCCGACCTTCCAACTCAGCATGGTTTTCAGACGATCGTGGGAGTTAACCGCGCCGGTCAACCTGCATCGTATTACTTTCCATATGCACGGAAGGATGGTCAATCATCCATCTGGAACGTGCCGGACTTTGAGGACGGGAAGAGTGGTGACTACCTGACGGATCAGCTCACCTCGCGCATCATTCGTTTTCTTTCGGAAAGAGGTAACGACGGGAAGGTAGGGGGCAGACCGTTCCTGATCGGGTGCGGACACTATGCCGTGCATACACCGATTCAGCCGCCCCCGACGCTGGTTCAGAAGTATCGCGATCGTCGAATGCAGCTCTACGGCACAACAAAGACACCGGTTCTTCCCGGACGCTTTGAAACTACATCTCGAGGACGGCAGGATGATCCCGACTATGCCGCGATGATTGAGAATCTTGATGCCAACATCGGGCGTGTGGTCGAGGCACTGGAAACCTCCGGTCTCCACAGAAACACAATCATCATCTTCACGTCTGACAATGGTGGTCTGTGCAACCTGGCAAAAGGTCAACCGGGACCGACCTGCAATCTTCCGCTTCGATCAGGCAAAGGTTGGAACTACGAAGGCGGGATTCGAGTTCCGTGCCTGATCAGCTGGCCGGCAGAGCTCAAGCCGGCGCGACTCGAAACTCCGACTCGCACAGCAGACCTGTATCCGACGCTCGCGGAGCTTTGTGGCTTCAGCCGGAGTCATTCGGATTCGGAGAAGCCTGCAGCAGAAGATCTGAAATCACCGCAGATCAACGAAGCCATGGATGGACGTTCGCTGGCGAAGCTGCTTCGCGGGGAGCTTGATGAAACTCTCACTGATCGCTGGCAGGGCTGGTATTACCCGCATGATCATGGTTCAGGGCACCGGGCAAGCGCTGCCGTGCGTCGAGGCCGCTGGAAGCTGATTCATTATCTCGCGAGTCAGGAGTCAGAGCTTTTCGATCTGGAAGCAGATCCCGGTGAGTCCGTGAATCTGGCCTCCGAACAACCGGAAATTGCTGCTCAGCATCTCAGGGCACTGAACGGATGGATTCAGACTGGAAGCTGGCCGGAGTCTCCGTGAGCTGCATTTCCATGAACCAGATTCGCTTGCTGGGCTGTGTTGCTCGTTCGTCTGAGGAAGAAAGGACGAGCAATGCCGGTGAAAGACAGTCTGATCGCCGCATCTGCTCTTGAGCATCGTTTGACCATAGTGACACGCAGCGTCAGCGACTTTCAGAACGCCGGAGTGGCACTGATGAATCCATTTTCACGAACGACCGACGAGTGAACTGAAAACGAACGACACCTGCACGAATGATCTTCATCATCGGAAGCAATGCATGCCGGTCAGACATGCAGTCAGCCCGTCGAAATGCGATGCATCTCGACGGGCTGTTGCTGGGGTAGTAGTGATTGCAGAGCTCCAATAGCTGGCTGTGTTCCATGGTTGCAGCGTGTTATGGGCAGCGTTGCTGGCTATTCCTTCAGCCAGGAGTCGAGCGTCTCGGCTGCGTTTTCGGAGGTGGACTTCGTCACGAAATCTTTCTTGGCGGCATTGGTCAGTTTTCCGACGTATTCCATCGTGCTCTTCACTGCGTCCGGTGCTGCACTCGCGTCGAGTTTCACTGAGTAGATATAGAGGTATTCGCCGTCGGAATTGCGTTCAATGTTCCACGCTCCCAGTTTCGTCACGGAGCTCTGTTCCAGAAGTCGCATCGTTGTTTCAATCGTCGGAGCTTCCTTTGTGACTGCAGCGAGTGACCAGACCTTTCGCAGATCGGCACGCTCGTAGTATTCCACATCCTTCGCGATGAATACCGTCTGTTTGACTTTGTCCTTCTGTTCGAATTCGACTTCCAGATGTCCGGATTCATGCTTGCGAAATTCCAGTTCTGCCATCTTCAGAACATCGGCAATCGGAAGCGGGGCCGGGCGGAATGGTCGTGACAGGAACTCCCGAACCTCGGAGATGTCGATGTTGTAGCTGACCAGTCGGCCACGCGGGGAGAAAGCCTGAGAAACCGCAACGAGCTCCCCATTGTTGTTGACGACCGGACCGCCGCTGTCACCCGCATTGATCGGCGACTGAGTTTCAACGACCTCGAAGGAGTACTCGGAAGAATCCGTGGTCAGCGTCTTCGGATAGACCGCTCGAACGGTGCCGGACGTGTAGACCCACAGAGCATCTGTGGTTCCCGGATTTCCGATCGACTGAACGTCTTCGCCGGGGCCGATACTTTTCTCGGCCAGCTTGACTGCCGTCGCACCTTCAGGAATTCGGTCGAGCTCAATCAGTGCCAGGTCACGCTTGCGGTCGATTCCGATCACTTTGCCTCGCACACCCAGCTTCTTGACCTCCGTGAGGTAATGCTGACGTGTCACGATTGGTTTTTCATCCTTCATGTCGGCGAAGAAAATCACCGCAGTTCGTGCTTCACCGACGACATGAAAATTGGTGATCAGATGCTTCTTCTCCGCATCGATGAGCACCCCGGTTCCGCTGGATGTTTCGCCGGAGCTCTTCGCGAGCACCCAGGCTGTCGAGCTGAGAGTTTTTCGATAAACCTCAACGTCTGCACGAAGGGATTCCGCCTGAAGCAGCAGGCTGGAAATACCGCCGAGAAGATAGATTCCGAAACGAAACGCCCGTGTTTTCTGAGAGTTTTTCATCGCTTCACCTGCTTTTCTGCAACCAGGAACTGCCCGACCAGAGACCTTGATATCTGGTTCAGCGGACAATTCGGCAGGATGTGACAAAAAATATTTCAGGTGACCGTAGTGAATCGCAGGGCATCAGTCGGATCGTGATGGTTAACTCTTGCGCACGCGTCGATATCATTTTCCTTCTGCTGCGATGAATCGAATTGGTGCATAGTCTTCGATCAGGTGAAAATCGGGAGAAGACTTCGATTTCAGCGGAGCCGATGTCGATAGCTCCGGATTCTTGAGGTCTTTCATCGTGTAGTCGTACCGGCAGAGAGCGAATCGCCACTCGTCGCCGGCCTTTGGTGCTCCACCAGTCGGAGCAAAGTCTGACCACGGAATCTTCCCTTCCACGGTCCAGCCCTCATCGGTGTCACCATGCTGGTTCAATGTGCCGCGAATCTGCACCTGAAGATCGATGTGAAATTCCTCCGAGCGGAAGTGCTTTCTCGCATCCACACCCTTCTTGGGAAGGTAGATATCAAGAATGGCCTTCTGTGCATTCACTTCAAATTCATAGTACCCCGACTTCTGCTCGGATGGCTTGAAGAACAGTTCAAACACATCATTGTTCCAGAGATCACCGTCCTGCTCTTTGATGACCGCGTAAAGATCATGATCCACCATGTCCGCAGAGAAGTAAATCGCGTCTTTATCCCACAGCAGTTTCGCTTTTGTAGGCGTCGATGCCGGGCGAGCATTTTTTCCGAGCCATGGCAGAGTAAACTCAGTCACTTCCGCAGCCGACTTCCAGACGTCATCGTCGATGACGCCGTCGATCACGGGAGCCTTTGTGGCATAACGACATTCGTAAGCGTTGCCGGGCTGCTGAGCTGCGATCTGTGACGACGGCAGGACGAACAGAACCGAGAGAGCCAGCAATGTCGAACTGCAGAAGCTCGTCGAGTCGCCGCTGAAATCGACTTTCATGACAAAGACCTTTTTTTGAGGTGAAAACACGGGAACAATTGACTTGAGTCTGACGGAGTCTATTCCGTCCTGCTCAGGATCTGTACTGTCCGGCCTTCTGATTTATCCATGCAGGTGCCCCGTTACGATGTTTCGACCGAAGCGCTGTCGCAGAGATTTCTTTGACCGGCATCATCTTGATGTGGCCGAAGACCTTCTGTTCTGTCATCTTGGATGGGACGGTGTGAGCGGTCGCATAGTGGAGACGGAGGCTTATGCGCTGGAAGGTGATCCGGCGTGCCACACAGCGACACGACCGTCGACGCGAGAGTTCGTGAGACGGTATCCCCCTGGAACTGTCTATGCCTATATCAACTACGGAATGTACTGGCTGCTGAATGTGCTCGCCGGTGATGGCATCATCCTGATCCGTGCCATGGAACCGCTGAAGGGCATCGAAACCATGCAGCAGCGTCGAAGAAAAAGTCGCCTGAGTGATCTTTGCTCCGGCCCAGGAAAACTGGGACAGGCGATCAACCTTGGCGCAACGGATCATGGAACCAGTTTGATGACCAAAGAGCGGCACCTGGTGCTCTGCGAAGAATCGATCGATGTGTGCCACTGGCTACGCCAGTGTTTTCCAGTCAACAGCACTGACATAGACAGAGGCACACAAGCCCACCCCGTCGTCATGCAGCATTCCCTGACTGACAATGCACCAGGCTGCAATACAGCCTTGCCGAGAGACGCTGAACCGTCCTGTCGCATCGTTCGCGATGTTCGGGTTGGCATCAGCTCCGGGCTTGATCTGCACTGGCGTTTTCTGATCGCCGACAATCCGCATGTCAGTGTGCCAGCAGGAAAAGCGCTTTCAAAAAGTCGGGCAGTGAAGTGACCTGACCGAAGCTCCACTTTGCAGCCGGTCCGGCGGTATGGTAGTCTCCACGCCACAACTGGTGTTTACAACGAGAGCAAACAGAGAGTTTGGGTAACCCTGGAAGTTTCACCGAATGGCGACTGAAGAGGCAGCCCCGTCGACGGCCGACGTCTGGACGGTTCAGCGGATCCTGACCTGGACGAGCAGTTTCCTGAAAAAGAAGGGTGTTGAGTCTGCACGTCTGGAATCAGAACTTCTGCTTTCTCATGCTCGCTGCTGTACCCGGATTGATCTCTACGCGAACCTTCATTCCGTTGTTTCAGATGATGAGCGTCAGCGGATGCGAGAGATGGTGCAGCGCCGATCAGGTCGCGAACCGCTCGCCTATATCATCGGTCAGCGGGAATTTTACGGCCGGCCTTTCGAAGTGGGACAAGGTGTTCTGATCCCTCGCCCGGAGACGGAAACGCTGGTCGACACGTGCCTTGAGGAAATACCGAAGGACGCTCCGACTCGAATCATCGAGGTGGGTTTCGGGTCCGGATGTGTGGCCATCACAATCGCACTTCAGCGGCCGCAATGTCGCATCTTTGCGACCGACATTTCAACAAAGGCGATGACGTTTGGTCAGAAGAACTGTGCCCGCCATCGAGTTGCCGACCGAGTGACTTTGATCCCCGGCGATGCGCTCACGCCATTCCGATCAGGAGAGGAATTCAGCATTCTTCCGGATCGGTTCGACGGGCTGGTCAGTAATCCTCCTTACGTCCGCGATGACGAATGGTCCGGGCTGCAGCCGGAAGTTGGCCAGCATGAACCAAGGGAAGCTCTGACGGCCGGAACAGACGGTCTCGATGTGGTCAGGAGAATCATTGCTGATGCGCAAGACATACTGCGTCCTGGTGCATTCCTTGCCATGGAACTGGACCCGTCTCAGTGCCAGACTGTCATCGAACTGCTTCATCAGTCAGGTTTTGAACATGGACGAATTCGCAAAGACCTGAGTGGCTGTGACCGAATCGTTCAGGCAGTTCGATCAGAATAGGAGTGGCTTCAAAACCGGGACTGGCTCCCGTGGGACTGGCAACTGCAAAGGTGCTTGTCCCGGTTTTGAAATGCAGGGAATCAGGATGATGACGACACACAGAACGGAGTCTGTGACTTGCAGAGTCTGAAGATCATCGGTGGCAATTCGCTGCATGGGGCTGTCTCCGTGGATGGCTCCAAGAATGCCGCGCTGCCGATCATGGCGGCGTCGATCGCGGTATCCGGTGTTACAACACTGCGCGGAATCCCGGCGCTCCTTGATGTCGCCACGATGATCGAACTGCTGATCAGTCTCGGCGTTGTGGTGCAGATCGATTCGGATTCTCAGCTTACGATCTCCTCCGGAAAACTGAAGACAACGACAGCCTCGCCCGAAATTGTACGGCGGATGCGAGCCGGCATCTGCGTACTGGGCCCGCTTCTCGCGCGATTCGGATCGGCTCAAGTTGCTCTTCCCGGCGGCTGTCAGATTGGTGCACGTCCGATCGATCTGCATCTGAAGGGACTGGCAGCTCTGGGGGCCGATATCCGCCTGGAAAACGGATTTATTGTTGCCAAAGCCACGAAGCTGCGAGGAAGTGACATACAGCTCAGCGGTCCGTCCGGTAGTACAGTCACAGGCACCTGCAACGTCATGGTTGCGGCTGCGACAGCATCAGGAAAAACGGTCATTCAGTCTGCGGCCTGTGAACCGGAAGTGCGGGATCTCGGTAATTTTCTGAATGCTGCAGGTGCACGAGTCACTGGGCACGGAACATCGACCATTGAAATTCAGGGGGTCGACCAGCTGTCCGATGTCGCTCATCCAGTCATCTCGGACCGAATTGAAGCGGCCACCCTTGCCATTGCTGCTGCAATCACGCGAAGCGAAGTACTGATCCGCAACGCACCTTTGAATGATCTTCAGGCGGTTCTTGAGGCGTTCGAGCAGATTGGTGTTCCATTTCGAATTGAGTCCACAACTGGAAGTCATCAGCTACGAATACTCACCCCGCAGAAACTGAATCCCGTTTCGCTGACTGCAGAATCCTTTCCGGGATTGCCAACAGATACTCAGGCTCAGTTCAGTGCATTGCTGGCGACGATACCCGGGAACAGCATCGTAACGGATACCATATTCCCGGAACGGTTCATGCATGTTGCTGAGCTGATGCGAATGGGAGCTCGCATCGAACTCCTGGCGAATGTCGGAGCCGCTCGTATTCAGGGAGTTCCTCGTCTGCACGGAGCGACCGTCAGAGCATCCGATCTTCGCGCCAGCGCAGCACTTGTGCTCGCAGCCATTGCCGCAGATGGCGTAACCGAGATTCTGGGTGTCGAACACCTTGATCGTGGTTATGCCAGCCTGGATCGGAAACTGAACTCACTCGGTGCCAGTATTTCTCGAGTCAACGCGGACGAGCTCGATTCTCGCTCGTCGGTGACACTGAATCCGCCGCATTTTTTCGTGACAGCCCCGGCCCAGCGGATGGTGTTTCGACAGGAATGACGACTCGATCGAGTTCAAAACGAGCGAGTTTCAGTTAAATTAGTGGAGCAGCACAAGGCGTTTGCGATTCAAGTCTGCCTTCGATTTCCAGCGGAACGGCGCGAGCCTTGCGGGGTTGCACTCTGCACTCCGTTCAAGTCTCATCACTGTTCTGTTTTGCTTATTGACAGATCGCACCCTGAGGCATCACAACAATTCTGCTTGATTGTCAGTTGGCTGGGCTGGTCAGGATTCCTCCGGAAGATTGAAACTCGGGATTTCCTGTCACAGACCAGAATTATTTTCGCTTCAATTCTGCAGCCTCTACGCCGTGTTTTCGGGAGTTCTCAAAATGCGCCACGGATCGTCATTCACTTCGAAGCAGCGATTTCACGCCGTTGTTTCGCTGCGATCGGAAAACCTTCGAGGAAGAATCAGGACAGGACTGATTCTGATCCTTTGTCTTGGTGCGGTTCCACTGGTCAACGGTCAGACGGACTCGACCACGGAAACGGTCGCGGGGACCGGCACATTGGCCGAAGTGCTGAAGAAAGTGGATGCCAGGAAACTGCCTCGAGTCGCAGAAAGCGGTGCCTGGTCATCGGAACCGGGCTACGTCTACTACGCCGGAAAGGGTTCAATCCCGGGGATTGATGCGTTCTATCAGGCTGAACTGAAACGACTGGGATGGAAAGATGTCTCGGCTTCAACTCAGGTGACAGAACAGTATTCAGATCGACTTTATCAGCTGGATGATATTCTGCTTCAGGTCGCACTCGGAACAGGCAGTGACGAAGGTGTTGTGAGTGTCAGCCTGAGCGTGTTCGGAAACGTAGATCTGAGAAAGTTTCCGATGCCCGAGGATGCAGAGCCCAATCCTTCTCCCAGTCCGGTAAACGTCTCCTATCGATCGCAGAAGTCGATTCCGCAGATTTCGGAAGCTGTTCGAGCCGGACTGACCGGAATGGGTTGGCGGGAGTATGCCCCATTTCATGACCAGCCCGTTTCGCCGCCACATGTGAGTTCCATGACGTTCGTCAACGGTTTTCGCAAGCTGCAGGCTGTTGTGCACCGCGACCCGAAGAAACCGGCGGAACCCGGGACTGCGGGGATTTTTGCCGGCAGTATCCTGTCGTTCGAAGTGCTTGTCCCTGATGGAGCAACCGAACTGAAGGTGGACGAGTACCAGGGAAGCTTCCGGTATCGCAGCAAGCAGGAGCCAGAGGCTGCAAAGTCTGCCTTCGATGCTCTGGCAGCTCAGCATGCCTGGGTGAACCGGACACCGGACGACTCGGCGGCAGAAAACACCAGGACCTATCGTGCGTCCGAAGGGGCAAGTTACGAAGTGAAGTTTACGCCTGACGAAGGCAGGGGGATTCTGGTTGAAGTTCATCGATTACCGGCAGAACCGGAAGCTCCGGAAGTCGCTTCTGCGGACTCGCAATCTGACGATGCGGATGTGCCTGAACGATCTGAACCAGAGATGAAGAAAGAATCTGAGACGGACAAACCATCGCAGACGGATTCTGATGACGAGGAGATTCCGGCGGAGCTCGCTGCCGCCATGCGAGATGCTCAGAAGGAAGTTCAGGCGGAAGTCGGAAAGCTCCGTCAGCAGCTGAAGGGCATCCCGGGCGCAGACAAGTTCGCGGATCTCCTTGAAGAAGAAATGGAAGATGACGCCGAAGATTCAGAAGACGCCGGTGAACCGGAAATGAAGGAAGATGATTCCGATACGGAAAGTGATTCCGACACCTCAGGGGAATCCGATTCGGAAAACGCGCCATCATCTGACAGCAGTGATGATCAGTATGTGATTCCGCCTGCAGCGGATGGTTTGCGAGGAATCGTTAAAGGAAAATTGACCTACGGAACCGACATCACTCAGTTTGCTCACGCACTGGCATTTCCTGCCACAAAATACGGTGAGAGCTCGCTCATGATTTATCTGAGCGACAAACCGATGAAACTATCGGTATTGAGGTCGAAGACCATCGGAGAGCTTTCCGCGTACGATCTGGCGGCTGACTTTGATGCCAACATGCTGTCGCTGAGTCTGGAGAAGGAAAGTGTTTCAATCAATGCGTCCCTGAAGAGCGGTTCCATCAGTCTGTCTTCAACGGAGATTCTCGCCGATGTGCAGACTCAGGACGGCCGCCTGAAGGGCACGCTGAAAATGGACAAGCCTCAGGACTTTTTCGATAAGCCATTTCTCGTGGAACTGACGATCGACGTCCCGATGGCCACTGTCAGCGGTCAGAGTGCATCCGGGGCGTCTCCGGACGTGATGGTGCTCGATGAGACCTTCGATTTCCCTGTTCCCACTGGCACATCCGGAAAGTCACAGGAAAGCAGCCCCTATCGCACCACGATCACGACGTCACATTCGCAGAGTCTGGATGCGATTGTGAAATTCTACGAAGACGCCCTTCCGATGGCAGGATGGAAGATTGCATCCCGGGATACCAAACCGGGGGCGGATTCAGCGATGCTGTTTTGTCTCGATCCGGAACGGAGTCTGACCATCAGGATGAAACGCGAAGGTGACACGACATCGCTGAGCCTTATCGGACGAAACGAAAAGACTGCTCGCGCCGCAGGCGTTGTTCCTCCTCAGGGCAAATTCAAATTGTTCATCGGGAATGCCTCAGAATCGGACGTCACAGTTGAAGTCGCGGGTAAGTCGTACAACCTGAAAGCCGGTGAAGGCAGCGAAGACCCGAAACAGGCTCGAAAAATTGACCTTGCCCCCGGACGTCACCGCATGACCGTGAAAGAAAAAGGCGGTGCATCGGACAGCGAAGAAATTGAAGGCGCGTCCGGAACGGCCTGGGGAGCGATTGTTCTGCCGAAGGGTAAAGTCTTTTCGAATCTTCTCTACTGACGGAAACTGCTGCTGACGTTCTGAGACAATCTCGTCAGAGCTGAAGCGGAAATTTGCGGAATGTATGAAAAACGAAAACGCCTGACCGGGACAATCTCCCGATCAGGCGTTCTTTATGAGGTCAGCTCCACAGGTGTCTGCTCTGGAATGGTTCTCAGTGATCCATATCCAGAAGTCAGAGTTGGTTTTTCCCGATCAATGGAAGATGTAGCCGTCTTCCCCATGCTGAGTCACGTCGAGCCCGATCTGTTCTTCTTCGGCAGTCACGCGGAGCCCAACGACGGCTCCGATGACTTTCAGCAGGATGAAGGAGACCACGACGGAGTAGACGATGGTGATACCTGCCGCGATCAGCTGGGCAGTGAGCACAGGACCACCTTCGAGAAGACCGAGAGTCTTGCCGGCTCCGATGTCCCAGACAGCCCGAGTTGCGAAGACGCCGGTGAGAATTGCTCCCAGAGTTCCGCCGAGCCCATGCACACCGAAGGCATCGAGGGAGTCGTCGTATCCGAATTTCGGCTTGAGCACCATACATGCGTAGCTGCAGAAGAGCCCCGCAGCAACGCCCATCAGAAGAGCCGGCATCGGATTCACAAAGCCGGCAGCAGGTGTGATGCAGACCAGCCCCGCAACTGCTCCTGAGGAAGCTCCCAGAAGCGTTGGCTTGCCGCGTGTGATCCATTCCACCAGAGGCCAGGTCACGGCACCGGCGGCAGCTGAGAAGTGAGTTGCAGCGAAAGCACTCGCTGCAATTCCATCGGCTGCCAGAGCACTGCCGGCATTGAAGCCGAACCAGCCCACCCACAGCATACCTGCACCCAGAGCCGTCAGCGTCAGATTGTGAGGCGGCATTGGCTCGGCAGGGTAACCATTTCGTTTTCCAAGCACGATTGCACAGACGAGAGCAGAGAATCCGGAGCTGATGTGAACCACGGTTCCGCCTGCAAAGTCAAGAGCTCCTCCCGCGCAGATCGATGCAGCGTGTGAACTGCCGTAAGCGAGGATTCCACCGCCCCAGACCCAGTGACACAGCGGGCAGTAGACGAGCAGACCCCAGAGAACAGAAAAAATCGCCATCGCACTGAACTTCATTCGCTCAGCAAATGCTCCGCAGATCAGTCCGGGGGTGATGATGAAGAACATCCCCTGAAACAGCATATGGGTGTACCATGGGATGTTGTAGAGCGGGTGCAGAGGAATGGAGGCGCCGCTCTCAGTCCAGGTCGCCTGAATCCCGTTCATCAGGAGATGGTCCATATTCCCGATCCACGCATCGGATCCACCGAAGGAAAGCGTGTAACCGACGAGAGCCCAGACAACCGTCATCAGGCCCATGAGAAAAATGCACTGCATCAGAACGCTCAGGACGTTCTTTTTGCGAACAAGCCCACCGTAAAACATCGCCAGACCGGGCGTTGTCATGAACAGGACGAGAGCCGAAGATGTCAGCAACCAGGCATTGTCACCACGATCGATCTGGCGAGAAGGTGCCGGAGCGGCTGCAGCTTCCGACTCAGCAGTGGCAGCAGCGGCAGGCTCAGAGGCTGCTGGTGCCTCCTGGGAAGCAAACGAACTACTCGTCAGAAGCCCAGCAGCACAGGCAGCTGTCATCAGGCAGAATGCCGCTCTTCGCAGGATTCGGTATGGTTCTGAGTCTACCACG
Source organism: Planctomyces sp. (assembly GCA_046345315.1). GTDB lineage: Bacteria > Planctomycetota > Planctomycetia > Planctomycetales > Planctomycetaceae > F1-80-MAGs062. The sequence goes on from JBKDKA010000232.1 coordinate 66,596, forward strand.
CAATCTTCTCCGTCTTAATTTTTCAAGGACGCGGCCACTGGTCGCTGGCTTCCCTCATGCGATCAGTCCGCTCAAAACAGTTGTCAGTCCGGATGACACTCGCCTCTTTCAGTTGAGTACGGCTGAGTCCATGAGACAGTGATCCTGTAACCTGCGGAAAATACGTTCACCGCTGAACACCTATGCGGTGCAAATCTGATACCAGATGATGCACAAAAAGCCATTGATGAACTTAAGTCTCTTTGAATGAACATTTTGCATCGAGACGCTCTGTCAGGCTACTGATGCTCATTCATTGGGTTGCCTAATCATCATGCAGCCTGTGAGTACTTGTTGGGCGATGGGTTTACTTGCTGATCTTGTCAACGGGTTACGAATTCTTGAGTATTCAGTGTTCTGTCAGCGAAAAGAAAAGTGAGTTGTCATTCCCGCAGAGGCGGGGGGACAGAGCGTCGAAAACTGGAATCCCGCCTTCGCGGGATTCACGATAAACCCGAGAATCGACGTCTGGAAATGTATCCGGCATCCGGACAACTTTGAAAATGCACAAGGGCAGATGCGGCGCTCAGATATGGCGATCTATCCGGACCTGATTCTCTGCGGCGGAAGCGTTCGCAGTCTTGCTGAGAGTGCTGTGAAGGCCGGACTGGTTCCCTTCTGTGTGGACTATTTCGGCGACGACGACCTGCTGGAATGCCTGTCAGAAGCCGGGGAACGGCAGATTGCGGGGAACGGTGATCCGGAGCTCAGATCCTTCCCTCACCATAAAGACCATTTTGACACTCGCAGTGAGACATTTACTTCGGAGCTGTTTCGTCGGATTCAGTCACCTGAAGATCTCGAAAACGCGATCTCAACAGTGCCGGCTTCGGTTCCACTCGTCTGGTGTGGCGGGTTTGAGAATTCGATCGACATCATTGAACGGATTCGCCGACACCGCCCGGTCTTCGGAGCGGCAGCGTCGAGTGTTCAGCTTGCGCGCAATCCTCGAGTCCTCTCCGACTGGTGTCATTCAGCCTACATTCGTTTTCCGCAGACATATTGTTTCGACGATTTTCGAGATGATGAACGCACGCCTGGCCGGATCGTCACAGCCGATGGCTCGAAAGAAACCGCGGAACCGAACCTGTCAACTGATTCCATCCCTCATCAATGGCTGCTGAAGTCGAGCAAGAGCGCAGGTGGTCTCGGAGTCAGTCGGTGGGAGTCGTCGGTATCGGAATTTCTGCAGACGCGCCGGCAAGATCAGTACCTTCAGCAGCAGATCCACGGTCAGCCATTCTCCGCTGTCTTCTGTACAGATCACGATGGCACGGTCCTCTTGGGTTGCAGTCTGCTGCTCAGCGGCTGGGAATGCGCGGGAGCTCCACCGTTTCATTACTCCGGAAACTACGGTCCGATCAGTTTGCCGAACGAGGCCGCTCAGAAAGTGATTCATGCCGGCAGGATGATCGCGGAACGGTCAGGGTTGCGAGGTGTCTTCGGAATCGACTTCGTACTGCAGGATACAGTTCCGTGGCTGATTGAAGTCAATCCCCGACTCACGGCATCGCACGAGCTCTTCGACCGGGCCTATGGCGGTTGTCTGCTCCTCGATCATCTCAGATGTTTCACTGCCGAAATTGAATCGTCAGAGGAGCTGAGTCGAAAGATCTCGGAAATGGCGGAGCTCAGATCCATGGGGACGACTTGGGGCTCAGCGTTTGACTCTGCCGTGCAGATCCGGCAATCGACAGACTCCGGGGTCGGCAGAACGTTGCTTCGGCTGATCCTGTATTCGAAACGGCTGTTTTCCGCTGAAGATTGTCGGAGTTTGATCCTGGAGATTCAAAAACACTGGCGGCAGCAGAGCGAAATTCTCGTCCGGTCGGTGAATCCCATGGCCTCGAAACGGCAGGATGAGCACTGGTGGCTGGCCGACATTCCTGCGCAGACTGATGCGGCAGAGATGCCGCTTCTGCCGGGGACCCCCGTCTGTTCCCTTTACGTGACGGCCCAGGACATCGAGGGAATTCGAATCGGTCTCTCCCGATTTTCTGAATTGTCCGATTTACCAGGTCGACTGGAACTGGCCCCTGCGGAGCTGCTCCGGTGCCTTCTGGCAATGGCAAAAAGTGTTGATGCACCCCCTCAATGAGGCGGAACAGCATGCCGCAGATTTTGGATCCAACTCGCCCGGAAACTGATTCTGACGATTGATGCCCGGAATCTATTGCGACTATCCTAACGCCCCGGTTTCCCGCAAATGGCAGGAATCAAGGTTCTCAGGGAGATGGAAATGGGTCATGGCAAAGCCACTGACGTTCGCGTGAAAGAAGTCAGCGTGGCATTCGAAACAGTTCCGTACCGCAGCCCGCTGAAATTCGGCGGACGAGTGGTGGAGCATTCCGTTCTCATCAATGCGGAAATGACCGTTGAGACGCACAACGGGCGATCAGCGGTCGGTCGGGGAAGTATGCCCCTTGGAAATATCTGGGCGTGGCCTTCGGGCGTCACGGAACCTTCCGACACCGAACGAGCGATGAAGGTATTCACAGAGGAGGTTGTCGAGCTGTTCGACACATATCCTGGTTTCGGGCATCCTCTGGAAATCGAATTCGAGGTATCGTCGGAATACGACCATCAGGCTCATCGGGTTCCAAAAACACTAGGGCTCTCCGAATCGATCCCTGCGCTGGCTCAGCTGGTGGCGGCCAGTCCGATCGATGCCGCACTGCATGACGCTTATGGTCGAGTTCACAAGGCCAACAGTTTCAACGTCCTGTCGCGGGAATTCTGCAATGTGGATCTGAGCACCTTTCTCGACGGCGAATTCGCCGGTGAGTACGCTGATCGATACACGCTGCGAGAGCCGGTTGCCTCTCTGCCCCTGTATCACCTCATCGGCGCCCTGGATCCGCTCACTGATGGCGATGTCTCCGAACGCCCACGTGATCAACTGCCGGTAACATTGTCGGAATGGATCACTGCGGACGGGCTGACACACCTGAAAATCAAACTGAACGGGGATGATCTCGACTGGGATATCAATCGTGTTCTTTCCGTCGAAAAGGTTGCCGCAGAAGCACAGAAGAAACGAGGCTGTGAGAAATGGTTTTATTCCTGTGACTTCAATGAAAAGTGTTCCTCCGCAGATTATGTGCTCAGCTTTCTGAAGAAAATCGAAAGCTCGTCATCGTCTGCATTCGATCGGATTCAGTACATCGAGCAGCCGACAAGCCGCCATCTGGAAGACGCGGCAGCTCCGAATGTGCAGGAAATTGCGAAGCTGAAGCCTGTCGTCATTGACGAAGCACTGATTTCGTACGAATCGCTCCTTCGAGCGCGAGAGCTCGGATACAGCGGCGTCGCACTGAAAGCCTGCAAAGGGCAGACGGAATCTCTTCTGATGGCTGCTGCCGCGCAGAAATACGGGATGTTCCTTTGCGTTCAGGACCTGACCTGTCCGGGAACTTCATTTCTGCATTCCTGCAGCCTGGCAGCTCGTATTCCGGGAATTGCCGCCGTGGAGGGAAATGCTCGGCAGTACTGTCCGGCCGCCAATGCAAAATGGGCTCGACGATTTCCGGGTCTGTTTACAATCAAAACCGGTACGGTCGATACAAGTCGCCTGAATGGTCCTGGGCTCGGGTTTCAGTGATTTCTGTTTTCTTCAGGAACGCTTCTGGAGTTCCTGTTTACGGCCGCAGTACGATAGAGGCTTCAGATCTGATCTGCCATCAACGTGGTCAGAGCTGTTAAACTTCGGACATAACCGGATATTCTGAACCGTTCAATTTATCAGGGCGGGCGCTGAGTCTATGACAATGAACGTGCGAATTCTGCTTCTGGCAGGTATCTGTCTGTTTCCGCTCACGTCAGCGTCCGGCGACAGTCTCTCCGAAGCCGAGGTTGCCTCCCTGGCACTCCGTCCGGTCTGGTCAGCTCAGGCCGTGATGAATTCCTCCCGGGACAGGCTCAGCTACTTTACGAGTGACGTCAACAATGTTTATATGCAGTCGTCAGCCGGCGTTGTTTCTGCATTCAACGCTGACACCGGTCGGAAGCTCTGGGCCAGTCAGTTGGGACTGAACGACGAAGTTTCGAAAGCGGCAGCCTCGAATAAAGACAGCCTGCTCGTTGTGGCAGGCCCGGTCGTCCACAGTGTCAATAAATTCTCAGGCAGTGAGCTGTTCTCTTTTCGACTTCCGGGTCAGCCTGGCACATCGCCGGTAGTGGATTCCGGGTCATTCTACATCTGCATGATCGACGGGACCGTCGCCGGCATGTCACTTCGGTCGTTAGAGCACCAGGAACGCTTCGGAAAGCTGCCCGCAGGAGTCCCACGTCCGATTACCTGGCGTTTCGTGTCCGGTGACACCGTCAGTTTTCCACCGGTGGCGGGCCAGAATTCGATCTGCGTCGTCACAGACCGAGGGAATGTCCACGTCATCTTGACTCGCGGAAACAGGGCCGGAAAGTCTGTCTTTCAGCTGATGCTGAAACATCCGGCGTCAGTGTCTCCTGCTCTGGTGCGACGCGATAAGACAGAAACAATTCTGCTGGCCACGACGAACAATCAGCTCTTCAGCTTCGATCTTGACGGGAATGGTGAAACCAACTGGAACTATCCGCTCACCAGCCCCGTGGTTGCACCGATCATCACGGTTGGCGACGATGTCTATGTTGTCACAGCACGCGACGGGCTGACTCGATTTTCCCTTTCCAGAGGAAAACCCGTCAGCAATCCTGAGACGAACGGAGACTGGATGGTGCCAGGAGTCCGTACAGTGGCAGCGGTCTCTGAAAAATGGCTTTATGTAATCGACGCGACAGATCGACTGCTGAAGATCAGCCGGGAAACCAGTAAAGAGGTCGGCAGTCTTCAGCTGAATGAGTATCGCATTCATCTAAGTAATGCGCAGACGGATCGGATTCTCGTCTCCACCGCCAATGGTCGAGTCGTCTGTCTGGCTGAGCAGGACAGTGATTTTGCGACCTACCATCAGTCGCCGGAAAGCCAGCCGGTCATGCCGGACGTAGGGGGCAGTGAACCAGTGGAAGAATCTGCTGCCGAATCCGGCGCCGAAGAAGCCCAGGCTCCTTGACGGATTCGATTCGGCAAAAATAATGTCACGCAGGCCGCGGATGAGTTTCAGCCGCGGCTTTTTTGTTTTCTGATTCTAGTCCCGGTCCGAACTTCAGATCAGTGATCCAATGGCATCAGCAAGTCCTCTCCGCGCCCTCGTCAGTGTCAGCGACAAAACCGGCCTCGAAGAATTCGTTCGAAGCCTGTCGGCACTTGGATATGAAATTCTCTCAACAGGAGGGACGCGAAAGTTTCTCGAACAGGCCGGCATTCCAGTGACGGACGTCACCAGTTACACCGGGTTTCCGGAGATCATGGACGGTCGCGTCAAGACACTTCATCCACGCGTGCACGGTGCCATCCTTGGGCGACCCGATCTGGCATCGGATGCAGAGGCCATGAAACAGCATGGAATCATTCCGTTCCAGATCGTTGTCGTGAATCTGTATCCGTTTCAGCAGACGGTCGCAAAGCCGGACGTCAGCATTGAAGACGCGATTGAGAATATCGATATTGGTGGCCCGTCCATGATTCGTTCGGCCGCGAAAAATCACGAATATGTGGCTGTCGTGACACGACCGTCACAGTATTCCGGCGTCATTGAGCGGTTGAACTCAAAGACGCTGAACAGCGAGTTTCGTCGGAGCCTTGCTGCAGTTGCGTTTGAAATGACATCGGAATACGACACGGCGATCTGCCGCTATCTGACTCTTGTCAGCTCTCCGAAGACGAGTCAGCCGTCGAAATTCGCAGATACGCTTCAGCTGAGTTTTCAACTGCGTCAGGAACTGCGATACGGCGAAAATCCGCATCAGCAAGCTGCTTTTTACGTAGAACAGTCTCCCGCAGTGACATCGATCGCAGCCGCCCGGCAGCTCACTGGCAAGGAGCTGTCCTACAACAATCTTCTGGATCTGGACGCGGCAAAGTCCATCGTGTCAGATTTCTCCGAACCGGCAGCCTGTGTGATCAAGCACAATAATCCCTGCGGATGTGCCATTTCCGGAACTCTGGCAGATGCTTTTGAAAATGCTTACGAAGGCGATCCGATCAGTGCCTTCGGGTCAATTATCGGCCTGAACCAGGTTGTGGATGCAGCGACAGCCGAACGGATGTGTGTTCCCGGACGATTCATTGAAGCGATTATCGCTCCGGGATATTCGCCTGAAGCGCTGGCAATGCTGACGACTCGACCAAAATGGAAGAGCAACGTTCGACTGATGGAAGGCACATTTTCTGAGGAAGGGCGTGGGGCACCGGAGTACCGTCGCGTCAGCGGCGGTCTGCTCGTTCAGGATCGCGATGATCTGCCGCAGGTCGACAGTGCCTGGAAAACAGTCACGGATCGACAGCCGAGTCAGGATGAATGGCGAAGTCTGCGGTTTGCATGGGCTGTCTGCCGTCATGTAAAATCCAACGCCATTGTCTTCGCGAAGAATGGCATGCTGGTGGGTGTCGGTGCCGGTCAGATGAGTCGGCTGGATTCATCATGGATTGCGGCGTACAAAGCCGGGGAACGCAGCCGCGGCGGAGTCGTGGCCAGCGACGCGTTCTTCCCGTTCCGTGACGGAATTGATGCCGCAGCAAAGGCGGGAATCACCGCTGCAATTCAGCCTGGCGGGTCGCGCAATGATGATGAGGTGATTGCAGCCTGCAACGAACATGGCATCGCCATGATCTTTACCGGAATGAGACATTTTCGCCATTGATTATGCCATTGAGTTCGCGGCCATTGATGCAGCCGAAAAGGAGCTGTGATGGAATCTCTGAAGGTGGTCCTGACCGGAGCGTCACGCGGACTTGGGCGAGCGATGACAGAGCATTTCGCCGCCGCCGGGCATTCTGTTTTTGGTTGTGGTCGAAGTGGAGCTGAACTGAAGTCGCTCCAGCAGAATCTGGGCTCCGTGCATCGATTTGCCATTGTGGACGTGGCTGATGATCAGCAGGTCAGCGAATGGGCTGCGGAAGTGCTTTCCGATGGCCGGGCTCCGGATCTGCTGATCAACAATGCGGCCGTTATCAACATCAATTCCAGTCTGTGGAACATCTCTGCGTCGGATTTCGATCAGCTTCTTGCGGTGAATGTGAGCGGAACAGCCAACGTCATCCGCCACTTCGTCCCTTCCATGGTCCGGCGAAAACAGGGAGTGATCGTCAACTTCAGTTCGGGCTGGGGACGTTCTGTCGCTCCGGAAGTTGCGCCATACTGTGCCTCGAAATGGGCCATCGAAGGCCTGACCATGGCTCTGGCGGCCGAACTCCCGAAGAACATGTGCGCAGTCGCTCTGAATCCGGGAATCATCAATACGGAGATGCTGCAGAGCTGTTTTGGATCCGGAGCTTCGCAGTTTCCTGCTCCCGATGAGTGGGCACAGGTCGCGGTTCCTTATATTCTGGGTCTGACATCGAAACAGTCGGGAACGCCGGTCACGGTGCCGATCTGACGTGACTCCGGCTCTGCTGAGCAGCATTCATCCGCCGGAGAACGATCGGAACGAAAGGAAAGTCCGAAATGAACCGCGGCATTATCTGCATGCTGATTTCTGGTCTGACGCTGTGCGGAATCTCATCAGCGGGCGAACGATATGAGTTCCGTGCGGATCATGATCCCAACGGAATCGGCAAGTTCTATTTCAACCGTGAGATTGCTCATGTGATGGGCTTTGGCCCTGGTGGTCAGGGAGCAGTCTGGCTGGAGCGCTCGACTCGCGAACGTGAGGAACGACTGGCACTGCTCGTTCGATCACTTCAGTTGAAACAAGGTGACGTTGTGGCAGACATCGGTGCCGGAAGTGGTGTCGTTTCGCTGCTGATGGCTGACGCCGTGGGCCCCGAAGGTAAAGTCCTTGCGGTTGATGTTCAGGAAGAGATGCTGGAACGTCTTCGCATGAGATGCGATGAGCTGCAGGTGAAGAACGTGGTTCCTGTAAAAGGTGACGAAGATAATCCGAACCTTGCGGCCGGTACTGTTGACCTGGCGATCATGGTGGATGTCTATCATGAATTTGAATTCCCGTGGGAAATGATGCTGGAGATTTCCCGAGCGATGAAGCCCGGCGGGCGCGTTGTCCTCGTGGAATACCGACGGGAAGATCCCAAAGTGCCGATCAAGCTGGTCCATAAGATGTCGCAGCGGCAGGTCCGCACGGAACTGGAGCAGCCGGAATTCGATCTTCGATGGACGGAGACGATTCATGTGCTTCCCAGGCAGCACATCATTGTTTTCACTCGCGGAAATCAGGCGTCCAAAGAATAGAGAACGGCTGACAAAACCGGGACTGGCTCCCGGACAACTTGAAAAAGCTCAAAAAATGGCGGAGAAGGGTCCCTGTCCCGGGTTTTTCAGGGCCCCAAAGCACATTCCTTCCGCTGTGTGAGACTGGTGAGAACGCCATCGGAATTGCTGCGCCCGTCTCAGAGTCTCCGACCGGCGATGTTGCAGAGAATCAACGCTCCGGAATTTTGAGTTCCGAAGGCAACCAGGTGAGGAATCTCATGCTGATTCCGGCACTTTTCGGGCATTTCCTGTCCTCCCGGTGGAATAATGGATGCGGCGTTCCCACGACTCTGAATGAAAACCGCAGTGATGAACTCGATGTTCCGGATATGGACAGTGTGTAGTCGGAAATTGAGCGTTTAACCCCGTCTGCACGTTGTGCATGCGGAGGTCTTTGAAATTCTGATGTGTTCGGGACTCGATGCAGTGCTGCTCGGGATCTGCAACTGTGTGTCGGTACGGAACAAGTGTGTCGCTGGAGTGGCTCGAGATGCGTTTCCATTACCTTGATGCAATGCGAGGCATTCTGATGATTCTCGGAGTGCTGCTGCACACTGCGAATGTCTATGCTGTCCGTGGTCACTGGCAGATTCATGATCCGCAGACTCATGTCGTGTTTGATTCTGTCTCCGAGTTCATTCACATCTTCCGAATGCCCGCACTGTTCCTGATCTCAGGATTCTTTGCGCAGATGACGTTCGAAAAGTACGGACAACTGAGTTTTCTTCAGCTTCGATTTCGCCGACTGCTGATTCCGTTACTGTCGACCGCGGTTCTGTGCAATACGTTGCAGATCTGGCTGCACGTGCCGGAAGGCTGCACGTCTTCTGACAATCTCTATGACTTCATGACTGTGACCATGCCGTGTGCCATCCAGCGGGGCGCCTGGGTTCAGCATCTCTGGTTTCTGATTGTCGTGATGGTGTACTGTGTCTGCTGCCTTCCTGTGGCCGCCTGGCTGAAACATCGACGCATGGGAGTTGAAGCTTCGTCCGAGAATCGGTTCTCGTTCAACAAGGGGCTGCTCTTCTCGGTGCCATTCATCACTGTGGTGATCTCCGTGATACAGCATTTTGTTCCAGTGCTGCAGGGGGAAGGTGGACCGTTCTTCTTCGGGCTGGTGGATCCGGCATATCTGCTCGGATATCTCCCCTTCTTCGCCTTCGGAATGTGGCTCTACACAGATCCGGCAGGACTCTCCGGATTCTGTCAGTTCGGCCCGATTTCCGTCGCTGCCATCATCGCGGCATTCTCGCTGCAGCAGATTGTGCAGTCGGCATCAGACGGGAATTCAAATCAGGTACTGTCTGTGTACCTGAATTCGCTGGAACAATGGCTCGGCTGCCATCTGTGTTTCTGTGTCTTCCAGCGATTTTTCCGACAGCCATCCCGGTTCTTCAGCTATCTCGCTGACGCGTCATATTCCATTTATCTGTTTCATCATCTGGCCATTGTCGCCGTATCCGGGCTCCTCGTTCACGTGACGGCATCAGTCTTCCTGAAGTTCTCCGTTGTGATCTTCCTCGCCGGACTGCTCACGCTGGCGATGCATGAACTCTTCATCCGGCGAGTGCCTCTGCTGAGACTGCTCTTCAACGGCAAGTAAGCCTTCCTGGCAGATCATCATCGTGAGGACTGCCGTGCCGCAGTCCCGAGACTCAGCAGCAGATGAACGTGAAGCCCCCAGACGACGAGGAATCCCAGACCACCGAAGCACATTGCCGCTAACAGGATGAGTGTTGCAAACGGCCGACCGGATTCACCGCCACTGATCTGAATTGCGGCTGCGAAAAAGATCGAGAAGACAACTGCGATAACACTGAAAACAGTGAGTCCGATGTATCCAATGGCGACTAATTTCGATCTCGATCGCAGATCATCCCGGCGAAGATAAATCGCGAACGCCCGAAGAAATAAAAGCTGGACAACCAGTCCGGCAAGCTTGAGCGCCGAAACGAAAACTCTGAGAAAGCCATCGGCTGCTGTACCCTGGCCTGTTGCCGCAGCCATCAGCAACAGCAGTAACGCCATCATGATGCAGCAGAATTCCGCGATCGCAAGTCCTTTTGTACCGGAAGATTCCGGGGCCGCCATTCGGATACCGACACCTACGAAATTTGCGATGAACAGTAAGCCGAAAAAAATCACCATAACAATGGTCATCGCTCCCATTGCCATGATCAGACCAGTGGGTTTCCAGTTCGCTTCTTTCATTACTCCTGCAGAAATACCGATCAATAGAATCAACAGCATAGAACCGACGGCCAGCAGCCAGGACCATCCCTGAATGAGCAGGCCAAGCCCAGCAAGCCGCACTCCACCTGTATTGACTGAAACAGATGTCCCAGTCACGCCTGTCCGGCCGGCAGGCGGTGAAAAGGGATTGTAGTCCAGATCAGAGTACCCATCATCGCCGAAGTCATCGTCGTCACCTTGAGTCCACTCGGACCGAGAACCGTGCTCCTCAAGATAACTGTCGATATTCTCGATCCGGTCATTGGGGCGTCGTCCGCCCCCTCGTGCAGACTCTCCCCGAGTGACTGGGGCCCGCTGCGAAGGCTTTCCGCTGCGACTGGCTGTACTCTTTGCTGAATGGTCTTTTCCACTATTGCCGGGTACGACTCGAGGCGGCCGGGATGTCGCGGATCCTGAATCGGAGTTTCGAGCCTGACGGTCGGATGGCGCGCGTCCGGGTGCCTTTTCACTGGGTGCTTTCGAATTCCGATCACCCGCACTCCCAGTCATCCCGGGCAACATAGTCATCCCGGGTACCTGCAGAGGCACTTGACACGCAGGACAGCGGATCTTTTTTCCAGCAACAGAGTCAGGGACTTTCAACGCCTGATCGCAATTGCTGCAACGTATCAGCATGATGGAAGGTTACTCAGAAGTCAGTCAATGGAGTCTCGCACCTGCCTGCAGTCAGCCGGTCTGCGTGCGGTCCCCTGAGAACACTGTTTCCGCATGCGACACTGATGTGTATCTGAGAAACTGGCAGGAGCCAGTCCTTCTGGACGACAGCAACGTCGCTTCAGGCATCTGTTTCGGCGATCTTAAGCACTCTACACAGGCTTCCGCAATGCAGAATTGCCTCGATCGTAAGAAACAAACGAGTGCTTTGCCAAACCTTGATTCTGGAGTTACGGATTCGCCGACTTCGCCGACTTCGCCGACTTCGCCGATTACGGGATCTCCTGAACCATCATGAGGTCATGAGCATCACCAAGCCAGTTGGTATGTCCGACAATGACGACTTTGCTTCCCGTTTTCAGAATTTCGTGCTGTTTTCCCCACTGCGTCACAATCTTCAGAAGCACCTCAACGGACTGCTGTGCCTGCCGAAGCAGCATCGGTGTCACGCCCCAGTAGAGACACATTCGGCGAGCGATCTCTTCACGGTCAGTGATCGCAAGGATCGGCACATGGCCTCGATGACGCGACAGTGCGAGGGCCGTTCGACCGGTCACAGTCGCGACGACAATCAGGTCCGCCTGAATGGATTCTGACGCGGCAATCGCACCCCGAGTGACGGCTTCGGTGATCGGGCGAGCTCGTCGAGTTTCCTCACAACGGATCTCCGAACGTTCCCGTGGCGTCACGATTGTTTCTGCTTCGGCAGCTATTCGATCCATCATGCGTACGCACTGGACCGGATTGTGTCCGATGGCCGTCTCGCCCGAAAGCATCACGGCATCCGTGCCGTCAATCACGGCATTGGCAACGTCTGTCACTTCCGCTCGCGTCGGCAGGTCACTCGACTGCATGCTGTCCAGCATCTGTGTCGCCGTGATGACAGGGATACGAAGATCATTGCAGCGACGGATAATCTGCTTCTGCAGAATTGGGACTCGCGTGATCTCCGTTTCGACTCCCAGATCCCCGCGAGCCACCATCACGGCATCAGTCACTTCGAGGATGGATTCCAGATTCGCAATGGCTTCGTTCTTTTCAATCTTTGCCACGATGAGCGGAACGACTGGTGGATGCCGGGCTTCAATCAGTTTCTGAAGCAGCAGGATGTCTTCAGCCTGACGCACGAAACTCAGGCCGATGAAATCAAGGCGCTGATTCAGTGCCCACTCCAGATCCGCTCGATCCTTCTCGGTCACACTGGGGGTGCTGAGTGCAACGCCGGGAAGATTGACTCCCTGCCGACTTCGAATCTTGCCGGACTGAACCACAAGACATCGAATCCAGCTCAGATCAGCCGCCTTCTCCAGAACCGCCATGGAGACCGTGCCGTCGGCAAGCAGAATTCTGTCGCCCACACGGACATCATCGATGAGAGGTTCATACGTGCAGGTGAGGTCAGTCGCTGACGTGCTGGTCGTACCGCGAATGAATCGAAACTCTGAACTCTCCTGGCACATTACTTCGCCATCCGGGATCTCTCCCAGACGAATTTTCGGGCCGGAAAGGTCTCCCAGTATTCCGACAGGACAGGCCAGCTCTTCGGAAATCCGGCGGATCTTTCGAACCTTGTCTTCCAGCCACGAATACTGACCGTGTGCAAAGTTCAGTCGAAAAATATCAACACCGGATGCGACCAAGTTCCTGAGAACGCTCTCCGATTCGCACGCCGGACCAATTGTGGCGATGATTCGAGTCTTCACGATTTTCTGGCGGGCTGGAACACGAAACATCGACGTCGACATGATTCAGGACCTTCAGAGGAGATCAGAGACACCTCAGTGCGAGGTGAATCTCCGGATTCAGACCACCGCAGTTTCAAAGATGGATCGGGATAAATCGCTCAAACTCTCCGGATACTGCTCGCTCCGGCGGGTCAATCCACGGGATGGTCGTCTGTTCAGACAGATGCTTCTGGATGGTTTCTCGAAAACGCCGGGCGATTGACATCAATATCGGGCGTTCCGAATCTCCCTCAGCGCAGATTCCCGGCAGATTCGCCGTGCGAGCCGTTAATCGCCCCGTTTCGGAATCACGGCGCAGGATGACAATACAGTTGAATACAGGGACGCTGCCCGCCCCGGAGCCGCAACTGGATTCACTGACGAGCGGAAGTGGATTGGGCTGACTCAAAACCGTTTTCCTTCCGAGTCTACTAACTGAATGAAAGCATGGGTAACATACTGCAAAAGAGCGGATGACGTCTATGCCGTCGTCGGCCACCGCGAGCTGAAAGTGCTGAATCACTCAGATGCCGCAGATCAACGTTTTGTCGGAGCTTTTCATGTTGTTTGCATCACGACCATTCTGCCACTGCCGGAGTTTCATCATGCGAATCAGTTCCGGGACTCTCTCTTCAGTCAGATCTTCATCGCCAACGGGCCTGACACGGGTGCTACTGACTGTTTCAGCCGGAGCGTTCCTGCTTTCGACGATCGCGACAGGGGCATCTGTGGAACAGGCTCTAACCGTCGCTGATAATTCAACGGTTGCTGATCAGGCAGTCAAATCAGTGGATGCGACGCCAGCTCAACCAGAAGCGAAAGCGGCTCCTCAGTTGACTGAGATGCGGACGCGTGCCATGCAGTTTCTCGAGGTCACGCAGAGAGCGGATGGCTCCTGGACGAAATCAGACGCCGTCGGAATTACGGGGCTCGTGACCGCTGCTCTGCTGCGATCGGGGCGGTCCGTGGACGACGCGATGGTTTCAAAGGGGCTGGGTATACTGGTGGCGACGCAGCAGCCGTCCGGAGGAATCTTCGCTCCCGGAAGTCGACACGAGAATTACGAAACCTGCATTGCTCTGCTGGCGCTGGCTGAAGCAAACGCTGACGGACGCTACACGGCTCACATCCGGAAAGCAGAAGAGTTTCTGCGAGGTCTGCAGTGGGATCAGGGCGAAGGAATTGAATCATCCGACGGGGCTTACGGAGGCGGTGGTTACGACAGTCAGCAGCGTCCTGACATGTCCAACACTCAGTTTCTGATCGAAGCTCTTCAGAAGGCTGGCGTCAGCAAAGATGACCCCGCCATGCAGAAAGCTCTGATTTTCGTCTCACGTGCTCAGAACCTCGAATCGGCTCACAATACGCTCCCGTTCGCCGGGAAGGTCAACGATGGTGGCTTCATTTACACGCCGGCCCGTGGCGGTGATTCCAAAGCCGGAAAAACGGAAAATGGCGGACACCGATCATACGGAAGTATTACCTACGCCGGGTTAAAGAGCCTGATTTTTGCCGGTCTGAGCAAGGATGATGAACGCGTTCAGGCTGCCACAGGCTGGATTCGAAAGAACTATACGCTCGAAGAGAATCCGGGAATGGGTCAGCAGGGGCTGTTCTACTACTACCACAGCTTCGCAAAGGCACTGACAGCACTCGAAGAAGATCAGATTGTCGATGCCAGCGGAGTGACTCACGACTGGAAGGCTGAGCTGATCGCACGATTGAGTTCCATTCAGCAGCCCAACGGAAGCTGGGTGAACTCCGCTGATCGCTGGTATGAAGGCGATCCGAATCTCGTGACTGCATACTGTCTGCTTGCACTCAGTCACTGTGAATGATCCTCTGAATTGACTGGGAGCTTTCAGAATGCCCGTTGACAAAACCGGAAATCGCATCCGCCAGATGTTCGGAGAGATTGCCGGACGTTACGACTTCATGAACCATTTCCTGTCCGCCGGCACGGACATCTACTGGAGATGGCAGGCCGTTCGCAGAGCTGCCCCATTCAACAGCGCCCCACTGCTGGATGTGTGCACGGGAACCGGTGATCTCGCCTTCGCCTTCCGAAAGAAAATCGGGCCTGATGTCTCAATCATCGGCACGGACTTCACTCACGGAATGCTGCGCCGCGCCGAAGAAAAAAGCCAGAATCTGAACTGTGCCGGAAACGTTGCCTTCCTCGAAGCAGACACCCTGTCGCTTCCATTCAACGACAATACGTTTCAGGTCGTTTCGGTGGCCTTCGGGCTGAGAAATGTTTCGAGCACAATCGGTGGACTGAAGGAGATGACTCGCGTCTGCCAGCCCGGTGGCAAGGTGCTCGTGCTGGAATTCTCCATCCCCGGCAACCGCCTTTTCAGCCGGGTTTACCAGTGGTATTTCCGCAATATCCTTCCACGGCTGGGTCAGCTGCTGGTTCAGAACCGTCAGGCGGCTTACGAATATCTGCCACAGTCCGTTGCCGAATTCCCGAATGGGGAACAGCTGACCGGCCTGATGGAAGAAGCAGGGCTGGAACGAACATCGTTCACACCCCTGACGGGCGGAATCGCTACGTTGTATCTTGGCTACAAACCGTCAGAAACCCGGCATTGAAGCGACTCTGACCGGCAGTCAGAAATCTTTTCCCGGAGAGTTTTCTCTCGTTGACTCCGGGTCTCACCACCTCTCATCCTGCTGTTCATCCCGGCGCGAGTTCTGCGCGACGAACAACAATTGGTTTTCTGCCGGGGCGAAGTTAATCAGAGGGGTTGAGCCATGCATCTGAAGCAGTTGATCGTTCCGGCATTTCTTTTCGCAGCAGCGACCATCGCTGCCGTTCCTGTGGGTGCAGCAGAAGATGCTGGCGGAACTCAGGCGCCAGCGTCTGTGGCCGCTCCTGCACCGTCCGAAGACGCAGCGGCACCTGCTGCTTCATCGGCGCACGAGAGTGCTTCTTCCGGCCTTCAGATTCCAGCGGAACATCAGATCCTGATCATTCCGGCTGAGAAGCTCCTGCGAGAAGATGTGCCACCCACCGTGCCATCCGGCGTCAGTGGTGATGCCCCTTCATCAGTGATCGTGATCGATCGCGACGCCTACAACCGCATCTATCGAACGATTCCGTTCAATCGAGCTGAATACCGTGCGAATCCGTCTTATCGACACGACTCCACGATGGAGATCCTCACCGGGAACGCTCGTCATCAGACCATCGTCAAACACACGACTGTGAAACCACAGCCTGCGACGACTCCGGTGACGACTCCTGTCATTCCCTATCGATACAACAACTGGTCACGGGGACTGAACTACTACTTCTACTTCCCGTACTGGAACGCTCGCGGCTTCTATGGTTCCCTGTGATCGAACAGGTCGCGACAGAACTCAGAAGAGACCTTCTTCCGAATAGCGACTGAGCTGTCGTGCTGAAAGCACCGAATGGTTCAATAAAGTTCCGGAAGAGGCATGAGCCCCTCCGTCAGAAACTGCGGTCGTCCGGAAAGATCCTGCAGCGTCGTCGCTGGGGCATCGATTCCGACGTTGCGATAAAGCGTGGCAAAGATCTCTCGGTAATCGACCGGGCGTTCTCGAACTTCAGCGGCCAGACGATCTGTAGATCCGATCGTCTGGCCGGTTTTCATTCCGCCACCCGCCATCAGGCAGGAATTGACGCCGGGCCAGTGGTCCCGTCCTGCGGCACCGTTGATCCGCGGTGTTCTTCCGAACTCGCCCCAGGCGATAACCGTGACGTCATCCAGCAAACCGCGATCTTTCAGATCTTCGACGAGTGCTGTGATGCCCTGATCGAACATTGGAAGAGTCGCTCGAGCCTTGCGGAAATTGTCCGTGTGCCAGTCCCAGTTGAAGCCCCCTCGGCTTTCGCGTTCGAGGGGCCATGGGCTGAATGCAAGCGTTACACAGCGTGCTCCTGATTCGACAAGTCGACGAGCAGCGACGAAGCCCTCCAGAAGCTTTCCACCACCATGGACAGGAGTCGCTTCTTTCGGAACGCCGTAACGAGCCAGAACGGCAGGATATTCGCGACTCAGATCCAGCGCTTCCGATAGCTTTCTGGATGTCAGGACACCCATGGCCTGCCGAGTCAGTGAGTCCATGCCATCAAGAGCGTCTTTCGAGTCGGCAGCAGCTCGAAACTGATCAAGGCTGGTGAGCAATGCGTTCCGATCACGCAGACGATCAAGACTCAGCCCTTTCAGAACCAGATCACCCCGGCTCGCTCGATATGGTTCAAATCCGGAGTGCCCCAGGCCGAGAAAGCCTGGCTGAGCCAATGATGCTCGTGTCATGGATTCCGCCCGCTCGGAGGCCAGACTGATGTATGCGGGCAGAGCCGGGCTGACCGGCCCCTGAATCTTCGAGACGACCGCTCCGACAGAAGGCCAGCCTCCCGCTGCGAAGCCTGACACCAGCTGAGAATCACCCTGCTGCGGATGACTGTCGCGTCCCGTCAGGCACTGATGAACATTGTGGTCGTCGCGACCACCGCACAACGATCGAACGATGACGAAGTCCTTCATCGTTGAGGCAAGTCGCGGCATCAGTTCACTGACCTGGATTCCCGGGACGGAAGTCTCAATCGGGCTGAATTCGCCCCGAATCTCTGTGGGAGCCTCCGGTTTCAGATCATACATGTCAATGTGAGGAGGCCCGCCGGGAAGCAGCACCATGATGATCGATTTGTGTCGCTGTCCCGCTCCGTTCTGAGCATCAGCCGCCATCAGGTTCGCTTCAGAAAAGCATCCAGCCCCCAGACCGAGCCCGCCGATTCGCAGAAAACTGCGCCGCGAAATCCTTTCGAAGTCTCTGGTATTCAGGCTCGGAATCAGCAGCATCACGGATTCTTTCTGTCAGGCGTGACCCCTCGCAGTGTCGAACTCCCGGCTTCAAACGCTGTGAAAGATTCTGGAGCGAAACGGCGGAAGCTGTACGGTGATTTCAGCCCCTGACTCACCGTTGGGCTCAACCCCCTGGTCCGAAAACTCGGGGCCATTTCACCAGACCCCGAACCGAAGCAGATTCTCTGAAGACGAATCCTGTCGGTCCGGTGCTCCGCTGTTCTGACACAACCATAGCTGCAGCAGACTGAGAGTTCAAGACGATGATGGAACCGTCGTCACAGGAAGACGAATACAGGCCGCGAGCTCTTACTGTTGGTTTCGAAACCGGGACTGACTGCCGACGGTGTCGATTCTATTTCTGCAAAGGCTGCAGTTGCTGTGGTGCCTGTTCCGGTTCTGAACTGCGCTCTGCGGCGGCTGGCGAATTCGGGAATCGCTGCTGCAGTTCAGTCAGCAGTTGAATGCCCATCGCCTGCCGACCGGATGACTTCATGCATGTGGCTGCATCCAGAAGTGATGCCGATGCCGCAGTTTCATCCTGAGGACACATCAACGGCATCCACAGAAAATGCCGAGCCGCTGCGTCATACTCGTGTCGAATCATTTTCGCTCGACCAATCAGAAACTCAGCGTATCCCCGAAGCTGCTGAGAAAACTCCGGTGCACGCCGCTGCCACGATCTGATTTCACCGTCCCGAAGCTCTTCCGAGCTGATGAGTGGACGTCTCCAGAGCTGAACTTCAGCGACCTGCTGAATCCCGGTATCACCGCCGACTCGAAGTTCCTGAAGACATCGGATGGCCGCACTTGATTCGGTCGGATTCGCGAGCAGCGCTGAGGCAGCCATCAGGCGAATCAGGGACGATTCGGACGAAAGGTTACGAGTGCTTTCAGGTGACGGTGATGATCTGTCGACGGAAGAATCTCGATCGTTCCAGATCAATGGCAGCAGAACCACATGCCTGGTATCAGGATCACTTTTTGCAATCTGTTCAATGACAGAAATCATCCGTGCTGTCTGTCCGGAACTGCGAAGAGCTACGGCCTGAGAAGCCTGTATTTCTCGGACCACCCAATCGCGTCGTTCATCGTCTGCAGCTTCTTCAAGACGCTTCGCTGCTTCAGACCACTTCGCTTCCTGCAGAAGCAGCAGACCCTGGTTGTGCTGTTCTGACTTGTGAAAGATGAGCTCACTGATCTCCCGCAGCGGAATTCGATCCGTGCGATTACCGCCCGCTCTTCGAAGTTCCACGAGTTCTCCGCGCAGCTCTTCAATCACACCGGCGACCCGAATAGTCTGGCCTGTCACTGCGTTTCTCTTCACAACGACGTCCGTTGTGACAAATGGCAGCACGGATGGTTCTTCTGCCCGACACGCCGGAAGGTCGATCAGTCCCGCAATCAGTAAAGCGACAAAGAACGCGGAAGTTCTCTTCTGCAACTGGATAGCCACCTGGTGTGGTTCAAAATCAACGATCAGTGTCGTCATGGTCAACTTCGAAGCAATGATTGACCCTGTGTTGGTTCAGCGGTAAATGGAAACTGCTGGCGTTGGGGTCAGCGTGAAGCAGTGTATGACATCCTGTCAATGAAGTCCTGGCATCGTGCCATGACGGTTTGTCGCATGGTGCCAGGTCCGAAGGCTGAATTGTTGAGACGATGAAGGAACCGGCAGTCGAAGTCTGCCGTCTGTTGGGTATGGCCGCGCGAAGGACGCTCAGGTTGCACCTCTGCAGAACCTTGTCTTCCGTCCGGGTTGTGTCGATTATTGTCAGGTGCAGATCGATCATGCAACAGCCTGTCTTGACAATGGCTCCTTGCCACCCAGCGTCGGACAGACGCCTGAAGGACGCCGAGCGTAAGTGGACGCTGCCAGATGGCTGATCGGGATCTGATTCTCGGCCCAGCGAGGCTGTGACTTCTTGTAGGGTGGGACCAGCGAAGCGCAGGCCCACCGCCATCAACGCTGCGAGAAGGTGGGCATGAATTTGAAATGATCGCTTGTCCCACTCGACGAAACCATTTTCTCACAGCCTCAGCGGGCCATTCGTTCACATTGCCTCGCCCAAAGCGGAGCGGCGCGCCAAAATGACCGGTGACGGTCTTGAGCAGTCATCCGGGAGGGCGAAGCTCCTGCTGAGCCGCCCTGGAGTTGCGACATCGATGGCAGAAGCGGCTCGGCAGGAGCCTCGCCCTCCCTGAACACCGCGATCCGTCGCTGCTGAAACCATTCCGTAGTTGTTCGTGTCGGTGATAACGGGTTTCTCGACACAGTTAGCGGTCAGGTTGTTTTCGTCACGCCGCGTTTCGTCATGCAACGATGAAGACAGCCTTCCGTCGGCCTCGCGCCGGCGGAGGCTACAATTGGCAGCTACAACAAGGCCTGCGGTGGTTAGTTCTCCGTCCGGTTTACCCGGGCGGAAGCAGCGAATTGAGCGGGGTCGGCCTCCGAATCGCCGGTTCCGCCTGGACAAGCCTGACGGAGACCCACCAGAGTCATCTACATCGTGTTGGTAGCTGTCGGTAGCTGTCAGTTATGGGCTCCGCCGGCACGAGGCCGACGGTAGCCGTGAGTTATAGCTCCGCCGACGCAAGGTCGACGGTAGCTGTCAACGGGGTAGCCCGGGTTGCTTGCAACCATTGGGCTGGTATGGCCCTGGAGTTGATTCACTCTGGTGTCAGCATTCAGGTTTCTGTTCTATAACTGAACTGCTCTATATCTAAACTGCCAATGTGGACGTATCGGGCTGGACAGTCACGGACGCAGCTATCAGAACCGCAGTCATATCTGCCGGAACCTCCTGGGGCTTCGGCCCACCGGTTTCGCAGCAACCGGTGCCACCCCGCGAATCTCGTAGAACGGTGAAAACCCTTGAGGTGAGCGTACACAGCAGGCTGATGTTCCGTTCTGTTGCCCCGGAACCGCGTACATGGAGATCACAAGGTTTAGCGGATGGGTGGCTTGCCCAGAAGTCTTCTAATCAGGCCGATCTGGCCGGCATGCAGCATTTCGTGATGTGAGCAGAAAAGGAGGCCACCG
The DNA here is from genome assembly GCA_046345315.1 of Planctomyces sp. Classification (GTDB taxonomy): domain Bacteria; phylum Planctomycetota; class Planctomycetia; order Planctomycetales; family Planctomycetaceae; genus F1-80-MAGs062. Next base: position 87,456 of record JBKDKA010000232.1, read on the forward strand.
AATTTCGTCGGAAACGCGGCATAGGGCATATCCACGGGCTCGTCGAGCTGCTCGTCAGAAATCCCGGGGAGTTCTTCCAACGACTGCTGGAACACGCGATCGAACACATGCAGGATCTCTTCGGGAGACGGGTTGTTCGCAGGATCAGGATTCGGGGTCGTGCCTTTACTGAACTGCTTTCGGAATGACGACGACATCAGTTCCGTGTCGATCGGCTGACGGCCTCGAATCCGAAACAGACAGAGCCCGTATTGGGCCATCGCAAGATGACCAATCTGCCAGGCGATGTGGGATACACCATCATGAGGCTGGCGAAACCATTCGTCCCCCTGAACGTCGGCGATGAGGGATTTTGTATAATCTCTTGAAAACTGAATCTGCCGCACGGCAAGATCAAGGCGCTGCGAATCACTCATCGACGGTAACTCGTTCACTGCGGAATTTTTGAAAAATGCGGCAAAACTGCCCACGCACGACAAGAAGTTGAGAAGATTAAATCGTTTCTGATATGGTTGCCAGCCGACGGTGTTGTCGCTCTATCGACTTTACGTTGCTGAGTCGTCCCGAACAGGAGTACAATCCTCGCGGCTGGAGAATACAGTTGTTCTGCAGGATCCCGAGCGTTCCGCAGGATGCTGTGAATGACGCGGACGGAGTTTCCGGCGATTGAGTTTCTCAGACGAGAACAGGGAGTGTTTGTGGAATTCCGGGGCGGAAGGAATCAGGTGGTTCGACAGCATGGATCCGCCGGGGCAATTCTCAGGATCTTGCTGGTCCTCATCGCCTGTTCGCGCATCGAGGCTTCGTCCGCAACGAGGCATTCGGAGTCAACTCCGGAGAATTCGAGCGAATCTCCCTCGGCAGTAAGAGACCGAGCATTTCTGGAGGGACTTCGAGAGCGAGAGTTCTTTGACACGGCGATTGAGTACCTTGACCTGCTGGAGCAGCAGAACTCAGGGAGTCGGAAGGTTCTTGCCGAAACTCTGGACCTCGAGCGAGCCATCACGCTGCAGCAGATGGCCGCTGCCAGCAGAATTCCCGACGAACGGGAGTCGCTGATCGAGAAGGCTGAAACCGCGTTCCAGCTGTTTCTGAAGTCGAACCCGAACCACGAACTCGCACCGAAGGGTCGATTCAGTCTGGGGGAACTTTTACTCGAACGAGCTCGGACTCGCGTCTGGCAGGCAGAGACGCCTGCGAAGAAGAATGAGCGTCAATCAATTCTGAAAAACGCGCGGCTGCAGATCAACGAAGCAGAAAAGATTTTCCAGAAAGCGTACGAGGGTTACGAGGCACAGTATCGAAGCTATCCCTCTTACATCGATGAAACGGAGCAGCCGGAAAGCTTTCGAAAGCGTCAGGACGCGGAGATGGGTTATCTTCGGGCCTGGTTGAGTCTCAGTCGCTGCAGTTATGATCGCGGCCACACGTGGGATCGTTCGTCAGAAGAGCGACGCTCAGCGATGGAGAAAGCGAGAGCATCTTTCGATGAGATCTATCGAAAACGCCGGACCAGCCCGATCGGGGTGCACGCAAGAATGATGAGCGGGCGCTGTTTTCAGGAAGTGGGTGATCTGAGCAGTGCTCTGGGAATTTATCAGGAGATTCTCAGCCAGGACTCTGATCATCCCTCCGTGAAATCCCTCAGAAATTCGGCCATCCATTTTCGGCTGATGTGCCTCAATGATGCGCAGAAGAAAGAGTACTCGCAGGTCGTGGTGGAAGCCACCGACTGGGCGAAGCAGAACCCGGCGGCAACAATGACTTCGGTAGGGATTGCGATTCTCTGGGAAAAGGCGGCTGCACAGGACTCGCTGGCGAAGGAACGTTCTCTGGACGAGAAGCAGCGAGAAGAACTGAAGAAGCTGGCAGCTCAGGATGCTCTGGTTGTGGCTCGTTTTCCAGGACCTCTGCGAGAGCCTGCTCAGGCGATGGTTCGTCGCCTCCAGTCAGACTCCGGTGAACCGATCAAAGCTCCAAAGGATTTCGCGACGGCCTTTGATCAGGCTCGCCGGATGGTCGACCAGATTCAGCAGCTGAATACTGAGATCGAGGAAGCAACGGGCGATGAAGAGCGTAAAGCTCGAGTGAAGGCTCTGGATGATCACCTGCACGAAATCGGTCGCCTCCTGAACCTGGCACTGTCACTTCGAGAAGACGACACCGATCGCAAAGCCGCCGCACAGGCTCGTTATCTGCTCAGCTTCATCAACTACCGTCAGAAGAATTACCCCGATGCTCTGATCCTCGCCACAGACTGTATGGTTCGAGATCGTGCGGCGGATCCGGAAACCGCGGAGAATGCCTCGGAGATCGCGGTGTCTTCCGCAGTTCAGATCTGGAGTGAGGCTCCGGAATCGGATCGAGCTTTTGAGACTGCACAGTTACAGGAAGTGTGTCAGAAGGTTCTGGAGTTTTATCCGGAATCGGAGCAGGCCGGGGAAGCTCGACTTCGGCTGGGCAGAATCTATCAGCAGATGAAGCAGACGGAAGATGCACTTCGCTGGCTGCTGGAGATTCCGGAATCCGACTCTCACTATGGTTCAGCTCGAATCAGTGCCGGACAGGCAATGTGGGTTGCGTGGTCGGAACGTGCAGAGGCGGGAACACCATCATCCGAAACCTCGGATCAGAAACAGAAAGCTCGACAGTATCTTGAGGACGGTCTGAAATCACTTCGTGCCAGGTTAGCTGAGGGCAGTGCTCCCACGGAGGAGATTGTTGCTGCGGAGGTTTCGCTGGCCGGGCTCGACAACATCGACGGTGCATATCAGCAGGCCATCACGCGTCTGACGACCGGCGAGAAGAATTCCGTGGCGACACTGATCGCCGTGCCCGAGGGAACTCAACGGCCGAGTATGGGGATCCAAAGTCGTGCTTTCGCCGGGCTTACCTATCGCCTTCTGCTCAGAGCTTACGTCGGAACACAGCAGATTGAAGATGCTGTCAGCACGATGAATCTTCTCAAGGCCTGCGGCGATCAGGACGTCACCGGAATCTATACCCAGCTTGGACTCGAACTTCAAAAAGAGCTGGAAACTCTGAAGCAGTCGGGGGATCAGAAACGCCTGCTGGAGGTTCGTGCTTCATTTGAACAGTTTGTAGAAGAGGTTTACCGTCAGCGGAATGCCGGCGACTTCAATTCACTGCTCTGGATTGGTGAAACATATTCAGGACTCGCTCAGGGGCTCGATGACCCGAAAGCCGCGGAGCCGTATTTCGCGAAAGCCACTCAGGTTTATACCGAGATGCTGGCCGGTGAATCGAAGGATAAAAAACTTCTGGACGCCGTTCGAATTCGGCTGATTCGTTGCCAGCGAGGTCAGCAGCGATTTGAAGATGCGATGAAGACCGTCCAGCTTATTCTTGAGCAGACGCCGCATTCTCTGGATGCTCAGATGGAGGCTGCGTACACGCTTGCAGACTGGGGCAGTCAGGGCGAGTCGTCTCATCTGCTGGAGGCGATTCAGGGCATTCGCAACGAACGCAATGAACTCGTGATCTGGGGCTGGCTGAACACAGCTCGGCGCATTCAGCAGGCTGTCAGTCAGAACCCATCGCCGGAGTTTGAAGAGCGACTTCTGACAGCTCGATATCAATTGTCTGACTGCAGGCGTCGATTTGCTGCCGCAGGGGGCTCGGGAGGTGAAGCGCATCTCAAAGCCGGTCTGTCTGAGATTACGGCGTTCACACGAATCAGCGACGGAATGTCGAATGAGTGGTGGACGAAGTTTGAGGAACTCCATCAGAACATTCAGAAGGCGCTCAATCAGCCGCTCACACCATTGACTCGTCCGGGTGGGGGCGCTGCACAATCCGTCGCAGCTGTCGGAGAGAATGGTTCCACGGAAGGTAACGAACCGAAAAATGAGCAGGTAACGCCGACGGCTGACTCCCCGGCAGCAGGTGTGAATCAGAATCCAACCGACACGACTGCTGCAGGATCTCCCGACCAGTTGAATGTTCCTGGCTCTGAGTCGGCAGAGATCGGTTCGGAATCACTCATCCTGCCGGTGATTGCTGGTGCCCTGGGGCTTGGGCTTCTGGGCGGTGTCTATTTTCTGTTTCGTAAACCCCGAAAAAATCATCGCAGAGCTGTGCGATCTCTGCTGAACGAAGCGAGTCCGACGTTCGAGAATCTTGAATCCGGACCATCCCCGGCACAGCTTCAGTTTTCGAGCGTTCCGAAACAAACAGCCGCTGCAGAGACGAAACCTGCGAAGTCGACTCCGGGCGCTGCAGGTGCACGCGTGCCTGTTACTGCAACTCGACGAACCACGACTCCACCTGGCACTGAAGCACCCGCAAAGACACCGGTGCCAAAGGCTCCGGTGCCAGCCAGGAATCCAGCACCTGGTAAATCGCCGACAACAGGCGATGCCCCAGCAACAGGTGCTGCTCGCCCGGTGACACCTGAAAATCGCCGGCCGCCGAATCCGCGTCCTTCGAACAAACAGCCACCTGCGTCTTCCTCCGAAAAGGATGAGTCACGTTGATCGATTCTGTGATTGGAACATTCCCCATGAATCCGCAATCTGCTGATCAGGTGAACGCCACGCGTTTCTGGGTTTGCTGCAGAGCGATACTGGTCGTGCTGGCGCTGCTGAGCGGTCATGCTGTCATGAGTGAATCCGAAGCTGCGGATCAGGTGACCCGAACAGCGGATGGTGCAACGATCCGCGGTGAGTTCACGGAAATGACAAAGGAATCGGTCACTATCCAGACTTCAGGGGGGAAGAAGGAAACCGTTTCCGTTGCGGACATTCGGAATCTGCAGTTTGATCAGGAACCGCCCATTCTGGCGCAGGCGCGAAGCAATGAGCGAAGTGGCGTTTTTGATGCGGCCCTCGAAAAGTATGAACAGGTTCGATCTGAAAGTGACCAGAAGGAACGCCGCCTTCGAACGGAGGTCGATTTTCTGATTGCCAGGACTCGCGTCCGACGTGCTCTGGCCGACTCCGGCAGCCGCGATACTGCTATCGCTGCAATCCAGGAGTTTCGCGAGAAGAACCCGGGAAATTTTCGCTATCTGGAAGCAACGATGCTGCACGCTGCAATCGTCGCGGAAACCGGCGATCGAGCCGCAGCAGAAGTACTGCTTCAGGAGGTTCGCAGCTCTTCTGTTCGTGGATTTCAGCTGCAGGCAGGCGTTCAGCTCGGGCGAATTCAACTTGACCAGGGCGATGCAGAGAAAGCGATGACTGCTTTCGAAGATGTGATTGCAGCGACTCAGAACGATGCTGCGGATCGGTCCGTTCATTTTGAAGCCATGCTCGGGAAGTCGCTCTGCCTGCAGAAACAGTCAAAACAGCCGGAGGCAGTTCAGGTGCTTGACGAAATCATTGAGCGGGCAGCCAGCGAGGATTCTAGACTTCTCGCGGAAGCATGGCTGAGAAAAGGAAGTTGTCTTCAGGAAACGAATCAGCCCAAAGCGGCTCTCATGGCCTACCTGCACGTGGACGTGCTTTATTCATCGGAGCCTGCCGAACATGCTGAGGCACTCTTTCATCTGTCAAAGCTCTGGGAAGAGACAAAACGCCCGGACAGGGCCGCAGACGCAGACGCCCGGCTGAAAGAAAAGTACCCGAACAGCAGCTGGGCCGTTCAGAACAGGTGACGGAAGGAAGATCAGCGGTTACATTGCAGCTTCCGGGTTACCGCACAATGTGCCATTCATCCAGTTTTACAGCTTCAGCGGCAGCCCCGATTTTATCAGTGGAGACTTTCTGAAATGCCGTACCAGACCGAATCAGGTTTTCTGCACAGTGTGACACGGGGCGTGGTGACACGGGTGCTGCTGTTGTGTCTCGCCGTGATGACCGGGGCAGTTTTTATCGACACAGCACATGCTCAGGACAACGGTGCGGCCGGCGCCGCTGCGGCACCGGCGACCCCTGCGGAGACTGCTACTCCGGCAGCTCCGGTTCAGCGGAGCCTTCTCGCCTACATGTGGGATGCCTGTGGCTGGTTCTGGTCGCTGGTCTTCGGTCTGCTGTCGTTCGTGATGGTTGCGATTGTGATGATGAACATGCTTCAGGTTCGTCGGGATGTGCTCCTTCCGAGCGAGTTTGTCGAGGAATTTGAACAGAAGCTCAATGCCAAAGACTTTCAGAATGCCTACGAGATGGCTCGAGCCGATGATTCGTTCGTCGCTCGTGTTCTTGCAGCCGGAATGGGACGCCTGAACCGTGGTTATGCAGAGGCTGTCGAGGGGATGCAGGAAGCGGGCGAAGACGAAAACATGGCACTCGAACATCGGCTCAGCTATCTGGCCCTCATCGGTACCATCGCTCCGATGTGCGGATTGCTGGGGACCGTTCAGGGCATGATCATCAGCTTTGACCAGATTGCGACCTCCGCGGTGTCACCGAAGCCTTCGGAACTGGCGGGAGGTATCTCAACGGCACTGGTCACGACGCTGCTCGGACTCGGTATCGCCATTCCGGCGATGGTGTTTTACAGCATTCTGAAGAACCGAATTCAGCGGCTGGTGCTGGAAATTGGAATGGTCAGTGAGGGACTGATGAGCCGTTTTGCAGCAGCAGGAAAGCAGAAGTCCGCAACCTGACCCGGTCAGCCCGCTGAAGCCTCTGATCGGAAAGCGGGCGTGGCTGTGCAGAAACGGATCCTGTGCCGTCGAAACCGAAATCCGGTCGCGACAGCGATTCCTGTGACCTCCACGGAGACTGCGTTCCATGAAATTCAAGGGAATTCCTTCGAGTGTCCCCGAAGTTGACATGACGCCGATGATCGATGTCGTGTTTCAGCTGATCTCGTTCTTCATGATGATTTCCAATTTTGAACAGGATAAGGCCGACGAGCGGGTCTCCCTGCCCAAAGATCAGCTTGCCAAACCACCTGTCGTCAAGCGTGAGAGTTCATTCACTCTGAATTTTGGTTTTGAGCGAGATCGGGAGGGGAGGATTACGAACGAGATCCCCTTCATTTTCGATGGCGATCAGAAGTTCACACTGGACCGTGTCCGCGACAGACTCCGCCAGGAATCACTCTTCTATCGCACCATCGGAAAAGATCTGGCCGATGTGACTGTTGAGATTCGAGCAGACGCGGCGGTGCAGTCCGGTGCCGTTCAGGAACTGATTCAGATGTGTCAGGAAGAAGACATCGGATTCCAGCGCTTTGCACTCAAAGCGACGGTTCGAAATGAATAACACGGATATTTTCCGAGGCACTCACAATGAAGATTCGCAACCGAACCGGAAGTGTCAAAATCGAACAGCAGATGGCACCGATGATCGATGTCGTGTTTCAGCTGCTGATCTTCTTCATGCTCACACTCAAGATTGTGGAGCCGGAAGGAGACTTCGATATCAATATGCCACTGGGAGCCCCAGTGCAGGCGGCGGTGACTGATGCCGATCTGCCTCCGCTGCGAGTGAGGATGATTGCGGGAGAAGGCGGACAGCTTCAGGATCTTCTGTTCAACGATCAGTCGCTTGGTGGCGGCCCGGCAGCTCTGGATGAATTGAATCGCCAGATCGCAGGCAGCATCAGCGCTCTGAAAGCTTCCGGCGGCGATGAAACCGTTGAGAAGCAGGAAGTTGAAATCGACCCTGATTACGGACTGAACTACGAGAACATCGTGTATGCGATCAGCAGCTGTTCCGGAAAGATTGAGAATGGTCGCATGATTCGTTTCTTCAGCCGGATTCGGTTCGCACCGAAACGCCCGGCCCCGAACTGAGTTGGTAACGTTCCCTGAATTTACGCATTGATGATCCCCTGTTCCGGCCAGAACATCAGGTCAATTTCATGGAAGAAACGCCCTCATCACCTGGATTCGTCGTGCTGCTGGGATGCGATCTGATGATGACCAGCACCGTTCGATCGGCAGCTTCTGCAGCGGGACTTGTCCTGCATTGCACTGATTCCGCCGAAGAAGCGTGTGATGTTCTCAGGGCTCATCAGGGGGCGCGACTTCTGGTGGATCTCAGTGGTGAGGTCGGAATTGAGCAGATTTCAAAGATCTTTTCCGCAGAAGAGCTGCATCGTTCCGTCGCATTCGGCCCGCACGTCCATGAACAGTTACTGGAATCAGCTCGCCAGTGCGGGATTGGAACGGTCATGTCTCGTGGACAGTTTCATCATCAGTGTTTGGCGATTCTCAGAGAATCTGCATCCTGATCATTCAACCGCCTGCCCCAGGTAACTCTTCGGTTCCAGTCGACAGATGTCCCGTTCCGTGTTTCGGTCGACATCGCACGAGCCACTGAAATGCGAACAGTGACGGACAGATTGCAGCGGCCATGGCGGCGATTCGATTGAGCATTCGGCCGATGGGGCCAGGAATGATCGCGGCAAATGGCGCCGGAACCGGTTTCATGGTTTCAATGTCGTATCCGCCTGCGAGGATTGCTCGCCGCAGCGACTCTCGGGTAAAGAGCCGGCGATGAGTCATATCGAGGATACCTCGATCAGCGTAGTTGAAGCGTCCGAGAAGCAGTCCGAGCCGGATTCCGATGAATGCAACATTCGGTGTCGTGAGAATCATCGTCGGCCGATGAGCAGACTTTGACTGATGCGTATCCCGCGTGCAGGCAGACCGGTGTCTGAGGTCGAGCAGGAACTGCTCCGGGTCGGAAAGATGTTCGATCACATCCAGAAGCAGAATTGCATCGTAATCCCAGATGTCGAATGGGTACGGTTTCTGATCCAGATTGCATTGTGTGAACGAGGACACGGTGTCCGGCTGCGGCTCAGCCATGTCCACGCCATGAACATCCACGCCCAGAGCCCGGCATTGCCGCGACACGAATCCCGGGCCGCAACCAAGGTCGATGAGTGATCTCGGCTGCAGCAGACGGATTTCGTCGACGGCCAGTTGATGAGATGAGTACATCGTGCCTGTTTTATCCCGATATCGAGCGGGAGTGAGGTCACGGTACTTCAGTGAACAGTAAATGCCGAGTCGGTGCAGTCGAAACTGGGTTTCGGCCATCAGTTCACGCAGCCTGTGGCCGGATAAAAACTGTGCCCTCGTCAATTCCAGCGGCCGTGTTGCATGGACTTCTGTGGCTTCAATATGCCGGACCTGACGACTGATGTCACTTTCAAAGAGATCGCTGTCGTGATTCAGTTCGAATGGAATTCGAGAGAGAAACGTTGTCCGATATCTCCGTGCGACAACCTGTATCCCGGACGGAACTGCAGTTAAGTCCGAACCTCCCACTCCTGCAGCTGCAGACACGATGTCCCCATTCGCCGTCATCAGCGACCGGAAAATCGAGTTGAGAACAGCGGAATCCCCGGACATCGGCGTCAACAGGTCGATCCGGATGAGGGAGTCGAATCCCTCTTCCAGTGCTCGACGGAAAAACAGTTTCTGCTGGAGACCACGCGTCCAGTCTGAAGAAAACTGAAGCTTCCAGCACGACTCGGAAATCTTCTCCGGTTGGGAGGTCACACCCTGAGCCAGCTCAGAACTCGTACTGATGAACCAGACTTCCGGAACGGTGATGGCTGACCACTCCACTGCCTTCAGGCATGCGTTGACGGACTCGCGTGATGGCGAATCGGTATGGTGCAGCAGAAGCAGCATTCGCTGAGTTCGGTCAGGTCCGGAAGACGGTTGATTGGATTCCACGTAACCTCATCGAGTGAAAAAAACGGATGGCTCACCGGAGATCGGAGGCTCCGTATCGTCAGTGCAGGAGAAGTAAACCTCAGACTGACCGGCCGGAAGCTCAACGGCCTTGAATGTTCCCATCAACAACTGAATCGGAACAGACATCGAACTGACGCGACACTTCCATGTCGAATCCCAGTTATCAATATAACAGAGGAATCCGGGGCGATTCATATGAACATCAAGCAGAAGTTGATCACCGTTAAAAAGTTTCACCTCCGCACGACACGAATGCTGCTTTTCGAATTCGTCGGCCGCCTCGACGAACTTCAGACAGTCTGAGTACTCCAGGTGCTCGACGAAGAACAGACGTTTTCCGCCTTCGACCCCCAGAAGCTGCATCAGCCCGGGAAAGGGGCCCATCTGAGTCGGATTGTTGGCGATCGCTTCCGGGGCGGAGGTGTTCCGCCTGAGGAACTGGACGTAACGGTCAAAGTACCAGTTGTCCATGATTCCGACCTGACTGCTGACGCCCAGAGAGACACTGGTATTTGTGAACATTCGAGGCTGATAAAAACCTGCTTCCAGACTCTTCTGCACCTGTGGCCGATAACGGATCTCCTGCCACTCCGAGTGCTGGTTGGCCCATTGAAGCTGTCCGTATCCGGCTGTTTCCAGCGAGCAGAACAGCAGCAGCACCAGAAAGCCGGATGTCTTTTCGAAGATACGCTGTGGGCGTGACCGCCGAATCAGCAGAGCAAGCCCTCCGATGAACAACGGAGAAAGAATCATGACACTCCAGTTGAGGCTCGGACGCCATTGAATCAAAGGGTTCTGCGGTGCCAGAAAAAAGTTCAACCAGTACGGTTCCGTTGATGTCACGAAAATCAGACCAAGCTGCACCAGAGAAATGCCCAGTCCGATCCAGATAAGACGACGAAGACAATCCTGTTTTTTCTGACTGTTCACTGGTGCCTGGCCGGGTGTGCCGGAAAGTTCTCCGACGCACCAGTTCCAGCTGCGAGCGAACACGAGTGCGAGCACGGGCAGGAGGATCACGTTCATCCTCGACCAGGCTCTCAGTGAAGAAAACCCGGGATAGAACTTCCAAAGCACGTAAAAGACGGGTGATTGCCGTCCCAGCGTGATCGAAGTGGTGACCAGCCACAGAGCCAGACACAGCCAGAGGAATTTTCGATGATCGGCGTGTTGTGTCGAGCTTTCAGAAGACGGTTTTCGGGACAACTGATCCCACGCGAAGAGAAGGATCACAGCCAGTGCCGTTACTCCGAAAAAGTACCAACCTTCAGTGCAGGCTCTCGGAGGATAGACCAGGCTGCCCAGGATGTCAGTGACCGTCCAGTCATGTACGGTGCTGTATTCCCAGTTGCCTCCGTTCCGATCAGTTGTGGAACTCAGCATCTGTTTCATTTCACGCAGATGCGGCAGCAGTACCACCAGTGATGTCATACACCCGCAGAAGATCGTCACAATCGCCAAAGGCTGTCGAACCCACTGCTCATCAGGTCGTTCACTGAGTGATCGCCGGAATGACGGAATCAGAAGTAACAGCACCCATGGGCCGATCAGGAATTGAGCGAAATATCCGTAGTACGGATAACCGGCCGTCAGAAGGCAGTACGAAGCAATGGCGCAGACAGCTCCTCCCAGTGGCCAGATCTTCGCTCGAAATGACATGGTCACTCCGGCGAGCAGCCATGGAATCCATGCTGCGGCATGAGCGGCATTCGGAAACCGCAGCAGCTCCGACATCTTGACACAGGTCGCGAAAATCAGAGCAGCCAGAATTGCCCCGGATGCCTTCTCTCCGAGCACTCGGAGCCAGACAACTGTTCCGACAGCAAAAATCGAAAACGCCGTCAGCGTGAAGATGACGTGATCAGATTCGGAGTATCCCTGATTCAGGCGATAAAAAAATGCCAGAACGGTGTTCAGCGGGTAATACGAGGCCGTAAATGGATTGGCTCGAAACGGAAATCCGGCGGCCTCAGTCGGTGACCAGATCGGAGGTGACTTGCCGCTGGCAAGCAGGTCGAGAAGGTAGCACTTGAATCGGAAATAGAGCCCGTGAAAATCGTTTCCGGGTGTCAGACCGCCGTAGATCAGATAAGGCCAGAAGTAAATGAAGGGCCAGACGATCAGCAGCAGAAGTCGTCGAACCTCCTGAGAAACGCGAAGCCTGTTCGACTCCGCAATACTCTGAGTGTTTCTGCGATGCGAGGTTCGCTTCGTCGCGGCCATAACGGTTCAGCGGATTTCAATGAAATAACCCGGCATCCGAGAGATGTCCGGGTCACAGTGTCTGATTCTTCCGAGCCTCGTGATTGTGGTCAGGTCGTCCCGGAAATCAAAGCAGGAAATCACTGAAATCTCAGTGACGATTCTGTTGCGGTTCCGAGATCAAGCTTATCGAGATCGATTTTCTCATTGGAGTCCGGGGCAACACCGTTGCCGGGAGCCTGCGACTGCTCCGGAGGAGCTGCTGCTGGTGGTCCGGCTGGGGCTGGCTGAGCTGGGGACGCAGGGACCGTGCCCGGCTGGAGATTTGCCGATCCGGGAGCAGCGCCGGGGGCTGTTCCGACAGCAGCCGGCCCCGAGGTAACCGTCGTCTGAGTTGCTGTGACAATCGAAGCCAGTGGCAGGATTTCAGCTCGCTTCAGAATCAGAACATTATTCAGCTCACTGGATTCCGGGATCTCATCGAAGCTGTCAATTGCGACGACGAGTGTCTCGAACGGTCCGGTGGACTGAGCTCCGGAGCTCATCACCATCGCTGATGCCGGAAGCTCAATCTGAAACGCTGCTGTATTGCCCGCTTCAATTCGTGGCATCGTCACGGTTGTTGAGGGTGAGTGAACATGGATCTGCCCCAGGACACCGACCAGTGAAAGGCGGATTCCATCGACAGCACAGGTTCCGTTGTTGCGAATCGTCAGCTGAAACACCGGGCCGTTGGAAGGATTTCCATCGGCTACCAGGTGAACACCCAGCAGTTCGACATCGCCGAGCCTGATTTCTGTTCCCGGAAAGAATGGAAACGTTACGACAGGTCCCGCTCCGGTCTGTCCAGTCTGCTGACGAATCTGATTATTGATCAGCAGGTCAATCACGTGGCCACAGAACGATGACGGAAGCCCCAGTACGTGACTGATGCGAGGATCAGGCGACAGGAGTGTTGCGGGTGTGAGGGTTACTGCTGCGGACAGAACAGTTGTCGTCGTCGTTGCAGTCTGAGTGACTGCAGGAGCTGCGACAGGATTCGACGGGGAAAGTACTTCCGATGCGGAAAGTGAGTGACTGATAAGTGACTGACTGACGAGGAACGTCAGGCCCATCGTCAGTACGTGTGGTCCTGAAAAATGCGGCATGGTTTTACTCCTTGAAACAGAATATGGGTTATCGACTGGTTATCGCAGACTGCAAAACAAAGCCCGACGTCTGCACTGTGCATGACGTCGGGCCTCAGGATGTTGGTTTCAGAGTGAGTCACTCTGAAGATGGTCTGATCAATTCATCGTTCGGGGGATTGACTCCTGATCAGACTCGATTCACTGACCCGCACCGTTGTGCCGGTTCGAATCAGTAGCAGCCCCAGTAGTAGCTGCAGATCGGTGCGACCGCGTAGGTGCACTGGTAGACCGGTCGAACATAGTAGAACGTTGAGTAGCAGGGCTGGTAGCAGTAGCTTGTGTAGCTGCATCCCCAGTTGCTGTATCCACAGTTCCAGTTGCTGTATCCGCCATGGTAACCATAGCTGCGGAAACAGGCTTCGATCGCGTCAGTAATCTTCTTCGTTCCCACTTCAGTTTCAGATGCCAGTTTGTCAACATCGACATCGAGGCTCGCTTCGGTGATCTCTGCAGTTGCGTCAGTGATTGATGCAACATCAATCGTCAGGTCGCTGTCTTCGGCTCGAACACCGGCAAGCAGCATGGTCATTGGAACGACAGCAAAAAGGATTCTCTTCAACATGGCTATTCTCCGTATCCGACACTTGTGATTGATTGGGATCTGCGATCGTGTCGGCCATTCGCGTTTCCCATTGACTTGTTCATACTCAGGCAAGCGATGGCCTCCGAACTTTGTGACAATGTTTTTTGAAATCTTTTTTCGGCAGAACGCCTACGACCCTGACTCAATCGCAGATTTCCCGAAAAATCAGCGGAAACTGTTTTGCTGCGATTCGAGAAAACAGACATCCTGTGTGCTCCGTAAACCCGGCCATGGAGCGAGAACACACTGAAATGAAGTCTTCGATCGAGAAACGAGTGACGGATGCCATTCGTCACGCCATCATCCGACGCCACCGAAACAGCGGCGTCGTGCTGTTCAGCGATACAACTCTGCGTGACGGCGAACAGATGCCGGGAGCCACTCTGGAGCCGCACGAGAAGCTCGAGATTGCTCGGGCTCTGCAGGCCGCCGGCGTGCATTCGCTGGATGCCGGTTTTCCAGCGTCGTCAGAAGCTGACGTTCAGGCCATTCGTATGATGATCGGAATCATCACGGGGCCTGTGCTGACGGCTCTCTGCAGGACCGTAAAGTCTGATATTGACGCTGCCGACCGAGCTCTTCGCGGGAACCCGGATCACAAGCGTGGGGTCAGCCTGTTCTGCGGAACAAGCCCTTTGCATCGGGAGCACAAGCTCTGCCGTTCAAAGGCAGAAGTGCTCGAAATCATCACAGACACCGTTTCTTATGCGGCATCTCGTTTTCGGATCGTGGCGTTCAGCCCGGAAGACGCGAGCCGAACCGAACCGGATTTTCTCTGTGAATGCTACCGCCGCGCCATTGATGCGGGCGCCACAACCATCGGCTTTCCGGATACAGTAGGAGTACTGACTCCGGAAAAGGCTCGTGAGTATATGCGAGTCATTCATGCCGGGGTGCCGAACCTCAACCGAGCTCTGCTGGCGGTTCATTTCCACAACGACCTGGGACTCGCCGTCGCCAATACGCTGGCCTGCATCGAAGAAGGTGCGAATGTGGTTCAGTGCACGGTCAACGGAATCGGAGAACGAGCCGGGAATGCATCACTGGAAGAAGTGGCGATGGCTCTCGCTCTGCATCACGATCAGTACGGCAAAAAGATCAGAATCGATACGACAAAGCTGGCACCACTTTGTCAGCTGGTGGCGAAGCTCACAGGTGTCGCCATTCCGCGGATGAAGCCCATCGGCGGGCAGAATATCTTCGCCACGGAAGCCGGGATTCATCAGGACGGACTTCTGAAGCATCCGGACACTTATCTTCCGTTTCGTCCGGAACGCGTCGGGGCGTCAGACATTCAGCTGGTGCTCGGTCGTCACAGCGGACGCCGCGCAGTTGCTCATCGACTGATTGAACTGGAACTTCCCGCGGGAGAAGCGTTTGTTCTTCAGGTGAGTGAAGAGATCAAAACACTTCCGAAAGGTGTCGTGATTGATGATGCCGTGCTTCGGCAGATCGTTGACCGGATCCGCCAGCGAGGGTAAGTGGGAGTGATGGCAACCGCCCGACGGTCAGCTCAGAGCCGGCTCTTTCTTGTTTTCCATGGAACCTGAATCTCTTTCAGATTCCGGTTCAGAAAGGACAACATCAGTTTATTGGTGCCGTCAGCTTCCTTGCCCTCCAGAAATCCCTCCGAAACGGCTTTCACGGGTGCCGAAGTCATCAGTCGAACCTCTTTGTACTCGTCACCTTTCAGTTTGACAGCCTTGAAGATTCGTTCTGATTCCTTAACACCGTCACTGTCCTCGGCAGAGACGATGACGTGGAATGCCACCGGATTTGCGTTGAGCACTCTGAGAGCGGCGATTGTGTTGAGACCTTTTACGGTGTGTTTCGGTGTGAGCATCATCAATGCTCGAACATCCCGACCTCGCTGTGTTCGTCGATCTTCTTCACCGGGCCCCGGGGCCGGGGCATCCTGATAAGGTGGCTTGGACCAGTCGGCGGCAGCAAACGCCATGGAGACTGCTGAGCTGGATCCCGCGGAAAGAATCCCGAGCCGACCGATATTCAGCTGCTTCTTTTCGTGCTCCGCCAGCAGAAACTCCTTGACGGATTCAAGATCTGCAGCTGCCATCAGGGTATAATCGTTGGGGCCCAGCTTCACCGCTGCTGCCTTTCCCGTACCGGACGAAGCTGCGGCAGGAACGCTGTCGCCATGCTTGCGCAGATCGACGGTCATGACGGCATAGCCGTTGCTCTGAAGATTCAGGGCGGACTTTTCCCAGATCTTCCGCGTCCGAGCAGATTTGGCATCATGTCCTTCTGCGGCTGGCAACATGATCACCACCGGTGATTCCGCTCCTGATGACGACGGAAACCAGGTGCAGTGCAGCTGCCATCCGTCCTTTGCCGTGATGAGCTCATCGCGACCACCGGCTTTGGCATTCGCCGCCTTCTGTGCCCATGCCGGGTTCTGTACCAGAGGCAGAAATCCCAGAACTCCACCGATGATTGTCAGCCGGAGAATGAATCTTGCGAACGGCGCTTTGCTGGTTTTCATCGAGGCATCGCTTCCTGATCAGATACCGTGGAGTCTGCCCGCTGCTGTTTCGGCAGCAGAGGAGTTCTGCCCGCTTTATGATGAGCGACAGGAACTGTGATACACAAACCGCTGTTTGACGCAGCCGATCTGTGTCCCTATTGATTTTCGGCTCGCCATGGAAATGTTCAAGTGACTGAGCACTTCACGAGCCTGAATCTTCATCGCAGCCACAGCGCTGCCTGCGCATCTTTCCTGCTTACCGCAGTCCGGGGCGGTGATCTATGACGATTGTCCGGCCGAGTCGACGAGCGAAGACAGTTGTGCCTGTTTCAGTCTTCCATGTCGCGCCCACCGCATCAGCATTCTTGCGGCGCATCAGCGTTCATAGATGGGAAGGAAGCGATAGTTGAGCGCCAGAGCCAGCAGTGACATCGCTGTTCCGTAGGCCTGACCATGACCACTGGAAAAACTCCCGTCGGCGTTCTGCTGTTCCTTCAGCGTGCGGATCGTTCTCTGATTCCATTTCGTCCAGGCTTCAAAATCTCCCTGAAAAAGAGCCTGTGCCATATAGTATCGAAAGTATTCCGGGTAAGCCTGTTCCTGATGATCGAGGTTCTGAACGTTGCGTGATCGCACGGCCGAATACTCGCGCAGTTCACTTCTCTTTCCAACAGCGTAGACAATCCCTGCGATAGCCGGAAGATTGGCCGATCCGCCGGAAGGAACTCCGGAGTATCCCACGTCGCCGCGTCCACTGGTCATGGTTCGAAAATAGTCGATCCCCTTGTTGATCGCTTCATCAGGAATTCGAATTCCGGCATTGCGAGCCGCCAGCAGTCCCATCATGATGGCACCGGCGACTGACGTGTCGGCGTCTGTCGCTGCCGGTGAATAACGCCACGCACCATAGGGATTGTTCTGCTGAGCCACGACGGCACACTGCACTGCGAGTTCAAGAGACTTCGCGATACTGCGTTGCTTTTCGGTGTCACTTTCCCCTGCCCAGAGCGTCGATTCATCGAGCGCACCATAGACTTCCGACAAACCCAGCATTGCAAAGCCGTGATGATACATGCTGCCCGGGATGAAGCCGGTTTCGGGATTCTGGCTGCGAATGATGCTTCGCACTGCAGCTCGAATCTGCTTGCTGTACGGGCCGGAATTCGGATCTTCTCCGCTTGCAAGAAACGCCATGACACACATTCCGGTAATCCCGGATTCTCCCGGTCCGCCTTCTCCGGCACTGTCGGAATTCCATTCTCCTTCAGGTTTCTGATTCGAGGCCAGCCACGTCAGGCCCCGCGTATAGATCAGATCCACATCGGCTGGAACCGCCGCACCAAAGCGAATTCTGGAGCTGTCAGTCTGAGCGGAAGCACTCACATGGAGTGCAGCTGCCAGCAGCAATGACGTCATGAGCTGACAGGAAACGGCACGGCGAAGCACATGGAAACCATCAACCATCGTGCAGGGATTCTTCCGCAATTCAGTTCTCCTGATGTCGATTTTCGAGCGCCTGGAAAAACGCATCGAGACCGCCCTGAAACTCCTCCGGCCACGGACTCGTCACATCACCGGTTGACTGCTCCCCCTGACGGTGCCGCACACTGGCCAGTCGATCAGACGTGGGGCCATACTGCTCGAGTGCAGCTCGCTCCGTCGAACCTTCTCCCCCTTCACCCGGACTGTTACCCTTTCCGCCTCCCCCTTTGCCCTTCGGATTGACTCGCCGACTTCGCAGCAGTTCTTCAATGGCTTCCGTTTCAGCGGCGACAGCGTCAGCACCAGTATCGGGAAGACTGAGAATCCGAACGGCATCGAGCATGGCCATTCCCGCGAGTTCAACGGAAGCGATCTCCTGTGAGAATCGATCGTCACCTTCCGGAAGTGCTCGAATGTCCGTGACGATGTCTCGCGTTCGCTGAAACAGTTCCGCCTGCTGTAGCTGACACGTTCTTGCAAGGCTCCGATATTGTGCCTCTTCAATAGCGGATCGTGACTGTTCAGCTGACCGCGTTTCTTCACGCAGATCAATTTCGGATTTAAGCAGCCTCATGATTTCCAGCACCACTGTCGGCGGAAGACTTCCGTTCGGTGTCGGTTTCTTTTTGTCTGCAGAGCCACCCGGAAGCGGCACTGACACCAGTTCCTCGCCCCAGCGATCCAGTGTGTCACTCCAGTACTCGGCTCGTGAGATGGACTCTCCCGCAAGATTCGTTCGCACGCGATCGGCGATTTCCTGCAGTTCACCGGGAATCTGTGTCGACTTCATCTCATCCAGAATTCTCAGCAGACGCGGTTCGGATCGCCGTCGAGTCCAGGCTTCGAGGTCCGACTGAATGTCAGTCACGCGACGGCTCTGAGTTTCTTCTGACTGTGAAATCTGTTCCATCTGCTGACGCTGCGTTTCATCCAGCGTTTGACGGTCTCTGCCGAATGTCCGGAAGAGCGTCCGATTCAGCTCCTCGGCAATCTCCTGCTGCCGCCGTGAGGCCGCCTTGAATCGCTTCACGAAAGTGCTGTTCTCGAGATCATCAGAGATTGACTGAAGCTCATCACGGACTGCGTTGAATTCCGAAAGCAGACCGGCCTGTTCCTCGACGGCTTCATCAAGAGACTTCTGTGCTCCCGCCGGCTGCTTCTCCGGCGGACTCGGAAGCTGCGGACCTCCCTGAAGCGTTGTCACAGGAACCGTCAGTCCGGCCCTCGCTGCCTTCACCTTTTCAGCGGCTTTATCTGCAGCATCCGCTTCGGATTTTTCTGATTCTGATTCGGCGTTCTGCGGATCTTTTCGGAGCCGGGATTCAACGTCGGTCATCTGAGGGCCGCCGGCAGATTTCGTTGCCGGCTTATCTTCAGTCGAGTCAGCGTTCGAGTCAGGGGCGTTTTCAGCAGGTGACGAACGGTTCTGTCCCACGGTCAGATTCTCGTCGTCCTCCTGAGTCGCCTCGGCTCCGCCGGCGTTTCTGGTTCCTCCGGCCGCATTCGCGGACTTTGCCAGGAGATCTTCAACGGACGGCATGCGTCGTTCAGAAATGCCTCGCAGTCGCTGCAGAGACCCGGCGAACGCTTCCAGATGTTCAGACAGCATCTGCTGATTCATCACGGCCTGCTCGATGAGCTGTTCTCCCTGGTCGGTGACACGTCCCAGCAGTTCAGCACTGGCTCGTTCTGCCATGGCCTGCTGTTTCAGCATCCGCTGACGTTCCGGCTGATCAAGCTCATCTGAGGTCAGCTGTCGGAGTTCTCGATTCGCGATATGAAGACGCATTTCCTGCTCATAAACTTCGTCCGCAAGACTGTTCCATCGCCGCATCTGCTCAGCAATCCACACCGCATGTTCTTCCGGTGACATGACCTGAACGATGACGGGAGCAGACAGCGAGCGTCGACGATTCGGCAGATAATCTTCCACGAAGGCCTGAATCTTCAGCAACTGCGGACGAATCTGTTCTGTTTCCGCACAGAAGGCTGCGGTCAGGTTCAAACGAGTTCTCGACGGGTCTCCCGCCGCGACGATCTTCTCTCCGAATGTCTGCGGCTCACTGGTGGGCTGCTCGGTAAACGTCTGCCACTGAAGTCCGCATCGTCGGAGCCCGAAATCATCATCTGCCTGAATCTCAAACGTGATGACTTCCGTCGACAACACGATCGCCTTCGGTTCCAGCTGATGAAGAATGATTTCCGGAGCCGCATCTTCTGTTGTTTTCAGACGAAGCCGGAATTCTTCTGCAGCTGAAAGTCCCAGAGAATCGGTCCAGCGTATGGTGGCAAGTCGAGAATGGCTGGCGGTCAGCAACGAAGATCTGAACTGCTGCTCCCGAACATCCAGAGCCATGGTCACCGGTGTGAGAGTTTCTTCTTTAATCACAGTTGGTGCTGTCGCTTCCGGTGGCAGGGCTCCATTTTCTGAATCCGCCGAATTCTGTTCTGGCGACTGTTGTTCCTCTTCTTCCGGACGAGGTTCCAGAGTGAACTCCTCAGCCGATTTCGGCGGAACGACGGGACGCCGTGGAGGCGGAGTGTCGCTCGGGCGAATCTCCTCGCTGTCGTCACGGAGCCCCGGAATCGGGAGTCCGTCCGTCAGTTCAGCACTCACCAGTTCCCGACTTGTTTCACCGGAAATTGTGAAGCGTGCACCCCGCACGATCGAAACTGTCCCACCACGAACATCCAGCGTTCTGACTTCGGACTGTTGAAGATAATCCGGCAGCGTCACCTCCGCATGAACGGCAATGAGCCCCGGTCGATCAGCAACCTCCAGAAGGACCTCCTGGTAAAAATCCCCGGCAGAAAACATCACCGGGACGGATTCCGTCTGCGGAGGAATCTGAAACTCATACCGCCCGGCCACCAGATCCGATTGGACAGCCTGCTTCGTACCGATCCGGAATGCAGCCTGACCCGGGACCCAGGGACTTCCGTCTCGAACGGCAATCTGAAAACCAAGTGGTTCACCTCGAGCCGCGATCAGTTTGCCCGGCAGTGACTCCAGTTGAGCAAATGTGTATCGGGGGATGTCGCCCAAAGGCAAAACCCACCTCTGCAGTGAATTCCATGCCGCAGCAGGCGTGACCAGAAACAACAGTGCCGCGGCAAGAAGCGGAGCGACACAGAACAGTGGATAACGACGAATAATTGGAACTGGAATCGCAGCAGAAACATCGCGAGCGCGGAACGCTTCGTCCACCTGCCTGATTGCGGCTTCCGCGAGTCGCTGACTACCGATGCTGCTTTGCTGTGATCCGGCCAGCTCGATCGCACCGAGCAGCTGATCTCCGATCGCCGGGTGATGGCGACGAATCAGCCGTGCGAGCTGGTCTGATCGGATCGATCGCTGAATCAACTGAATCAGAATCGCCGGCAGCCCGATCAGAAGTCCCGGCAATCCGGCCAGCAGCAGTGTCGTGCGTGCCCAGACGGGGAGACTCAGGAAACGTTCCAGAATAAAGAAAATGATGATTGAACAGACGGCCGGACCGACTGCGATGATCAGGGCGTCGCTCAGCCGGCTTCGCCAGTACTGACTTCGAAATTCCGTCAGTCGATGCTGCGTTGATTCCGGAAGACTCAGCAGCGTCACCGACATGGAAAAGGAACTTTCTGAGCGGGACAATCTCATCGCGCTGACTGGTGTCCCCAGCGGTTCGGCGCCAGCCGCAGGTAAGTCACCGAAGAATCTTCCAGTTTAAACGCTGACGCCGCCAATCGTCTGACACAAACGATCTGAACAGCAGTCCGACTGCGGCCAACAGTCAACCAGTAGCATTCAGGAACAGTCAGGTCACGAAGCCCTCATGCCACCATCGCCGATTGTATCGTCGATCGCTGACCGGAACCACCGGTCAGATCGGAAACAGTTCCGTGGAAAGACCGAAGAACTGCAGAAACGAATCGAGTCAGCGGCTATGATGTGACGGCTGCGACGGAAGCAATGGTGACTTATTTCCTGCGGTCTTCTGTGGCTTCCATCCACATCAATGACATAACCATTCCGGATCCCCGTCAGTTTTCAGAGATTCTTCCTGCCCATAGCCCCGAATTCGGGACCGTCGAAATTGTTTCATGTCAACGCTTCGTGAACTCGAAAGTGAACTCCTCCAGGCCATGCACAGCGACCAGTTCGCTCTGCGCAAAATGTTGCGAACGATGCAGCAGGCGGAAAAGTCGGGCCGTCCCTTTGACCGGACGCTGGTGACATTTCGGAAACGCCTTGAGGAGTCTGTGCGCCGGTGCGAACGGCGTCAGCAATCGGTTCCGAAACTGAAATGGGATGAACAGCATCCGGTTGTCGAACGACGTCAGGAGATCGCTGACGCCATTCGGGAACATCAGGTGGTCATCGTCTGCGGCGAGACCGGATCCGGAAAGTCAACTCAGCTTCCGAGGATTGCACTGGAGCTCGGCCGCGGTATTCGGGGCGTGATCGGGCACACTCAACCACGACGAATCGCAGCACGATCGGTCGCAGCTCGCATCGCCGAAGAGCTCGGCTGTCCTCTGGGGAAACAGGTCGGATATCGGATTCGATTCCAGGAAACCTCCGGGCCGGACACGCTTGTTCGACTGATGACCGACGGCATCATGCTCGCCGAAACCCAGTCGGATCGTTACCTCGATCAGTATGACACGATCATCATCGATGAAGCTCATGAGCGATCACTGAATATTGATTTTCTCATGGGCTATCTCAAACGACTGTTGCCGAAGCGACGTGACCTGCGATTGATCATCACATCGGCCACGATCGATGCCGATCGTTTCGCAATGCATTTCGGCTCCGAGGATCGCGCCGGAGTCGTCACACCGGCACCGGTCATTCTCGTGTCGGGCCGCACCTGGCCTGTGGAAGTTCGATACCGTCCGCTCGAAGCAGAATCTGCCGCCTGGAACGAAGAAGAAGCCGAGCCGAAAGACTGGATGGACGGTGTTGTTGATGCCGTGGATGAACTGACTTCGATCGACTCCGGCCACATTCTGGTCTTCCTGCCGACTGAACGGGACATTCGCGATGTGGATCGAAAGCTCAGCGGACGTCGTTATCCGGGTGACACGACTCAGCATCCGACGCAGATTGTTCCGCTCTTCGGCCGCCTATCTTCGGCTGATCAGGACCGGGTCTTTCGTCCCTACGATCATCGAAGAATCGTACTGGCAACCAACGTTGCAGAATCGTCGCTCACAGTTCCGGGAATTCGTTATGTGGTCGATACCGGATCAGCAAGAATCAGTCGCTATTCGGCTCGTTCCCGAATGCAGCGTCTGCCCATTGAAGCGATTTCACAGGCTTCCGCTCGTCAGCGTTCCGGGCGATGCGGTCGAACCGGCCCGGGGATCTGTATCCGGCTTTACAGCGAGCAGGATTTCACGGCCAGGGAAGCATTCACGGCTCCGGAGATTCAGCGAACCAATCTCGCTGCGGTCATTCTGCGCACGCTGCATCTGCAGCTTGGGAACATCGCGGAATTTCCGTTTCTGGACCCGCCACGACCAACAACAATTCGTGAAGGATATAAGACACTCGAAGAGCTGGGAGCGATCACGGCTGACGGCGTCCTTACGGAAATCGGCCGACGAATGGCTCGAATGCCGGTCGATCCTCGTATCAGCAGGATGGTTCTGGCGGCCGTTGATGAACAATGTCTGCCGGAGGTTCTCGCCATTGCGGCTGTGCTCGAAGCACAGGATCCGCGTGACCGTCCGATCGACAAACAGCAGCAGGCGGACACGGCACACGCAAAGTTTCGCCATAAGGATTCTGATTTTCTGACGTTGCTGAATCTCTGGGATGCATGGCATGAGAACAGCCAGAAGCTTTCCGGAGGTCAGATCAAGAAATGGTGTCGCCAGAATTTTCTGTCCTGGCTTCGAATGCGTGAATGGGTGGACGTTTACCGTCAGCTGAAGGATCTCCTTGCCGAGAGCGATGATGACGGTCTGAAGAAAGCCGCTGCGTTCCATCCGGTGCAGGATCGACGAAATGATTTTGCCGCGATTCATCGTGCACTGATGACCGGGCTGCTGGCGAATCTTGCGTTTCAGAATCCTGAAGGTGAGTACGTCGGTGCCGGCGGCAACAAACTGACTATCTGGCCGGGATCGTCACTCGCTGCAAACGGGCCAAAATGGTTTGTTGCTGCGGAATTGGTGGAAACGAGTCGTCGTTACGCCAGAACGATCGCCAGGATTCAGCCCGAGTGGATTGAGCCTCTTGCCAGTCACCTGGTATCGCGAGAATACTCCGAGCCGCACTGGGATGCTCGTGCCGGCAACATCATGGCATTCGAGAAGGTCACGCTGTGGGGAATGCCGGTTGTTGCGCGACGCAAAGTGGCCTACAGCCGCATCGATCCGACTCGGTCGCGCGAGCTGCTGATTCTGCACGGTCTGGTGGAACTTGGTCTGCTGTTCGGAGAAACCGTCGATGACCGTGAATCGGAATACGCGGAGGAAGAAGAAATGCTTCGCCGCGGAACCGTTTCCAGAGTGACGCCAGGCCGCGTTCAGAAGACTCACAGCGAGGATACGGCCGGCATTGCTGCGGCGCGAAAGAAAGGCTGGGGCCGGGAATTTCCGTTTCTGGAACACAATCATCGCGTACTCCAGCAGATCGAGGAGCTTCAGCATCGAACTCGACGCCATGACATGCTTCCGACAGATGAAACGATGGTTGATTTTTACGGCGCTCAGATTCCGGCCGATGTGACTGATCGTGATCAGCTGCGACGCTGGTACCAGCGAACGGTCACTCGCGACAAAACGCTGCTGCAGTTTGACATCAACCAGTTCACCGACCAGTCGGAACGAAGTGCTCACGCAAAAGCCTTTCCGGAAACAGCTCAGTTCGGAGCGATGCACCTGCCGCTGACTTACCAGCTGGATCCGGGGCGCGATGCGGACGGTGTTACCGTCATTGTGCCGGCCGAAGGGCTCGGACAGCTCAGCGAGGCTCGTCTCAGCTGGCTGGTTCCGGGGCTGCTCGAACAGAAAGTCCTGGCCCTGATTCGTTCTATGCCGAAGGATCTGCGACGACACTTTGTCCCGGCACCGGAGACTGCCAAACTGGTGACGAATGATCTGGACTTCGGAAAGGGAGACCTGCTGACTGCGGCCGCTCAGCGACTCTCACAGCTGGCCGGCGAGCCGATCGTCGATCGCGACTTTGAAACAGCCAGCCTTCCGGATCATCTGAGATTCAACATCCAGGTGCTCAGTAACGAAGGCAAGGTTGTCGCAGAAGGACGTGATCTCAGTCAGCTTCGACAGTCACTGATCACGAAGCATCAGGCTTCTGTGACGATTGCGGGGCCGGCACCCGAAGAGCAGCAGTGGCACCGGAAAGGATTCACAGCATGGGATTTTGCCGATGTTCCGGAACGAATTGTCATCGAACGCGCCGGAATGAAGATCGAATCGTATCCGTCGCTTCGTGATGATCTCGATTCCGTCGGACTGACGCTCTGTCAGACCCCCGCTGATGCTCTGAGAACGCTGCGATTCGGGCTTCGGAGACTGATTTTTCTTCAGGAACGAAAGCGGCTGAAAACACAGATCGATCACCTTCCGCAGATCAGCCAGGTGAGAGTCTACGCATCCGCCATGAAGGGGCTGGATCTCAATCATCAGCTGGTGCTGCTGGCCGTCGACCGGGCATTTCTGTCAGAACCAGCGCTGCCGCGCAATCGCAGCGTATTCGACAAATGTCTGCAGACAGGACGTAATCGGCTGAGTGTTGTGGCTCAGGAATTCACTCAACTGATCCCGGCATTGTTTCAGGCGTGTCACGAAACGCGTCGAGCTCTGGAAACAGCGCGGGGGCCAGGCTGGGATCCGATTCTGCAGGATATGAAACAGCAGATGACGGCACTCCTCCATTCTGAGTTCATTACTGACACACCGTGGCCATGGCTGATTCAGTTTCCGCGATATCTTGCGACCATCCGAATGCGTCTGCAGAGAATGGGTTCGGGCGGACTGAAGACCGAACTGAGCCTGCTGAGTGAGTATCTTCCGTGGCAGCGTCGGTATGAAGAGCGAAGGGCACAGCACGAACGGGAACACCGCCGAGACCCGATGCTCGATCACTATCGCTGGATGCTGGAAGAATTCCGAGTTTCAATGTTCGCGCAGAAACTCGGAACCGCCATTGCGGTTTCCACAAAGAAACTCGATGAGCAGTGGCAAAGAGTGACATAGATCAGCCTCGCCAGATCTTCCAGATCTCCGCAGGCCTGTTGTCGAACCGAAAAAAAGTCCGGTAAGTGATCATGCGATCAGGTTCAATTGGCTCTGAACCGAAGAGGATTCCGAACCTTTGGCTGGACAGAAATGTTTGGAAGCCGGACAATACGTCGATCCAGTCTTTTTTTGAAACGCTGCCCGCGACGATGTTCTGCGTGGGAAATTCAGGCTCCTTTCCACTGTCAGCGTTTCGATCCTGTGTTTTTGGCAGGAATGATGCGAACTCGTGATGCGATGCTGAGCTTCCTTCGGGCAGACCGCCCGGTGATAGCTCCATCGATGTTAAAATGTGACTTCGGAAACCTGCGTCGGGAATGCGAACGGCTGGATGCAGCTGGTGCTGCGTTACTGCACCTGGACGTGATGGATGCGAACTTTGTTCCGAATCTGTCTTACGGTCCGATGGTCATTGAGCGAATGAGAGAGCTTACAGCGACTCCATTTGATGCTCATCTGATGATTGCTGATCCGGCTCGATATCTTGACGAATACATCAAAGCCGGTTGCGAAGCCATTACGTTCCATCTGGAAGCTGTTCCACAGCCCGTTTCGCTGCTGCGAGAGATTCGGAAACGGAATGTCGTGGCGGGGCTGGCGATCAATCCTGAAACTCCTTTTTCTGCTGCAGAGCCCTTTCTGTCGGAATGTGATCTCTTCCTTGTGATGAGTGTCCATCCGGGTTTTGGCGGGCAGAAATTTATTCCGGACGTCCTTTCCAAAGTGACACAGGCTCGTTCCGTCGCCGGACCGGACCTGATCATCTCGATGGATGGTGGTGTGAGCAGAAACACCATCGCAGCCTGCGCCAGGGCGGGAACGGACGTGTTTGTGGCGGGTAGTTCGGTGTTTGATGAATCCGATTATGCGGCGGCTGTCGCCGATTTACGAACGATCGCGAATGAAGCGCGATCAGAGTGTTGAGGGTGAGCGCCAGATGGCAACAGTAGTGCTTATACGTGCGGGATGTACGGACTACGACGAACAACATCGCCTGATCGGAACACTGGACATGCCAGTGAATCAGCGCGGTCTCGAGCAGATTCGGGAGGTCGTGCGATTTCTTCAGGAACGCAGAATCAGCCTTCAGGCGATCTTCACGTCGCCCGATGACCCTGCCTGCGGGACTGCTCATGCGATCGCGGAATCTCAGCCGTCTGCCAAAGTCCGCGAACTGGATGAATTTCGCAATGTGAATCAGGGTCTCTGGCAGGGGCTGACGGAATCAGAAATCGTGAAGCGATTCCCGAAGCTCTTTCGAAACAGCAGCCGTGAAACAGGACTGGCGATCTGTCCTCCGGAAGGCGAAACGCTCATTGATGCCTGTCAGCGGCTGAGCAACGCGCTTTCGCGAGCGTTCAGAAAGCATCAGGTCTTTGCCATCGTTGCTCCAGAACCTCTGGCGACCGTGATACGATGCACGCTGGAACAACGAGTTCCGCGAGCAACAGCCTGTCTTTGCGGAGAAGAGAAAACAGAACTGATTCAGGTCATCCAGTCCAGCGCATTCGACGCTGCACAGTTCGCGCAGGGTGACTCAGCGATTACAACCGACGTGATTACTCAGTCTGTCGGGGCGCAGGAGAATTGTTGATGAGTACACTGAACGATACCGGAACGACTGGTGCCGCTTCTGCAAATCGCCCCTCGAAGAGAAGCGTCCCGGACGGATTATGGATCCGCTGTGACTCCTGTCATGCGACATTGTTTCGCAAGCAGGTGGATCAGAATCTGAATGTCTGTCCGGAGTGTCAGTACCACTTCTATGTTCCGACAGCGACCAGAATTCGTCAGCTTCTTGATCCGGACAGTTTCGAAGAATGGTATGCAGACATGACGTCCGGCGATCCGCTCGGATTTTCTGATCGGAAAGCCTATCGGGAACGACTGGTTGATGAGCAGCGAAAGACAGGGATGCGGGATGCCTGTACGGTTGGGCGAGGTTACATGCGTGGGCGACCGCTCGTCTTCGGAATGACGGATTCTGCCTTCATCATGGGCAGTATGGGGTCCGTTGTCGGTGAAAAGCTCACCAGAGCCGTCGAGAAGGCCACGGAACTCTCACTTCCGCTGGTTATCGTCAGCGGTTCCGGTGGAGGGGCTCGAATGCATGAAGGGATCATTTCCCTGATGCAGATGGGGAAAGTTTCCGCAGCGCTCGGACGATTTCGCAAAGCTCGAGGGCTGTTCATCTCGGTGCTGACGAATCCGACGATGGGTGGTGTGGCCGCGAGTTTCGCCTCGCTGGGTGACGTGACAATTGCTGAACCCAAAGCTCTGATTGGTTTTGCGGGGCCTCGCGTGGTCCAGGAAACCTGCAAAATCACACTCCCGGAAGGGTTTCAGACGAGCGAATTCATGCTCAAACATGGATTTGTCGACCGAATTGTTCCTCGATCGGAACTGCGTTCGGAACTGGCGAGAATCATTGACTATTGCGGAAGCTGACAGTACGGTGACAGGCGGAAGATTCTCCCGAGCTGCAGTTTGTGATCCGCCGACATCTGTCTGACTTCCGAAATGGTGAATTCTATGTTTCGCAGTCTTTTTGGCCGTAAATCCGGTCATGCGACAACAGACATCAATCGCCGTTTCAACCTGATCGGGCGAATCGGCCAGGGCAGCATGTCCAAAGTCTGGAAGGCTACCGACCTGCAGACAGGTCGCATGGTGGCTCTGAAGGTGCTCGACAAAGAGCGAACCGAACGCTACGAAGCGCGTTTTCAGGGGCTCAGGAAGCCCTCAGAAGGCGAAGTCGCCATCACGCTGCACCACCCGAACATCGTCCGCACGACGGAATTCGGCTGGACCAAAGAAGACGAAATGTTCCTCGTGATGGACTACGTCAATGGAGTGGGCCTGAGCCTGCTGATCGACCTGCAGAACGAGGAGCTCAAACGGTATCGTCTTCGCTACATGATCCAGATCGGGGAGGCACTGCACTACCTGCACCAGCAGAACTGGATCCATCGCGACCTGTGTCCGCGAAACGTCATGGTGACAGACGATAAGAGTATCAAGCTCATCGACTTCGGTCTCGTTGTCCCTAACACGCCTGACTTTCGTAAACCAGGAAACAGAACCGGGACGGCCAGTTACATGGCTCCGGAACTCATCAAACGACAGACGACAGATCACCGACTGGACCTTTTTTCGTATGCTGTGACCTGCTTCGAAATGTATGCAAAGCGGTGTCCCTGGGATGCCGCTCTGACGATCGACGCCGTCCTTCAGCACATCAACAAACCGCCTCTGGAACTGACTTCGCTTGTCCCGAATGTTGATCGGCAGGTTGCTGCGACCATCATGAAGGGGCTGACAGCTGACCCATCGATGAGATGGCAGACGGCAGCGGAAATGGTTGCCGAGTTTCGTGAAGCAGAAGTCCGCATGGTCAAAGCTGCTCGTGCCGCTGCCGCAAAGAAGGCTGACGCCAATGCCTCCGGCAGGCAGGCATCATCCGGTTGAACACCGTTTCCATTCGTTCCGTCGTATCGCCGGTTTCGGAGAAATGCTCATGGCAGAGATTCAGAGTATGGATCAGCTTTGCTCGGTGCGTTGCGTTCCCTGTGAAGGGGGAGTCCCGAAAATGACCGCCGACGCAGCTCGCAGCCAGCTCGATACACTCACAGGCTGGGAGCTCCTCGAAGGACCGGATCGAATCCGAAAGGCATGGACAGTCAAAAATTTCGCAGCGGCGATGGACTTTTTCAGATCAGTCGCTGACCTTTCAGATTCGGAGGGACACCATCCCGATCTGCACCTGACTGCATATCGAAATGTTGCCATCGAAATCTGGACGCATGCAATCGGCGGGCTTTCACTCAATGACTTTATTCTCGCCGCAAAGATTGACCGAATTCCTGTTCAGCGAAAATCCGAATCCACCAATTCTTCGAGAACCTAATCGCAGAACATCGTGAATCCCGAATCCCATTGAATTGAAGGTTGGAACCCTGACGTGACGTTGCCTCGATTTCCGCGGATGTGCGAGATCATCCAGAGCTTTGACAATCCGAAAGTGGATGATATTCCCGCTGCAGTCCGGGAACAGATGAAGTCACTTCAGCTTCAGCAGAAGATTCGTCCCGGTCAGACCGTGGCCATCACGGCCGGAAGCCGCGGCGTAGCGAACATCGCATTGATTCTGAAGGAGATTGCGGCTCATTTTCTTTCACTGGGGGCACGTCCGTTCATTGTTCCGGCCATGGGAAGCCACGGTGGCGGAACCGTCGAAGGTCAGCTGAAACTGCTCGCAGATTACGGCGTCACCGAAGAAGCTCTTGGTGTTCCGTTTCGGGCAACGATGGAGACGGTCATCGTCGGAGAGACGAATCGGGGGATGCCTGTTCATTTCGATCGATATGCTGCAGAAGCTGATCATGTCTTTATCTGCAACCGAGTGAAGCCTCATACTCGGTTCGTCGGCCCCGTAGAATCCGGGCTCCACAAGATGATGCTGATCGGTCTCGGCAAACATGAAGGCGCAAAGATCTATCATCGAGCGATTCTGGAGAATACGTTTCCGGAGATTATCGCTGCGGTGGCGGAACGTGTTTTGAATGTCTGTCGTGTCTGCGGCGGTCTGGCGATCATCGAGAATGCCAGCGACGAAACGGCGCTCATAGAGGCCGTCGCTCCCGCAGATTTTGCTCGTCGTGAAGCCGAGCTGCTGGCGATCGCGAATCAGTGGCTGCCGCGGCTTCCGTTTCCTGATGTCGATCTGCTGATTGTTGATCGAATCGGCAAGAATATCAGCGGCGTCGGAATGGATGCGAACGTCGTCGGACGAAAGTTCAACGACCATGCCGCGACCCCCAATGATCTCGCTCGCTGTCGTCGCATCATGGTCCGGTCGCTGACACCGGAATCACACGGTAACGCCACCGGAATCGGGCTGGCCGAGTTTACAACTCAGCGATGTGTCGATTCCGTTGATCGCGAAATCACACGAATCAACTGTGTGACCGGTCTTCATCCTGAAGCTGCGATGATTCCGATTACACTTCCCAACGACGCACAGGCGGTTGAGTGTGCTCTGCAGACAATCGGCCTGGTGGAACCTGAGAACGCTCGAGTGATTCAGATTTCTGACACCCTTCATCTTCAGCGCGTGCGGGTGTCCGAAGCCTATTTCGACCTGGTTCGAGAGAATCCTCGACTTCAGTTTGACGGTGAGTCGTTCGCGTTCCCGGTTGATCGTGATGGATGGATGTCAGATGTCCCGGTCTGAATCCAGGGTGCCGGAGTCAGCCTCGGTTTGACGAAACCCTTGATTCTGATTTCGCAGTTAGTTTCATGATCACCAGGGCGATTCCCAGCTCCCGTTTCGCCAGTCATCGGTGGGCTGCAGCATGCGTCGAGCGTCGTCGCCACTGAGAAAATGCGGACGCTGATCTTTACCGTCGTTCGGGAGGCTTTTCGTGCTGCCCGTCGATGCTGAATCGTTGCGTCGAGCCACTTCTGAAGACGCTCCAGACGCCGAGGCAAGTGATTCTTTCTGCGGAGAAGCAGAAGGATCCTCTTTCATCACAGTTTCGGAAGAATCAATCCGAGTGATCCGGCTGGTATCGGAAACGAACTCCTCCCTGTGGTTCGTCCGCACTGGAAGGTCGGATGCCGGATTGTCCGCACAGCCTGACGACATTGGCAGATCTGACCTGGCCGCCGAAGTTCGACGTGATGGCGATGCCTTGAGCATCTCTGCGAGAACGTCCTGTCGGCGCAATAGACCGCAGACTTTCTGATCCTGATTCACGACCGGAACAGCACTGTGGCTGGACAGGCGAAACAGAGGGAGAACACTCTGAATGTCGGAGTTCTCACGAACAGAGTCAACGTTCCGGTGAGTCCATCCCGCTATGGCAGCATCCTCGGGCGGCCCGGACAGGAGAGCCCGAACAATGCAGCTTTCCGTGATGACACCGAGCAGCAATCCATGGTCATCCGTAACGACCATGATGTCGCACTCGCTGACGATGAACTGAGCCGCAGCATTTCGAATGGTCATGTCGCCGCGGACAACCATTCCGGACTGATAACGTGTCAGTTCCCATACCTGCCGATGGTTCATACCAGGACTCCCGTGTCGTGGAAAGATCCGAACTCCCGAAGACACTGAAATCTAGAACCTGAACGATGAGTGAGAGTCTGCCTTTTGTGAGGAGAGAGCAGATCAGGAGACTTTGTTGCCATCCGGCAACAACTCTTCCAGTCGTATCAGAACTGTCGAGTCTGACGATTCTGCCGGCACTCGCAGAGCTGTTCCTTTCGGCAGAAGTGCTGTGAGGAGAGCGAGAGTTCAATCACAGCGGACTCAGGCGGCTGAAAATCTCGGAAAGACGATCCGCAGCCGGACACCCTTGCAGCCAAAAAAAGCTGCAGCCGGAAGATCATCCGGCCGGATGATCTTATATGGTGGAGTCAGCGGAAGGATTCACCACCACATGTTCGTGACTTCGCAGATGGTCAGAACAGTAACATTCGTTTCCCGCACATCGGCTGCAGTATCGAAAGTCCATCTGCGGATGAGTTTTGTCTGTGATTCCGCAGACAGTGCATCGATGAAAATACTCCGCTGGCTTCTCGGTGAATTTTCGCACCTCGCGAACCATCTGTCGCCGGCCGTAGCGAGCCTTGCTGTAAACGTCTCGACCAAAGAAGACGAAAAAGTTCGCGACGGATGCACCGACAGACAAACGTGTATTCCAGTCGCCGAAAATAAAGCTGTAGCCGAATCCGATCCAGGTCAGAAGTGCCAGCCATTTGATTTTTACCGGCAGCACGAAAAAAATCTGAATGATGAAATCCGGATTCAGCCATGCGAACGCCAGAAACACGGTTCCCTGAAGAAACCAGTTTCCCATCGATCCTGTGGGCAGCAGAAGTGCAGCTCCCACTGTTGCAAGATAGCCGATCAGGAGGAAGACGTTGTAACGAAATGCTCCCCAGTAAGTTTCCAGTGCCGTTCCCATCAGATACAGCATGTACCAGAAGAAAAATGCCCAGATCAGAGCCGTTCCGGGAGGCATCAGGAGAAAAGTCACCAGCCGGCTCCATTCACCTTCCCTGAGTCGGGCGGAATCGAGCACAAACCGTTCGAGAATTTCCGGGTCGCGCATGCCGGCGAAATAGACAAATACCTGACCAATGATGAGCACCAGCGTCAGGTTCGGAATGGCAAACTGCCCGAATTTTCTTTCCAGTCTGTTGAACACGCTGATGTCCTGCAATTTCCGGGCTGAGATCACAAACGACAAACTTCCATCACTGCAGGTTATCAGGGAATTCGAAAGATAACCATTCTCCGGAAACGTCTCGCGGCAGGAACGCTGTCCTGAGTCTCTCTGCTCAACAGCATCGTCAAAGACAATGCGTCGTGAGATCGGAAACGGAGTGGACGCGCAAAATCGATGTCGAACGAAGCAGCGTCTGACGTGAATGATCTGTTATGGAATGGTATTTGTGATATTGACCAGAAGGCGCGACGAAGTCTCTGTCATCGTTCTGGCAGAACCATTCGAGAACTCAGGATGTGAATGCTGTCGCCAGGACTTCAGTGCGGGCATTGCCGAAGATTGAGGAGCAGTCGGACAGCGATCGCGGCTGCTTCTCTCCGGAATCCGAATCGCACATACTCGGTTCCGTGAGTTGACAGAAACTCTGCCACGAACTGCCATATAACAGTGACTTCGCTGAGTCATTCGACAGAAACGTGGCCGAACATCCGGCGACAGCGAATGTTCAGCGGTTTCCATCATTGAGACGAACAGCAAAGACTGCAGGGGTGTTCGCGTCCGTGATGCAAAAACCTGAGTCTGAAACAGATCGTGTGGTCCCTCCTGTTCACTGCAAATGCCAGTACAGGAAGACACCGGTGCAGCGACAAAACCCTGCTCAACGATCTGCGACCCGATGGGAATTTTCGCAGGCTGGGGCCGCGGCGAAACTGTCGAACGGGAGGCCGCCTTCCGAATCGTTCGGCGTTTTCGAGCTCCTCGAAATCGCACAAGCCGCAGGAATCCGGCAAACAATTCGGCGATGTTTTCTCGAAGAGACAGATTGAACTGTCGCGAATTGAAGTACCAGACCAGTCCCGGAACGTGGCGAAGAAGTCCTGCTGGTCTTCGAAACATATCGAAGCAATGGGGACAGAAATGAGTTCTGGTCAGTGCCAGTGCGCGAAAACACTCAGCGACGCTCAGCGGAACCGGGCGAAGAAACTCCTGACAGAAGCAACATTTATAGGGAGAAGCTCGCTGCTGACTCTTCCCCGTTAATGAATCGTCCATATTCTGGAGGATACAGGGGAACAATCCCGTGATTCAAGTTTTAATTCGGCACAAAAAAAGCCGTTCGACACATGGTCGAACGGCCCGGGAGGATTGACTGCCGAATTGCTTCGGCAGCCAGCAGTGACTCCCCTTTCCAGCCTTACCCGTATTGAAACAGCCAGGCTGTAACGTCGGGGCATGACTGGTCTCGTCGTGCATTTCCGCTGAATGACGTCCGTGCGGAAATGCGGTATCTGTCGACCGTTTTCAGAGCTTCAGGCCCTTGACTGTTCGAACAATTTCTGAGGCAACCTTGTAAGGATCCGCATTGGAGGCCGGCCGTCTATCTTCCAGCCAGCCTTTCCAGCCATTCTGAACTGTCGCCACAGGAATTCTGATCGATGCACCTCGGTCGGAAACACCAAACGAGAACTTATCGATGCTCTGCGTTTCGTGTTTTCCGGTCAGGCGCATGTGGTTGTCAGCACCATAAACCGCGATGTGTTCCCGGATACGGGGAGCA
This sequence comes from Planctomyces sp., assembly GCA_046345315.1. Classification (GTDB taxonomy): domain Bacteria; phylum Planctomycetota; class Planctomycetia; order Planctomycetales; family Planctomycetaceae; genus F1-80-MAGs062. The sequence goes on from JBKDKA010000232.1 coordinate 122,072, forward strand.
AACGCGTTGCAGACCTTCTCATAGACGTCCTTGCTTCCGCATGTACGGAGAACGTTATTTGAGAAGTTTGCATGCATCCCTGATCCGTTCCAATCGGTATCGCCGAGCGGTTTGCAGTGCCAGTTGATCCAGATTCCGTACTTCTCGCCGGTTCGCTCAAGGAGATAGCGAGCCACCCACACTTCGTCACCGGCTCGCTTTGCACTCTTTGCGAAGACCTGAAATTCCCACTGTCCGGTGGCCACTTCGGCATTGATGCCTTCGACATTCAGACCGGCAGCCAGACACAGATCGAGATGCTCCTCAATCAGCTCACGACCGAAGGCATGGTTGGCACCAACGGAACAGTAGTACGGCCCCTGTGGCGAAGGATACCCGCCTGGAGGAAAGCCGAGTGGTCGGTTCGTTTCCTTGTCCCACAGAAAATATTCCTGCTCGAAGCCGAACCAGAAATCATCATCGTCATCATCAATGGTTGCGCGACCATTGGATTCATGAACAGAGCTGTCCGGATTCAGCACTTCACACATGACCAGGAACGCATTGACGCGACCCGGATCCGGGAAAATTGCTACCGGCTTGAGCAGGCAGTCTGACGATCCGCCCGGTGCCTGATTCGTGGAGCTCCCGTCAAAACACCAGACAGGACATTCATCGAGTGTCCCGCCAAAATCACGTACAACCTTGGTCTTGGAACGCAGACCCTGTGTGGGCTTCGAACCATCCAGCCAGATGTACTCAAGCTTCGCTTTCGCCATTACCCTGTTTTCTCCTCCCGGAAAAACGTTTCTTGCTGCAGTTCTTCAGCGAGTCACCACTCGCCGTGCCTTGGCTTCCCACAGCGGAAGCTATCTCCATGACCGGAAAGCCGGGGCGTGCCTGACATCGACACCTCGATCCAAAACTAAACTTTCGCCCGAACTTCCCGCCACAGGCAACCAAACATCCGCTGGAGCCTATGAATCGGGCAAATCCGCTCAATCCCTGTGCAGATTTTTACAGAAACCTCATGGTTTCCGCGTTAACGTCGGTATAACGCATTCTCTGTGCCAGACAAGTGATCACAGGCTCACATTTTTTCATCTACGAGAAAGCCCGCATTTTTGGCACCGATGACGGCGTCTGGTCATCAAGATTCTGAGCCCATTATCTGTCTCAGCATCCACCTCCCCGTTGAGTAAGCCCGACAGCAGTCCGAGCGGCCAGTCGCCGGAAGACCGAGGGTATCGCTGAATCTCCGCCAACCAGACCAGCCACAGAATCTGCGACGGTCTGGTGCCAATGCGGCTCACAGCTTTCTCTTCGTGGAGAACTCCATGGGTTTGAGAAGTCACGGAGGACGGCAGAACAGACCAGCGGGGCCGCGCAGTTTTCGGACTGAGCCGACTCACTTCGAAGTCCGTTCATTGCGAACAGGCGCGGATGCGCTGAGGCCGAGAGTTCTGTATCCCTGCCGTCGGCACTTCGAAACGCTGCAGCGTCGGATCAACATCAAGTCCAGGCACATAGCGTCTCAAACAAAACCGGGGCAGGCACTCCTGGCGGCTACCTGTCTCAATGATTTCAGACTCTCAGCGGGAGCCCGTCCCGGTTTTGTCAGGCGTATTCAGCAGAAATGTTCTCAGAACAATCGATTCAAGGGGAACTCGGGAGGACGCTCACGTCTTCAGTGACACACCCACGGTTCATTGCATGAGACTGACACTGCGCATGCGACTCACACTTGCGGCAAAAGTCGATGAAGGCATGACTTACCGACTGATGGTTGCTGGTTAAATCGGTTGAGCCGATTTCAAAGTTTTTCTTCAACTTCGTCAAAAAAGTGTTCAGGAGAAACTTATTGTTGGCCGATTCTCACGAAGCCGTTGAAGCGAAAGGATTTCCGCTTGACGGATTTGACGGAACTCTTTTATAACTCAATCCAACGTCATCATTCGGTTTACTCAGTTATGTTCTGACTGGAGACTGGATGATCAAAAAGCAGGATGCTTTGTCCATCACAACGACACGCATTGTGCTTGACGGGTCACCTGACTGATCACTGTTTCTTTTCCTGAAACGAGATCCTTCAGGTGCGATGAAAACTCGCGGTTGTTTGTGTTAAGGCACCAATGAACAGCCCGCATCTTTTACTTCTGGTGCCAATACATGTCCCCATGGAGGAACCTGGGAATGGTCGCAAAGAGCACCGCAGCAAAGTCTTCAACCAAGGCTAAAACAGCTCGTCCAGCAGCTGCAAAGTCAACCAAGGCAAAGACAGGCGCTGCCAAGTCAACGGCTCGACCAGCTGCTAAGCCAGCCGCTGCAAAGTCAACCAAGGCAAAGACAGGCGCTGCAAAGCCAGCAGCAAAGGCTGTCACGAAGAAGCCAGCATCTGCCAAGAAGAAATAAGTCACAGATTCATCTGCTGACTTGAAAATGCAGCGGCCGAGACGCCTTTCAAAAGGCAGCTCGGTCGTTTTTTTTTGCCGTCGAATCGCCCTCGGAGATGGCTGCAAAACTGGGCGCAGGGAGCTACCAAAAAGGAGAACTCCATGTTCTGCTGTAAACTCGGTGATTCAGGCCCCGCGAGGCTGTGATTTCTTGTAGTGGGACCAGCGAAGCGTCGCCCCACCGTCATCAACGCTGCGAAACGGTTGGCCGGCGATCGCAATCCAGGCTTGTCCCATCCAGCGAAATCATTCTCTTCACAGCCTCAGACGGCTCCGTAGCAGCCTCGCCCTTCCAGAGAACAGCCAAGTCAATAGAACACACCCTTCGTGTCCTTTTTGATCTTCGTGTTCCAAAGCAGATTGCACAGAAGGACACGAAGATTATGAAGGAGAACCACTTCGGTGGGGCGAAGCTCCTG
>JBKDKA010000233.1:0-91602 GCA_046345315.1 Planctomyces sp.
ATGGCTCGCTACGGTACCTGAAGATCAGGCAGTGAAAGGGCTTGGTCTGTTCGGAAATCAAAACACCGTTTGCCAGCCAACGGCCCCGAAATGGCGCCACACGGTAGAGTTGCTGAAGGCGAAGTTTTCCGGATGGGATAAGTAGTTTTGGAGCTCAATGGGGAGAATCGGCTGTTCCACGAAAAAGCCGTTCCGTCGCTGCCAGCCCCGCTCCTGCGTCTCTCACAAAGGCAGGGCGCTGCACTTCTTGCCCGCCAGACGCCATGGTCTCTCGCCGCCGTTTACAGCCTGAAGCCATGGCCAAAACCGTTTCAAAATCTGCGGTCCACCCGCGAAACGGAACTTGCGGAGGTGTTTCCACTGCAGGTAGTCACTTCGTGGATCGGGAACAGTCAGTTGATTGCATCGAAGCACTATCTGCAGTTGACGGACGAGCATTTCGAAAAGGCTGCGGCGAAAGTCACACAACCCGGTACAAAAAATGACTCAGTGGCCCCACCAGTGGCCCCGCAGCCGTGCAAAATGGCAGAAACTGGGAAACCGGTCAAAGCAAAAGACCCGCATAAAACCAATGTTTTATGCGGGTCTTCGTATGAGTTCGTCTCTGTCGAGACTGCAGGAATGGGCAGAGGGGGAATCGAACCCCCGACACCAGGATTTTCAGTCCTGTGCTCTACCAACTGAGCTATCTGCCCGAAAACACAGGGTTGCATTCAAAACCCCGTGATTTCTTGAAACCGGGCGGGATGTTACAGGCAGGAGGCTCTCAATACAAGACTGCAGCCACGAGGTTCCTGAGCTGCCGAGAAATCTTGCAGGAACAATCGGCCTGGTCAGATTATCTCGCCCATTCGCAATTACCGCAGCGAATCAATCCGAGCTTACGCCAGAGTTCGTTTTTCACCCGAATCGATGGGAATATCTCTGAGAATCCCCGTGATTCAGGAAGTTTCAGGACCTCTGCTAACGCGTTTCGAACGTCAGTTCCGATTTTTCACTCGTCTCGCTGACTTCCCCCGAGAGCACCAACTTTCAGAAGGTAATACATCAGCGTCAGCAGACTCGTGACAACGGCCGCCACGTAGGTCAAAGCCGCTGCGTTCAGGACTTTGTCCATACCGTAACGTTCTTCCGGATAGATGATGCCAGCCTCCACAGCAAGCCGTTTCGCTCGTGCGGTTGCGTCGAACTCGACCGGAAGAGTCACAATCTGGAATAGAACGACCAGCCCGAACAGCACCACACCGGCCATGGCGAGCACTTTGAAGTTCAACATCAGCCCCGCCATCAGCACGATGTAGCTGAGGTTTGAGCCCAGTCCGGCAAGCGGAACCAGAGCACTTCGTGCCCACAGCGGAGCGTAGTTTCGAGCGTGCTGAATCGCATGCCCCGCTTCGTGACACGCCACACCGATCGCTGCAACTGAACGACTTCCGTAAACTTCTTCCGAAAGCGCGAGCGTCTTGTCCATCGGATTGTAATGGTCGCTCAAAAAGCCGTTCGTCGGCACGACTTTCACATCGTGAATACCGGCACCATCCAGCAGGATCTGAGCGGCCTGAGCGCCGGTGTAACCGCGCTGAGTCCCCACCTGCGAATATTTTTTGAAGGCAGACTTGACCATCAGGCTCGCAAGGCCCGAAATCACAAGCCCCGGAAGCATCACCATCCACAAATATGTCATGTCGAAAAACATCGCTGATCCCCTGTTCTGAACTTCCTCCAGCAATCTGTTGAAACCACCGACGCATTTCAAAATGCAGGACAGTCACCCTTGCAGTTGCTGGATCTTCAGGAAAACACTGCATCCGTCGGGAGCCAGTCCCGGTTTTGAAACCACCTTTAAGCCATGCACTGCCGGAGTGACACCCGAAAATTCTACACCAATATGACAGCAAGGCCTGTACCATCCTTACAAAATCCAGCCCATTCCTGAGGTTTGATGCCAGAGACGAAGCGTCGTCGCTGTTTCAAATATTCTCAGGACGTTTCGGAGAGAGCTGCTGGCTTTGCTATGACCCCATAAATTGCAGTAAACTCCGCTCTCAATCGTATGCCATCTGAAGGGTGACTCGTTGCTTTCGGCGATCAGAATAGATTCAGCGGTCTAAAGAGACATCGAAATCTGAATACCAGCCATCGAAAATCGGAATCGATCATGCCCGTCCCGCAGCTCGGAAGAATACTGAAAGAAAAGATGCGTCGCGGTGATACCGTATTCGGCACGTTTTTTCAGCACACGACCAATCCGGCGATTGTGGACGTGCTTCCGGAGGGGGCTCTGGATTTTGTGATCGTCACCGCTGAGCACAACGCGCTGGATCTGGCCGATTTTCTGCCGGTACGTTATGCACTGGCTGCGAAAGGGATCGCCTGTCTCGCGAGAACACACAGCCGCGATGTCGACGATGTCTCGAAAGTCTGTGATTCCTTCGACGGCGTTGTCGTGCCCTACGTTGAAGACGTTCAGCACTGTCGGCAGCTTGCCGCCGCTGCCGTTTATCGACCACTCAAAGGTAAAGCTCTCGACCTGGTGCTCAGCGAAGGCAAATGGCCAAGCGAGAAGACTCGGGATTATGTGACGAATGATCGATGTGTAAACACAGTCTTCGTCCCGATGATTGAATCCGTGGCCGCAGTCGAGAATCTTGATCAGATCTGCGGTATTCCCGGCGTGAACGCAGTATTTGTCGGTCCGAACGATCTGACGACGAGTATGGGGATTCCGAACGAATACGACCATCCGGATCTGATCGCCATGCTGCAGAGAATTATCGACATGTCGAGTCGATCTCATGTGGCGGCCGGCTGCTGGTTCGGAAAACCGGATCAGGCCGTGCGAACGATGAAACAGGGTGCTCGTTTCGTCGTTTACTCCAATGACGGAGCGATGCTGGGAGAATCCATGAAACAGGGGTTCTCTCATCTGCGAAAACAGTAGAGAGCATTTCAAAACCAGGACAGGGCACCCTTGCAGGTGCAAATCTGCAGCAGAATACAACGTCTGTCGGGAGCCAGTTCCGGTTTTGAAATCACCTGTCATCTGCGACTGCGTTGCGAGAGTCACTGAGTTTGACGATACTCGGCTGCGTATCACGCGAGTGTGACACGACCGTCCCGATGCGTTCACATCTGGAAGTCGTGCTCGGCTAAGGTCGGCCGCGGGGTGCTCATTCGCCCGAAAGTTATCCTTTGAAGCTCGGATTCTTCATGTTTCCCCGTTTTCGGATCGTGACGCTGATTACTGTGCTGATCTTCGCGGGAAGCGCCCTCGGCGCAGCACAATCACCGGATTCAGGAACGAGAAACAATTCAGACAACAGTGTGCAGATCGTTCCGGTCTCACCTGACGGTTCATTGACAGGCCCGGTGACGACCGGAGTCGATTCCGGATCAACTGTCAGCAAGTTTGGATGGAATGCCAGGCTTCTCACCGCATACTGTGTGCTCATCGTGATGGCGTCCGTCATCGGCGGATGGTTGCCGTCACTGGTCGACCTGACGCATACCCGCATGCAGACCACGATGAGCTTCGTGGGGGGGCTGATGCTGGGAATTGCGATGTTCCACCTGCTGCCTCATGCGGCCCATCATCTGTCGTCAGCAGATCAGGCGGCACGCTGGATGATGGTTGGCATCGTTTCTACATTCGTCCTGATTCGTATGTTTCATTTTCATCATCACGGCCCTCTGGAGGTGTCACCATCGGAGGCGGTTGAACATTTCCATCTTCCGCATGCTCAAACATGTGATCACGGCCACGATCATGACCACGATCATGAAAAATCATCCGTTCCGTCGCGGTCAGACCGCAGCGGGAACGCCGCCGCCGAGTCGGCTCCTGCGGTTCCGCATGATCAAGGTCGTCGGCAGGAAGTCCGAGATTCTGGAGCGAACCGGGGAGCACAGCCGGGGCCTTCATGTCAGCATGCGCATCAGCTCAGCTGGGTCGGAATTGCTGCCGGACTTTCGCTGCATACACTGATTGACGGAATCGCTCTGGCCGCCAGTGTTCAGGCTGATTCAACTCACCGCGTCTGGATGTCACTTTATGGGCTCGGAACATTTCTCGCCGTGATGCTGCATAAGCCGCTCGATGCGGTATCGATCACGTCGCTGATGGCAGCAAGCGGCTGGCCGCAGCGAAGTCGAAACATGGTGAATGCCGGTTTTGCCATGATGTGTCCGGCGGGAGCGATCATTTTCCTTCTTGGAACGACTCAGCTCCGCGGAATCGAAGCGGAACTCGTCGGAAACGCTCTGGCATTTTCAGCGGGAGTCTTCGTCTGCATCTCCCTCAGTGATCTCCTGCCTGAGATGGAGTTCCACGCTCACAATCGCGGCCGACTCAGTGTCGCACTTGCTCTTGGGATTCTTCTGGCCTTCGGAATCACGTTTCTCGAACCTGCACACCTGCACTGAACAATATCGCCGTGCTTTCAGCCGACCTGATCCGGCCGCCCTCTGTCAAACCGTACGGTGCAGAATCTCACTGTGGTTTCGCAAATCAGGTGCTGTCGCTGAGGTGTGAAGATTCCAATTTCAGGACCGGAAGCCGGGGCATTGTCGTCGGATTCCTCGAAAATTGCCGGACAGTCTGAAACAATGCCCGTTTCTGTTGTCAGCAGAAAGCTGATCTGAGTGGCGATTTTCCGCCGCTGCAGAGTCAATTCCCGGGCTGATGCGACTTGCTGGAGAATTCTCGATGAACTCCATTGTACCTCACATTCCCGAACAACTCTCGAAGATTGCCGCTGGCCAGACTGCCTGTCGGCAGCATCAGAAGGCGCTCATCGAAACAGTTCGATCGCTGAACAGCACTGTCGTTCAGCATCAGGAACTTCGAGCGTCTCTGCAGCAGGAATACGACACTTCGTTGAGAGTTCATGACGAACGGACAGCCGCCGAATTTCGGCGTCGGACGGAGCAGAGCGATTCCGTTGCTGCAGCGAAACTGGCTGAGATTGACGCGGACCGGCTTCGAACTGTGGGGGAAGCGAATGGTGTCTGCCACGATGAACAGAAGCAGGTTCAGCAGGCATTTGAACACGAAAACTGGGTACTGCAGTCTGTCTGTGACGACGAAGGCGAAGACACTCCGATCACACGCAGCAGAAGCTTTGCGGAGACCTTCGAGAATCAGTCGCAGGTAATGGACGAGCTCCTGGTGACTCTCAGAGAGCGCATCAAGAACACTGATCAGTATCTCACTCGCTGCCATGCCGGCATGGAAAGTGAACTGCCGGCATCTTCGCTGACGAATGGGACTCGTGAAGAAAATCGTGAGGCAGCTCAGAAGCATTCCAATGAAGCATTTCTGGCGGCGGATCAGATTGACGGACTGATGATTCCCGGATGGGTCAGCGGATTTCGGCTGCTCATTATCTTCTTCTTCATCACGATTGTGCTCCTTGTTCCTGTGGCTTCACTGCGGTCTGACGTGCGAGCCTTCTTCAGTCCGGAACTTGGAAATCCCGACTGGGGCTGGTTGGGTGTGAGTGCTCTGATCAGCGGTGGAGTGGCACTCCTCACGTCCACTGTTCTGATGGTGATCGCTCAGCAGCAGCTTCGTTCTCGTTTTCAGATGATGCTCCAGCATGCTTCCGACGCGGAGGCGGCCTGTGGCTGGTGGAAGACTCAGTCTGCTCGCGAATCAGAGCGAATGAACCACTCTGCGGCGGCCTGGCAGACTCAGCTGATTGAGCAGCGAGATCGTCGAGGGGCTGCTCTGGCCGCTTCCTTTCAGAACAAACAGAACGTCATTCTGCAGACGCTGCGTGACACGACAGCGGACATTGAACAGAAGGCATCACTTCAAAGTGAGGATGTGCGGCGTGCTCAGGCTGCAGAACGTTCCGCTGCGGAGGCATGGCGAGCCGAAGAAACCGCGAAGTTCCGAGAACAGCGTCGAATCGAATTTGAAGCCGCAGTGAGTCATGCCGATGCGGAATGTGCTCAGACAATTGCGGCGCTCGCTGAGACTCAGAAGCAGGTGATCGATCGCTGGAATGGTGTCCTGCGCGAGACGGCCGCGTTTTCGCAGTTGTGCACTGACACGGTGTCTGGCGTCGTGCAATGGCCGAACCTGAAAGACAATCGAATTCCGATCCCCGAGACTCTGCCCTCGGTGCTGGCGGCGGGAAACCTGCATTTCACGCTGGCCGGACTGCCTCCTCAGAACGCTCCCGAAGAGAATACGGTCGTATCGCTGGAGATGCCGGCGATCCTTCGTTTTCCGACCGACACTGGAATCGTTGTCCGTCACGACACCGTCGGTCGTGAATCGGCGCTGGAATTCGTTCGGGCGATCATCCTGAAACTGCTGACAACGATTCCTCCGGGGCGAATTCAGCTGACACTCATCGATCCGGTTGGTCTCGGCGAAAGCTTTTCGGCTCTGATGCACATTGCAGACTTCGATGAGCTTCTGATCGGCAGTCGGATCTGGACCGAATCCGGCCAGATCCGAGAAAGACTTCGGAAGATCACTGACCACATGGAGAACGTCTTCCAGACCTATCTTCGCAGCGAGTTCAGCACCATTGAACAGTACAATGCGGCAGCGGGTGAGGTTGCGGAGCCTTACCATTTTGTGATCATCGCCGGTTTTCCGACATCGTTCACCGAAGAATCAGCAAGACACTTGACCAGCATTCTGGCGAGTGGACCTCGGTGTGGTGTGAGACCGATCATTACCTGGGATACAGATACCGTCGTTCCTGGCTGGTTTGATGTGACGAACCTGACAAAGGAATGCATTGAGTTTCAGGTGATCAACAGAAAAGTGCATCTGAAAGGTCAGGACGCCGTCGTGTCAGACGCCGCGACGATCAGATACGATTCGCTTCAGCCGCCAGCATCTTCGGAATACGTTCGATATGTTCGAGCGATCGGTGAAGCGTCGAGAGGCGCGCGTCGTGTCGAAGTGTCATTTGCCAGAATTGCTCCTCGCGAAGAAAACATCTGGACTTATTCCACGGCCGAAGGGATCGATCTGCCGATTGGTCGAGCCGGTGCAGCTCGACTGCAGACGATGAAGCTTGGCCGAGGTACCAGCCAGCACGTGCTGATCGCAGGGAAAACCGGGTCCGGTAAATCAACGCTGCTGCATATTCTGATCACGAACATGGCTCTTCATTACAGTCCGAATGAGATCCAGTTCTATCTGATTGACTTCAAGAAGGGTGTGGAGTTTCGAACCTACGCAGCGAATCAGCTTCCTCATGCGCGTGTTGTCGCGATCGAGAGCGATCGTGAGTTCGGTTTGAGCGTTCTCGAGAGGCTCGACGAGATTCTGCAGGAACGCGGCGAACTGTTTCGCAGCTACGGAGTTCAGGACTTACCTGCTTTCCGAAAGTCACGACCGACGGAAACGATGCCAAGGCTGCTTCTGCTGATCGATGAGTTTCAGGAATTTTTCGTTGCGGAAGACCGCGTTTCTTCTCGGGCGTCATTGCTTCTGGATCGACTCATTCGTCAGGGACGTGCCTTCGGAATTCACGTGGTCCTGGGCTCACAGACACTGGGTGGTGCTTATTCACTCGCACGCAGCACACTCGGACAGGTAGCAGTGCGAATCGCGCTGCAGTGCAGCGACTCTGATGCTCATCTGATTCTGAGCGAGGAGAACTCCGCTGCTCGCCTTCTGACCCGCCCCGGTGAAGCCATTTACAACGATGCCAACGGGCTCACGGAAGGAAACCATCCGTTCCAGATCGCGTGGATGGATGAAGAACGTCGAGAAGAAGCCATCGCGGATCTGGTACGGCGGCAGAGGGATTCGGAATCAGGATCTTTGGCAGGAGCTCGCGGCAAGTCGCGGGAAGGCTTCCGACCGGGCGAGCGAGGAATGATCGTATTCGAAGGGAACGTGGCTCCAACTGTCGAACGATGTGCGCCGCTGAACGCATGGCTGCGTGACAGCAGTTCTTCAACGCGCCGCGCTGCGGAGTCACTCCCGATCTGGCTGGGTGAACCCGTTGCCATTTCGGCTCCGACCTGTGTCGAGCTTCGTCGTGCTGGCGGTCAGAACCTTCTGATCGTCGGGCAGGATGCGGATATGGCTGACGGACTTCTGGTAATGGCGGCGCTGAGTTGCTGTCATCAGCCCGCTGCAGGAAGTGCAGCGCCGATGGCTGCCGTCCCATCAGATGCCTCCTCGGAGTTCGTCGATTCCGCTTCATCATCCTCAACTGTTGGAGCAATTTCGGCAGGAGTTCCGCATGTCTGCCTGCTTCATGAAGGAAGAGATCGTGAATCACTGAATCGATTCACTGCGACGCTGCAGGAAACAGCCCGAAACAGAATGTCTGTCCATTCGGTCGCCGATGCGGATGCTGTGATGGCATCGCTTCATCAGCAGCTGATCCACCGCGAGAATATTGCTGCTCAGGGAGATCTTCCGGAACTGCTGCTGCTGATTCGAAACATCGGGCTCTTTCGAACACTGCGGCGGGAGGAAGATGAGTTCGGACTCGGAAGCTTCGGGGCGCCGAAGACGATCACTCCGGCCGCTCAGCTCGCGGATCTGATCAAACGCGGCCCCGTGGTGGGGATCCACGTTCTGATCTGGTCAGATACGTACAACAACGCCGTTCGCTGGTTATCAACGTCACTGCTTCGTGAGTTCGAGAACCGAGTTGCGTTTCGCATGAACCAGGCAGATTCGGCGAGCCTGGTGGACAGCCCGGTCGCGGGCAGTCTCGGGCCTGGGCGAGCGATCCTGTATCGTGATCAGACGGGAGCGGCAGAGAAGTTTCGTCCGTTTGCGTGGCCGACGTCCGACTGGCTTCGTGAGATCTTTCCGGATTCAGACAGCAATCAGATCGCTCAGCATCCCGTTCTGACAACACTGATGGATTCGATGTCGATCAAGGTGCCCGCGGGAGAACTCGTTCAGGCGATTGAGGTTGCCGACGCCGTTCCGATTGCGAATGCATCGGCAGCCGTGAAGACTGCTGAAGTAGCAAGTCCTGCCGAAGTTGCTCAAGTCAACGACGTGGTGCCGTCTTCAGAGCCGACGCCGAAGCCGGACGATTCAGCAATTCGGCAGCCGAGTGAACAACAGCAGGATGATCTCAGCCTGTATGGTCCGGACATCAATTCGCTGATGATTGAGTAACTCGGCAATGCTTTAAGAGACAGCGGGCCCGCCAGCCAACTCATTCTGTGATCTCACTTCGTACGTCTGCACTGTCGTCTGACCCACTACTGGATCATACAGATATCGCAGCACAGAGATATCCCAGCACACGGATTGAATTCACCTGATAGTCTGCAAACCGACCGGCTGCATGGCACGCTTTAATGCATCCGGACCGACGGGAGGTTCGATCTGCCATGCAATCAGTGCTGTTCGCATGGAATGCTCGGTCACGACTTCCCGGATGAATAAGGCTTCATGATGTTGGCGTTCCACCAGAAGCGGATCAGTGACCTTCAGCGGACTCAGTGAGTTGTTGATCACCCATGCCCAGGGTTCGATTTCCGCACGACGCAGATCTTTCTGCAGCTGAGCCGCCTCATGCACAGGAGTTGCTTCCGGCAGTGTGACAATCAGAATGCGCGTAAAGTTCTGATCTCGCAGTCGCGGCAGAAGCTTCTCGACAGCCTCCGGCATCGCCGTCGTCTGACGGATCACTTCGCGATGATAGGCCAGCGCTGAATCCAGAAGCAGGACTGTGTGCCCAGTTGGAGCGGTATCAAGCACAACGAATCGATCGGTACCTTCTGCCACTGCATCAGCGAAGGCACGAAAGACGGCGATCTCTTCCGTACACGGCGACCGAAGATCTTCTTCCAGCAGCGCTTTGCCGGATGCATCCAGCCCTGCACCTGCACTGGTCATGATTTCTGCGGCATACTTTGCGGTCTCTGCCGCCGGATCGATGCGACTCACAGTGAGATTCGGATAGGTTTCCCCCGCCACCGCCGCGGCAATGTGTGCGGCCGGGTCAGTCGTTGAGAGATGAACCACGAAACCTCGCTCCGCCAGACCAACAGCCACGGCAGCCGCGACCGTTGTTTTTCCGACACCGCCTTTGCCCATGGCGAGGATCACACCATGCTTCGGAGCAGCCAGCCCATCCATCAGCGACGAAAGTGACCCCGGAAGATCATTCTGTTTCAGTGCTCCGTTGCCAACGGCTGATGAAACAGAACCTGGCGGTGCGGGCGTGGTTTGTCCAAAGCACCGCAGAGCAGCCAAACCGAGTACTCCACCGGCTGTCAAAGGAATCGATGTTCGTGGCAGAACGGTAAGGAGTTCCGGCATTTCGTCGATGGCCTTTTCTCCCCGTTTCTGCATCGCTGCAGCGAACGGATCATCTTTGGTGGATGCGTGAAACACCGCATTGATGACCAGATGTTGATTGGAGACTCCCAGAGCCTTCAGTTCACCGCACGTGCGAGCGGCCTCACGAAACGCCGTCGCTTCTGCTCTTGTGACAAGAATCAACGTGGTCACTGCCGGATCACTCAGTGCCTTCACGGTCTGTTGATAAAGAGCCTGCTGAGCCTGCAGACCGGCCAGCGGTCCCAGACAGGAGGTTCCGGTGGTGCTGTTCTCCATGAAGCCGGACCAGGCCGAAGGCAGAGTCAGCAGCCGAAGTGTGTGCCCGGTGGGTGCCGTGTCAAAAATGACATGATCAAACTCCGCAGTTGCGACGGGATCGCCAAGAAGTTTCGAGAATTCATCGAACGCGGCAATTTCCAGAGTACACGACCCGGAGAACTGCTCCTCCATGCTCGCGATCGCTGCAGCAGGCAGCAGAGCTCGATACGGCCCGACCATGCGTTCTCGATACTCAGCGGCGGATTTCTCCGGATCCAGATTCATCGCGAACAGGTTTGGAACGGATGGAATCGCAGTGGAATGATGCTGCAATGGCGTCCCGAGCACCTCGTCGAGGTTCGAAGCCGGATCTGTCGACACCAGCAGAACTCGACGTCCGGAATCTGCGAGTTTCACCGCCGCGGCACACGCGACCGAGGTTTTGCCTACTCCCCCCTTGCCCGTGAAGAACAGGTTGCGAGTGGTCTGCTTCAGAAACTCCATGAACAATCTCCCGAATGGCGAACGGTAGAGCATGTTTCAAGACAGCAGCAGGCTCTCCTGCAACTGCAGTCTTGCAGACAAGATCGCGTTCGTCGGGAGCCAGTCCCGATCCTGAAACCAGCTGTAGTTACTGCAGTGCTGAGTTGTGGCTCCGACGACATGTGTCGCCATCGAAGAGCGGCTCGATGTGATCAGTGTCGATGTGATCAGTATTGACGGATTCTTAACAGCATCCTGTCGTCCCGCTGCAGCAGCCCTCGTCGGCAATCGGAAGTGATATCAGGTTCTCCGGTGCAGCGGCTGTATGCGAGTTTCCACCTGACCACATCTGCAGCATTTCCAGAGACGGATAAATGCCGCGACTGACAACGCGCCCGTCAACAACAACGACGGGCAGCACATCGGTGCCTTTTTCGGAGATCAGCAAGTGAATCTCCCGATTGTCGACGAATGCCTGAGGCTGTTGTGAGAGGTTATACCGCTCCACGGTGTGCCCGGCATTCCTGATCGTTTCGAGATCCGCAGCAAATCGGGGCAGAACAGGATCCACGGTTGGACCGCAGATGCCCGTTGAGCAGCACATCGGGCGATCATAGATCAGGAATTGTTTCACTTTGGTATCTTTCATGGAACGCGAATTCGAAAACGGACCCTCAGTACACGAAAGGGAGAACCCCCTGTGCGCCGGGGCACACTGTGTCCCTGAATTTCACAGCATAAACTCGGGCGTTCGTGTTTATCAGGCTCACATCAAGTGATTGCAACATTTGTTCCCTGATTGATGCAAGACAACATTTGATGCAGGACTCAATGTGGACGGTCAGAAGCCAGTGGAGAAAGGCAATGGATCATGAATAGACAGTGGATCACGAAAGGAGTCATCCTCAGAGAATTGCGAACTGAAGACGGCGAAGTGTTTCTGCGAGCCGAATCAGGGGCAGCCCGGTGATTGCAGTGAAGTCGGAACATTCGATCTGATCGAACAATGCAATTCCGTATTCTTCGATTTTGTAGCTCCCGGCACAATCCAGAGGCTGATCGGCATCGACGTATCGTTCCGCTTCCTCTCGCGAGAGTTTTCGCATCCGAAGTCGCGTTTCGTTGAGAAAGATATCCTTTTCATAGTGTTCCGAATCTGTCAGCGACTCAGCCCCCGAGGAACTCCGGAGGACGCAGACGGCTGTCAGCAGTCGATGCCATTGCCCGGACATCTGCAGAATCTGTTCGATCGCATTCTCTCGTGTTCCGGGTTTGCCCAGAATCCTTCCTTCCAGATCCACGAGCTGGTCCGAACCGATGACAACGGCGTCCGAATTTCGTTTCAGGACACATTCGGCTTTTGCGAACGCCAATTGGCATGCCAGCTCATCAGACGAATGAACCGTTGCATGCCAGGAAAGCTCATCGATATCGGCCGGATCGACATCGAAAGGCACTTTCAGACGGTTGAGCAGCATCCGGCGATACCGCGATGAGCTTGCAAGAATGAGGCGACGCGGGCTCTGCACAGAGAAATATCTCCGATTCTGTTGGATACAGCAGATTCTGCACGTTGAGTTCGCAGACGATTTGTCTCGTGCCGGACATCAGCTAAAGTGAACTGTCGGGTGAAGTGAACCACCGAAGACGCTTGTCATCATGGCAGGTTGTCGCCAACATTTCGAGAGTTCCCGAAGACTCGTTGTGAACGCGTCTGGCCTGGGATTGGCTGAGATTCAGGAGTTGACTGCAAGTGAAATCGCGATCCGTCCGTGCATCCCTGTCCGTTGCAGCAGCAACTCTGCTGGCACTTGTGCTGAACTCCAATGCGATGGCTCAGAAGGCGGCTCCTTCGCTTGAAACCGCGAAGAAGCTGATGACACTGCCGCCGCGTCCACAGAGGCCGGCCCTTCCGCCCAGCCAGCTTCCCCTGCAGTTTCTCAAGGGAGAACGCATCGGATTTCTGGGGAACTCCCTGGCAGAACGCATGAATCTGTTCGGCCATTTCGAGACGCTGCTGCATTCGCGGTTTCCTGAACATCAGCTGGTGATCAGAAACTTCGCTCGTCCGGCCGAAGATGTGGCCGTTCAGCAGCGGTCTACGGATTACACGACTCTCGATGATCCGATGGCAGCGTTCGGAGCTGACACCTATTTCTGCTTCTTTGGATTCAACGAATCATTCGCCGGAGCTGAGGGCGTTGAGGCTTTCAAGACGAACTACAGCAACTATCTCGATCAGATCGCAGCGCGATATCCTCGAGACGACACGAAGGCACCACCGCGATTCATCCTGGTTTCACCGGCAGCGTTTGAGCCAACCGGCGATCGGCTTCTTCCTGATGGAACACAGGAAAACGAACGGCTGCAGCTGTATTCCGCAGCCACCGCAGCTGTCGCGGCGGCGCGAGGAATTGCATTTGTCGATGTGCTGGAAAAGTCACATCGGCTGATGACAGCTGAACCTGGTATGCAGCTGACGATCAATGGTGCTCACCTGAACGATCAGGGTGATCGCGAAATCGCAAGGCTCATCGACGAACAGCTCTTCGGAACAGCTTCGTCAGCGAGCTTCGGAAGCCCACCTTATGAAAAGCTTCGGACCGCCGTTGTCGACAAGTCCTGGGTGCATCTGCAGGACTATCGGATGCTGAACGGCTGGTATGTGTACGGCGGCCGCCGCACATTCGATACGGAGACATTCCCTCGGGAGTATCTCAAGATCCGAAAGATGGCCGAAGTGCGTGATCAGTACGTCTGGGACATTGCTCAGGGGAAACCCGTCAGCGATCGTCCGGACGATTCAGCGACGGGAGAACTGATTGTTCCGGAAACCCGTTTTGGAGATCCACGACAGAAATACTCCGAAGCGGAAACGCTTCGCTACCTGACTCCGGAGCAGCTCGTCGAAAACACTACGGTGCCCGACGGATTCAAGATAGTTCCTTTCGCTGACGAAACAAAGTTCCCTGAACTGGCCAAGCCGGTTCAGCTGAACTTCGACAACAAAGGCCGGCTCTGGGTGGCCTGCATGCCTACCTATCCGCAGTGGAAACCAGGTGATGCACCGCCGAACGATCGACTGGTCATTCTCGAAGACACCGATCATGACGGCCATGCCGACAAGAGTGCCGTCTTCTATGACAAGCTTCATTGCCCGACCGGGTTCGAATTCTGGAACGGCGGTGTGCTGGTGATTGATCAGCCACGGCTGCTCTGGCTGAAGGACAGCGACGGTGACGACAAGGCCGACATTGTTGTTCACCTCCTCGATGGATGGGCCACAGACGACACGCATCACACAGCGGGAGCATTCGAGTGGAGCCATGGGGGCAAACTGCACCTGCTGGAAGGAATCGCGACGAGCACTACGCTGGAAACTCCGTGGGGGCCGCATCGCAGCCAGGGTGCTGGCGGTGCGTATGTTATGGATCCACGCACTCTGAAAATCCGGCAGTTCGCTCTGCCGGGTCAGTACAACATGTGGTGTTATGTGTTCAATGGCTGGGGACAGGGAATCGTGGGTGACGGAACCACGGCCAACCATGCATGGGATACGCCGCTGTCCGGGGCTCAGCTGCGAGGCCGAACCGGGCTGAATTTCGTCTTCAATAACGAAGGCATGCGACCGGCTCTGGGCTGTGAGTTTCTCGTATCCCGCCATTTTCCGGATTCTGTCCAGCAGCAGTTCACCTACGCATGTGTCATCAACATGAACGGTCTGCCTCGCTTTACGGTCAATGATGACGGTGGTGGGTATTCCGGCGCACGAATCAAGAACGCCGACGGATCTCCGGACGATCTCATTCGATCGAGCGACAAGCACTTCCGTCCTGCTGATCCGCAGATCGGACCTGACGGAGCACTCTGGTTTGGCGACTGGGCAAACGCGCTCATCGGGCACATGCAGTACAGTCAGCGGGATCCGAATCGAGATCACACACGCGGCCGAATCTATCGGCTGACTTATCCGGGTCGTCCGGAAGTTTCCCCTGTGACTCAGTATGGAAAATCGATTCCGGAAATTCTTGAACAGCTTCGGAAATACGAGTGGCGTGCCCGCTACCGTGCTCGTCGTGAACTGAGAGATCGTCCGGAAGCTGACGTCGTTCGTGAGACGGAAAAGTGGCTGGCAGGTCTGAAACCGGAAGATCCGGATTACGATCGCCTGCGCTGCGAAGCCATGTGGGTGCTTGAATCGCATCATCGCCTGTCACGTGAAATGGTGGAAAGTATTCTCACCAACTCGAAGGCCTTCGAAGCCCGCGCCGCGGCCGCTCATGTAATCGCCGACGAACGCGATGCAATCGACGGCGCCAAAGACCTGCTGATGGCTGCAGCAAAGGATGTTCATCCTCGAGTTCGAACCGAAGCCGCACGTGGGCTGAGTTTCTACAGCGACATGGCAGCAACGAAAACGTTACTGGCCATGACAGAATCGCCAGCAGAGTACTGGTCCGACTACACGATTCAGCATGCACTTGCGGCGAATGAACAGGTCTGGCGAACGGATTATCTGAAGGGAACGCTGACTCAGCCGGATTCACGTGCTTCTCAGATGATTGTGCAGCTGATGGCGGCATCCAAATCGGGTGCCACGGCACTTCCGTTTCTGCAGACACTCCTGAGCCAGGAACCGAAACCAGCCGAAGAACGCAACAAGGCGATCACCGCACTTTCCGAACTGAAAGTGGGAGATGTGGCTCGCGGTCGCGAAGTCTTCGTCCGCAACTGCACAGCATGCCATCGTGTCGGCAATGGTGACGGCCGCGAATACGGCCCCAACATGGCGGGGCTGGCAAAACGATCCAATCGATTCAAAATCGTTCAGTCCGTGATCGACCCGAACGCCGAAGTGGATGCAAAGTATCGATCCACACTGATCATCACGAAAGATGGTGCTCCGGTTTCCGGCCTTGTCGTGCGAGAAGGTGACAAAGACCTCGACATCTTCGACGGAAAGGCTCTCCGAACATTGGCACTGGCTGACATTGAAGAACGAGTGACTCAGCAGCAGAGCAGCATGCCGGAAGGTGCTGCTGCAACTCTGGCACCTTCGGAGTTTGTCGATCTGATCGAGTTTCTCGCTGCTCAGAACCAGGAGATTCTGAAGTAGAATTGCGCCTGCGGCGACGACGGAAACACGGGAATCTGGGCGACTGGGTGGAATCAGGAAGCCCACGGTTTTTCGCTCCGGAAGTCGCTCTTTCCAATATCGGCAGAATCTGCTACTTTCAGAAACAACTGCATCAGAATGCCGGTGCGCGTGTTCTGGGGGAAGTTCATTCTGATGCGTATTTAAAGCGGGAAGGGATTCCCATGCAAAGTGCATTATGGAAGATCGTCACGGCGATCGGAATCGTAGGCATCGGTACGCTCGTCGTGCTGGAAGTCCATCAGAACCTCCAGCCCATGCCAGCTGGGTCCGCTTCGGGGCAGCATGTCGCAGGCGGCGCAAATGGTGAGCCCGGCACATCGGTCGATTCTCCGTTTTATTCAGCGGATTCCGCAGACGGAGAACATGCAGACCACAGTCACGGCGATGATTCGTCGCATTTCGACGAGCATTCCGCAGAGTCGCCAGCAACGGGTAAAGCACCGGATGCCAAAGCCGCCGGCGCACACGGGCTGGCTTCTGTTCCGAGCGATCTGAAGAATCCCGTTCTGACGAATGCTGCTGCGCCGGCATCTGTCGATACCAATGTTCGCGTCGAGAATCTGACGGACGATGCCGATCCGTTCGGTATTCCTGCAGCTGTTCCCGGCGGTGCCGGGCTTCCAGCAGCAGCTCCCGGCTCAGAGACATCGTCAGCATCTTCATCCAGTGTTCAGTCAGCCGCAGCGCAGAAGACTCCTGATGCCGGTGATTCAAAGAATGTGACTGTCGCCAGTTTTCAATCCGAGAATCTCTTCGGGCAGGAACAGCCTTTCGAGTCCGACAAGAATTCCCCCAGCGACAGTAACTCTGCGAACGGCGGAGGCAACGCCAACGAATCGGCAGGAACCGGGGATGCAACGATTCCATCACTTGAGGTTCCGGCAGGTGCCGGTGAGGATAACCCGTTTGGATCTGCTTTTCAGCCGGATTCGGATTCTGCAGCCGGGAAGCCGGAAACTGATGTCAACGAACCAGATCCACTCGGACCGCCTGAGAACGATCCGCGTTCGGAGACTCCGAGAGCTGTGCCAACTGGCGAAGATCTCCCTGCACTGACTCTTCCGGGTTCTGACTCGGAGCCAGCGCCGTTCGTTCCTGATGGTGCACCGACTGAAACGCGAACACCTGCGTTTGATGACCGTAGTGCTGTTCCTCCTCGCACTGACCGAAATGACTCACGTCCTCGAACTGATGAAGGACGAGGTAACGTTCGCGACATCGATGACCGCGGGCGTGATTCCGCTGATGAACGTTTCCCGTCGTCACCTTCCGGTTCGGGAAATACCCGTCAACCGACGGATCGCCGTGGTTCCTCCATTATGTTCTTTGGAAACGGAAACAGGAATGCTCCTTCACGCCAGCCGGAACCAGAACGTGATCGACGTCTTCCGCTGCCGGATGATTCCCTGAACCGAGATGACTCACGAAACGACGAACCATTCCGCAGAGATGAACCATCGGCCGATGAAGGGCGCGAGCGAGAGACTCCGCCGGATTTTGACGGAGACGTCGGACGAACACCGGACCGAGGCCGCGAACCGATTCGACCGACTCCGGATCGCGACATTCCATCCGGGCGCGACACGATTGATCGGGAGAGCCGTGATCGCCTGAGCCGTGATCGAGACGCTCGGCCGGAAGATCGCGATTTCCCGACTGACCGATCGAGAACACCCCCGTCTGACGATCGCCAGACACCGGATCGCCGTCCTGAATCATCATCGGACATGTTCGAACCGGACAACGTCCTGCAGCCTGTGGACGTGGATCGCAACGCACCGGACCGTGAGAATAATCGCCCGAGTCCGGCTGAACCTGAACCCAGTTCGCAGGTCATGCGTCCTCATCTGACTCTTCGCAAGGATGCTCCGGAAACGGCTTCTGTCGGTGTGCCTCTCGAGTATCGTATTGAAGTGACGAACGAAGGGGGATCTCCGGCTTTTGATGTGATCGTGGAAGACGATATTCCTCGATCAGCAGACATTGATTCAACGAACCCAGAAGTCTCTGAGCTCGATCAGAAGGCAAAGAAGATGATCTGGCGGTTCGAATCGTTGAAGCCGGGCGGGAAAGAGGAAATCCGGGTGCGTTTGACGCCGCGAGGCGAAGGAACTCTGGGTGGCGTTGCGACGGTGCGATTCAAGGCTCAGGTTAAAGCGACAACTGTGGTTACTGCGCCGAAGCTGGCACTCGAGATGGATGGCCCGGGAGAAGCGAAAAGTGGCGACGAGCTCGAGTATCGCTACGTTGTTCGCAATGATGGTTCGGGGACCGCAAACGATGTCATCCTGCGAACGGTCCTGCCGGCAGGATTGAAGCATACGGAAGGAGATGATCTCGAATACGAAATCGGCACACTGAAACCTTCCGAAGAACGGACGGTAACGCTTGCTGTCGTCGCGGCAAAGCCGGGAGACTTCAAGAATATCGCCGAGGTCAGCAGTGCCGGTGATGCCATGGCGGAACGAGAAACGGACGTTCGGATCATTGGATCCCAGATCAAAGTCGAACGAATGGGTCCGGAACGACGTTACCTGAACAGCACCGCTGAGTTCATTAACATCGTTACAAATGAAACTCGCTTTCCTGCGATGAACATTGAGGTCAGGGAAGCGATCCCGGACGGCATGAAGTTCGTGTCTGCCGGCAAGGGAGGCCAGTACGATCGAAGTCAGCACATGATTGTCTGGAACATCGACCGAATTGAACCCGATAAAGCTGTGAATCTCGACGTTCAGTTGATGCCGGAAGTCGCCGGTGAACATCAGTCGCTGGTTGAGGTGCACGAGGAACGTGGCTTCAAGTCTCACCTGACGAGAAACGTTTCCATCGAGCACATTCACAAGATTGGCGCTGACACCAGTCGACTTGACGGACCCGTGATGGTCGGGGCTCGATTCCAGTTCTCCATTACGATCGAGAATCAGGGGACGGCTGATGCCACCGGTGTGTCGTTGCGAGTCAATGTCCCTGAAGAGATTCGGATTCTTGAAGGCGGCAGCGTCGAGGGAAACATCGTTGCCAAACGCCTGAAAGAGGGGAACGGTATTGTGTTCGATACCGTCGCAAAGATTGAACCGAAGCAGAAAAAGGTATTCCGACTGGTGCTTCAGGGGCAGCAGCAGATCACGAATGGAGCCATTGAGGGGACGCTGAGCTACGACAGCCTGAAGAAGCCGCTCATCGTATCGGAAGCTGTGACTGTCGTGTCTGAGAACCCCTGATCAGGTAACTCCGACATCCTCGCGTGCATCCGCAACTGCGGCCGGTTCGCGGCGATTTGATGTCGGAACGACTTTACGGGAGGGCGAAGCTCCTGCTGAGCCGCTTCCAGTATCTCGCCTCATGGACAAAAACGGCTCGGCAGGAGCCTCGCCCTCCCGGCATGCATCGCTGACTGTTTAACATCTTTGCTGAATGTTCGAGACCTGATATTCATTGGCGCTATACGTAAAAATCAAGTTCCAATCTGAGCCGATGCTTGACCGCGGATTTTCGTTACGGGAGGGCGAAGCTCCTGCTGAGCCGCTTTGACAAGTCAACGTCGCCGATGAAAACTGGGGAATGTTGTCCGTTCTCACGAGTGCCTTGATCCGGAATAATTTGTGAACGTGGCGCGAACGAGGTAGAGTGCATCTCAGGAACGGAGCAGAAAGTCCTGCAGCGTCAGAATCTCGTCTCGTTCTGAAGCCACCTCCAGAGCCAACGCTGATCGTTCACGCAGGAAAGTCGGATCGAGGTTCTCTACCAGCAACGACTGGCCTCGGAACTCGCGATATGATCTCCTTCGACACTTTCCTGATCCGCCTTTTGATCTGCGGCGTTCTGTTCGTAGAGCAGAGGGTTGTTGCAGGAGCGTTGGCTGGTGCTCTTCAGACTGCGGCTGCAGAGCAGCCCGAATCAGCAACGTCTGCAGCGGCGAGTTCACAAGAACTCGATGGATCGTTACTGCAGGACGACTCCCCACTGCAGATGGTGATGGAGGATGCCGATTCCGTGACTGTTCCCGGGCCGGAGAAAGGAACGCTCGCCCTTCGACTGACTCTGTCAGTGCGACTCCGAAATCAGACGGATGAAGCACTGAAGGTCGCGAGGAATCAGTTTCAGCTGCTCGTCAACGGCGACCCGGCGGCGATGCGAGACTTCAACTCTCGTACTGAAATCGGCGAAGTGACAATCGCACCGAAGCAGAGCGTTACCGGAGTGCTGACGTTTTCGGATATTGATTATCGAAAGGGCGAGCCATCACTGGTATTGAAATGGCTCTCCGAAGGTCAATTGTGCCTGCTCCCGCTGAATGACGAGATCCGCAGAATTTGTCACTTTCAGCAGGAGCGAATCGGGCCGTCCGGTTGCCTGCAGCTCTGCACAGTGAATCGATCCGTTGATCTGCTTTCAACGTGGGTGTTGTCAGACATTCTGAAAGACACCGAGAAGCAGGGGATTCGGCGGTTGGTAGTTGCTGCAGGAACCCCCGGACTTGCTCTCAGGACCGAAGCACTTCTCTGGTTGTCAACGGCTCATTCGGGTTACCGCCCCGGGCGACTGTCGATTCCAGTGCCGGCATCCCCGATCTTTCTTGAACTGCATCTGGCCGGTTTCGAACCTTCTTCGGTCCGACGTTTCGCGCCATCGATTCCGGGCGCTGAAGTGGTGCAGCACAATGATGTCACAACGGCTGTGGCAACTGCACTTGAGACGGCGATGCAGCAGTTGAGCGAATCGCAGGCGTTTGATGAGATTGATCATCCGCATCCGGGCGTGCGAATGGCGGCGATTCGTTCCATAGCGGATCGAATTGATCCAGGTCGACTTCCGGAACTGCTGAAACTCGCGGAAACCGGCGACGAGCAGCAGAGGGTTTCGGTCATCCAGAGCCTGCACCTCGTTCCCAGTCCCGATGCGATCCCGCTGCTTGCTCGACTGGCTTATGAATCGAATACACAGATCTCCGCCGCGGCTCTGCAGTCATTGACGCGAAGTCAGAGCGATGTTGCGACGGAGGCGATCCAGGATCTCTGGGAACAGTCTGAGAAAGTACCGGATTTCAGAATCCGGCTGATTGAAGCCGTGCTGACTTCCGGCGATTCACGCTGGGCGGATGTGCTGGTGATGTTTGTGGAGACGGCTCTTCGGGAACAACGAAGGGACTCAGAGTCACCAGCGACGGATTCAGGGACAATCCCCGTCGATGCTCTGAAGATCTATCTGAAACCAGCACTGACGGCGCTCACTAAAAGCCATGCCACACTGATGGGTGACACCGTTCGTTCAGCGATGATGCAGATTCACGATCCTCAAATTCAGGACCTGCTGGCAGAGTTTCTGATGGAGGTTCAGACGGGACAGGATGCACCGCTGTTTCGTTCCTACATCGCTGCTCGCCTGAAGGACGGCACAGTCACTGATAGAGTCCTGCACGCGGTATTTCTCTATCCCGATCCCGACTGGACGGAGGCACTTTTGAGTCACCAGCAGGCTGATGAGACATTTGCAGCAACGCGGCGCAAGACGCTCGCCGCCGCGCTTCGATGCGTTAACAGTGAACAGGCGGATGGTCTCGCGAGCAAATTCGGGGATTATGATTCACAGTCTCAGGTCCTGATTCTTCAGCATCTGGCGTTTTCGGAACATCCCGACTGGCGGCAGCTTGCATCCCGAGCAATCGAACAGATGTCCGGCGCAGCGGGTGATGCGATGGATATTCTTCATCAGGACGGTTCTGAAGAATCGGTTCGGATATTGAATGCTGCGCTTCGCTCTCATCTGACGACGCTGACAGCAACTTCGGAACGAAAGCCTGACGACCCGCTTCAGAATCATACAGAGCGACTGATTTCGAAAGTGTCACTTTTTTCGCATCCTGAATGCCGAAGAACACTGAATCGTGGCCTTCGACATTCCAGTCAGCGACTGCGACAGCGGTCACAGTCGGCTGTCGACTCGGCTCGCCGTCGATCACCGGCCGAACTTCTGCTCGTTGAGCTCATGAAGATGAAGTCCGAAGGTAAGTTCGCCGAAGCGCTTGCCAGAGCCACGGAGTGTGTCGAAATGGATTCAACGCTGCCGGAAGCCTGGCTTTATCGAGCCTCCCTGTATCTGCGACATGATCGGCTCGATGAAGCCATGGCAGATCTTCGGCGCGCCGACGAGCTGTCGCCTGAAGACCCTGCAACGAACTGTACGATTGCTCTGGTAATGGTGCGCACTGGGCATCTGGATGCCGGCCTGCAGATGGCTGAAGAGACTCTGGCATTGATTCCGGACGACGAGGGAACACTCTACAATACGGCGTGCGTGTTTGCTCGAGCCGCCGAGGCATCACTTGACCAGGACCAGCTGCGAATTCAGTATCTGACTCGAGCGACAGATCTGTTGCGACGCTCTGCGTCAGCGGGATTCTCTGACGTGGAACATCTTCAGAATGATCCGGATCTGATCATCCTTCATGATCACGCCGACTGGCCGGAGATTGTCCGTCTGGTCACAACAAGAGCGCCAGAAGTGATGAAAAGCGAAGCTGAGTGACGAATGGGTTCGGATCTTGATTACGAAGACCAGCGTGTTGAACCGCCGATCACTGAGTGGCCTGCTCTGATTGAATCAGCGAGACCAGTTCCTGAACCGATCCGCTCGCTCCGAGCTACGCTTCGCCCGAGACTGCTGGAACTGGCTCGTCGGTACACCGATCGACTGACCAGTCTTGCGGAAGCCGCCGGAGTTATGACCAACTTTGCTGAAGGCAGTTTCGCTGAAACACAGCGACCATCGCCAGCGGCGACCGAAGGAGTGGCGAATCTTTCTGACTCATCATCGCTGATTGTCACGGGGCATCAGCCGGTGATCTTTCATTCGGGGCTGACGTTCAAGTACCGCATGACAGAATCCGCTGCGGCGGCGGTTGGTGGAGTCTCACTGGCCGTGATCATGGATACGGATGACGGCGACGCCGGAAAGTTTGAGTTCCCGAGATTCGCTGCTGAAGATCAGCAGCACTGGCCACCTGCTGATTCATCAGGCAGAACTTTTCAGAACATCACGTCCGATTCCGCAACACTGGGAAAAGGGTCAGGTCTCTTTTTCTCACAGAGTTTGAAGAGTGGGAGTCAGATTCAGACTCTTCGCGACCAGGTGATTGCAGGGCTGCTCAGCACTGGGTGCGAGTCGGCAGTGACGCAAGCAACTCGAGCGTTCGATGCCTGTGCAGCGCTCAGCAATCAAGGCGTTTCCGTGGCGGAAGCGAATGTCATCGTTCGTCGAGCCGCAGGGATCGGAACGAACACGCTGGAGTTTCCCTTCTCAGAATTCTGTCAGCTCCCGGAAGTCATCGAACTGACTCGATCGATTCTGAACCAGGCGGAAGAGTTTTCCGAACAATACAACCGCGCACTGGACTCTTTCCGATTGAAACAGCGGATCGACAATCCTGCAAATCCGTTTCCGAATCTGAATCGTCGTGGCTCAGACTTCGAACTGCCGTTCTGGCTGATCCACCGTGCCAGCGGCGTAAGACAACGGCTTCAAATCAGAAAGCAGGGTGAGCTGCTGGAGATCCACGGAGACGAAGGTACCGTGACTTCGACAGACTCCGGGATCACGAACGACACACTGAAATCACTTCGTGAGCTTGGGCTGTTGATTGTCCCGCGAGGCGCCCTGATTACCGCGTTCATGCGGCTGCTGGCTGCCGATCTTTTTGTGCATGGAATTGGTGGAGGTCGCTATGACCGATTCACCGACGAGCTGATTCGGTTGTGGTGGAACATCGAACCATCGGCATGGACTGTCGCAACCGCGTCGCGATATCTGTTCAGGGATCTGCGAAAACAGCTTGAGGACCTGGATGCTCTGGAATCAAAGTTCCGCGACTACCAGTACAATCCTCAGCGTTACCTCGAAGCCGGAGTTTTCTCGGCAGTGTTTGAAGGGAGACTGAAAGTCCTGCTGACGGAGAAACAGCGACTTGTTGAAGAGCTCAAAACACGGCAATCGGCTCGACTTCCGGCAACAGACGTCGGGCGACAGGTGCAGCAGATCACCGATCAGATTCGTGAAGCGGTGACGGGAGAATTTTCTGAGCAGCGGCTTTTAAGATCGAAGGTTTCTGACGACAATCGCAGCGCTGTCTTCAGCAGGCTCTATCCCTGGTTCTTTTTCGATTCGTGATCGGATCGTCCGGACCGATGTTTTCAGGACGCAGTAACCGATGATTGATCTCCGCCGTTCGCGAACAAAGCTTCATGAGATTCATGTCATCGACAGCGATCCCGGAGCGTTCTGGATTCGCGACACCGCAGTCGTGATCGACGCACCTCCGGATTCGGATGTTAACCCGTTGCCGGAAGCTCAGTGGAATCCGGATCTTCCGCGGTCGGGTATTTGTGGTGCGGTGGGACCGCGAGTTCTGCTGCTGCCGGATGGAAGTTATCGAATCTATTACTCGCAGATGCTGCCAAGACCGGGTTTTCCAGCGGGCGCGAATGATTATGCGAACTGCACGACACGAATTTTGAGTGCACGTTCCGATGACGGCACCCACTGGATCCCGGAACCGGGCGTTCGACTGTCGTCAGAGCAGGGGGGAGCTGAGGATTTTCGAGTCGTTTCGTCGGAAGTCGTCCCTCGTCCAGACGGTCGCGGATTTCGAATGTACTACGAATGCTGTATCGGCGGTCAGTCGGAGACGAATTCAATCCGCAGTGCGGTCTCCGATGACGGACTTGAATGGGCGGTGGAAGAAGGAGCTCGACTCCAGCAATCCGGCTTCAATTATTCCGCACCCCGCATACTCTTTCTGCCCGACGGACGATGTCGCCTTTATGTTCTCGAACGCGACCACGAAGGACGCGGGTTGGGGATTGTGAGTGCGGTGTCCGAAGACGGAGGACTGACGTTTCGCAGAGAACCGGGAACGCGGATTCCTCAGGACCGACCGTATGACTCGCTGGTCGCGTTTGCATGCGAAATCTTCAGCCCACAGAATTCCGGGTATGTCATGTATTACGCCGGATACAGTCAGCCGAATCGTTCGTTTATCCTGCGAGCCACGTCGGAAGATGCTCTTCACTGGGTCAAGGACGCTGCTCCTGTTGTCGCCCCGGAAACTGGTCGGTGGGATCGTGCGAAGGCATCAGAAATGTGCCTGTTTCCGCTTCCAGCAAAGCCAGATCGCAGCACGCAGTACCGAATGGTTTACGAAGCCTGTGATGGAACTGCGGTCAGCGAACGCGGTGTCTGGCGAATTGTCAGTGTGACGTCGGATGTGAGGGTTTAAGAGAGCCGCTGGATGAGTCTTCTTCTGATCACACTGGCAGGAGCCTTCGATGAAACGAGTGAACACCGATCTGTCAGAAAGAAGAAAGTTCTTGAGCATTCCGCGGCAGCGAATATCCCTCATCGGTTTCGCGTCCTGTTTACTTCTGGTTGCGGACACTGTTGCAGCCGATGAACAAGCCGACGCAGCAGCTCGACAGAACAGCTCAGCGATTCAGGTCACTCAGTATGCGCCGGCCTATCCGATTCTGGTCCGCAATGAGCATGGCCCGCTGATCCGGTTGTCTGTGAGTGTTCCGCCATCGGCAGAGGAGAACGCAAAGAGAGATTCCGGGAAAGCTCTGAGACTGACCGGGGTGACTGTCGATCTTTCAGCCACCGATCAGGTCACGGACCTTCAGGCGCTGGAACTGTTTTCGACTCAGGACAACGAAGAGTTTTCTGCAGCATCGAAGATTGGGGAGGCTGTGCCTCAAACTGCAATCGTCACGATTCCATGTGAACTGGAACTGAAGCCTGGCCGGAACATCATCTGGCTGTCCGGTAAACTTGTTGCAAATGCATCCATTGACCATCACGTATCGGCCATCTGTAACGAAGTGCAGACAAGCTCAGAAAAGATCACCGTGGAAGCGGCGACAGGGCGACCGGTTCATCGAATCGGAGTTGCGATGCGACGGCATCAGGATGACGGAGTTCACACTTATCGAATTCCAGCGTTGACCACCACGTCGAAAGGCACACTGCTCAGTGTCTACGACATGCGACGTCGGATGGGGCGTGATCTTCAGGAAGACATCGATATCGGACTCAGCCGAAGCACTGACCAGGGGCAGACCTGGGAACCTGTTCGTGTCATCATGGATATGGGGGAATATGGCGGTTTTCCGCAGGAACTGAACGGATGCAGTGACCCGGGGATCATTTCTGACCGGCAGACAGGAGAGATCTTCTGTTTCGCACTCTGGTTAACCGGAAAGGGCGGCAAACATCAATGGGTCGATGACGGATCAGAACCAGGTTTCGAGATCGGAAAAACGGCGCAGTTGATGATGGTCCGGTCGGTCGACGACGGGGTCACCTGGTCGAAGCCGGAGAACCTGACGACGATCCTGAAGAAAGAATCGTGGTGGCTGTTTGCTCCGTCACCGCAGAGCGGCATTCAGCTGCACGATGGGACTCTGGTCATGCCGGTTCAGGGACGCACGGGACGTGAAGGGACAGCGACGTTCGCTACCATCATGATCAGCCGCGATCATGGAAAAACGTGGAAAGTCGGTCAGCCTGCTTACGCTGGAGGTAATGAGTGTCAGGCCGCGGTGCTCAGCGATGGCTCCATCATGCTGAACATCCGCAATGATCACGAACGCTTTCGAGCTGTTGCAGTGACGAATGATCTCGGAGAAACCTGGACGGATCATTCCACAAGCCGGAATACACTGATTGAGCCAAACTGCAATGGCAGCCTTCTGCGTTTTGATCAGAAGCTGAAACCCGGTTCCGCAGAAGCATCGGGACTGACACGCCCGCTGCTTCTTTTCGCCAATCCACATACTCAGAAAGGCCGGACTCATCATACGATCCAGGTGAGCACGGATGATGGTCGAACATGGCCGGATGCACATCATCTGCTGCTCGATGAGGGACGCGGTGCCGGATACCCAAGTATGACACAGATCGATGATCAGCAGGTCGGAATCGTTTACGAAGGAAGCCAGGCACACCTGGTGTTTCAGCGTTTCCGAATCGACGACCTGGCGCCTGTGCCACGTTGAGATCATCACTGCCGTAGCGCTTCCAATGAACAGCAGATTCTGCATCAATCCGTAAACCGCCAGTTGACTCGGTTTCACTGAACCAGATGTCTGAACGAAAAGAGCCCAGGATGAAGATCATTTCAGCACGAACCGTTACGGTCTTGTTTCTGCTCGCCGGAATGCACATCTCCGTGGCGGATGACGCGGCGCCGATTCGAGTCGGCATCATCGGGCTGGACAATTATCAGGCTCTGGATTTTACATCACAGTTTCACAACCCAGCTGCGCCTGAGGAATTGAAGGGGCTGAAGGTGGTGGCGGGCTACGCAGGAGGCAGTCCGGACATTCAGGAAAGCGTCGAATCGTTACCCAAATGGCTGCCCGGCTTCAAAGAACAGGGAGTTGAAATTCTGGACTCCATTGAAGCTGTTCGAGATCGCTCCGATGCGATCCTGATCATGAGCCTTGACGGACGAACGCATCTGGAAGATCTGAAGAAGGTCGGAAAATCCGGAGTTCCCGTCTACATCGGTCGCCCGATGGCTGCGTCGCTCCCGGAAGTGATTTCAATGTTTGAATTTGCATCGAAACATGACATTCCGCTGTTCTCCTGCTCACAGCATCGTTACGTGCCGGGCTTCCGCAACATGCGAGGACATCCGGAAGTGGGCAACGTACTGGGAGCGGACGTCTGGGGCGGTTGCCCGGAAGACCCGCTTCATCCGGATACCGTCTGGAAAGGTCTTCACGGCATTGAAACGCTCTACACGCTGCTCGGTCCCGGTTGTCTCACGGTCACCCGTGCTTCGACGCCGGACTGCGATGTGCTCACCGGCGTCTGGAATGACGGACGAATCGGTTCTTATCGAGGGATCCGCAGGGGAGCCGTGACGTATCGGGCGATGGTCTTCGGAGACAAGGGAATTTCTCCCTCCGGAGATTACGGCTACGACGTTCCAACCAACTGGGTGGCACCACATGGAGAGTACTGGGGCTACAAGGGCGTCGCGATCGAGATTGTGCGATTCTTCAAAACACGACAGCCACCGGTGAGTCCGGAAGAAACGATGGAGATTTTCGCGTTCATGGAAGCTGCACATGAAAGCAAACGTCGAGGTGGCAGTCCGGTCTCCGTGGCCGAAGTTCTGACAGAGGCCGTGAAGGCGGCAAAAAGCGTTGCGACTGCTGACACCGATGGTGAAGTCCGAGGACGCTGAAGGAGTCTTTCGAAGCGGACATTAGTTCAGCATCAAAGCAACAGAATGCCAACGATCCTTATCACTGGTGCGAGCGGTTTTGTCGGAGGTGCGGCGGCGCAGTGTTTTCGTGAATCCGGCTGGAACGTTCTGGAGACTGGAAGACGGCACCTGAATCGCGAGCACTACGTTCGCCAGGATCTCTCGAAGCCGTTTTCAGATGAATTCCTTCAGCAGATTGATACCGCAGATGTCATCCTGCACGCAGCTGCGAGAAGTTCACCCTGGGGAACGAGAGCTCAGTTTCTGGCGGACAATGTTCAGTCCACAGAACGGCTTCTGAACGCCTGCGTGGAGCGCCGTCGTACTGACCTGCCTCGGTTCTTTTTCGTTTCGTCCTCCAGCGTTTACTATCGCTCGGAGGATCAGTTTCAGATCACTGAAACGACGCCGCATGCTGTGCCGGCAGTCAATCTTTACGCAGACACGAAACAGCGATGTGAGAAGCTTGTTCGGGGTTATCCGGGCTCGTGGATCATTTTTCGCCCTCGAGCCGTCTACGGCCCGGGAGATACGGTCCTCTTTCCACGGATTCTCGAAGCAGCACGAGCTGGTCGACTGCCGCTGCTGGTGCGTCCGAACACACCGGTCGTGGGCGACCTGATTTCGATCGAGAATCTCGTCCACTGTTTTCGAATCGCTGCAGAGAATCCTGAGCTGCGGGGAGACTTCAATCTGACAGATGGCCAGCCCGTCGAGATTGTTGCGTTCCTGCTGTCTGTCTTCGAAAGACTTCAGATCCCAAAGCCGACTCGACGTGTCACTGTACATCATGCATTTCGAATCGCCTGGTTGATTGAAATGGCCTATGGAGCGTTCGCCTGGTGGAAAGAACCGCCCATCACGCGATTCGGTGTGCACGTTTTTGCATGGTCGAAAACTTTTGACGTGACAAAGATGCTGACGACATTCGGCCAGCCGAGAGTCACGACGTCTGAAGGAATTGATCATTTCGTTGATTGGATGCGAAAGGAATCGCAGCATCCATGAAATCATCCGACTGGGCTGAGATCAGTGTATTTCTGGGGGCCTTGTATCTTGGCCTGCTCAACCTGAAATGCTGGCTGTCGCTGCGAGTAGTTCTGAAGGACCGCAGATCATCGAAAGCAGGCATTCATGAGGCAGGATCCGCCGACAGGGGTTCCCGAAGTAACGACACGTTTCCGAGTGTGACTGTGGCCGTACCGATTCTCAGCGGCGATCCGTTGCTCTCAGAGAAGCTGTGTTCTACGGCACGCACGATCGCAGCCATCGATGCAACGATCTGCGTAATCTGGCTGGTCGATGAATCCGATCTGACTGGCCAGCAGATTGTTTTGGAACTGAAGCAGTTATTCTCCATTGGCAGGATGGTCGTCTGTCCTGATGCTCCGTCCGACGTGAATCCGAAGTCGTACAAACTCCAGATTGCGCTCGATGCCGCGACATCAGAGTTCTTCGTCGTCATCGATGACGATACCACCATTGACGCTCCCGCAATTCTTCAGGCCATCCGGGCCATGAAACACTGTGATCTGTACACCGGGCTTCCCTGTTATCAGTCTGACGGGCGTTTCTGGTCGCGGCTGCTCGCAACGTTCGTGAACAACAACGCGGCAATCACCTATCTTCCGCTGCTCAACTTCTTTCCTCCGATCTCCATCAACGGAATGTTTTACATCGTCAGAACGGAACGCTGGCGCGATATCGGTGGTTATACGGCGATTCTTCAGGAACTCTGTGATGACTATGCCGTCCGACGTCATGCTGCAGGATTTCACTGGCGAGTGACTCAGGGACTGACGGCGCAGCGACTTCAGACCAGCGTCAACGGACCCCGCCATTACTTTTCATTGATGCACCGATGGATGCTCTTCGCCACGCTGCTCATTCAGGATCAGCGACTGCCGGTCAGATTGTTGATGATCGTACTTCTCGGAATTCCTCCGTTTATATTCTGCGGAGTGGCTGGCACAGCTGCCGTTTCATTGTTGATGGGCGGCCACTGGGAAGGGATGTCGCGGAGTAGTTTCATCGCAGCACTTTGCCTGATGCTGACGGCAAGGCATTTTGTCATTGTTGCTGTTCACAGAACGGTATTCCCGTTTCGGTCGGCGATTCATCCGGGAATCTCAATTCTTTCGGAGCTGCTGCAGCCGCTGCATGCAGTGCATGCGATCTGCAGACGAACGATTCGCTGGCGAAGCCGTGTGATTCAGGTTGTTCGGGGAAATCGTTTTCGCATACTGAATTCATCGTCCGTTCTGAAGACTGCAGATTCCGGAATCACCGAATGAGAATTCTTCAGCAGTCACCCGGCAGCTATCACTGGTTACCAGTTCGAATCGTCATCGTGACCGGGCTGAGTAATCCGGCAACGTGTCGACTGACCGAACATCAGAAATCCATCGTGACAGACGTGGAGGGAGCTTCTGATTTCTTCGTGCCCTGGAACTTTCCATTTCTTCCCGATAGTGTTCTTTCTCAACGTGTTCCGCAATCAGAGCCGACTTTGCTGACCGCTGCGATCGCCAATGGATTACAGTTCCTGCGAAGTCGGACGGAAAGTTACCGGAAGCTGGCGGAACCACACTGGAACGCAGTTCTGAACAGTTCGGGGCGAATGATTCTGATTACCGGAAGCTGCGGGATTCAGCTGGCTGCAGCGTCCGGTGTTCTGCGATCAGCCGCCAATCGAATTCAGGCGATTGCACTCGGCCCGACGGGAGGAACTGACGCAGTCTTCCCGGTGACTACTGTGCAGGGGGATCGGGACTGGATTTCGCGTCGATGGTATCGACAGGTGGATCATCTTGTGCCTGAGGCTGGTCACATGGATTACTGGGAGCATCCGGAAGTCAGGGAGAGAGTACAGTCTTGGTTACGCTGCAGAATTTCCGAGTAATCGGCACGGGGCGATATCTTCCGCAACTTCGCATCAGTGCCGAAGAAATCGACGCGAGGACACAGCAGCCCCCGGGATGGTGCCGAACGCACTGCGGGGTTGACTGGCGACATGAATGTCGATCACCGGAGACTGTAATCTCGATGGGAACGGAGGCCATCCGGACGGCGATGAGCGATGCTCAGGTGACGTGGTCGGACATTGATCTGCTGATTGACTGCAGTACCTCTCGACACCGACCCATTCCCTGCAATGCGGCTCATTTTCTGAACGCTGCCGGAAAAGACGCCAGAGGCATTCCGGGGTTTGATATTCAGAGCACCTGCCTGAGCTTTATTGTTGGACTGCATACGGCCAATGCACTGATGGCGGGAGGAGCTTACCGCAGAGTCATTCTGGTCGCATCCGAGTCACCGTTGACTGCAGTGAACTGGCAGCAGCCGGAAAGCGCCGGACTAATGGGTGACGGAGCTGCTGCGGTCGTTCTCTGCTATTCACCGACGAACCGACCGATGGTCATGCGTCATGAAACGTATGCGGAAAATCTTGATCTCTGTCAGGTCAACGGGGGAGCTCATCATCTTCCCGCCTGGAATTATACACCAGAACGCAGTCATGAATTTCGGTTTGACATGAACGGCCCGGCGCTGTTTCGTACTGCCGCTGTTCGACTTCCAAAGATGGCTCACGCTGCACTCGATGCCTGGAAGAATGACTGCAGCAATCATGGTATTCAGTGTGAGAATTCGAGCTCCTCCGATCTCACCGTCGTACCCCATCAGGCATCACCAAAGGCTCTGGAGATCATTCAGGAACTGATGCCTCAGGTTCCCTCCGAACGATTTCTGATTCGAGTTCGGGAGACCGGGAATCTCGTCGCGGCCAGTGTTCCGTTTCTGCTCGATCAGTCCTATCGAGACGGAACCATTCAGAGCAATTCGCCAGTCATGCTGCTGGGCACCTCCGCGGGCTACTCACAGGCCGCGCTGATCTTTACCCCCTTTGTCAAACTGGCATCGGATCAGAATGGCGAATAAGTGCCATTTTGACACCAGCGATTTTTGATCAGGGAATTCGCAACACTGCCACATTGGCACAACTGCTGTTCATTGAAAACACATCGCATTTCATAATGTGATATAAAATAACACCTTACACCGAATGGATTGCATTTGGCACAAGAAATGCACTCCATGAAAGCACAGTGACAAATTCGTCACGGAGAAATTTAGCCAGGGAACTCGACGGACAGATCAGCCCGGCGGAACCGTTGGCATCACAATCGACAAAGAGGAATTAGAGTCATGGCTGTTCAGGGCGAGAAAATCATTGGCATTGACCTCGGGACGACGAACTCCGTGGTTTCCGTCATGGAAGGCGGTGAATCTCGCGTGATTGCCAATCAGGAGGGCAGCCGTACGACTCCCAGCGTGATCGCATTCACTCAGAAGGGTGAGACACTTGTTGGTGAGCCGGCAAAGCGACAGGCGGTGACGAATCCGACGAACACCATCTATTCGATCAAGCGATTCATGGGTCGGCGTCACAAGGAAGTTCATTCCGAAGAGAAACTGGTTCCTTACAAAGTCGTTGGTTCGGAAGGCGACTATGTGAAGGTGAACATCAACGGTAAGGAACACACGCCTCCGGAGATTTCTGCTCTCGTTCTGCGAAAGCTGAAAGAAGCCGCCGAGAATTATCTTGGCCACAAAGTCAACAAAGCAGTAATCACGGTTCCGGCCTACTTCAACGACGCGCAGCGGCAGGCGACCAAAGACGCCGGCCAGATTGCCGGTCTGGAAGTGGCTCGAATCATCAATGAACCAACAGCTGCGGCTCTGGCCTACGGGCTGGATCGCAAGAAGGAAGAGAAAATCGTCGTGTTCGACCTGGGCGGTGGAACATTCGACGTGTCGATTCTGGAAGTCGGCGATGAGCTCGTCGAAGTGCTCAGCACGAACGGGGACACACACCTCGGTGGTGATGACTTCGACGAAGTCCTGATTGACCATCTCGCAAAATCATTCCAGCAGGAACAGGGGATCGATCTTCGGAAAGATCCGATGGCTCTGCAGCGTCTTCGTGAGGCTGCCGAAAAGGCCAAGAAAGAGCTGTCCACACAGCAGACGACCGACATCAACCTTCCGTTCATCACGGCGGATCAGACGGGTGCAAAGCATCTGCAGCTGAGCATTACACGAGCTCAGTTCGAGCAGCTCATTGACCCGCTGGTGGAACGCTGCCGTCAGCCGGTACTGAATGCTCTGAAGGACGCCAAGCTGAAACCTGGCGATATTCACGAGGTCGTCCTTGTGGGTGGATCGACTCGAGTACCCAAGGTGCAGCGGCTCGTCAAGGAAATGTTCGGCAAGGATCCGCATCAGGGTGTGAATCCGGACGAAGTGGTTTCTCTGGGTGCCGCGATTCAGGGCGGAATCATCGCGGGCGACGTGAAGGACGTGGTTCTTCTGGACGTCACACCGCTGTCGCTCGGTATCGAAACCGAAGGCGGGATTCTGACTGTTCTCGTCGAACGCAACACAACCATCCCGACGACGAAGACTGAAACCTTCTCGACTGCTGCTGACAATCAGCCAGCCGTGACGGTTCGAGTGTTCCAGGGTGAACGCAAGATGGCGGCAGACAATCGCCTTCTGGACGAGTTCAATCTGGACGGCATTCCACCGGCACCTCGAGGCGTTCCGCAGATCGAAGTGAAGTTTGACATCGACGTGAACGGGATTCTGAGCGTCTCGGCCAAAGACAAGGCCAGCGGCAAACAGCATTCCGTTCAGATCAAGCAGTCCAGCGGTCTGTCGCAGGACGAAATCGAAAAAATGCGGAAGGACGCGGAGTCTCACGCGGAAGAAGACCGGAAGAAGCAGGAGCTTGCCATGGCGAAGAACCAGGCATCGATGCTGCTTCATTCCGTGGAAAAGACTCTGAAGGAACATGCCGACAAGCTCGATGCCGGATCAAAGTCGGCCATCGAAGCCTCCGTTGCCAAAGTCAAATCCGCAACTTCCGGAAGCGACGCGGCCGCAATCAACAGTGCCTGTGAAGAACTCAGTCAGGCGTCTCATGCTCTTGCTCAGCATATGTATGCCGACAAGGGAGGCGCCGAGGCTGGCGGTGCTGCTGCAGGAGCTGGAGGTTCCGGTGGTGGCGACGACGTGATCGATGCGGAATTCGAAAAGAAGAGCTGAAGATGGAATGACTCCGAGTCCTCCGCGGACGCTGAAGCCCGCGGAGGATTCACACATACGATTGATCAAACGGCCTGCAGATCCACGTAGTCCCTTCAGACGAATGTTGAACCTGTTTCTCGAGATTGTTGCCGCTGCTGGCACTGAAGCAGCCCCTCCCTGAATCCTGTCCTGATCCCTTCTGATCAGTGTTCCGTTTCTGAGTTTTCGTTCTCTCACATGTTTCTGTCATTCAGTGACAGTGCGGGTGAGCGATGCGCGCCAATGGTACGCTCCCAGTTTTCCTGTGGCTTGTGTTTCTGCTGAGAAGGAGAATCCAATGGCCTTTGATCCCTCAAAACTGACTGTGAAAGCCGGAGAAGCTCTGCAGCGTGCTCAGCAGCTGGCAGAACGCAGGCAGCATCGGTTGATGCGTCCGATTCATATGCTAAAGTCGCTGCTGGAAGAAGAGCAGGGCATTGTGCGACCATTGTTTCAGAAGATGGGCGTGCCTCTGCCGCAGCTGACAACCATGATCGATGGTGAACTGAATCGCATCCCGCAGTCGTCCGGTGGAAATGACGAGCCGGCGGGCGCAGGTTCAGAAGCTGTCAAAGTCCTGCATGCGGCTCAGAAGCAGGCTGAGTCGATGGGCGATCAGTTTACATCGACCGAGCATCTGATCATCGCACTGACTCAGGTGGAAGACCAGACGAAGCGACTGCTTCAGCTGAATGGTGTTGAACAGAAAGACGTGCTGGAAGCACTCAAAACCGTACGTGGAGGCCAGACCGTGCAGGATCAGAACCCGGAAGACAAATATCAGGCCCTCGAAAAATACGGTCGCGAACTCGTCGCGCTGGCTCGTCAGGGCAAGGTCGACCCGGTCATTGGTCGCGATACCGAAATCCGACGAGTCATTCAGGTCCTGTCACGACGTCGGAAGAACAACCCGGTACTCATTGGTGAACCGGGTGTCGGTAAAACCGCCATCGTCGAAGGACTGGCTCATCGAATCGTTCTCGGCGACGTTCCCCAGAACCTGCGAGACAAGAAAGTCTTTGCGCTCGACATGGGTGCTCTTGTCGCGGGAGCCAAATATCGCGGCGAGTTTGAGGATCGCCTGAAAGCAGTCCTGAAGGAGGTTCAGGATTCAAACGGTCAGATCATCATGTTCATCGATGAGCTGCACACGGTCGTGGGAGCTGGGAATGCAGAAGGAGCGATGGATGCATCGAATCTCCTCAAACCTGCTCTGGCACGCGGAGAACTTCACTGCGTCGGTGCTACAACGCTGGATGAGTACCGAAAACACATTGAAAAAGATCCGGCTCTGGAGCGTCGTTTCCAGCCGGTCGTCGTTCAGGAACCGAATGTCGAAGATACCATTTCGATTCTGCGAGGCCTGAAGGATCGTTACGAAAGTCACCATGGCGTTCGGATTACAGACGATGCGATCATCGCTGCGGCCACGCTGTCGGATCGCTACATCAGTGATCGCTTCCTGCCAGACAAAGCCATCGACCTTGTTGATGAAGCTGCCAGTCATCTGCGGATGGAGATTGATTCCATGCCGACAGAAATTGACGAGGCGACTCGTCAGCTGACGAGAATGCAGATTGAATCTGCAGCTCTCGAAAAGGAAACCAGCGAAGATAGTCGCGATCGTCTGCAGGAACTCAAGCGGCAGATCGCGGAACGTGAAGAATCCACGAATCAGCTCAAAGCACGCTGGGAAGTGGAAAAGTCTGCTCTTTCCGGCCTGAAGCCGCTGAAGGAAGAAATCGAAAAACTTCGAACCTCATTTCAGCAGGCGTTTTCAAGAGCTCAGCAGACGCTGAGAAACGAAGACTTCGTGGAAGCTCAGCGAGCGGAACAGCAGCTCAAACAGTCTGAGCTCAAGCTGTCTGAAATGCAGAAACGATCTGAGGAACTGAGTTCATCGGGCAGTGAGCGGCTTCTTCGCGAAGAGGTTACGGACGAAGACATCGCGAAGGTCGTCAGTCAGTGGACCGGCATTCCGGTGGCTCGCATGATGCAGGGGGAACGTGAGAAGCTGCTGCGGATGGAACAGGAAATCCACAAGCGAATGATCAACCAGCACGAAGCGGTGGAAGCGGTTTCGAATGCTGTTCGACGAGCTCGCTCCGGCATGCAGGACCCCAATCGACCGATTGGTTCGTTCATCTTTCTCGGCCCGACCGGTGTTGGAAAGACGGAGCTCTGCAAGGCGCTTGCCGGTTTCATGTTTGACGACGATCGCAATATGGTTCGAATCGACATGAGCGAATTCATGGAACGTCACTCAGTGGCTCGCCTGATCGGGGCACCTCCGGGATATGTCGGCTACGAAGAAGGCGGTCGTCTGACGGAAGCAGTCCGGCGGAATCCGTACTGTGTGATCCTGCTGGATGAGATTGAGAAGGCTCATCGTGACGTCTTCAACGTCCTGCTTCAGTTACTGGACGACGGACGACTGACCGACAGCCAGGGACGCACCGTCGACTTCACCAACACCATCGTGGTGATGACCTCGAACATCGGCAGTCAGATGATCATGCAGATGTCCGAGACGTCTGATGAGAACGAAATCCATAAAGCCGTGATGGGGGCTTTGCAGCGAGAGTTTCTGCCGGAGTTTCTGAATCGCGTCGACGAGGTAATTGTCTTTCATCCACTGGGACGCGACGAGATCCGGGAAATCGTCGATCTGCAGATCGGCCGCCTGAGCAAACAGCTGGAGAAGAATGGATTCGGACTCGAAGTCAGCGATCGTGCAAAACAGCTGCTTGCCAATGAAGGGTACGACCCGGCTTATGGAGCTCGTCCTCTGAAACGTGTGATTCAGCAGCGACTTCAGAACGGACTGGCCAATGAGATTCTGTCTGGCCGTTTCAAATCGGGCGAAACGATTCAGATTGACGCATCCCCGGATGGATTCGTATTTCAGTCCAGTTAGATCATCAGATAGATCATCAGAAAACCGGTCGAGGTATCCGTCGGTCCATGCACCACGAATTGGCATGGATCGCACGGAGCTGTTCATCAGAACGCCTCGGCTGGAATTCTGAGTCTGCAGTCGATTTCTGAATGCCGTGTTGCCGGGGCTCCTCCTCGCCACCGGTTCCTCTGAAGTGGCAATCCAGCCATCAGAGTTGACGCAAATCTGTCACGAGACCTGTGGCCGGCCACGGGTTTCTGGTTGGCTGGCGTTCGCAGCGATCCCGGAAAAAACGTCAGATTCAGCACAACTGAATCATCCGCCGCCGTTTCTGCCTTCCGTGTCAGTCATCGCAGAGCCGCGCTGAGTTTCCGGAACATCGCGATTGCAGCGATTCTGCGGAGTGAAGTATCGGCAATTTCTGCACCATAGACGGCTGCTGCCGACCAATCTGACGAAACGCCACAGGACGCAGAGGTAACACCAGATTTGCAGCCGAAACATTTGATGACGAAGTTTGCGGACGTAGGTTTGCTGATGCATTCCTGAACACGCACCGCATCAGGATCAGGCAGGAACGGCTCCAGTCTTGAACTCGGTCGCAGAATCTGAACTCCTGTCGAGACGAAAAACAGAAATTTCACAGGGAAAATGCTTCACCGGGAAAAGTTCTGAAACATCGGGTTTGATGGTTCTTTTCGTCTCCTGGATCAGCAAAATCAGGAATTACATTGTTCACCGGAAAGTCTTTGTCCGTAAAAGGTTCTGTGACTTCTTCCGAAGTCAGAAGAATCCTGAAAATTGGAATCAATCTTGCTCTGATGGTTCACCGTCCTGGA
Source organism: Planctomyces sp. (assembly GCA_046345315.1). Taxonomy (GTDB): domain Bacteria; phylum Planctomycetota; class Planctomycetia; order Planctomycetales; family Planctomycetaceae; genus F1-80-MAGs062. The sequence goes on from JBKDKA010000233.1 coordinate 38,329, forward strand.
TTTAAGAACAGACTGCTGATTTTCGCGACAATAGACTCCGTTTTCTGTTTCATTCTGCATCAACAGATCAGCCTGTTTTTCCGTGTCTGAAGTACTTGAAAACTCAAATTGGTTCCGTAGTCACTCAGAGTTGTTGAACGGCAAATGACGCCGATCAGAAGCAAAGAAAGTCTCAAGAGCTATCTGCTGAGCACTCGTCTCGCTTCACCTGCCGACTGGGCACAGGTGGAATCAGACGCGGTGAGCGGGGAAGGTGTGTCTGAGATTCTGCAGTTTCTGGAACGCCGGCAGATACTGACCCCGCTGCAGACTGGGCGAATTCTCAAGGGAGAAACCGACGGTCTGGTCCTGGGACAATACAAGCTGCTTTATCGCAATGCATCAGGCAGTTTTGCTCGAGTGTTTCGCGCGAGCACTCTCGACAACAAGCAGGTTGTGGCTCTGAAGCTGCTTCGAGAACGATGGGCGGATGATCCCCGTGCCGTCGCCAGCTTTCAGCGGGAAGCGAGAATCTGTCAGAAGTTTATCCATCCGAACATCGTTCCGATTCTGGATATCGGGAGTCAGGGGCGTTTCCATTACTTCACGATGGAGTTCGTTGAAGGCGGTAACCTTCGGGACTTTCTGAAGATTCGGCACTCCGTAACTCCGCTTGAAGCCACACGCTGTCTGTACCAGATCTGCCGAGGTCTCGAATACGCTCTGACCCAGGGCGCGACTCACAGAGACCTGAAGCTGACCAACGTGCTGATGAGCAGCACGGGTGTGGCCAAGCTCGTGGACTTCGGTCTTGCCGGTGCTGAATCTCCGACGCAGGCAGGTGCCAGCGACGATGTGCAGCGAGCGTTGGAGTATTCTTCGCTGGAACGCGGCACGAATGCTCCCAGAAATGATCCGCGGAGCGATATCTTTTTCGCGGGGTCGATTTACTATGAGATGCTGAGCGGTGAGTCGCCATGGCCGCGTACTGCTGACCGTGAGGAACGTCTCCAGCTGAGTCGATATTCGAATGTGAAGCCGCTCAATCAGGTCTGCAAAGGTCTTCCGCCGATCGTCGTGAAGGCCTGTGAGCGGATGATGGAACTGAGCCCGTCATCTCGCTTTCAGTCCTGCACGGAGACGGCCGCTGCACTTCGAGAAGTTCTGATTGCTCTCGGTGACCCGACGGAAACAGCTCTTGTTCGAAGCAAACAGACGACGGGACCTCGAGCTGACTATCAGCTGCTGGTTGTTGACCCCGGGCAGAAACGCCGCAAGGTGCTGCAGAATTATTTTGAGAAACATCAGTTCCGACTGAGTTTTGTGGATGATGTGGATGGTGGCTTCAAAAGTCTCAAGGCTCGCGTCCCGCCGGAAGGAATTCTGTTCTTCGCAGACGATGACTTTGAACCGCTTCTGAATAGGTATCCACAGATTCAGGCATACGCTCGAAATCAGAAGGTTCCGTGTGTTGCTGTCTTTGCGTCAGAGGACAAATCTCGCGTCGGAACTGCGATTACATCGACTCGCTACGGCGCGACGATGTTTCAGCCGACAACGCTTCGGGATATCCGGCAGCATTTTCTGGAAGTCTCCGGTATCGTGCCTTCGACGTCTGAAGCAGGAACTGAATCGGCTGTTGGTCAGGCTGGCAACACAGCAGGAAAGTCATCCGATGCAGTGCTGCGAGATGTCAGCCCTGTACCTTCATTGCCTGCGGAGAAAGAGTCACTCGAAGAAGCTTCCAATCCGGACGCACCGCTGGAAGTGACACCCGGGTCTGACGCAGATATCAACGTGCGTTCCTCAGCGGGCTCCTCAGCAAAGCGGGGCGATCAGTCACAGTCCGTTGCTACACCCGCAGAAACACCGCGCCGTCGAGCAACAGACGTCGCTTCGTCGTCGGCTGATGACGATACGTCCGGAAAAAGCTCCGGCGCGTCGGCTCGCGTACGAGCTGCAAAACTCCGTGCGGCTCAGCTGAAAGCAGAGAAAGAGGAGGCTCAGAAGGCTCGATCTGTAACTGATTCCGCCGAGACGTTGAAACTTGAAGCGGCTCGGAATGAGCAGGAACGACTCGAGCGAGAGAACCTCGAGCGACTGGAGCGAGAACGGTCAGAACTGGAAACGCGCGTACGCCTCGAGAAAGAACGACTCGAACGCGAAAAGCAGATCAGAGAACGCATACTTCAGGAAGAACGGGAACGACTCGAGAATCTTCGGCTGGAAAAAGAGGCACGGGAGCGACTGGAACGCGAGCGTCTTGAGAAAGAGCGACTGGAGCGAGAGGCACGGGAGCGGCTCGAACAGGAACGCCTTGAAAAATCGCGTCTCGAGCGAGAACGCATTGCACGCGAAGAACGGGAGCGACTCGAAAGAGAGCGACTCGAGCGGGAACGAATTCAGAGAGAGCTCGAAGAACGTCTGCGGCTGGAACAGGAGCGGCTCGAGAGAGAACGTGCTGAACTGGAGCGGCTTGAAGCAGAACGTCGGGAGCTCGAGCGGCTCGAACAGCTGAGACAGGAAGAGCTTCGTAAGGAGCAGGAGCGACTTGAGCTTGAGCGTGCCGAGATCGCAAGGCTCGAACAGGAACGTATCGAACGCGAGCGTGCTGAGCTGGCGCGTCTGGAACGGGAACGCATCGAGCAGGAGCGGCTTGAGCAGGAACGCATTGCTCTGCAGATCGCGGAGCAGGAGCGTCAGGAGCGAATCCGCCGGGAACAGGAAAGACTCGAAGCAGAACGTGCCGAACTGACTCGCCTTGAAGAAGCGCGACGGGAGCAGCAGCGGCGCGAACAGGAGCTGCTGGAACGCCTGAAACTCGAAGACGAGCGGCTCGAAATTGAGCTGGCGGAACTCGCTGAGCTCGAGCGGCAGCGTATCGACATTGATCGTGCCACGCAGGCTCGGGTGGAGCAGGAGCGTCTGGAGCGGGAGCGACTGGAACGGGAACTTGCCGAACAGGAACGCTCTGAACAGGAACGACTGGAACGCGTACAGCGTGAACAGGAACGACTGGAACGTGAACGAGCCGAGCTTGAAAAGCTGGAGGCGCTCCGTCGAGACCGTCTTCGCGCTGAGATGGAATTCAAAGAGAAACTGGAACGAGAGCATGCTCGCCTTGAATCTGAGAGGCTCGAACTCAGGCGTCTCGAGGAAGATCGCCTGCAGCGCGAGTCTCACGAGCAGCTGCGACTTGAGCAGATCCGAAAAGAAATCGATCAGCTTCAGAGTGAACGTGCGCGTCTGACAGACACCGTGATGCAGGATCAGCTCCCTGATGATCAGCTTTCGGTGACGATGAATCTGTTGTCGACAGGAGACGTCACCGCTGAGATTGAGCATCTTGTCTCCACTGAAGATCTGAATTCCGCTTCGACGAGCGTGCAGTCGGAAGAAGATCGAACGACTACAACGACGCTCGCGGACAACTCCGCTGCTGAATTCATCGAGTCAGCAGAATCATCCACGGGATCGTTGCCTGAGGATGCGATCTCTGACACTGAGGTTTCCGCGAAGGAGCGAGCAGATCTCGAGTGGAAAGAATTCGAGCGGGCGGAGCGAGAACGGATTGCACTGGAGCTGGTGCAGGAGGAATGGGCTGAACTTCAGCGGCTCGAGAACGAACTGCTTCGACTGGAACAGGAACGTCAGAGAGCTTTGTCGCCAGCGTTGCCGACGAGCAGCACGGAACGTTCAGAGCTGCCCGCCGATCCGAAGGCCGGGGTTCGACCGCTTGACGTCGCTTCCGGAACAGAGCATGACCGTCGTCAGACCGTCGGAAATGACAACCCGCATTCTGCGGAAGTTCCGGCCGGACGCTCACGGGGTGGAAAAAAGAGAACCATCGTTCCGACGTCCTCACTGCTGACGGAGCAGGAAACTGCAGCGGAAGACCGTGCCGCAGCGATGTTCGACGATGAATCTCTGCCGGATTCGTCCTGGTCGTCCTACACGAATGCATCCGGCACTGGGACTGCCGACTCTTCAGAAACAACGACAGCTACGAGTTCGGGAATCGCAGGTACGAACTCATTTCTGCGTGACGGTTCCGGCCATGGCAGCTCAGGCCACGACGGAACATTTCGTGATGACGATGAGGAAGCGGAATGGGCCAGCCTTTCGGGAGGGGCATCGGCTGAGTCCGGGCGGGAAAGTCATCATCGCGGAGGCAGTTCGGAACAGAGCGGTTTCCTGAGTCCGCATCATCAGGACTCCGACATCAATCTCGTTGATGACACGGAGACGATTCGTTCAGAGTACACCGAGGTTGAATCCGATCCGCGGCCACCCGAAAAGAAACGTTCGGGCACCTCTGGTCGAAGCGAAACCAGCGGTGATGGCGGCTCGCGCCACGCGTCTGCCGGTGACAGGCCGACAGACTCCGGATCAGACGCCCGCAGACAAACGGCCGAACGGCCAGACAGGAAATCCGGGGCGAAACGAAAGGGTGATACCGGAGAACTCCGCCGAATCGCGACACCGGGTGATAAAGACTCCGGAGGCAGTCAAGGTGTTCGTCGAAAACAGTCAGACGCTGATCAAAATCTGAAATCATCCCGATCAGGTGCAGGCACCGGAACCGGAAAGTCCAGTCAGCGTCGCGGCAAAGGGAAATCTGGCGCCGGCATGAAAATCACGCCGGCTGTCGAAGAAGCCATCCTGACAGAGATCTTTGAAGACGTCTTCGGAGAAACGAATTCGACAGACAAGCGTCGGAAGCAAAAACTGACGATTGACGATATCGCCGCTGAAGACGCCGCGTTGCCACTTCGAACTGCCGGTGTTACGTTCAAAGCACCGGAACGGCATAAACGCAGTCGTGGTGACGATGAATCACCGAAAAAAGCAGAACCGATTCTGAAAATTCAGCTTGGAAAACGCCAGCTCGCGCTGTCACGCACAGCAGTGGTGGTGATTGCCATTACGCTGATCGGACTTTCGCTGTCATTGCTCATGTCACGGCAATGAGTCATCTTCCGGCGTGAATGCCGTCGGCAATCTGATCCTCACTGACGCCGGTACTGGCGACGTTATTCTGCGACTCAGGGGTGGTGTTACTCTGGATCGCCTGCTCTGGATTCAGCGACGAAACAAGCCGATATCGAATGCAGAGCCGACGCGCTCGTTCCATGAACGCATCCGCATGAGCTTCAGACGGAGGCACACTGACGTGGTAAATCAGAATGGCCGCATAGAAAAGCGACACCAGGCCAAGCCCCGTCAGCAGCAGCCAGCCACTTCGCAGAAAAATGACAGACGGAAGATCCGCTGTACCCGGAGTTCCAGCAGGCTTCGAACTGTGATTCTGCTTTCGAACGCGTTCCGAGACGGACTCCATTCTGAGCGGATCACTGCCCTCGGGCGCATCTAGGCCGGCTTCCGATATCTTTTTCATTGCATGCATGGAAACCACTCCTGAAACAGCAAACCGGCCCAGGACAGGCCAGTTTCTTCACGGGACGCCAGACGGACCGGCGTTCCGATGAGGACAGTGTTTCTGGAAAGCGGCCTGACTGTCAACATGCCGATCGTCGGCTCTCAGGATTGCGTGAACGGTTCCCGGTGCCGGGAAACTTCCTGACGATGCAGAATGCCACTTTGCCGAGCTCACGGATTGCCGGAAACGCTCCGCACGATCTTCATGGCCGCGTCACAAAGTTCCACGGCATCCTGGGTTTCCGGAGCCTCAGCAATGATCCTGATGATCGGTTCCGTGTTACTGCCTCGAATCTGAACCCATCGATCAGACCAGTCCAGTCGGAGTCCGTCACCGTCGCGGGCTTCAGCATTCGGGAATGCCTTTCGGAGAGCCTCACAGGCGGCAGGTACAGCAGCAGCTGAACACTCTACTTTGTCTTTGACGATCGTGTAGAAGGGCAGGGAATCAGCCCAGGCGGACAGCGCTTTCTTTCCGGCTGTCATCCCGGCAAGCACATACGCCATGGAGACCAGGCTGTCTCGGACATATCCCACCTGAGGGTCTATCACGCCACCGTTGCCTTCGCCGCCGAGCACTGCATGAACCGCACGCATTTTGGCGCAGACATGGGCTTCACCGACAAATGACCGATGAAACTGACAGCCGTGTTTTGCTGCGATGTCGGCTGTAATGCGGCTGGTGGACCCGTTGACAACAAACGGTCCTTTCCGACGTTCAAGAACGTAGTCGGCCGATAACGCCAGCGTGAGTTCCTCTCCGATGAAACGACCTGTGTTGTCAACGATTGCAAGTCGATCTGCATCCGGATCCTGAGCGAAACCCGCGTGAGCATTATGCTTCTTCACCAGCTGACAAAGATCCTGCAGATTCTTTTCAATCGGTTCCGGAATATGCTCAAAACGACCATCAGGCGTTCCGCCGAGTACGATGACTTCACAGCCCAGCGCTTCCAACAGCCGCGGTCCGCAGGTAGCACCCGAACCATGATTGCAGTCCAGAACGACTTTGTATTTCTTCTTTCGAATCGCCTCCACATCGACCAGTTTCAGAACTCTTTCGATGTGAGGTGCTGCCGGATCATCAATCGTGGTCACTCGCCCGGTGCCTGACCAGTCCTTCCAGACAATACTGTCAGACTCAATCGTCTGGATCAGCTGCTGTCCGAGTTCTCGATTGAATACGGACCCGTCCGGAGCAAAAGGTTTCAGTCCGTTCCATTCGATCGGATTGTGGCTGGCTGTGATCTGAAGGCCCCCGGCTGCATTCAGTTCTCGGACGAGAACGCCGCATGTCGGAGTTGTACAGATGCCGGCATCGAGCACTTCGCAACCGGTTGCGAGCAGTCCTGAAATCGCTGCGTGCTGAATCATTGTTCCGGTCGATCGACCGTCACGTGCGACGACAACCCGCCCACCGCAGAAGATCGTTCCCATCGCAGCCGCGAACCGAGCGATGTAGATCGGATCAAGACCATCTCCGACGATGCCGCGCAGTCCCGAAATACTCAGAATTCTTGTCGCCACCTGTCACTCCATGATCATGCCGCGGAACAGCTTTCGGAGGTCAGTGTCACATCAACGCTCGTTGGTAACGTCACGCTCCGACCCTGGGAACAGACCCCGGCAAAGCGTAATCGAAAACGAGTGTTCTTCGGAATCCCGATTCCTTCGATGCGAAAATTTCCCGTCATCTTCGATGATCGACTGGAGCAACTACCCGTCGCTCCGGGGATTTTCTTCCGCCGCCGCTGCCGATTCTGCTCGACCAAGGAACGCTCGCCGAGCATTCCGAACAAATGACTGCATGAGATCAGCGTTCTTGATTCCCGGTGAGACTTCAACACCACTGGCTGTGTCAACGCCCCAGGGGCCTAGATCCAGAATTGCTTCGCCGACGTTTTCATCTGTAAGTCCGCCGGCAAGAATCATCGGAGGCATATCCTGGTGCAGCAGATACCGCCGTGCCACATCGCGATCCAGCTGGCATCCGGTACCGCCATACTGATCGCCCACATGAGCATCCAGAAGGCAGGCCTTCAGCGGAATTCTGGAAATGAGATGTCTGACGGATTCCAGCAGGTCAGACAGATTCTCCGCACGAGCTCGAAATGCCCGGATGATTGACACTTCCGGGCGAGCCTGATGAAAGGCGTGCATCAGATCGTCGGACTCGTCCCCATGAAACTGAACGCAGTGAAGTCGATTCCGGTCGGTCGTTTCGCAGATCTCGGCAAGTGTGGCATTCACGAAAACGCCGACACACAGAATTCGCTGATCGCAGTGCCGAATCGCTGCCACGAGTTCAGCGGCCGTGGCAGGATCGACGAATCGTTTTGAGCGAGGATAGAAATTCAGTCCAATCGCATCGACACCGGTTCGCGCGGCATTGACCGCGTCACTGATCGTTGTGATGCCGCAGATCTTTGTCCACATGGTGTTATGCAGTCTGCAATGAACAGCGTCTGCTGAGCCTGAGCGGTCACATCATTCTGCTGCTGCCGCTTCAGATGCCTCAGCCTGCACTTCCGGAGCTTTCACAATTTTGTAAAGAGGTTCGTTACCGAACTTCGCTCCGCATTTCGGGCACTTGGCTTTGGCGATCGATTTTCCGTTCGCCCCGCCAAGCTTATTCTTCTTGCGCCCCTCTTCACCGACAGTGATCCCGCAGGCCGTGCAGCGATAGCCACTCACTTCGAGCTGATAGTCAGAATCGACCTGATAATAAAGAGGCTGTGCAACGGACTCGAAACGATTCTGATTGAAGAAACACATCGCTCCGTCGACTTTGTCTTTCAGCGGAATTCCGTTTTCTGTTACCGGAAGCTCGATGGCAAGCTCGTTCTTCAGCGTTTCTGCAAAGGTTCTGAACTTGCTGATTGGCATCGAAAGGTATGTCTGTTTGTCGTCCGCTCCGGTTACGGGCAGGAAGAGAGCCATCCGTCCTTCGCCAAACACAGGGACGCCGGCGAACATGGATTCAGACACCTTCGCGATCGGCTGCACAAGCTTCAGTTGAACGACGATCTCCTTACCGACCGGCTGCACTTCAGCATTCGGAAGATCCTTGAACTCTCCCGTGCGTTCAACGTGTTCGCGAACTTTCTTCCAGCGTTCTCGCAGATCCGTTGCCGCTTCTGAAGCAGTGCCCTTCCCGCGACTCATAATGCCGAACAGTTTTGTGCGTACGAACGAAAGCATGCCGCCATCGGCCTTGTCTGTCGCAATCGGTTTGCGAGACTTTCCTGTTTCCTTGACGTAAGAAACAAGAAACACACCCGAATCCGTGATGGCAACGTCAACAGTTGTATGGTTTGCAGCAAGGCTGCCTGGCTTGAGAACGAGCGATGTTGGCGAGAACACGTGCAGCCAGGCGTCGTTTATCCAGGTCACACGAATGGATGGCCTGGTTTCTTTGGCTTCTTTAGCGGGCCGACGTTTTCGAGCCGCTGCCGTCTTCACGTTGAATGTCGGGACCTGAATGACCTTGCTGCACGCACGGCAGCGGATTTTTCTACCGGCATGTTTCTGAGTGACAGGCAGCAGAGCCTGACATTCTGGGCACGGAATCATTACTCGCGTCTGATCCGGACCTTTACCCTTGAGCATCCCCTCTCGCTGCTCAGCAATCGCAATCGACAGGAGGTCATCAGCATCAGCGGCTGGAGCTGCCACCGCACCACCGGTCGCTGAAGGATTGACTGGTGCAGGTGCGGCAGGAGCGGAAGATTCCGTTTTGGCGCCCGGAGTTTTCTCTTTCGTACCGGGAATTGTCGTTGGAGTTTTCGATTCCGGCTTATCCGCAGACTGCTGGTGTTCTTCTTCTGCTCGCTGCGTCTTCTGACGCTGTACGACCTCAAACGAGGAATCACTCGTTTGTGTGATCACTGCGGTGCCTGCCGCACCAGAATCACTGTTTTCCCCGGAACGAAACTGAGCTGCTGCCCGTTCTGCCAATCGCGTTGGCAGGAAGTCAGTTCGCTGATGTTCCGGGATGTCGCTGAAGATAATCTTCTGCGGCGTTGCACTGATCTGCTCATAACGGCGTGCAACATCTTCGCGCATGAACGCATTGCAGTTCCAGCAGCGCACAAGACCCACACGAACCATTGCACCACAGCCCTGACACTCCTGTTCAAGACTGGCCACCTTCGGCTCAGGCCGTTCGGCGAATGCTCCGAGACGACTGGATTTGATTTCGTCGAAGACGTAAGCGCAATCCGGACATTCGTAGGTGTCCGAAAGCACCATTGCCTTGCAGTTTGGGCAGGAACGAAAATCTGTCGACATGTCGCCGATTCGTCTCTTGAGAGTGAAAGTCCGTACCGTGCACCAGCAGATCTGGTCATCACCGGGAGTTTACGACGAAAAATCCCCCGGCCGAAATAAGTTTTTCGGCCAGTCGTTTCCAGCCTGGAATCCATAGTCAGGTTCTGGCGATTTTTCCGATCACGAGCGTTCCGGATGGATTTCGCGGCTGGAAGTGCTCCTGACAAAAATTGCAGGTGCCGGTCGATTATAACGGCCAGGATCCTGCGATTTGACATAGAAATCGCAGTTCTTTTCAAAAAACATGCCCGGAACGTGATTCTTTTCGATCCCAGCCGCCCTCAGGCAACTCCCCCCGTGTTTTCTCAGTATTTCTTTCCCTCAGACGGTCATTCGCATTCGTTTCCGTTCAATTCATGCACCATCGATGAATCAGATATGAATAAAGAGCCTGACCACGGGACAGCTGATCGAGCGTAATGAATTCATCGTCTGTGTGAGCCTGATCAATGCTTCCCGGGCCAAGAACGACGATGTTTCGGAGTTCCGTGAACACGGCCCCATCGGTTCCGTAGGCCACGGTTCGCGGTTTCTCAGTCCCCGTAATTCCGATCAGTTCCTGAACAAACGGACTGCTTGGATCAGTAAAGAGCGGTTCTCCGGAAAAGAGAAGTTCAAACTGAAGTCCGTGGCGACTTGCCAGATTCTGAATGCGTGCTACCGCTGCATCGGCATTCTGCCCCGGCATCGGGCGAAAATAGATGATGCAGGTGCTTTTCGCTGCCGTAATGTTGACGGCTCCGTTGTGATCATTGACACCGATGTTCATAGTGGTCGTCGGCGGCACGAATCGGTCGTCCAGCCATTGAGCCTCGGTTTCCATCTCGTAGTAGAATTCCCGGAGATCCGAAAGAAAAGGAATCATCGCGAGATTGGCGTTAACCCCCAGTCCCGTGCTCGAATGAGCTGCTCGACCGGTGGATGTGACTGCGATGGCACGACCTCCCTTATGCGAATAAACCACCTGCAGCATAGTGGGTTCGCCGATAATGGCCCGCGTCTGTTGCTGGACAATCTCTCGGTAAATCAACGATCGCTGAGATAACTCCCGAGCACCTCGCATGCCGATTTCTTCATCGGCCGTGAGCATGATGAAAACCGGCGCCTTCAGCTGATCGGATGCCGTCCTTCCTGCCGCTTCCAGCATGCAGGCCAGTGACCCTTTCATGTCACATGAGCCACGACCGTAAAGACGGTCTGAAGTGATCAATGGTTCGAACGGTCCGCTCTTTGAAAAGCTCCAGGAATTGACCGGAACGACATCCGTATGGCCGAACCATGCCAGACCGGAAACACCGGTCGGACCTCTTCGTCCGGCAATGCAGCTTTTCAGCACTCCGTTCTGGTCGTGGTAATCGATTCGTTCCGTCTCGAAGTTCAGTTTCTTCAGCCAGACATCGATCTGATCCGTCACGTCGGAGTTGGAGTCCTGACTGACGGAGGGAAATCGGATGAGATCGCAGAGGTAATCCGCGGCTTGCCTAGTCATTTCGTCCAGACCCTTTTTCCAGTTTCGGTGTTCGCCCCGCCGGCATGACGCTCCTCAGGAAGCTGTCCACAGTGTATCGTAATCGCATTGCATAAGCTGCTGTGGTCACGGTATTTCAGCAGCGGACTGATTCTTCCGGCTGTTCGAGGAAGCTCTGATGTCGTCGTCCCTGATTCGTGAGATTCTGATTCCGCTGGAAGAGCTTCGGCTGATTGATCCGCACACGCATATTAATCCGCATTCCCCGGCATCAAGTTCCCTGGCGGACATTCTCGGTTACCACTACTACACGGAGCTTGCTCATTCGTCCGGGCTTCCGAAGGAACGCATTGAAGAACCGGGGCTGGCACCGAAAGCAAAGGTGGCTCGGCTGATTCCCTACCTGGCCACCATTGAGAATACCGCTCAGTACAGCTGGCTGCTGGAAATGTGCCGCGTTTTCTTCGATTTCCACGAGGAACGAATCACCGTTGCCAATTGGGAAAAGCTGTACGATCGTTCGCTTGCAGTGATGGCGGCGCCGGAATGGGAGAAGACTGTTCTGGAACGCAGCGGTCTCGACCAGGTCTACCTGACCAACGATTTCGACGATCCCCTGAAAGGCTTTGATACCTCCTTCTACGTTCCGTGTCTTCGGACTGATGACCTCGTTTTTCACCTCGGTAAGCCGGAGGTTCGAAAGAGGCTTCACAAGTCAACGGATGCGTCCCCCGGATGTGCCTCCACGCTGAAAGCATCAATCGGAAAACTGTTTGAACACTTTTCGAAACATCACGCGCGTGCCTGTGCCATTTCGTTACCACCGGATTTTGCACCGGAACCCGTCTCGAATGCGATCGCAGACCCAATTGTGGCAAAGGTGTTCGCAGGAACAGAACTCTCCGTTGACGAATCGCGAAATCTGAGCAACTTTGTATTCTGGACTCTGGCGGAGTTCTGTCAGGAGTTTCGTCTGCCTTTTGATCTGATGATCGGCGTCAATCGTCGAGTCTACGAGGCGGGCGTGTTTCAGGGGCAGGATCTTTACGATCACCGGACTTCACTGATCCAGTACAAACGACTGCTGAACAGCTTTCCCCGGGTCACATTTCCGATTTCTGTTCTGTCTGAGACCAGTAATCAGGAACTGGTGAGCTATTCCTGGATCTTTCCGAATGTGGTCACATCCGGTCACTGGTGGTATTCGAATATACCGGTCTTTATCGAGAAAGATTGTCGCAGCAGACTTCAGGCAGTTCCGGCCACGAAGCAGATTGGCTACTACAGCGACATGTACAAACTGGAGTTTGCTCTGCCGAAGTTCGCCATGTATCGAAGAATCCTGGCAAAAATACTCGCCGAGGATTTCGTCGTCGAAAGAAAGTGGAGTATCGATCGCGCTGTGGAACTGGGAAAACGCGTGCTTCGCGGAAACGTCGAAGCGATCTTCGGGGGTGTCTGAACTGCGAATGAAGTCTTCAGCCGTTCCAGGAATTCTTCGCAGATCAGTCAGTGAGTCGGCGATTCCAATCAAGAGACATCGGTCATCGTTGCGAGGCTGAATAATGGCTCGAATCGTTCTGCTGAAAGATGGACAGGCTCTGGTTCATGAGCTTCGGACTTTTCCTGCTCGACTCGGTCGACATCCCGACTGCGATATTCAGCTGGATTCCAATCAGGTCTCCCGCTTTCATGCGCAGCTGATCCGACAGGACGAACGAATTCTTCTGGAGGATCTCGGGAGCGGCAACGGCTCGTTCCATAATGGCCGACAGCTGGAAAAGAACCAGACTCAGCTTCTGAAGCATGGCGATCGAATCAAGCTCGGACCGGTCAAGCTGCGTTTCGAGGATGAACTCGCATCCACCGATACACTCGGAATGACGATGGGGGTCGATCTGAATGACGGATCCACGTCGACGATTATGGGATCGGCTTCAGCGCGGGGGTACGGACTGTTTGAAGTTCGTCCCGAAGAGAAACTGAAGGGGATTCTGAAGATCAATCAGAGTCTCGCCGGTACGGTTGAGATCCAGAACATCGCACCAAAGATTCTTGATACGCTGTTTGACATCTTTCCACAGGCGGATCGAGGCACGATTCTTATCCGCGACAACCCGGAAAGCCGTCTTCTGCCTTATGCTCAGAAACGCCGATCGGAGTCTGATGACGAATCCGTCAGGCTCAGCCGAACCGTTCTCGAAAAGGTGCTCACTGATCGAGCCGGGATTCTTTCTGCCGATGCCGCCAGTGATTCGCGATTCAGCGCGAGTGAATCGATTTCCAGTCTGACGATTCACTCGATGCTGTGTGTTCCGCTTCTGGGACGCGATGGTGAACCATTTGGTGTCATCAATCTCGACAGTCAGAATCCGATGAAACGATTCACGGATGACGACCTGGAACTTCTGCTGGCGGTCGCGTCTCAGGCTGCTCATTCCTACGAAAACGCTCGCCTGATGCAGGCCTGGCTCGAAAAACAGAAGCAGGATAAAGAGATGCGAATCGCCAGCGGAGTTCAGAAAGCTCTGCTGCCGGAGAAACTCCCTGAGATCCCGGGGTATCGCTTTTTTGCTTCCTACCATGCGGCTCAGGAAGTCGGAGGAGATTATTTCGACTGCTTTCCGATCGGTAGCAGAAAGGTCTGCATTTCGTTCGGAGATGTGGCCGGGAAAGGTGTCCCTGGTGCTTTGATCATGGCGCGTATTGCCAGCGTCGTTCAGAATACGATGTCATTCACGGATGATGTGTCGACCGCCATTCAGCGAATCAATGCACATATGTGTCACAGCATGGTCGAAGGTCGGTTTGTGACCTACATTCTCGGGGTCATCGATCTGAAAACGCACGTGATTACACTGGCGAATGGCGGACACATGTCACCGCTCATCAGGCTGCCTGATGGTACTGTGGAAGAATTTCAGGATGAGTCGATCGGAATTCCGATCGGGATCATGGAAGACTATCCGTACGCGGTTTCACAGCGACAGATCAAACCCGGTGAAACTTTTGTACTCATCACGGACGGTGTCGACGAAGCCATGGATCCCGAGAACAGGCTCTATACGAAAGAACGCGTGCGTGAATTCGTCTCGAAGAGCTCCGCAGATCCGGAAGAAATCGGGAAGTCACTTCTGGCCGATGTGCGGCTTCATGCCAATGGTCGTGAGCAGAACGACGACATCACGATCATGACATTCGGGCGACTTCCATAACAGTTTTTCTGTTTTCCTGTTCTCTCGGGATACTGAGACCTTGCGAGACTTTATCGATCCCGGAGTCCTCGGACGGCTGTCAGCTCTACCGCTGAATGCTCGGTTTGCGATGTCAGGCAATGTGTCCGGGCGTCACCGAAGCCAGTCTCGTGGATCCAGCCTTGAGTTTTCGGAGTATCGAAAATACGTACCCGGAGATGACACACGCAGGCTTGACTGGCGAGCCTGGGGGCGGAGTGATCGTTATTTCATCAAGGAGTTCGAGGCTGACACCAATCTTCGGCTTTGCCTCGTTATTGATACCAGCGGTTCGATGAATTATTCCGAACCCATTCCTTCCAGCGCTCGTCATCCATCGGAAGTTTCGCGGATCGCCTGCGCACGTCAGCTGGCCGGTACTCTCGCGTGTCTCGCCGCTACACAGGGTGATGCGGTGGGTGTTTACTTCTCCAATTCGCTCACAAATCGGAGGATCGCCCCGAAACGCAGCTCTGCTCACCTGCGATTCATCCTTGACGAGCTTTCAGCGATTCGAGCCGAAGGAACTTCGACACTGACTCAGACTCTCCACGAAGTGGCTGAACAGATCCCAAGGCGGGCTCTGGTTGTAATCATCTCGGACCTGTTCGTGGACTCCGCAGAACTGCAGAGCTGTTTTCAGCATCTGAGATTTCGCCGACATGACGTGGTGCTGTTTCATGTTCTTGGACGCAGCGAGCTGGAATTTGAGTTTGATCGGCCGGTACGGTTTCTGGATCTTGAAGGAGCGCCGCCGATGCTGATTGATCCTGTGTCTGTGGCGTCCCGGTATCGCGAAGCGATCGAAGAATGGATGAAGGAAATTCGCCAGACAACGCGTCAGAGCAACGTTGACTATCGTTTTACGACGATGGATCGGTCGTATGAAGATGTTCTGGCGGAGTTCCTGATCGCTCGTCAGAGATGAATTCGCCCAGCGCCGTTCCACTCAGCCGCTCTGAATCATTCTTCGAACGGTCTGGATGAACCTGTCCAGCTGAAACGGCTTGCTGATCAGTTCTCGCACTCCGGCCTCTTCAGCTGCAGCCTGCAGATCCTCGTCTATCAGCCCGGAAATCACAGCCACAGGGAGATCAATCCGAATCTTCTTGACCGCTCGTGCGACATCAACGCCCTGCATTCCGGGCATGTTGTAATCGGTGACAACGGCCGCTATGAGATCAGCGTTCTGCTGAATAAACTCCAGTGCAGTCGGCTGGTCAGTGAATCCGTGCACATGAAAACCACGGCCGTCGAGCAATCGCTGGATCACGTTCATCACGGCCGGATCATCATCGATGTAAACGATCTCATGATCATGACTCACGCTGGTAAGAATCGCGCCAGCGCCGCCCGGAATCAACTCTTCGGGCAGTCCTGAAGCCGGATCCTCGCCTGGCAGATAGATTGTAAAGACTGCTCCAGCGCCGGGCTGACTCTCCACCTCGATAACACCATGATGAGCCTGAACAATTCCGTGAACGACGGCGAGTCCGAGTCCCGTCCCCTGGTCAACCGATTTGGTGGTAAAGAACGGTTCAAAAATCCGATCCTTTACGGCAGCGTCCATTCCCGGGCCGTTGTCGCTGACAGTCAGACGAACATATCGGTCGGTGGAGGCAGACGCAGTCGATCTGAGTGTCGGGTGTCTTTCGAAGATCGCAGAACCAGAACTGACCGTGTCGAGACCGATATGAATTTCGCCGGAGCGACCCTTCATGGCCTGCATTGAATTCGTGGCAAGATTAATCAGAACCTGCTGAAGCTGTGTCGTATCCGCGAGAACGGGCGGCAAGTCAGCTGCGATCATCACATGAAGCGAAGTTCTTGCCGGAAAGGTGGCTCTCAGCAGCCGAACAGCATCATTCACAACCGCACTGAGTGAGATTCGGTGCTTCTCCACAGGCTGTCGTCGACTGAAGGACAGGATCTGGGAAACAAGATCTCGTGCTCGCACACTGGACCGTCGAATTTCATCCAGACTTCGTTTGACGCGATCCGAAGTGTGACCGACATACTGTGCCGCCAGATCTGTATTCCCGAGAATTGCCGTCAGTATGTTGTTGAAATCATGAGCAATGCCGCCGGCCAGTGTTCCGATGGCTTCCATCTTCTGTGACTGACGCAGCTGAGCTTCGAGCGACGCATGTGCTGCTTCCGACTGCTTTCGCTGCGTCACGTCCTGAATAAAGCCATTCCAGAGCACAGAGCCGTCAGGTTCCAGTTCCGGTGATGCGCTTCCGGAAAGCCAGTACTGAACTCCATCCGGAAACAGAAATCTGGCTTCAGCCTGCCAGAGGGTCAGGTTCGCCGCTGAGACTTCAATCGAATTGAGCACATCCGGCAGGTCTTCCGGATGAACGTTCGCGAATGCGGTGGCACCGTCGTTCTTCAGTTCCTCCGGGCAGACACGGAGCAGATCTCGGATCCTGCTGCTTGCGTACGGAAAACAATAAGTACCATCCTTCCGGCGTCGAAACTGATACACGACTCCGGGGACGCGATCTGCCAGTTTCTGAAGTCGCGTTACGGCTGCTTCCCGAGCAGACTCAGCATGCTTCAGTTCAGTAATTTCAAAGCCAATAATGAAGAATCCAACGACGTTCTGATCCTGATCGAAGTCAGGTACGAGGTGGATAAGGCTGTGGATTGTTTCATCGGTACGAAGTGGGTAGTGGTTCTCGAACGTAACCCGGCGGCCACTGAGTACCGTTCGAATGTGCGGTTCCACGCGAGCAAAGATCACTGGTCCGATGACCTCCGGAATCGTTTTTCCAGTCACCTCGTCAACCGGGATCCCGAAGAGTCGGTGATACTGATTATTGACGAAGAGGTATCGAAGGTTCCGATCAACGCGTGCCACCGGACCGGGAATGTTGCTTGTGATCAGTCGAAGTTCATACTCACTGGCCCGCAGAGCAGTTTCGGCACGTCGTCGGTCAGTGATGTCGATATGACAGCCCATCATGCGAATCGGGTGACCATCGGCATCCCTTGCAAAATCCGCTCGAGCAAACATCCATCTCCAGGAGCCGTCTTTATGACGCATCCGAAACTCAGCATCATAATTCGGCCGTCTGCCGTTGATGAAATCAGTGACCGCTGCCATCGTGGCTTCGAGGTCATCCGGATGAAGACGATCTCTCCATTCTTCGTAACGATTGGGCAGCTCTGAATCCAGATAACCAAGCTGGAGCTTCCATTCCGGCGAAAAATAAACATCCTGAGTCACGAGATCCCAGTCCCAGAGACCAATACTGGCTGCGTGAATGAGAAGTCGCGTCCGCAGCTGGCTCTCCTGAAGCGCCGCTTCGTTTCGCTTGCGATTCGTGATCTCAGTAATGGTGCCGACCATTCGAAGCGGTCTGCCGGCGGCGTCCGATATGACCACCTTTCCTCGATCAAGAAACCAGCGATATCCTTCTGATTTCGTTTTCAGGCGGACTTCGTGCTGCTTCACTGGAGCACGACCGGCGAAATGCTCCTCCAGTGCTCGCTCAACATGAGGACGGTCGTCAGGGTGAAGGATTTCGAAAAAGAATTCCACACGAGCCGGTACGTCCGATCGTTGATAACCGAGCAAACGCAGCCACTGGTCGCTGAAATACACGTCTCCGGACCGGATATCCCAGTCCCAAAGACCGTCGCAGGTTGCTTCCAGTGCAAACTTGAGCTGTTCTTCACTACTGCGCAGAGCCTGATCGGCACGAACACGCCGAGTAATCTCCATGTGCGAGATAATCGCTCCACGTCGTCGACTCTGGACGTTGAGCGGAACGATTCTCATATGAAACCATCGCTGCTCAGATGGCGAATGGCAGGCATAGTCGAGGTGAAACTCCGGCAGATCACCACTGAGTACAGCCTTGAGACCGCTGAGCGCCGCATTCGCTTCACAATCCACTCGCCCTCCGGTCGCATTTTCACAGACGGTCAGATAATTCTGCCCGACCGTCTCGCTTGCGACCGCTGATCCCCCATTCTGTGTGGCGAACTGAATCCAGGCATCGTTGACAGCCCGAATGATGCCGTTCTCGTCAAGTACTGCGATCGGATCGACAATCGAATTCAGAATACTGATATCGAATTCTGCCGATGTCGGAAAATTTTCGTCGTGCGATTCCATGCGGATGCAGCAGATCCCAGAGATCAGAAAAGTTCGAGGAGCGGTCTTCCATCTTCCTGTATATTCCAGGGGCGATTCTGCCTGTCAACTGCGGAAAGATCCGTGATCCCCATCGAGTGGTAAATCGTTTTCGCGATGTCAGCTGGGGTGACTCGCTTCTCCAGCGGATACTCACCGTATCTGTCGCTGCTTCCGAAGACCTGTCCCCCGCGAATGCCTCCACCTGCCAGCAGATCGGTCATGCAGTATGTCCAGTGATCTCGACCGGCGCCCGTCACACCTCCCGAACGCGGATCACCAATTCTCGGCTGTCGGCCCATTTCACTGGTGACAAGCACCAGCGTTGTTTCCAGCAGTCCCCGATCAGACAGATCCTCCAGCAATGCAGAGAAACCTCGATCAAACTCCGGAAGAAGCATCTCCCGCAGACACTGAAAGTTATTTCCATGAGTATCCCAGCCCCCGGCACTCGAACATCGGAGCTCTTCCGCTCGTACCTTGTCCGGCATCCAGTACACCGTGATGAACGGAACTCCTGCTTCCACCAGACGGCGAGCCAGCAGCAACCCCATTCCGTTGATTGTCATTCCGTATCGGTGACGAAGTGATTCAGGTTCTTTCGTCAGGTCAAAGGCATCGGCAGTTGCCATGGAAGCAAGAAGCGAAAATGCTCGATCATGCTGCTGCTGCCAGAGCTCAGCATGCTGATGAGCCGCGATACGACGGCGTGATTCTCCGAGTTCATCAAGAAGCACGCGTCGATTCAGCAGCTTTTCCAAGGTGGTCTGTCCGTCGAGCGTCAGGGCTGGAGCCTGAAAATGCATCGGGGACTGTGGATTGCCGAACAGATACAGCGGATCGTGTTCGATTCCCAGCTTGCCGGCAAACTGGCCCGCTCGAATATCAGGAGGTCCCTCCGGAATCCATGGGTAGGAAATAGCTCCCGGAAGACCACTTTCTCGAGGTAACTTCGCGGAGACAACCGAACCGATGAATGGCCAGTCATCCGGCTGCTGCCGTCTTTCGGCCGGAACACGGATCGTCGCCGGATCCAGCTCGTGGCCTGTCAGATGGCGGTAATATCCCAGATGCGAATTGGTTGGATCGGTTCCGTCCACCGATCGAATCACAGCCAGATGATGAGCCTGTCTGGCGGTCAGCGGCAGATGCTCACAAAGCTGAACTTCGGGAGCTGACGTCTGAATCGGCTGAAACTCACCGCGAATCTCAGCCGGTGCATCGGGCTTCATGTCCCAGGTGTCGATCTGTGATGCACCACCACAGAGAAAGAAGAGGATTGTCGATCGAGCTCGGCCGTTGCGTCCCTCCGTCGATCCCGCCTCTTCGGAAACTCGCGAAACGGCCGAGGGATGCCCCGAAAGACCTGCAAGCGCGGTTGCAGAGGCGGTCAGGAACTTCTTTCTCGAAACCCCTCGAGACCCTTCCGAGGCCGAAACGTTCCTGATGCTCCGTCTCTTCATAAAGAAGCTCACTCAACCCGGGAATGCAGAGCGGAATTCAAAATCAGCCCAGGCACTATCCCTCTGCAGATTCTGCAGAAACATTCCTGCCCGACGGGAGCCAGTCCCGGTTTTGAAACGACCTCGATACTGTTCCCTGTGAACTCAGGATTCGGAAATCTCTCCGTTTCCGCCTTCGCCACCGGCGCGAAACACCATACGCGCGAAGATCATTCGCCCGGCACTGCTCTGCAGAACGCTCGTCACGATCACGCTCAGTTCCCGCCCGATCTGATGAGCAGCATTTTCACAGACCACCATGGTTCCATCATCAAGGTAACCGACTCCCTGAGTCGGTGCTTCCCCTTCCTTTATGATTCGAAGCTGCAGTCGTTCACCAGGGATGTAACGCGGCCTCAGAGCGGCAGCAACGTCATTGAGGTTGATCACCGGAATGCCCTGAACAGTGGCGACTTTGTTCAGATTAAAATCATTCGTGATCACGCCGCCACGAAGCTGTTTTGCCAGTGCGACGATTTTCTGGTCGACCGTCATCATTTTGAAATCGGTGCGCTGAGTTTCATGAATTCGAACGTCAGCGTGGCGACTCTGCTGCATCTTCGAAAGTACTTCGAGACCGCGTCGTCCGCGAATTCGCCGATTCTTGTCGCCGCTGTCCGCGATGTCCTGGACCTCAGCGAGTACGAAATCCGGCACGAGAAGCTGTGATTCGATGATCTGAGTCTCAATCACGTCGGCCAGACGTCCGTCAATCAGCGAACTGCTGTCAACGACCAGAGGACGCCCGCCCTTCAGTTCCCGCTGAAACTCGACATACGGGATCAGAAATCGAAAATCATCCTTCGTCTGCAGAATCAGTGACACGCAGATATAGGGCATGATCAGAAGTGTCAGGAGCACCACGACCGTGTGAAATGCGTTTGACGCTGGCACCACCAGAGTCAGAGCCTGATTCATGAGATAGGCGAGCAGGACTCCGATCAGCAGGCCGAAGTAGATCGCAGAAATGACATCGATTCTCTTTTTGCGAATGATCAGGTCGACGATCGTCACAACCTGTGAAATCAGAAGCAACCCAAAAAACGATGCAACCTTGTGCTGCTCGATGACGTACGGAAGCCCGGTCTGTGCTCCGGTTACCAGATCTTCAGTCTGAATGTAGGCGAGAATTGCGCCAGCACAAACGAGGAAATAGGCCACTCGAAGAATTGTCAACAACATGGAAGACTCTCGCCGTTCGGGTAGGCAGGCAATGAGAAGTGAATGGATGGATGCGAGGGGGTGGATTTCTCAATAACGCAGGCCTGTAGTTTCGCAGATTCTGCCGTGTTGGCAAGGCGCGTTCCCGATCACCAGAAGATTTCCATGATGGCAGATGTGCTCTACCCGCAATGTTATATGCTGGCATTCCCCTAGTGCACATTGATGCGTCGATTTCAGCGCAGGCAGTCATGTGCGCCCATGCGGGACTCCACACCGGGGCACTGGATTCATGCCTGCGCGGGAATGACGACCACTCAATGGGGGTTTTGCAGAGCACTAGTCAGTCTTTGAGACCGATCAGTTGTTACTCGGTCCGTGCGAAAGCGAATCATCATAGTCGTCGTAGCGACAGATGTAGTTTGGATCCTTCGCAAGCTGCCGCTCTTCCTCAAAGGCACGAAGCACCGTGCTTTCGATCCGATCACGGCAGGATGCGTTGATCGGGTGAGCGATATCAGCGAACATTCGAGGCTTGCCACCATCGGCCCGCACATGCCTGGATTCCGGAAGGCGGGTGCCGCAGTTACCGCAGAATCGAGCTCTTACCTCGTTCTTGCCGGCACAGCGAATGCACTTTTCCATCAATTTTCGACTGGGCATCGCAACAAAGTGACCGCGCTGACCCTCGATGATCTTCAGGTCACGTACGACGAACTCACCATCGAACGTAATTGAACAGAACGCTCGGAGTCTGTCATCCAGGTCTGTGACCAGTTTGATTCGAACTTCTGTGATTTCCAATTTTCTGTCCATCATCGGTGGTGCGGCGTAACGCGACGGACAATTCAGGACCTGAACCCACTGTTCAGGAAACACTCCTCCTGAAAGCCGCGATCACCCTGCAATACTCTGACTCATGAATCCTGATTTATCAGGGCACAGCTGTCTGAATCAGTTCCGCAAGGTCCAGGACCTTTGCCGCCGGAGGAACTGGTTCTGAATTCCATGCCTCTGAGAATTCCTAAGCTGAGTCGCATCCTAACCAGCACTCATGGAGGTCTCAACCAGGTTGTGACGTTCAGAGCGTTTTCAGTAGACTATTCCATTGAGCAGACCGATGCTGCAGGTGATCAGATGCTCTCACCGTACGGAGTTGTTGCCAGCACTGAGATTCTTCCGCCGAAGAAGTCACTTCCAGAAACGCCGCAGCGTCTGAGTGGAAAAAACACACATCGCCAGCAATCGGTGACAGAAAACACCGCAAGGAAAACTGGCTTGATCGACAACCCGGTTGTTCGGTTTCTTCCCATTTTTCCGAAAACGCGGATTTATAGAATCAATTTGCTTTATTCAATCGATTTGCTCTCTGGTTTCAGTCCCCTTCAGGAATCATCGCACCTTCAGCAGGCGTTGCACTGAACGCCCCGATTTCGCGTGATCTGCTCCGGCCCCGGATCGAAACCAGAGATGATTCCGATCCCCTTCTGCCTGCGCAGCCTCGTCCGGGATCTGCAGCTCTGCCGCACTGCGGCGGAAGCAGTACTCATAAATCGCAACGCGTCGACCTCGGCAGTCTCCGCCGTCTGCCTGAACGGTTTCCTGAGAACATCGGTCAATGACTGATGGACCGAAACTGCGTTCCCGTTTGTTTTTTTGACAGTCAGCTGGCGAGTTAGTGGATCGAGCGTGTTGCCTGCCGCAGGTGGGTTCGTCAAAATGAATGGCGAACCGTTGCAGACTGATTTCTGTTTTTCCATTCAATTTCGGCAGAGCGATTCGATCCATGACGCGGCGACAGATCGGACCATTCCTTGTTGATCGGCAGCTCGGTGCCGGGGGCATGGGAATTGTCTATCTGGCAACTCATACGCCCACAGGAAAACGCGTTGCCTTGAAAGTACTGACTCCGGCACTTTCGTCTGACGTGAAACTGCTGAAGCGATTTGAACGAGAGATCGACATTCTGAAAAGAATGAGTCATCCGAATATCGTCCGCTATTACGGCGGTGGAACTCAGGACAACCAGCGATACTACGCCATGGAGTTCATCGACGGAGGTTCGCTTCAGGACATTCTGAAGAAGCGTCGAACTCTGACATGGGAACAGACCATTCAGGTCGGCAGACAGCTCTGCAGTGCGCTGGAACACGCTCACAATGCCGGCATCATTCATCGCGACCTCAAGCCTGCGAATCTCTTCATCAGTCGTCGAGGCCGTCTGAAGCTGGGGGACTTCGGGATTGCCAGAGACACCGAAGCAACGGCGCTCACCGCTGCCGGAAAAACGGTCGGCACCTATGCGTATATGGCTCCCGAACAGATCCACGGGAATGCACCGATCTCTCGCAAGACAGACCTCTACGCCACAGGGTGCCTGCTCTTCGAAAGTCTGACCGGTGAGACGCCGTTCATCGGCGACAATCCGGCGGAGATGCTCATGCAGCATCTCAACGACGATCCCAGAAACACGCGAGAACTTGTACCGAGCTGTCCGATCTGGCTGGATGCACTCATCGAAAGGCTTCTGGCAAAAGATCCCGATGATCGCCCTCACGATGCGCTCGCAGTGCATACGGAACTCACAACGATTCTTCAAAAGATGAAGGAGTCGCAGGTCATCGCATCATCCGCGACAATGATTGGTGGAGGCGGTGCGACGGTCCAGACAGCAAATGAAGCGGCCAACGGGAAGACCGCGAAGAAGAAAAAAAAGAAGAAACGAGATCAGGGCCAGTTCTACGAACAGGCCTGGTTTCTCGGAATCTGTCTCGCACTGGTCATCGCTGCGACGGTCTGGTTTTCGATGCCTCCAGGCGAAGCCGCTCGATATCTCGCAGCCAAGGAAGGCTGGTCCAGCACGGAGGAATCAGTGCAGCGGGACGTCCGTGAGAAAGTGATGCTGCCGTACCTTCAGGATTTTCCAGAAGGGAAGTATCGTGCGGAGATTCAGGACTGGGCGGACCGCATTCAGATGAAGGTTCTCGACAATCAGGCTGAGAATCGGGTCCGTTTTGATCGAAGCAGCGACGATCCGCTCGAAAAAGCTTACGATTCCGCTCTGAAAGCGGAACGAGACGAGAAACGCAATCCGCTCGAAGCCATCGAGCTCTACCACGAACTCAAGGAACGACTGAAAGAAGAACCGGCAATTCGCGATCACGCCAACAGTCGTTTCATGCTGCTGCTGGTCGACGAACGAGTTCAGAAGAATCGCCAGAAGCTGCTGGAGAATCCGAAATGCCAGTCGCTGATCCATGAACGGCTGAGTCAGGCTGATCCCGTACTGAGGTCGTCGAATGAATCTCCCGAGCGAATGCGTTCGGCGGAAGCGATCGTTCGTCATTTTCGAGACGTGTTCATCGGAGAACCTGCGGTCGGAGACTTCTATGACTATGCTCGCCGAATTCTCAGCGGTCAGGTTGCCACACTGCCACAAATCACCGGTGCTGTCCCGTTGACGCCGCCGCAGTAGTCACTATATCCCGGGGGCACCGACAGACGATCCAGCCGCGAGTGCCGCAGAACCCGCGAAGGCATTCGGCAGCCGATTTCATCTCGCGCACTGAAATCCCATCTTCCCGATATCGAAGCAGGACGTAGCTGATCGTCGATCCACAGAGAATGACTCCCAGTCGGTATGCGGCAACGACGGTGGATGCTGTCCGGCCGGAAACAGTCTGATCGACGATGTCACGTCCTTGAATCAGCGTTGTCAACATCATCAGGGAACGGTCAGAAAAGAAACGTTGAGCCACATCAGTGGCGGCATCCGCAAAGATCTGCAGCATCTCACCAAAGACCAGCATGAACAACAGTGTGAGCCCGGCATAAATCAGGCACTGCAGGCGATGCGAAAGCGTGTAACTGATTCCGCGACTCAGTGCGTCGGTTCCATGACAGTCGTCCACGGCGATAGCAGCCAGTGAGAGCATCCAGCTGACAGGGATCACGATCGTCCACAGACAGCAGCAGAACGACATCAGCCAGAGAAAGCATTCCGTCACTGAGGGCAGAATTGACGCTGATCCCGTCCAGGTGAGAAAGCGTCCAGTGCCATAGAGCAGGCTCCAGGGAAGCCAGACCAGCACAACCGCCAGTCCGGTGGTCATCAATGCGGCCGGCAGTCGCTTTACGGCCGTCAAGACTGCACGAACTGCTCCTATCCCTTCATCCCGACAAACATCAGCTCCGCAGATCACACCGACTGCAACCGCAGTGACTGCCAGCACCATCAGATTCCAGATCACACCCAGAAGTCGACGCCAGTTTCCGGGGAAACCTTCTCGAACTGTCTGGCTGAAGGCTTCAACGGTCGCCGACAGAATCGTCGGAAGTCTGGCCGGGACAGACTCGATGAGCAGAGAGAACTCACGTACAACTCCGGAAGGCTTGTGAACCGCAGTCGCAGGGAAGATGGAACGAGTACCGATTGAGATCGTCGCTGATTTTTCGTCAGGATTCCGTGAAGAACAGTCGCAATGCAGCAGCAGAGCGACGACTGATATCATCATCACAGAGAGCGAAAAGCCGAGCCGTGATGCCCTCAGAATCTGAACTGCAGGAAAGACCTGTTCCGGCAGTATGCGACGAACTGTGACGGGATCCGGATTCATCTGTCCTGCTGGTATCATGCGGAACTGTGGTGACGAACGTTCAACTTTCCAGATCGAAGTTTCTCGAAATCATTTCTCAATTACAAATCAGGGGCAGCTGTCCGTTGTCCGTAGGGTGTGACAAGCGAAGCGCAGGCACACCAGCTGCAGGACGGCCATTTCACCGCTGACGGCACCTCTGATGAAGCTGCACCGTTAACTGTTGACGACACGACCAATTCTGAATGACATCAACGCAGATGAGAATCGTTGGCTTTGCGAATCAGTTTTTCCGCAAAGCTTCGGAAGAGCAAATAAAAACAGAACCGGCCGGAACTGTGTTCCGACCGGTTCTTTGAAGAAGCGATTCCGGTGTCGCCTGAGTCGCGGATGAATTCCGAAGATTCCCTCGCGACGGGCTTCCGATGAGATCAGGCCTGCTTCATGGCCTCAGCAAGAATTCTCGATGTGGATTCTCGCATGATACGAGAGTCAACCAGCTTACCGGCCTGCAGAGTGGTTCGGACATCCTTACCGGAAATGAAGACCGGCTTTTCTTCCTTGGGATGCTTCTCCATGAGGTCGACGCGGCCGACGGAGTCGTAGTAGGCGGCGAATCCAACGTTGATCGGAGAAATCTTCAGGTCACCATTCAGCTTGTGGAAGATTTCCTGAGCGTCGAAGTCACCCCAGATCGTCGAGCCGTCATGGTATGGCGCATCCGCATGCTTACGACCGATCACAATGTGTGTGTAGCCCATGTTCTGGCGATAGATGCCATGCATCACCGCCTCTTTCGGACCACCGTAGAACATCTTGATGTCGAGGCCGAGAAGGAGAACGCGATCAGGCACGCTTTCCTTTCGTGGTCCCCACAGTGAAGTGTCACTGTCGCCTTCGCCAAGTCCGCGGCTTGAAATCAGAGCCTCGTAGGTCTTCATTCGAACGACAGCATTGACGTCATCGCCCTTGGTTTCGCCGATCAGCGGATTCAGTACCGCACCGGCATTCTTCCCGGCACGGATGAGTTCCTCCAGAGCATACACCATGGCATACTCATGAGCCCGATGCAGTGGATTTCTGGTCTGGAACGCCACGACTGCATTCCATCCGGTCTCCGCAAGGCGTTTCCGCACTTCGCGAGGCGTCAGAACGTACTTGCCGAATTCCGGATTCTTCGGCTGCGGCAGAGCGCGAATCTTTCCACCAATCAGGTGAGTCATCTTTTCGTCGTTCTTGACCACCATGTCAGCACCCGGATGATCAAGTCGACCGGTGCCGTAGACACTCTTCAGATAGGCGGCTTTGTCCCAGACGTAAACATCATTGAGATCAACGGTGGCCACGATGTCGCCTGCGGGATTGACGAGCGCCACTTTCTGGCCAGCTTTGATCGTTTTCGCAACAGCGCTGTCCACGGGGAATGCGATCGGAATCGTCCACGCGTACTTTTTCCCGCCCGATGTCACAGTCGATTCCGTGAGCACCTGATTCCATTCGGACGAGTTCATCGGTCCGGTCAGCGGGCTGAGTGTGCCGTCACCGAAGCGATAGACTGAGGAAAGGTCGGCAAGCGATACGGGAACCTTCGTCAGAGTCTGAGCCTCAGCGAGAAACGCTGCCTTTTCGGCCTCGCCAACCGTACAGCAAACAGGCTCAGACAACCCACCATGAGGAACAATCAGATCGGACATGCCGCGGCACTTTCCAGTGTAAGATTCAGGGACGTTGGATGCTCAAGAACGCAGGGACGTTAGAGAAACCTCGTAAATCAGTCAAGAACTTCCTCCGGTGGCTGTGTTCTGCAACGTGTTTTCCATTTTCGGGAAGCCGCTGCAGTAACTCTTCCACAACCCGCTCAGATCAGCGGCTTCGCACCTGATGCATTGCTCAGAAAATGAATGTCCGCTAAAATCCTCGATCTTTCGATCTCCGCTCTGAAATGTTGACGAGTATCCTGAGATCGTTCATCGTCGCCGATCCAGCATCTGCAGCCCTGCCCGAAACTCGTGGCTCGGGCCCCCGGGAGAATTTTGACAATGGTTTACCGTCCTCGAACCAAGGCAAAGATTGCCAAGAAACTGAAACGCTGCCCGAAGTGCGGCGCGCTGGTGAACGTTCGCGTTCGCTGCAAACGCTGCCATAAACAGCTCTGATCTGCACGAAATCCCGGTCCGTTCGCGCCGGAACGTCCATTCGCTCCGGCTCGTCAAGTGCGCTGGCTACCGTATGTTTTCGGGCGAAGTCATTCCCGCGAAGGCGGGAATCCAGATCATGGCAGTGCGTGCCGGCCATAGCCTGAATCACAAATCACAGCAGATTCAGGGACTGACAACGCCCTCCAGGTTTCCGACGCTTCAGCGATATCGAAAGTCACAGCGAATTCGGCGGATGGTCTTGTGAACAATTCTTCCGGCCGAATTCTGCTCGGCGAAACGATCGGCACTTTCATCCTGGTTTTTCTCGGATGTGGTGCCGTCCATGCCGCTGTGCTCACAGGGGCGCAGGCTGGCCTCTGGCAGGTCGCCGTCGTCTGGGGCGTTGCCATCATGATGGCAGGGCACGTAGCCGGTGATCTCAGCGGATCGCACATCAATCCGGCCATCACCGCTGCGATGGCCGCGTGGCGAAAACTCCCGCTGACTCTCGTTCCGGTTTACTTCGCCGGTCAGCTGCTGGGCGCCTCCCTTGCTGCCGCTGCACTCTATGCTCTCTTCGGAGCCCATCTCTCGCAGTTTGAGGCTCAGAAGGGAATTGTCCGTGGGGAGGCAGGCAGTGAGATGTCAGCCATGTGCTACGGCACCTACTTTCCGAATCCCGGAAGGCTGGCTGCAGGAGATCTTCAGTATTCTGCAGCCGAACACGAACAGCTTCGTAGTCTCGTGTCTTTCCGCACGGCGTTCTTCGCGGAATTCCTCGGAACGTTTCTTCTCGGGCTGACTGTTTTCGCCATGACAGACCCGAAGAATCGTTCGGCTCCCGGAGGACCGCGTAATCCGTATCTGATCGGACTCACGGTCGCGGCACTGATTTCTGTGATTGCTCCATTAACGCAGGCGTGCTTCAATCCAGCAAGAGCTCTTGGACCACGACTCGTGGCATACGCGGCCGGCTGGGGTTCGATTGCACTTCCCGGAATTCAGGACGGCAGCTGGATGATCGTGTACCTGATCGCCCCGACTGCCGGTGCGGTGACCGCCGGCGGACTGTATCGACTGTGGGCAATCAGTCCCCCATCGGCAGACGAATGCTGAGACCACGAACGGATTCCAGTCGGTCAATCTCTTCTCCCGCTGCTTTCAGGCGTCCTTCCGTTGTTCGGTGAGTCATGATGACCAGCCGAGCAACGCCCTCGCGGTCGTCCACGTCGTCCGGCGTTTCATCCTGACGAACACTGCTGATGCTGATATTGTGGCGCCCGAGAACGTCGGCGATGTCCGCAAGCACATGCGGTCGATCAGCCACCATGTAGCGAAGGTAATAGCGACGGCTCAGATCTTCCGGCGGCTGAATTGCCAGCGGCTCACGCGATCGCAGTCGGAGCAGTGACTGAAACGTGATACCGGCTCGCCCGGATGCATAATCAACCAGATCTGCAACAACAGCAGACGCGGTCGGCATCTGTCCCGCACCGGCTCCCGAAAGGCGAATCAGCCCCACAGCATCGCCCTCGATGGCCACAATGTTGTCGGCGCCGCTGGTCTGCGCCACAGGACGATCGGCACGAATGAGAGTTGGCTGCACGGAGACTTCCAGACGACCGCGTGAAATCCGCGACGTCGCGAGCAGTTTGACACGATATCCCAGCTCAGCAGCGACCTGAAGATCCATCAGTTCCAGATTCTGAATCCCCTGTCTCACGATCTGTTCCAGCGTTACTCGCGTGCCGAATGCCAGCTGAGTCAGAATGGAGAGTTTCTGAGCGGCATCGGTGCCATCCACATCTATGGCCGGGTCAGCCTCTGCATAGCCCAGTGCCTGTGCCTGAGCGAGCACTTCCTCGTAAGGCTGCTTCCCGTCGAGCATCTTTGAAAGGATGAAGTTGCTCGTTCCGTTGAGAATGGCTTCGATGGAGAGAATCTGATTTCCGGTCAGTGCCTGTGTAATCGCGGAGATGACAGGAATGCCACCGCCGACAGCCGCCTCAAAGCAGATCGTGCGACCTTTCTTTTCCGCCAGCTGAAACAGCTCGTCACCGTGAGCATGTAGCAACGCTTTGTTCGCTGTGATCACATCTTTACCAGCGTTCAGGAAGCTGGTCATGTACTCGCGTGCCGGATTGATCCCTCCAACCACCTGAATCACAACCTGAATCGATGGGTCGTTGAGAATCGTCGAAACATCATCGGAAACTTCCAGACCCTCGAGACTCACCGGCCGGGATCGCTTCAGATCTCTGACGACCACGCGGCGGAGATTCAGCGGACGCCCTGCGCGCAATGCCAGAAGCTGCGGATGTGTCTGGAGAATCCGCACGACTCCGGAACCCACTGTACCGCAGCCCACGAGTGCCAGATTCAGGGCGGGAGCTGAGACCATTTCAAACGCCTTCTGCATCGACTGCCTGACGGATTGCCGAGTTAAATCAAAGGAACGGCGGCGGATAGTAGCAGCAGAGGGGAACCGGACGAAAGATTCTGAATTCCCAAAGCGTGCGGAACGAGGAAGTCTTTCCGAAAGTGCCTGTCTGACGTGTAAAAACGTTTAAAATCGGAACTTCTGGCGACATTTCGCCAATCCTGACAATTCGACACGGAGAGGCACGGAACCGCAGTTGAGCCTTCCCGTCAGACTCATATACTGTGTCGAAACAGGAAGTGGTTCTTTCAGAATCAGATCACCAGCGGCTTGTGGGCTCGCTGACGAAGAATTCTGAAGAAATGTCTGAACGGATGAATTCCATGGCCACGGTAGTCCAGTCAAACATGCAGATCGGTGCAGTCAGTTATCTGAATTCTCGTCCGCTGATCGAAGGGCTTGACCAGTTACTTCCTGAGGCGGATCTTATCCTGGACTATCCCAGCCGTCTGGCAGACGCGTTGGCCAGAAACGAGCTGGATGTCGCTCTGATTCCGTCCGTCGAATACTTTCGCCGTCCCGGTTACGAAATCATCTCCGATGCATGCGTGGCGGCTCGTGGCGAGGTCATGAGCGTCAAGCTGTACTGCCGGGTTCATCCGGGTAAAGTCCGAAAACTGGCTCTGGATGAAGGTTCCAGGACCAGCGCCGCTCTGGCGAAGGTGATACTCGCCGAACGTTACGGCGTATTCCCGGAATCGGAGCCTCTGCGGATGGAGTCTTCGACTGCAGATACTCAGGCGGATGCCGTCCTGCTGATCGGCGACCGAGCCATGCATGCTCCTGCCGAGAAATTCGTGGAAGTGATGGACCTTGGCCAGATGTGGTATGACTGGACCGGACTTCCTTTTGTGTTTGCAATGTGGGTGGCAAGGCAGGATTCCGCGACCGACGGCGTCGACGAGGCCCTGTCACAGGCTCGCGATCGAGGCCTTGCCAACATTCGAGCGATCGCTCACGCTGAAGCACCCAAGCTGGGGCTTTCCGAGGACGTCGCTCTTCATTATCTGACTCAGAATCTTCACTATCGCCTGACGAGCGCCGAGCGAAGTGGTTTACGTCTGTTCTGCGAGCTTGCGGCTCGCCATCAACTGGTGGACTCTCATGTTGAAATCGTCTTCCGAGATCTCGTCTCTGCTTGAAAAAGCTGTCGCCGGCGACCGGCTGACTCCCGAAGAGGGACTCACGATCCTCCAGTCACACGACCTGGCGGCGATCGGCGCTGCTGCCGATGCTGTCACGCGTCGCATGCACCCGGAACCCTTTCGCACCTATAACATCGACCGAAACATCAATTACACGAACGCCTGCACGGCAGTCTGTGATTTCTGTGCCTTTTATCGACCACCGGCGCATCCGGAAGTTTACGTTCTATCGATGGACGTGCTGCTGAAGAAAATTGAGGAGACTGTGGCACTCGGTGGTGACCAGATCCTGCTGCAGGGCGGCCTCCATCCCAAACTGCCGCTCGAATGGTACGAGGAGACCCTTCGAACACTGAAGCAGCATTTTCCAGCGGTGAATATTCACGGATTCAGTCCGCCGGAGATTCATCACTTCACAAAGATCAGCCACCTCCCGCTGAAAACCGTTCTGGAACGTCTGAAAGCTGCAGGACTGGGAAGTCTGCCGGGAGGCGGCGGAGAGATTCTCGTCGATCGAGTCCGTCGTGAGATCACTCGTGGTAAAGTCCTGACCGACGACTGGCTCAATGTGATGCGGGTCTGGCACGCAATGGGCGGAAAGTCCAGCGCGACCATGATGTTCGGACATGTGGAAACGCTGGCGGAACGGATCGAACATCTCGACCGAATCCGACAGCTGCAGGATGAGACCGGCGGATTCACAGCGTTCATCTGCTGGACATTTCAGCCGGACCATACAGACATGGCTCATGTGCCGCCTGCGGGAGCGTTCGAATACCTTCGCACACAGGCGGTCAGCCGTCTGTATCTCGACAACGTTCCGAACATTCAGTCATCGTGGGTGACTCAGGGCGAAAAGATCGGCCAGCTCGCGCTGCTCTTTGGGGCCAATGACATGGGCAGCCTGATGATCGAAGAGAACGTCGTTTCGCAGGCGGGAACGGTGCATCACCTGACCGTCGAAACGATCCGCCAGTGCATTCGGAATTCCGGTTACATTCCTCGCCAGCGGAATGTCTTCTACGACTACATCGATCAGTACAGCAGCAACGATCCGGTCGCGACTGCGACAGCAGGGCCGTCTCGTTCAATTCTGCCGATTCTGCAGCCATAAACATTTTCGGCATCTGATGTTCCCGAACCACCTCGTCTCAGAGATGTGTTAGGCTTTCGCCGGACCGTCAGGGAAACGATGCAGAGCACCGGAATGCGATCGTCGATCGCATGTCGAGCCTGAACCTGCCGGATGGAAATCTCTGCAGATTGATTCCGGCGGCCGTTTATGATCCGAGTGCATCGACTGGTCAAAGAATTCGACGGCGCACGAAATGGTGCGTTCCGTGCTGTCGATGATGTCTCGTTCGAAGTCCGAGCAGGGGAGATCTACGGTCTTCTCGGTCCAAACGGTGCCGGCAAAACGACCTGCCTCCGAATCCTCAGTACCGTGCTCCGACCCACGAGCGGTCTCGCGGAGATTGACGGACTGAATGTGGTTCCAGATCCCGAAGGCGTTCGCGCCCGAATCGGGTTCATGTCCTGCAATACCGGGATCTATGACCGAATGACCGCCTGGGAGATGGTGGAATACTATGGTCGTCTCTATGGAATTCCGGAAGATCGGCTTCGCGAACGCATCGAGTATCTGTTCGACATGCTTCAGATGAATGACATCCGAGATCGGCTCTGTGGCAAGATGTCGACCGGTATGAAACAGAAAGTCTCGATCGCTCGGACCATCGTCCATGATCCCCCGGTGATCATTTTTGACGAACCCACTTCAGGGCTCGATGTTCTGGTGGCCAGAAACGTGCTCAAAGCGGTTGCACTGCTTCGTGATCAGGGAAAATGCATCATCTTCTCGACCCACATTATGCGAGAAGTTGAGAAGCTTTGTGATCGCATCGGCATCATTCACCGCGGTCGCATTCTGGCGGAAGGAACTCTGCCGGAACTGGCAGAACGCTATCAGCAGCCTGATGTTGAGGAACTGTTCTTCGAACTGATTCAGCGGCGTGAGGAGGAACCCGTGTCATGAATCTTCGAAACACTCGTCTGATCATCATGCGAGAACTGCGTGACCAGCTTCGCGACCGGCGGACGCTGTTCATGATCACGATTCTTCCCGTGCTGCTCTACCCGATGCTCGGGCTGGGCATCGTGGAAATGATGCTGACGTTCAGTGAACAGCGTCGAACCGTCGTCATTCTGAATGCTGATGGTCTTCCCGATAAACCGGAGTTTCTGAACGATCAGGGGATTCTGGAGACGCTCTATCAGGATGGTAAGTCGGACGCGGATCGGCTTCGAGTCGTGACGGATCGCGCCAGTGAAGAAACTGAAGTGCCCGCGGTGCTGGTCCCTGGCGAACTCCCGGCCTCGGAATTGCTGAATGCAGCTCGTGACCTGCAGACAGGCCTTCGAGAACTTCAGGCCTGGAAGGATCCTGCCACTCTGAATGCAGCTCAGCAGCGTCTGACCGACCAGTTTTCCGCCAGCGGCATTCAGGTGCTGATGATCGTGCCTGAGGGATACAGTGAATCGCTGGCGTCAATGCAGAAACAGATCACCGAGCGTGCTGCGATCACGGCTGACCAGAGCCCACGTCAGATCGTGGTCATCAGAAACAGTGCTGACGATAAGTCCCTGATGGCGTTCACTCGAGTAAAAGCTGCGCTGACCAGCTGGGAAGATCAGATTCGTGAGGCGAGCTTCCGGAAAGCGTCGATTCCGCTCGAACTGCAGCATCCGGCTCGACTGCAGTGGGTCGAAGTGGCTCAGGAAGATCAGGTATCCGCCAACGTCTGGAGCAAATTGTTCCCGGCGATGCTGGTGATTATGGCACTCACAGGAGCGTTCTATCCGGCCATCGATCTCGGAGCTGGCGAGAAAGAACGCGGCACCATGGAGACTCTTCTGATCAGCCCGGCTAAGCGTGTTGAGCTGGTTCTCGGTAAGTTTGTCACCATCATGCTTTTCAGTATGGCCACGGCGTTACTGAATCTTGCGAGTATGGGATTCACCGGCAGTCACATGGCTTCGCTGATGGGAAATGCCGGCATGGCCGGGACCGTCAGTCTCGAGTTTCCGCCATTCACATCGCTGCTCTGGGTGCTGATACTGTTGATTCCGCTCGCAGCACTCTTCAGTGCCCTCTGCCTGGCTCTGGCAACATTTGCACGTTCCACAAAAGAGGGCCAGTACTACCTGACGCCGCTGCTGATGGTCGTGATGGGCGTTACGATGTTCTGTCTGTCACCGGCCATCGAAATGACACCGCTCTATAGTGTGCTGCCGGTGATGAACGTGGCTTTGTTGCTCAAAGGTCTGCTGCTGGCATCCGGACAGCC
Organism: Planctomyces sp.; assembly: GCA_046345315.1. Classification (GTDB taxonomy): domain Bacteria; phylum Planctomycetota; class Planctomycetia; order Planctomycetales; family Planctomycetaceae; genus F1-80-MAGs062. The sequence continues at coordinate 73,249 of JBKDKA010000233.1, forward strand.
CGGCAATCTTGCGGTGTATGCAATTCCCGTGCTGATCTCCAGCGTCGGATACTGCTTCCTCGCTCTCTGGTGGGCCATTGAACTTTACAACAGTGAAGATGTGCTCTTCCGCGAAGCGGAGAAATTCGATCTTCGCCACTGGCTGCGTCGACTGCTGAGAACGAAAGATGCAGTACCGGCATTTCCGGAGGCAGTCTTCTGTTTCATTCTCATTCTCATGCTGCAGTTCGTGGCGATGAACTGGATGCAGCCGGATCTGAATGCAGACGATGTCGGTCGCAGTATGATGCGAGTCATGGTTGTGCAGCAGCTCGCCATGATTGCGTGTCCTGCCGTCTTCATGGGCGTGCTAGTCACCACCAGCCTGCGAGCCACGTTCCGCCTTCGACTGCCGTCCTTTTCGTCACTGGCCATCGGAGCCGGACTGGCAGCGTGTGTGCATCCGCTGAGTCTTGAGCTGAGCCAGTTCCTCGTCACTCATCAGGTCTTTCCGCCGCTGCCGGCAGGTGTGCAGCAGGTGATGTCACTGCTCCGCTCCGAAGATCAGCCTCGGTGGCTGCTGATTGTTGTGTTTGCCCTGACTCCGGCGATCTGCGAGGAACTCGCCTTCCGAGGTTTCATCCTGAGTGGCCTGGCACGAGGTGGTCGGCTGGCCATTGCCATTGTCATCAGCAGCGTGATGTTCGGGATCATCCACATGATTCCGCAGCAGGCATTCAACGCCGCTCTGCTCGGACTGGTGCTCGGAGTTCTTGCGGTTTACAGCCGCAGTCTGTTTCCGGCGATGGCATTCCACTTCGTCAACAACAGCATCGCAACGTTTCACGCATCCGGACTTGGAGACGTCCCCGGAGACGGTGTGTTTCTTTCACGAGATGCGGAAGGCATGGTCCGCTACGAAACGCCACTCCTCGTGCTCTGCACCGTCATCTGCAGTCTGCTCATCATCCACATGGTTCGAGCCATCATCCGTGAACAGGACCTCAAGCGCCGCGGTATCATCCCGCCGTATACGGAAACCGAAGCGGAACTGCGAGCTGCTGAACAGCTGAAAGTGAGAACGCCGTAACGGCGCACCTGCTGTGGCCGGTCTCCCGACCGAGTCACCCGCCTCGACCGAAGGTCTCCCAACACACGCCACCCGCACCCTGGAAATCCGAGGCCTTCGGTCAAACCAGTGCGTGGTCAGGAGACCCGCGCACAACAATGCTGTTACAGTGCGGATCAGCTGTGTTCCGGAATCCGGAACGATGTTGCGCCGATGAACGATGTTCCGCCGATAAGCCCTGATGAAGGCAGTCCGATGCATTACGTCTCCGTGAGATCTCTGGTCCTGATCTGTGCTTTTCGGATGATCCTGATCGATGCGTTCGCATCCGAAATCACGCTGACTCTTCAAACACGAGATCCTCGTAGCGGTACAATTCAGCATTCCGAAGAAAAGGTTGATCCTCAGCGAGTCGGCATCATTGCGGTTGATGTCTGGAATTATCACTGGTGCAAGACAGCGACGATGCGAGTCGATGCGTTCGTACCACGCATCAATCGAGCTCTGGAGGAGGCTCGAAAACTCGGCATGACCGTGATGCTGTGCCCCAGTGATGTTGTGGATAACTACTCAGGGTATCCTCAGCGAGAAGCAGTCTTCGGACTGCCTCGGATAACGGTTCCTTCGCTGGTCGAAGTCTCGTGTCCTCCTGTTCCCGACGCCGGTGGCTGTGCCTGTGGCAACGAACGATGTGCGGGCAATTATGGCTGGGATGGGATGCACCCCGGACTTCGGATCGGAGAGAATGATCTGATGCCGGATTCTCAGGCTGAAGTTTATGCGATCTGTCGACAGGCAGGGCTGACTCATCTCATTTATACAGGTTTTCATACGCAGGTCTGCCTCCTCGGGAAACCGATGGGGCTGAAGGCGATGAAGTCGGCGGGACTGACCTGCCTGCTGGCCCGCGATATGACGGATGCGCATCCTGGCTACGATCCAGCTCGGCAGTTCACTCCTGATCTGAATACCGCGCAGGTGGTCGAACACTTTGAAAAACATCTCGCACCGACGATCGACCTCGAACAGGAACTCACCCGAATCGGCCACTGGGATTCCAGTGAGTTGCTTGATCCCGTTCGAGTGGCTCCGTGGGGTACTGATGAGCGGCCTCACCTTTTTGAACAGCCGGTGACGGTGACGTTCAGTGCTCCATTTCAGGAAGGCGCTGAGATTCGTTACACAACAGATCAGCAGCAGCCTTCGATTACGTCAACACTCTATAAAGCCCCGCTGAGTATCTCGGAAACGACGCGATTTCGAGTGTCCGCGTTTCGCGAAGGACGTCAGGTCAGTCGAGAATCACGAGCCGCATTCATCCGGATGCCAGCGATGCCGCCGACTCCCGAGGTTCACATTGGGGACCTCGTTCCTCTTCGTTCTGTTGGTTTCGGGCACACGTACCGGGAAGAAGTTCGCTATTCCGGAACGACAAAGGCACCTCAGAAAGATCGCTCGAATACGGGAGAGGAACTTCGAATTGATCGCCGTTCCCATGCTCGCGGACTCGGCGTGCATGCGCCGTGTGCAGTGATGTATGCTCTTCGGCCGGAGTATCAGCGTTTCGTGGCTGTGGTTGGCGCCGATGAAAATCTGATCAAAGCCAGCAACGGGTCGAATCTGGCGAAGTATCCCAGCGTCGTGTTTCGTGTGTTCATCGACGGGCGACAAGTGGCGACCAGTCCGGTGATGCGCATCCTTTCGCCAGCTTGGCGATTCGACATCGAGATTCCGGAAGGTTCCCGAATGATCAATCTGGTCACGATGGATGCCGGTGATGGTTCGAGAGAAGATTTCGCGGACTGGGTGAACGCGGGATTCGTGCTGAAGCGATGAGTTTTCGGAGGGCAGTCTCCTGGGCAGACGCATCGCATTCATTCAGTCAGTCAGGCTACAACACAACCGGGGCCGGCACTCAGGGCGATTACCGAAAGAAAAACGGGAAATTGCATTTATCACGGAAAGCGGAATGCTCCGATGCGGTATGCCGTTTCTGGATGAATTTTTCTAATCATTTTGGTCCAGCGATGGGAATTCAGCAGCAGGCTGCTGAGGTCAGAGCGGCAGCAGGGCTGCCGCAGTCCAGGGTTTGGCAGGAAAAAGAAACGGGTCCGGCAATCAGAGAGATTGCCGGACCCGTGTTTCGAAAATCAATATCAGCAGCGAATCGTCATCAGCGGCGAATCGTCAAGCTTCTGTCGAGGCTGATTCGGCTGCGACTGGAACGGCGTCTTCGGTGCCGCCTTCGAAGTTCAGCTGTTTCTGATCGCCGACTTCTTTCACGGTGACTCGGATGACGTTCTGACCATCAAAGGTGCCCTTGAGGATCTCTTCGGAGAGCGGATCTTCGATGAATCGTTCCACGCTGCGACGCAGTGGACGAGCACCATAATCCAGACCGTCGTCCGCTTCGCCCTTGTCAATGATGAAGCCGCGTGCTTCGTCGCTGAGCTCCATCCGCTTGCCGCGTTCTCGAAGCCGATCGTAGACCTTTCTCAGTTCGATATCCACAATCTTCATGAGCTCTGTACGAGTCAGCTTGCGGAAGACGACGACTTCATCGAGACGTCCGAGAAACTCCGGCTTGAACTGACGCTGCAGTTCGTGCATCAGGTTGGTCTTCATCTCGTCGTAAGTTCGTTCGCTGTCTTTCTCACGCAGTGTGTGCAGCCCCATGTTACCACCGTGAGCCATCTTGCTGGCACCGGCGTTGGTGGTCATGATGAGCACAACATTCTTGAAGTCGACTCGACGTCCGAAGCTGTCTGTCAGATGTCCTTCTTCCATGATCTGCAGCAGCATGTTGAAGATATCCGGATGAGCTTTCTCAATCTCATCCAGCAGAACGACGGCGTATGGCCGACGTCGGATCTTCTCCGTGAGCTGACCGCCTTCTTCGAAACCGACATATCCCGGAGGAGCACCGATCAGTCGGCTGACGTTGTGCTTCTCCATGTACTCGGACATGTCGATCTGAATCAGCGAATCTTCATTGCCGAACATGAACTCCGCGAGCGTCTTCGCCAGCAGCGTCTTTCCGACACCGGTCGGCCCGGAGAACAAAAACGCACCGGTAGGGCGTTTCGGATCCTTCAGACCGCTGCGGCTGCGGCGAACCGCACGGCAGACCTGTTTGATGGCTTCTTCCTGACTGATCACACGCTTGTGCAGTTCCTGCTCCATCTGCAGCAGTCGAACCGCATCTTCACTGGAAAGACGAGTCAGCGGGATGCCGGTCATCTTCGCGACGACTTCAGCGACAACTTCAGCATCAACGACGCCATCAGTCTGACGTGACTTTTCACGCCATTCTTCGGTGAGCTGATCCTTCTTGCGACGGAGCTTGTCGGCCTGATCACGGAACGAAGCAGCCTTTTCGAACTTCTGTTCGGCGACGGCGTCTTCCTTGGCCTGATTCAGCCGCTGAATCTCTTCTTCAAGTTCCTTCAGATCCGGTGGGCGCACCATGGATTTCAGACGAACTCGGGCGCCAGCTTCGTCGATCACGTCGATGGCTTTGTCCGGCAGACAGCGAGCCGTGATGTAGCGGTTGGACATCTCAACGGCTGTTTCCAGCGCGTCGTCAGTGATCTGAACGCGGTGATGTTCCTCGTAGCGATCTCGCAGGCCCTTGAGAATCTCCACGGCCTGACTCGGTGAAGGCGGTTCGACCATGACAGTCTGGAATCGGCGTTCCAGAGCACCATCTTTTTCGATGTACTTGCGGTACTCGTCGAGCGTTGTCGCACCGATGCACTGCAGTTCGCCGCGGCTCAGAGCCGGCTTCAGAACGTTGGATGCATCAATCGCACCTTCAGCACCACCAGCACCCACGAGCGTATGCAGCTCGTCGATGAACAGGATGGTATTTCGAGCTCGACGAACTTCGTTCATCACAGCCTTGATGCGTTCTTCAAACTGACCGCGGTACTTGGTACCCGCGACCATCATGGCCAGGTCGAGAACGATGATTCGGCGATCGGCGAGAATGTCGGGGACGGTACCGTCCACAACCATCTGAGCGAAACCTTCGACGATGGCCGTCTTACCAACCCCGGCTTCTCCCAGGAGAACCGGATTGTTTTTCTGTCGACGACAGAGAATCTGAATGACTCGTTCAATTTCGGATTCGCGGCCAATGACCGGGTCCAGCTTTTTCTGGCGAGCCAGTTCTGTCAGGTCGCGTCCGAAACTGTCGAGAGCTGGAGTCTTGCTGCGGGAGGCACCCTTCTGAGTGCCGGCAGCTGCGCCGCCGCGTTCTTCGGAGCCAGGTTCGGCGGTTTCCATGCCGTGACCGAGCAGATTCAGAACTTCGTCACGGACGTCTTCGAGCTTCATGCCGAGATTCATCAGCACCTGAGCAGCAACGCCTTCCTGTTCTCGGAGCAGCCCGAGGAGCAAGTGTTCTGTACCGACGTAGTTGTGGTTGAGGTTGCGAGCCTCATCCATGGCGTATTCGATGACTTTCTTGGCACGAGGTGTCTGCGGCAGCTTGCCCATCGTGACCATGTCGGGACCGGTCTGAACGATCTTCTCGACTTCGATCCGGATCTTTCTCAGATCCACTTCCAGGTTCTTCAGAACGTTCGCAGCAACGCCGGAACCTTCTTTCACCAGGCCGAGCAGAATATGCTCGGTTCCGATGTATTCGTGATTGAAACGCTGGGCTTCTTGGTTCGCCAGCTGCATTACTTTGCGGGCACGGTCTGTGAATCTCTCGTACATTCGACTTCCTCTTCGCTTTTGAACCTATAACTCCGTCCGGTCACTCCATCATACACCTGCGTCAATCCCAGGACTCATTGACGCTCCGGAACTGAACCGAACTGACAAATTTAGCGGCTGAACCCGGTGATCCGCCAATTTTCGCGATGGGATATACCCGCCGCCTGCCGGATCTCGTCTGACGTATCGATTCTGCGGACACTCCTTCACCGCCATTCTGACAGCAGTCACACTCATTGAGTACTGTGCGAATGCCGTACCGAATTCTAGGACGATCCGCTCGCAACGACAAGACAACGACAAGACATCGATGAGCGATCACTCAACGAAGTGACATCTGCCTGACGACCGGATTTATCGGAATGACTGCGCCAGCGATGGCGTGAAATGTTGCCGATTCAAAAAAAGACATGTTTTCGGGCAAGTTCTGTGTTTCTGCGATCTGGCACAGCGTTCGCATTATCAGTCTTCCGCCAGTGTGATGCGAACCAGATCACATGACTCGGCAAATTCGGGATTCCTGGTCGGCCAATCACCGGATCAGTCCTGTCTGCCCGAAAACGCCTGCCGAAACAGCTCTGTCGAAACGAAGGAACGGGACGTATGAAAACGAAAACAAACAACCGATGGACGTCAGTCAGACTGACATCCGGTCTCGCCGCCAGTGTACTTTTTACAAATCTGATGGTCACCGGCATCCTGGCAGCCGGCGAAGCAGAATTCTCCGGCGGAGCCATTCGAACATCCCGATCTCGCGCTGCCGGAACGGAGACTCGGAGTGAACTCAAGACCGCGGAAGTGCCGCGGGACTTTCTTGGACTACCAGTGCCTCAGCAGTGGCAGAACTCCAGCCGAATCGCATCACAGCGGAGATACCAGCCGGTTCGCACCAGCGTGACCGGTTCCCGTCGAGCCTCGAACGGACTGCAGAACTCTGCGGATTCCGAATGGACTCCTCGAACCGCTGACCGCAGTCGCACCAACGACTCGGGACGCTTTTCTGATGATGACCGTCGGTTCGATGATCGTCGTCCGTCTCGATCTGACCGTGACAATCTTCTGTCAACAAGGGAACTTGAGCGACTTACGGATGGAAGGGACCTGAACCGTCTGTCCGGAACCCGATACTTCCCATCAACTCGCTCTCGCGGGGGACTGGTCAGAATCGGCAGCGACTATCGCGATGCGGGTTACCTCGATCGCGAAGACTATCGAGACATGTCACCATCATCAGGAGACTGTCCGAATGGCAACTGTTCTCGAACAACCGGATATCGTGGTTATCAGCCGGGAGCTGGCGTCATGAATCCTGCATGCCCCAACGGTCGATGCGGAACGGGAAGCTGCCCGAACGGGAACTGCAGTACCGGTAACTGCTCGACTGGAAACTGCAGCACCGGTAACTGTCCGAACGGAAATTGTTCGACCGCTGCCTGCCCGAACGGTCGATGTGGTACGCCCGCCTTTGGATTCAATCCGACACTCGGTCTGAATCCAGCCGGATGGGGGTTTGGTGGAGCTACGGGGATGCGACGTGGGCCGGCGATGCCATCTCGCCGCTGATACAGATCGGTGCACCTCAGAAATCAAGGACTGGTTCTCTGTGACCTGATTGACGTTCCCTCCTCGTTGAGACCTTCCCGAGACTTCACCCTCACCGGTGTCTGTTTCGGGAAGGTTTTTTGTTTTTTGGGTTTTCGAATCGCCGATTTCAGTGGAACAGATTCACGCTGCCGCTGTTTGCTCGTATATCGCAGTGCTGCCGCGGTGACTTTTGCAGCGGGCTAACAGGAGTTACCATTCCGCCAGCGGTGTGAGATCTCCAAATCAGGTTCTTGTGCGGGAACATTGTTCACATGGGCAGCAAGCCATCGGTCATCATCAGCGCCTTTGCAGACGAAGCAGCAAATTACAGAACAGCTCTGGAGCAGATGACGGCTCTGGCGGCCATCGGCCTGCGTAACTACAGCCCTCGCTTCATCGATGTTCTCGGTGACGGAAAGATCGAACATGTCGTCGACCTGAGTCCGGAGAAGCTGGAGCGACTGAAGAAGTATCATGCCGAATACGGAGTCAGCGTGACCAGCATCGGGTCTCGCGTTGGTAAGGTGAAACTGAAGGACGTCGAAGACGGATCGCACAACAAATACGTTCCGTTCAGTGAGTATCTGGAAGGGGAAGTGGCGAAGACGATTCGAGCTGCCGTGGCGCTCGACACGAAGCTCATCCGCGGCTTCTCGTTCTATCATCCTCGAGGCACAAAGGCTGAAGATTCACTCGACCAGTCAGCGAAGCAGATTCGGCAGATCACGGAACTCTGTGCTGCGAAAGGTCTCGTCTACGGTCTTGAAATCGAACCGAACCTTGTCGGTGAAACCGGGCCACTGCTTGCGGAACTTGCGAAACGAGTCAATCACCCGAACATGGTGCTCATTTTTGATGGCGGCAACGTGGCCGCTCAGAACAAGAACCCGGTTCAGGTCTATCAGGAATATCTTGCCACTGTTCCATGGCTGGGGTGGATGCACATCAAGGACTACCGAATCGATCCGAGTCTGGTCTGGACGGGGGCTGTTGACGAAGAACGGCTGAAGAACTTTGTGCCGGCCAACGAAGGCGATTCCGGGCATGAGATGATCTTCCGGCACCTTCGGGAGCACCTGCCGGAAATTGAAGGGCGACTGAAGAAGCTCGGCATTCCGGGGTTCTATCTCGAAACGGAGCCTCACCTGAAGGGCGGCGGCCAGTTCGGCGGATTCAGCGGTCCGGATGGCATGGGCGTCGCGGTTCGCGTGCTGTGTTCCGCGCTGGATTATGCTGGCATAGACTACCACCTGCGGACCTTCAGCGACATCCGAGCACTCCGCGGATTTTAACTTCGCTGCTGAATTACGGATTCGTCGTTCGGGAGTTTCAGAAAGTTCCCGATCGACGAACCAGAAAGATCGAAGCTATGCAGTTTCCGCTGGAAACAATCCTGAAGATGCTGGTGTGTCCGAAGTCGCGCCGTCCGCTCGTGATTGACGAACAATCCTTCGTCAGCACCTGTCCGGAAACTCGCATGCGATATCCGATCACCGATCACATTCCGCGACTGCTTGTTGAAGAAGCGGAACAGCTGACCCCCGCAGCATGGTCCGTCATCATGACTCGCCACGGTCGCGATTCGAAAACCGGCAAATAGCCGGGCAGCGAATTGTTCTGCCGGAACTCATGCGATTCAGGCTCAGCAGCCAGTCAGAACCGTTTCCGAGGGACCCAGAACCGGGAACGGGGTTCACGAACCGTCGCGGAGTGCACTGTCGCAAGATGAGGTTTGGTATTCCACCCCGTCTGCCACTTGAAACCGTGCCGTTCAGCAAGGTGGTTCGGACGGGGACCGACGAAAAAACAGATTTTCGTCCGATTCACCTGCGAAGTTACTCTCCTCACCTGCAGTAGCTCTTCGTTGAAACCAGCCGTTCTGCCGACGACAATTCACTGCCGAGAAAACAGGCGTCAAAACACCGGCTCCACTGCTGTCAACAGAGTGAATGGCACATGTTCTACCAGATTCCCGCAGCGTCGATTCTGTTTGTCGCGTGATACCAATTCGCTGCGATGCTCTTCTATATCCTGAAGAGTTCCCTTCTCAGCGACGACATCGCGGTGCCACGTTGCGAAGGCACTTTTGAGAGGCATTTCATGATGCCCATCATCAGTTTTTGTGGCAGGCCGCAGTGTTCCGAGATGGGGGCAGGACTGCGAGATGACAGAACTTGATTGAGCACGTCGGATTCGTCGTCACCTTCGAATGGGGCAGTGCGTGTGGCGAGGAAATAAAGCAACGCCCCGAAGCCGTAGAGATCGGTGTGTTCTGAGATCGCTCCGAACGCGGACGACAGTTGTTCGGGAGCCAGAAAACCGGGAGTACCGCCGCGAGCCAGGTGTGTCTCGTGAACTGATCGGCTGAAACCAAAATCGGTTAACACGAAATCATGGGGAGCTCGACGCAGAACGTTGCCGGGCGAAATGTCGCCGTGCAGAATTCCGGACTGATGCAGTGCGATGAGTGCATCACAGATCTGTATTCCACAGGATTCAATTTCTGAGACATCAAACGATGGGTGCTGAATCCAGTCCGTCAGATTCGAGCCATCGATCAGATCCATCACAAGAAACGGCGCGCCGGAGGGCGCCTGTCCCCAGCCATGATGCCGAATGATGTGACGATGCGAGATGCATTGCACTTTCTGAGATTCCTCGACCAACGCCCTGACGGCAAGATCATGATGCCAGAACTTTTTGTTGAGGAACTTGACTGCGATCGGACAGTCTATGGACTTCCATCGGGCACGATACACACGGCCGAATCCTCCGCGACCGATCATCGCTTCGAGCGTCAGTTCCTGATAACGAATCGAAGGTGTCGGTCTGGTATTCAAAGGTGGCAGTGAAGATCGTCCATCATCATCTGTAACGGGCCTCGCTTTGACTGACGGGGAAAGATCTGCAGGATCATCTGTGACGTCAAAATAATCAGCCAGCTGCATTCGAATGCGTTGCATGGCTCGCCGAACGGTTCGCTCCGAACACTTCATCCTCGAAGCAATCACCTCAAGCTCTTCTCCCTGAAGACGCTGCATCAGGATTTCGCGATCGGTCGGCTCAAGTCGTGCCAGCAACGCCTCGATGTCGTACGTCAGATGAGCCGCATCATCAGGAGTAGGCTCCCGTGAAACGAGTTCTCGCCAGCCATCGTCGTCGCTGATTGACGCATCGCGAGCCATGTCACGCCGGTCTGCCAGTTGACGTTGAGCCTGTCGTTGCAGCTTTCGCAACGTGAATGTCGCTAGCAGTGGCCAGAGATTGTCGTCATCCGGTACCTGCAGGCGACTTCGATTGACCGCCACGAAAAAGCTGCGCCAAGCCGACAGAACGATATCGTCCGCATCAAGACGGCGAGCCAGCATCCGCGAAAGTCTGCTCTGCGCCAGTGCGGTCAGGCGCAGCATGTACCGATCCACCAGGACTTGCGCCGCGTGCTGGTTTCCTGACTTCCAGAGCTTCAATAACTCTGCATTAGAACCGTCTTCGATCGCCATCGGTGGCACTTTGAAAAATTCCGCGAAAACATGTCCGGTGAATCATACGGCTTTGCATTCACGGTTTGTCAGGGTGTTCTTTCGGATTCTCGTTTCACGGCAAGTCAGCGGGGTTCGTCACTCACAGAGTAGCATCGCCGTCGCCTGCGGCTTTCCGTCAAACAGGACCATTTTTCTTCATCAACAGGAGTACTACGATGGCTATGGTTGTGACTGAAGCGTGTTTCGGATGCAAGCACACGGACTGCGTCGTTGTTTGTCCCTGCGACTGTTTTCGCGAAGGCGAATCGATGCTGTTCATTGATCCGGAGGAATGCATCGACTGCAATGCCTGCGTTCCCGAATGCCCGACGTCAGCCATCTTCTACGAGGCCAATGTGCCTCCACAGTGGAAAGACTACATCGCACTCAACCGCGAAATGGCTGCCATCTGTCCGCCGATTGTGGAGAAGAAGACACCGTTGTGCGGATAAGCTGCTCGTTATGCACGCAGGGTGGCACCGGTTGCTGAGCAATCGGTAGGGCGAATGCCCAGGAGGTTCTGGTAGATGAGACTGAATTCCTGTTACCGGCGTCGGCAACTTTCCGGACTCGTCCGTTCATAGCAAAAGTTCAGGCACAGAACGCAATCGTGAGTGCTGACACCGGACGACATCGCGCCTCTCTGCGTCGTACCGGCCCACCGGGGGTTGCGAGCAACCAGGGCTGCCCCGTTTCAGGCGGATGTTTCCGACCGAGGCTGATGGATTCCAATCGTCGATTGTTTGCCTTGGTCGGGTCAGTTAAGATCGTCGAGCTCAATGTCATTTCAGATTCGGAGAAGTGATTACATGGTTTCACAGCCAGAAATCCAGTCGTTCGGCTCCTTCACTGAAGCGGACGAGTCCACTCGCAGGGAGTATTGGATGATGACCATGGAACAGCGAATGGTAATTCTTGAACAGCTCCGTATGCAGGCCTATCCTGATGGTCAAACTTCCCCCGGACTTCAGAGAGTTCTTGAGTCTGTTGCATACTCACCGCGTTAAGTACCTGCTGGTTGGCGGCTATGCGGTGGCGGCACACGGGTACCCGCGATTCACGGGTGACATGGATGTGTGGATCCAGACCAGCTCGGAAAATGCGGAAAACGTTTTTCAGGTGTGTCGCCGATTCGGATTCAATGTGCCCAATCTGCGAGTCGAACTGTTCACCGATCCGAAACAGTTGACTCGAATGGGACACCCGCCGCTCCGCATCGAGATCCTGAACTCAGTTTCCGGGTTGTCGTTCGAACACGCCTGGGAAAATCGAATTGAAAGTCTATGGGACGGAGTTCCCGTGATGTTGATCTCACTCAGAGACCTGAGAATCAACAAACAGGCAAGTGGTCGATTCAAAGATCTCGCAGACCTCGAGAATCTTCCTGAATCGTAGCCATTGTCGAATGGCTCCCGGGACATTGCGTACAGGTAAGACTGAAATCCTGATAACGGCGTCCGTGACTTTCCGGATGGATCCGTTGACATTGGCAGTGCAGCCACTCAACGGAACAATTAATTCTGACACCAGAATGAATCGCATTTCTCGGGCCGTACCGGCCCATCGGGTTGCGAGCAACCCGGGCAGCACCGTACGTCATTCCGGCGCAGGCGAGCAACCAGATAGCAGAACCGGATTCCCGCCTGCGCGGGAATGACGGAACTGCAAGACGGTTGTTGACGATGCACCAACTCCTGCCTGTGGTTCGACCGATCCGGTATGGACTCAGTGAACACGGGCTCAGAGTGAGACGGACTTCATCCACTGACGGAGTTTACTCAGGTCCGCCGCGAAGCCGCGAATGCCCTCGGCCAGCTTTTCTGTGGCCATTGCGTCTTCGTTCAGCATCCAGCGGAACGTCGCTTCATTCATGGTGATCTTTGGCAGATCAAGCTGACGAGCCTCGGCTGCGTTCAGCCGAATCGGCACGGAGTTTTCAGATGCACTCAGTTCCGCCAGCAGGTTCGGTGAGATGGTCAGCAGGTCACAACCACAGAGCGCGGTGACCTGAGCCGTTGTGCGAAAACTGGCTCCCATGACTTCCGTCTGATAGCCATGCTTCTTGTAATAGTTGAAGATCCGCTGAACTGATTCGACTCCCGGATCTTCTTCAATCGTGATCGCATCCACTTTTCGACTGGTGCGATACCAGTCGTAAATCCGCCCGACAAACGGGCTGATGAGTTTGACACCGGCTTCGGCCGCAGCGACCGCCTGGCCGAATCCGAACAGCAGCGTCAGGTTACAGTGGATACCTTCCTGTTCCAGCTGTTTCGCAGCGCAGATTCCTTCCCAGGTCGCTGCGATCTTGATGAGCACTCGCTGACGATCGATTCCGGCTTTCTGGTAGAGCTCAATCAGTTCGTGTGCTTTCCTGACGGTGCCTGCTTCGTCAAAACTGAGTCGCGCGTCAACTTCCGTGGAAACTCGCCCCGGGACAAGCTCCAGAATCTTTGTGCCAAAAATGACCGACAGTTTGTCGATGGCGGTGTCGATCAGCGATTCGTCCTTCAGTCCCAGTGACCGAGCATACTCAAGTGCTTCCCGCACCAGGCCCGCATACTGCGGCATCTGAGCCGCCTTATACAGCAGAGATGGGTTGGTCGTGGCATCCTGCGGTTTGTGGCGTGCGATCGCATCGATGTCACCGGTGTCCGCAACGACGGTGGTGTGTTTCTTCAGCTGATCAAGTGAGTTCATGGCTTTGTTTCCTGATGAGTATATATCGCTCAGAAACGGGTTCAGAGTACGGGGCTGTCTTCGGAGTCCGGAGATCGCTGTGTCATTGCTTCGACGTCATCTTCAGTTCAGCGAGCCATTTGATTGACTCGGTCTGCCATGCGTCCCACATCGGTCCCTGGTAACCGTTCAGACCATGACCGCCGGACGGCAGTTCCAGATAGTGAGCGGCAACTTTGTGTTTTTGAAGTGCATCGTAGAACATGCGACTATTATCTGCCGTCACGGCGGTATCATCCAGTGCATGTGCCATGAAGCACGGTGGTGTCTGATCGGTGACCTGCTTTTCGTTCGAGTAGAGGTGCACCAGTTCTGCGGCCGGGTTCGGGCCCAGCAGATTCTTCTTTGAACCTCCGTGAGTCTGTTCGCCCATCGTAATGACCGGATAGATCAGCACGGCAAAGTCCGGCCGGCATCCAACCTGCTGAACTGGATCTGCGGCGGCGGGATCTCCGGCACCAAAATGTGTGGCTGCGGTTGATGCGAGGTGACCGCCGGCCGAAAAGCCCATGATCCCGATTCGTCCGGGATCAATTCCCCACTCGGCGGCACGACTTCGAGTCACTCGAATGGCGCGCTGTGCATCGAGCAACGGAACATGATGATTGCCGTGCGGAAGACGATAAGGCAGGACGATGCCCGCGATCCCGTGACGATTGAGCCACTCACCGATCAGCGTGCCTTCCGGTCCCATCATCAGACCACCGTAGCCTCCTCCCGGACAGATGACGATGGCCGCCCCGTTCGGGTGTGCCGGTCGCATCACGGTCAGCGTCGTTTCAACCACTTCAGTCGTTCCCAGACCAGTCGGTGCCGGTCCGGACCAGAGCGGCATCTGTTGTGGTGGCAGAGAGTCCTCGGCAAACAGGACCGAAGGTGAAGCCAACAGGATCAGAACCCACAGCAGTGGCGAAGTGAGACTCCTCCAGCGCATTGACTTACTTGCCGTCTCAGAACATTGCTGAATGCTGGATACGATCGCCATGGCTCAGGCCTTTGTTCGAGTGACTGCTGTCGGTAATAATGCGTTACTTTATGGGACCAACAGTTCAGATAGAAGTCGGCGATGCAAAACCCGTGCACAAACCGGAGTTTGAAGAAGATGAGTCTGATGTTCCTGATGATCGTATTCAGACTTCCGGCACAGAGCCATCGCCCGATCACCGCAATGCTTACGGTGTTGTTGATCGCGTCGACAGGATCGGCGGCTGAATTAAAACTGACGGTAACTCCTGCCGGCCACGGCGAACAGTTTGTGCGGACGTCCGTGCCATGCCCACCGGGTTTCCTGACAGAAGATGTCTCGTCATTGAACGTCACCTGCGGCGAACAGAAGCTGACGGCAGGTGTACGAGTTCTGACATGGCATGCACCGGCAGTCTCGCCGGTCCGCAGTGCACGCCGACTGTTGGTGTCGTTTCCCTGGACTTTTCAATCTTCAGAACCCAAAACGTTTTTGCTCTCACCTGCTGACGAACAGACTCGCCTCGAGAAGGTGAACGTCGATCTTCCAGTGACAATTGACCCGGCAGACGACGGTTTTCTCGTGACATGGAGTTCGGGGAAGACACTGCGAGTCGTCCCGAAGCTGCCGCGACAGATTGATCCGAGTGCCCTGCGGAAGGAAATCGTCGAAGAGCATGGACACTTTCGCTGGTTCAGATTTATCAGTGACGACACGAACTGGCCCTGTGTCGCAGAATTTCGCATCAGCAGTCTCGGAGAAATCGTCTGCATCATTCACCTGCAGCGAATTGCGGCCGATGACGGATTTGCTCCGGAAATCGGGTGGACCCTTGTCGGCGAGTCGACTCATGCGGAGTTCGTTTCTGAATCTGAATCACCGCCGGAATCTGCAGCCTCCACGACTTCAACCAGCAGTCATTCGTTCGTCAATGGCGATTCTGCCGTCTGTCACTGGAATCAGGAACTGCAGATCTATCATCCGATGGCACCGCGGACGCGTCGAGGTGAGGCGTTCGTGAAGAAGACCTCAGACACGGAATGGCAGTACACGTATATTCGATGTCACGAAGCCGATCGTGTGCCGATGCAGGCGATGGCATGGCGAAAGGCCGAATTGGTGATTGCCCCGCAGCACCTAAGTCGACTCACTGCTGCACTGAGGTCACCCCATCACGTTCGCGTTGAGGATTCCTTGTGGTCGACTTTGTATGGAAGCGGTGTTGTCACCCGAGAATATCCAGAATCCGTACAGGAGCTGATTCAGTATCACCGCGACGCGGTCGTCAAGAGCGGAGCAGTCGGTGACGACGCAGGAAACGTCACATACTTTCTGCATGGACAGGAATTCGGCGGCCCGTTCGGAATGAATCGTCTGAATCATTGTGCAGCCATCTTTGAAGATGGCTGGCGGAGTGAGGATACTCGCCTGATGGAAACCGCACTGCTGTGGTGCGATAACTTTTATGATCTGTCCGTCTGGTGGGGCCAGCCACTGCGAGGTGGAACTCGGTATAACAATCTGAACGGTCTGAACAAGACTCCTCCGACACAGGAGTTTATGTGGCGTTCCAACAGTGCCGTCCATTTTTGTACAAAAGGATATGATTCGTTCTGGCTGGCGTGGGAGGAAACCGGGGATCCTCGGATGCTGGAGGCGTTCCATGCACAGGTCGCTTACGCGGCGGAATCGCTGCATGCGGATCGGGGGGAATGCCGGAATATCGGAGACGTGCGTGATTTCGTGCAACTTTATGGGTTCACCGGGGAGCAACACTATCTGGAAGAAGCACTGCGGTTGTTTCGGGAGCTTCGGACCAAACTGTCTCCCGACTTTCTGTTTGATCAGGGCGGGAAACCGATCGATCCGGATCCACCGTTCATTGATGATGACGATCGAGGACTGACGATCGGTTATGCGAAACCCTATATCCTCGGGTATGCCCTGAGCGGACTTCCGGAGCTGTTGCGGTACGCTCCCGACGAACCGGCACTGCGTGAGACTGTGCATGCCGTGGCTGATTTTATGGCCGCTTCTGCGGATCCCTCGGGTGGCTGGAGGTACCCTCACGCACGTTCCGGGCAGACGCTCATCAGCTTCGGCCCGGAGCCCGCATGGCAATTGTGTCAGGCAGCGGGAGCCCTGGGTCCGGAACCTCGCTGGCTGGATGCGATCGAACGTGTACTGCGTGCGCGACTGCTGGGGTTTCAGCGGACCGGCACCATCCTGAGCTCCCTCGACAGCTGGGAACGCAGTACGGGAAAAATTGCAGCGGGACAATCGCTGCATGATCTGTATCAGAAACCAGGCGATCGCGATCCGGCGCGGGACTACGATGACGGTCGAATAAATATCGGGTACGCGTCGCCGGAAGGAACCGTCTATCTGCCGGAAGTACTTGCCTTTTATCTGCAGCACCGATCGATGGATCGACTGCTGGAGCCACCGGCAAACGACGATCCGCTGGCACGTATCCTGGCCCGAGTGCCGATTTCGGAGAACAACCGATGAAACACTACCATCCATGTATAGCCATGCTTCTCAGCTTCTGGATGCCCCTGATGACTGCATCAACCAGCTGCAGGGCACTGGCACAGCAACCGCCCGAACAGTCATCGGTTCCGAGGTACGAGTTTCCGGGAGTGATTGACCGACTGCCGGCTTTTCACACCAATCTTTCTGCCAGGCTGACTCATCGGCATTCGTGGCTGAGCGGTAGCTTTCAGGACTTTGAACAATGGAGAAACAGTGCACGTCGGAAGGTCATGGACTGCCTGCTCGAACCTCCGCCGACCGCGGCCTTTGATCCTGCTGTCATCGCTTCTGAAGACCGTGGTACCTACGTTGCTCACAAAGTCGTGCTCAATCTCACCGGTGACAGTCGAGTGCTCTCGCTGATGCTGGTACCCAAAGCGGCAGGCCCCCATCCGGCGGTTCTGCTGCTGCACGATCACGGCGCGAAGTTCGATATTGGCAAAGAAAAGGTGATTCGGTCCTGGGACATCGCCCCCGAAAAGCTGCAGTCTTCAGAAGATTGGGTGGATCGGTATTACGGCGGCCGATTTATTGGTGATGAGCTTGCCTCTCAGGGCTTTGTCTGTTTTGCCACGGATATGCTGAACTGGTCCGATCGAGGTGGTGGTGGCTTTGAAAACCAGCAGGCTCTTGCGGCGAACCTGCTGCAGTATGGCGTTTCGTGGTCCGGGCTGATTGCGCATGAAGACCTGCGGGCCGCCGAGTTTCTGGCGTCGCGGTCGGAGGTTGATCCAAGGCGAATTACGGCGATGGGACTTTCCGTGGGAGGATATCGGACGTGGCAGGTTGCTGCGTTATCCCCACACATCAGTCAGGGTGTTTCAGTCTGCTGGATGGCGACTCATCGAGGCCTGCTCGTGCCTGGCAACAATCAGACGACCGGTCAGTCCGCGTTTACGATGGTTCATCCCGGGCTGGCACGGGAGCTGGATTATCCGGATGTCGCGTCAATTGCGTGTCCGAAACGCATGATGTTTCTGTGTGGGAGCCAGGATGCGCTGTTTCCGAAAGTTTCTACCGAAGCCGCGTTTGCGACGATGCGAAAAGTCTGGCAGTCACAGCATGCCGATGATGCTCTGGTAACGACACTCTACGACGCGCCGCACGAATTTAACGAACGAATGCAGGACGATGCATTCCAGTGGCTGTTGAAGACGCAAAACTGAGTTCGTTGGCATTCCGGTCAGGGTTGTTCGTCGTTCCTGCGCAGGCGGGAACCACGAGCAGATATCTCTGTT
>JBKDKA010000234.1:0-47873 GCA_046345315.1 Planctomyces sp.
ATCAGGTCCTGTCACAGGAGGCATTCCGATGCCGCCGCTTCAGGGATTCCTGCCACAGCGCTGAACGTCGCTCTATTTCGCTCGCACGAAATGGCCGTAGCTGGTATTGGCGGTGTGCACATCCGACGTCCCGCGCCAGATGATTTCCACGGGTGAGTCCCCGGAATCATCGACATCCGACAGAATCGGAGTCATTTGAAAACTGTGCCATTTGTCGCTCTGGTTCGCTGTAAGCAGCGTTACAGGAATCGCGGCTTCGAGGTTCCAGCCGGTGCTCGTTCGACTTGTGACGACGCTGGCTGGTCCCATTGAAGGCTGTCCGATAACGTTAATCGTCGCCAGCGGACCTGCTGGAGAGACAGCAGATCCCGTACTTCCAGGGTTTATGCCAGGTGCCGGAACGGTCAGTAGGTAGGTTCCCTTCCGCAGTCGCGTGTCCGCTCTGCGGTCGGCGATCCAGCGTCCATCAATCCGGAATGAAATCGAATCACCGGACTGAATCGAGTCATCGGTGATCTGCGCGGCGATGAACAGATTTCGGTCGTCAGCGGTTGTCGTGAACTGAACAGCGGCGTCGGAATCTCCCTGCCATTTCTCGCGGCTGCCTGTCAGCAGCGAACGATCACTCGTCTTCAATGTCAGAGGTGGCCATTCCGTAATGTTCCCGTCCAGCCTCACCGGAACAGGTGTCTTCGGGCATTCGAACTTCTGATCGATGACGACCGGAATGGTGCGTTCCGCAAAGAGTGGCTGAGAATCATTGATCGTTCTGACCTTTGCCGTGAGAACCGTTTCCGTGAGCTTCGGAAACGAAATGGTCTCTCCAAATCGAATCGAAACCGACAGTTCCCGCGTTTCCCCGGCCGCTGCTGTCAGCATCAGCGATGCCGGATCAACAGTCAGCCCTCGCAGAGGCAAACCTGCAATCTCTGCCGTTACCTCAACAGGAACGTCGAAGTCATTCTGAAGTCGAATCTCGATTCGCCCCGACGAAATACCATGATCACCGTCGATGAGAATCGGAGCCGCATCCAGACGCACTCGAGCCAGAAAATCGCGAAATCGTGTGATCTTCTTTTCAGTGATGGCATCACCGGGAAGAATTCCGTCGAGCAGAAGATTGGCGACGGACGGGCCGTCAGATTCCATCGTCAGCCACGTCACATGATCAAACTCACCGTAAGGAATACCACGAAGCTGAGAACTGCCTCCGGTGGTTCCCAGATGATAATACTTCATCCCGTTACGATCGTATTGCGTATAGTGATGAACATGCCCGGCGAAGACTGTATGCGGTCGACTTCCGAGGTACGATTCCACGGTCTTCCAGCCCGTCGTGTCCGGATTGCCAGCCGCAAGAGCTCGTTCAGAGACAACCCAGAGCGGTTTGTGCAGAAACAGCAGAGTCCAGCGAGCGTCAGTGTGATCCTGCAGATCCTGTTTCAGCCACGCCAGCTGCTGATCGCCGATTCGATCACGCGGATCTTCTGACGAAAGGCAAACGAAATGAACCCCCTTATAATCGAAGGAATACCATTCAGTCCCGAAGTGCTTTTTCCAGATCTCCTTCGTCAGTGGATTACCGACATCATGGTTCCCTGAAACGAAGAAAAACTTCATCTGCATCTGATCGATGAATCCGAGAAACTCCGCCCATTCGGCTTCAATGCCGGGTACATCCACGGCGTCGCCTTCAATCAGATCCCCAACGGACATCACAAACGTCGGCCGCAGATGATTGATTCGTTCAACTGCCTTCATCCAGATTCCCGGCCGGTGTCCGCCGGTATGGTCGCTCATGATGGCAATCTGAAACCGATCAGGATCATCTGCCAGCGGTTTGTCTGACCACGGCTTCGGTCCGGACATTGACGGAAGCACGATCGCCGGGGGAAACTTCGGAGCACGGATCGTAGTCGATCCATCGGCATCGTGAGCAGACACTTGAGCATCCGCATTCCATGTCATTGCCAGCAGAAAAAACGCAAGCCGATTTCGAATTGTCATGACCGGTGCCTCCGGTGAGAACAGACAGGAATCCCCTTCTCGTGAGTATGGCAGTTGAGGATTGAGCGTCAATCGTCTGCCGAAACATGAAAATTCTGTAAGGCGACCGTCGTTCTTCCCTGTCGCTTAACACAGGTGTGCAGCTGGCTGGGCCGGCATGATTTCATGCCTTTCGAATCAGGCGATGATTTCGTCGATCGCGCGGCCGTGGTCGATGTCGAGTCGTTTGCGGCCGGGGATTTCGAGCTTTCGGGAATCAAGCCCGAGCTGACGCAGGATCGTCGCATGAATATCAGTCACGTAGTGGCGATTCTCGACAGCATGAAACCCGATTTCATCCGTGGCACCGTGAACAACACCACGCTTAATTCCGCCTCCAGCCATCCAGACCGAAAAGCCAAAGATATGGTGATCACGGCCGTCTGACCCCTGTGAACCCGGCGTCCGCCCGAACTCGCTCGCGAAGATGACAAGAGTATCATCCAGCAGTCCGCGACGATCCAGATCTTCGAGCAGTCCGCCCACCGGCTGGTCTACCGCGAGCGAGTTGCCTGTATGGTTCCCCTTCAATGCTCCGTGCGCATCCCAGGAACCTGCGCCGCCGGCACCGTGCTGGATCTGAATAAAGCGGACTCCTCGTTCGACCAACCGCCGTGCAGCCAGCAACTGCATTCCGAAATCGCGGCTGTGGGGCTTGTCGATTCCGTACAGCGACTGCGTCTCTGAAGTCTCCTTCGCAAAGTCGACGACCTCAGGTACAGACGTCTGCATGCGGAATGCCAGCTCATACGATGCGATTCGAGCAGCGAGCGCAGGATCCTGAGGATACTCCGTTCCGCGCAACGTGTTCAGTCGACCAATCAGTTTCCTGCCGATGGTCTGAGCCTCAGCGGTAAATGGTTTTGCCGGACGACTGAAATCCAAAGGGTTCGCCGGATCAATCCTCAGCGGCACAGCATCGTGTGCCGGTCCCAAATAATGGCCGTCTCGTTTGTTCCAGTACTCACGATTGCCGATCGAAATGTACTGCGGCAAATTGTCATTCAGTGAACCAAGGCCATAGTGCACCCAGGCTCCGAGATTCGGAAAGTCCCCATCGTTCTGATGACGCCCGGAATGAAACTGCGTCTGAGCACCATGATTGCTGTCGGTCGTCCACAGCGAACGCACGATCGACAGCTTGTCAACATGCTTTGCGATATATGGAAACCAGTCGCTCACCTCAATGCCGCTCTGACCGTGCTTTCGAAATCCCACCTGCAGCGGATAAAGAAGATTCCTCTGATTGCCATTGGCATCGGGAACCACCAGCCGTTCAAGAGCCAGCTTCTTCGGATCCTGAGTGTCAGCAAACGGAGTTTCCGCAATGGTTTTACCAGCGTAACGTGTCAGCATCGGCTTCGGGTCGAAGCTCTCCATATGACTGACGCCGCCATTCATGAACAGCCAGATCACGCTCTTTGCACGAGGCGTCGAATGCGGCTGACCATCGGGTGGCATCCAGCTGCCGTCGCGGCCGTATCCTTCACGCTGAAGAATCGCGCCAAGCGCCAGACTGCCGAATCCCAGACCACTGCTGCTGAGAAACGATCGACGGGTTTCTGCAAGGCTGGAACTGTTCAGGCTGTGATCCCTGACTGCATAATTGGGTCGAGTTTTCTGAGACATGAACGCTTCCACTCTTCAATTCGTTCCGTTATCGCAATGTGACGAAATCGTTGTGATTGATCAGAGCCCAGACGAAACTGGTTCGAGCAACAGCATCAGAGCCGTCCGGAAGTCTGCGCCACGCATCGACTGCTTCACGACCTGCCGCGATTTCCTCTTCACTCGCATCGATTCCAACCAGAACACGGAACGCTTCTCGAATGAAGACTGCTTCCTCCGGTGACGTTTTTGTAATTCGCGCCGAAATCTGTTCCGCAGCTTCCATCGCCTGGGCGCTGTTTGACAGAGCAAGTGCCTGCTGCGGCACGATGCTGTGTTCACGGCGATAACAGTCCTTGACGAGCGCTTCGTCGAACGTCGTCAGGAACAGGTTTCGTTCGTTGTTTGAATGAAAGAAATACAGACTGCGTCGTGTGGATGCCGCCTGCTGATCGGCGGGCACCGGTGGTCCTCCCATCGCCGGATCCAGTCGTCCCGACAGTGACAGAAGCGAATCACGGATCACCTGCGATTCCATTCGAATCGGTAAGCGGCGCCACCACAGCTCATTCCCTGAGTCAGCAGAATGCCCGGGATGAACTTTCTGGTCAGCATTCAGGCCTGCGTCATCTGCGATGCCATTCGCGGAATGATCTGCAATCGACGAACTTCGACGATAAGCTGCGGAGCTGACGATCAGCGTGTGCACATGCTTCATGCTCCAGCCACTGTCGATGAGTTCCATTGCCAGCCAGTCCAGAAGTTCCGGATGCTTCGGCGGAATTCCCTTGCGACCGAAATCGAACACTGTCGGAACAAGCGGCTGTCCCATGTGGCGAGTCCAGATATGGTTCACTGCAACACGGGCTGTGAGCGGATTTCGGCGATCGGTGATCCATTTCGCCAGTGCCTTTCGACGCCCCGTGCTGTTTTGAGGAAACTTCACTTCGGGATCGTCTGCTGTGGAATTGAAGAATCGCGTCGGAGTCCACGCTGCTCCCGTGAACCGGGTATACTGATCAGAAGAACCAACGTCAGACGTCGCGGCAACTGTTGCCTTCTCCAGTGTTTCGCGAGCTTCTGTCAGCTTCTTCTCGCCGGCCGCTTTCCTGTCCGCCGCGACCTGTGTCAGTTCGTGCTCCGCAACAGCCACAGCATGACGAGCTCGGACGACCGCAACCTGTCGTTCCGCCTGCACTGCCGCTCTTCGTTTCGCCTCACGATCTGACTCCGGCGAATCCCATTCGGCACGCTGAGCCTCAGCACGCTGCCCAACGCTCAGCAGTTCGGCCTTCGCAAGCGAAAGTGCTGATTCCGCAACAATGCGAGCCGACTGAGCTTTTGGAAGGGCCGACGCGCCCGCAGTCTTTGCAGCAGCGGCCTCATCTTCCATCGCCTTCTGCAGTGTCATTTCAGCAGCGTCAGTTCCCTTCTGAGCTGCCGTGAGATACGCGTCAATAACTCCCGTACGACGTTCTGGCTGCCATGCTTCAGCGGGCAGTGAGACCGGTTCAATTCTGAGCTGATCGAAGGCCAGAATCTCCGGAACTCCGGGAGCAATCTGCTGGGATTTGTCGGGATTGCGTTCATCCCCGCGGACATAAATCCACGTCGGTTCCTCAGGCAGTCCGTCAAATGCCCGCGGAATGCCGTCCTGAGTAAGATCCGTCTGCCCCGGGATGACATCCAGCCGCACATGATACGGCTCGAAGAAGGCACGCATCCGATAGAAATCCTTCTGTTCGATCGGGTCGTACTTGTGGTCGTGACACTTCGAGCAGTTCATGGTCAGACCAAGAAACCCCTTGCTGACATGTTCGACAGTTTCTTCCATCCATTGCGGACGATTGAACAGCCAGTAGTTGCGAGCCAGATACCCGGTGGCTCGCAGTCGGCTGAGATCATTCGGATGAAGTTCGTCCGCTGCAAGCATCAGTCGGATCATTTCATCGTATGGCGTGTCTGCATTCAGCGATTCGATGATCCAGTCGCGCCAGTGCCAGATGTGCTTCTGACTGTTTCTCAGCTGGTCACCCAATCCCCACCAGTCACTGTATCGCCAGATGTCCATCCAGTGCCGAGCCCAGCGTTCTCCATGACTTGGATCATTGAGCAGCCGTTCTGCTGTCTGCTCGTACCACAATGGTGAAGGATCGTTTTCGCAGGCCGCGATCTCTTCAGAAGTCGGCGGCAGACCGATGAGATCGAAATGCAGACGACGCAGGAGAATCAGACGAGGAGCCTCCGGCTGTGGTGTCAGTCCCGCAGCTCGTTGTCTCACATCAAGAAACGCATCAATCGGATTTCGGATCCACGGTGATCTTGTTTCGGGGATCGTCGGAGGAACGAGCGTCTGAAACGCCCAGTGCTTTCGTGGATCTGCCTCAGGTTCCTCATCGGCCGGCGCTTTTGCCCCCGAATCAATCCAGCGACGAATGAGCTCAATCTGTTCGGCAGTCAGCGGCTCACCTTCCTGTTCCGGCGGCATTCGTTCCTCAGGCTTCGTCGAGGCAACTCGCTTCAGCAGAAGCGACGCACCGGACTCACCGGGTCTCACTGCACTCCCTGAATCTCCCCCCTGAATCGCGGATGCCGCCGTATCAAGCCGCAGATTCCCTTCCTGCTTCAGACCACCATGACACGCGTAGCAGCGGTCCCTCAGGATCGGCCTGATCCTTGAAGCATAATCCGAGGATTCCTCACCCTGCGCTGCGAAAGGCAAAACAACGTTCAGCGCGATCAGAGTGAGGCTGCGAAACACTGGCGTCATGAACACGAGGACCAATTCAAAAACGCGGGCCCCCTGAATTCCCCTCAGGCTGCCGGAATTCCTGCAGTTCTGTTCTATCGGGCCTGAAGCATACATTCGAAAAAACTCATTCACTGATCTGACCTGCGACACGCGGAGTTTTGAGGATTCCGAATTGAGTGTACTATCCGGCACCCAACCTGCAAGATACGGATCTCAACGATCGTTATTCTGACCTTCAATTGGCGAGATGGCAGCGCTGAATCTTTCTTCAGGACTTATTTTGTAGTCTTCTGCATCGGAATCACACTCCGACGACCGGAAAGGGGGCCCCAGTGTTCCTGATCGGTCCACAGATTCTCAGTGACGTCAGGACTGCAGTCCTGACATTTGGTTGACCCCGATTTTGAATTCGATCCGATACCCTTCTGATCAGATCGATTCCGCGACACGTTGGCCGTGCACATGAGAACGCCGTCAAAGTGATGCTGATCACACGCGACTCTCTTCAAAACAATCACGGTGAAATCACATTCCTGTTAATGCATGGATCAACGATCGGTTCCTTCAGTCAGATCTGTTCCCGGATGTCCATGATGCCGTCGTGATCATTTCTCGCAGTCACAAGCGTCCGGACTCACAGTGCCAGAACCCCCTGATACTCAACGATGCAGCCATCGATGGACCAGAGCCCGAGGAAGACCATGAAGACTGAAACCGGACAAGTCGTGATCGCCGGAGGCAGCGGCTTCCTGGGAATCTCGCTGGCTCACCATCTCGTCGCCGCAGGACGTCCGGTGATTCTTCTTTCAAGGACGCCTCCCCGGGTGGCGGGTCCGTGGAAACACCTCACCTGGGACGGGAGGAGTGACGGCAATTGGAGAGACGTTCTGGAAGGTGCGGATGGCCTGATCAATCTTGCAGGTCGCTCCGTGAACTGCATCAAGACGCCGGATCACTGCGACGAAATTCTGAGGTCACGTGTTGAATCCACATTGGCTCTTGGCATTGCCCTCAGAAAGGTTCAGTCGCCACCACCAGTCTGGATTCAGATGAGCACGGCGCACATCTACGGTGATCCGCCGCAATCGATCTGTACGGAAGATTCCGAACTGGGTTATGGCCTTGCACCCCACGTCGCAAAGGCGTGGGAAGAAAGCTATCGAAGAAGTCTGCTTCCCGGTCAGCGAGATGTGATACTTCGGACGAGTTTCGTCATCGGCAGAGATCTCGGGGCCGGAGGCGGCGCGCTCTCAACACTCAAGCTGATAACCCGAATCGGACTTGGAGGCAGGGTCGGCTCGGGAACTCAGGGAATGAGCTGGATTCATGAGCACGACCTCAATTGTCTCTTTCAGCGCGGGCTGGAAGACAACAAGATGCGCGGTGCCTATGTCGCTTCCGCGCCGAATCCAGTGTCCCAACAGGTCTTCATGAAGACACTCCGGGAGGCTCTACGAATTCCGTTCGGCCTCCCGGCAATGGAATGGATGGTGCGTATCGGTGCCCCACTCATCTTCCGAACTGACCCGGAACTTGTGCTCTACGGACGATACGTGAAATCACATCGTCTGGAAGAGGAAGGTTTTTCATTCCGGTTTCCGGAACTCCGACCAGCACTGCAGCATCTGGCCTGAAGATCATTTCACCGCAGGGAATATGATCATTGCGTTCTCATCGAAAACAGCATCCGCTGACTTTCCGTTCAGAACGTATCGAATCTTCAGTTTCTTCTCACTGCCCGGTGCAGGATCACCTTCGAACGCCTCGTTATAGTTCTGAGATGGCAGCGTGATCAGAGGCAACTCGCTGGCTTGTTTTCGAACGATTGCGGTCACATCCTTCTGAAGCTCTCCCGATCCGTATTCGGCTTTGACGATTTCGAGCTTGATTTTGTCGAACCCCGCACTGGCTAGGAGATCCTTCACATCAACGCCCTGACGACCGAGCCGACTTCCAACGACGAGAGTCACCTGACTGGCGTCGTCACGGAGATCAGGAACTGCCATCGCAGCAATGGCCAGCTTCAGCCCAGCAAGAGTCGGGTATCGCTTCAGCACATCCAGCACCAGCTTTTTCTCGGCGGACTGTCGTGACGCGTCGAATGCAGTTCGGCACATCTCCATACGCTGTTCTTCCGGAAGCACAAACTGTCGAGCGATGCGAATGTAGCCCCGGATGGCTCGAACCTGGAAAGGATTCCCGGGGAGTCTGGCAAGTTCCAGCAGAACCGGAGCGGCGTCTTCTGTCATCCATTCACCCAGAAGCCGACTTGCAGCATCCTGAAGCTGCGAATCCTTCGACTTCGCTGCAGCCGCGACTGCGCTGAGCGCTTTGGTGCCACCCATCATACCCAGAATCTGCAGCAGGCTCACTTTTGTCGGAACAGCTGCAGCCTGTTCAACAGCTGCAGACAACTGAGATGCGCAAGCTTCCCGGTCCGGCATGCGAACGCTGGCGGTCCTGAGTGCTGCCAGAGCTACCGGCAGGTCGTCCGAGTGATCGGGCTTCAGCACCTGACCGACAAGCACCGAAAGCTGTCCCAGTGAAACGGTTTCTCCGATGGAAGTCAAAGCAGCACTTCGAACGGCGGCGTCATTATTTTTCAAGGCTTTCAGAAGTTCGGGCATCGCTTCAATTCGACGTTTTCCCACGAGTGCAAGCAGGACCGGATACTTTGCTCCACTTGCCTTCGGCAGCATTGTCGTGATCTGAGTATCAACAGCCTCTCCCGGAATCTCTCGCAATGATTTTTGTGCTGCCTGTGCAAGTTCGGCGCTCGATTCAACGGAAACATCGAGCAGCGTTGATACGCAGGATTCGTCACCAATTCGGGAAAGTGCCTCCAGTGCAGAAAGACGCACGACCGGCTCACCCTTCTGAGCAGCACCGAGAATCGCCGTAAGCACGACGGTATCCCTGCGATCAGCCATGGCCTGAATGATCAGAGCGGCACGGTCGGAGCTCGCCGCATTCAATTCCGTCACCAGTGTCTGATCAACGCTGCTGCCGGGAAACTCTCGTGCCGTGCTGAGTGCCAGCTGAAACATTGGTTTCTCAGGAGACCGGAACAACTCCACCAGCAGCGGAATCCCTTCCTGCCCTCTTGCAAGGATCGCTCCGCGTGTTGCTTCCACGATTCGCTGGCCGGGAACATCTGCACCACGCACTTCGTCATAGATTTCGACGGCGGACTGACGCTGACCATCCGCAAGAGATCGCTCCGCACAGAGTACGCAGGCTTCTGCGGCCGCCCATCGCAGTTCGGTTCGATCGGAAGCAAGTGCCCCGCGCACAGTCTTCGTTGCTTCGTCGCCGCCGATTCGGCCTAGCGCCAGTGTCGCTGCCGATGCAACCTCAGGATCCGACTCGTTCATTCGAACAGTCAGCATGCTGACTGCACTTGGCACTCGACGAACGCCGATGGAATTGATCACACCAATCAGCAATCTTCCGGACAGTGAGTCGGCTGCTTTGACGAGAGCTTCATCTGCTGCAGCCCCGGGAATGGCTTCCAGAGCAATCCGAGACCATGATGCCAGCTGGTCATCTGACAACAGCTTTGCCAGATCGGGGACACATTCGCTCGAACCATGAATCGCAAGCTTCTTGCAGGCAATCGCTTTGTCTGCGGGAGATGATTCGGAACGAAGAACCGCGAGCAGTTCCTTCTCCAGCTCTGCGGAAGGCTTCTGATCTTCTGCAGACACAGTGTTCACGCAGACGCAACACAGAATGGCCGCGGTAATCATGAACAGCACGGGGCTCAGCAGAGAACGATGCGTTCGAATACTTTGAATGAAGTGTGACATGAGGAAGTTCCTGATCGGCGAGAGATTTGACCTGAGAATGAAAAACGCTCTGAACAACATTAACTGCAGAGCATGTTCTAAATTCGCCAGGGTTCCCGCAGAGCCTCGGATCGCAGTCGATTCGCTTCTTCATCATTCACAAATGCGTTCGTCGTGTTGTCGTACTTCACAGTCCGCCCAAGATGCAGAGCAATATTGGCGGCGTGGCACGCGATGTGAGCATTACACGCAGCCTGAGCGTTTCCTTTCGGAAGCCCCCGAGTCTTCACACAGTCCAGAAAATCCCGGACATGGTACGTCGCGGGATAACCACCAATTTCCTCGACGACTCGACCCGCCAGCAGTTCCGGTGAACTGAGCACCAGCTTTCCGCTGTCACCCGCTTCAACCCAGCCCGTTTCGCCTTCGAACCGCACAGGGCACGAACCAAGTGGAATCCAGCCGGTTTCGCGGAAGATCAGTTCGGTACCACTTTCATATCGAGCAACCAGATGTCCATCCTTCGGAGCGTTGTACTCAACCGGTGGCGGACAATCTCCCACTGCCCACTGGCAAAGATCCACACAGTGGGAACCCCATTCGAGAACACCACCGCCGACAAGACCGCCTCCCTTTTCGAAGTTAAAACCATCCTTCAACGTCTTTGTGTTGAATGGACGCCAAGCGGCCGGCCCGAGATAAAGATCCCAGTCATTGATGTTCTTATCCGGCTCCGGTTCTGCCGGCAGCCAGCCGCTCATCATTGCCTGCATTCCTGCCGGATGAGCAAAGACTTTCGTGAGTCGCCCCAGCTTTCCGCTGCGAGCCAGTTCACAGGCAAAGGCATAGTGAGGCAGATTCCGGCGCTGCGTCCCCGCCTGAAAGACTCGTCCCGTGCGTTTCATGGTCTCCGCGAGAATCAGGCTCTGTGAGATATTTTTTGTCACCGGCTTTTCGCAGTAGAGATCCTTGCCGGCACGAGCGGCATACATGGCCATCGTTCCGTGCCAGTTGGGGCCGGTCGCAATCAGAACGGCATCGATATCCTTCTGATCCAGCAGTTCGCGGAAGTCGCGGTACATCCGACAATCCTGATTTCCGTGATGATCATCGGCGACTTTCTTTACGGCAAGTCGTCGGTTCTCCTTCACATCGCAGATGGCTGCAAACTGCACATCCTTCTGTTCGAGGAAACAGCTCAGGTCGTATGATCCGCGATTACCGATCCCGATTCCGCCGACCACGATGCGCTCGCTGGGAGCCACCGCACCATCACGTCCCAGAGCAGATGCGGGAATGATCGTTGGCGCGAGAACTGCTGTACCTGTCAACGACAGAGCGGTTTTCAGAAACTCTCTGCGAGGCTTCAATGCGGCGGATGGCTGCCCGTTTCGTGACATGTCGGAACTCCGGAAGAGAGGTATCTGGTCGCAAAAAACGAAGCCGTGCGACGGTTACAGCTCTCATGAGGATACATCTGACAACCCCGAAGTTCTACTGCGCATCTCAAATCCGGGACAGGCACCCTTGCAACTGCAGATTTTTCGGGAGAATCCCTGTGGGACCGGAGCCAGTCCCGGTTTTGAAATCACCTCTATTGTTTCAGCGGAAATTGAACTGGTTGAAGTCGGGACGCCGTGTCGCAAAGCGATACGACAGCGCAGATCCCTGCCAGTTGTTGGTAATCGTTCCGTCTGCTGTCTTGTACCAGCTGGAACACCCCTGAGCCCAGATGCTGTTTCGGAGCCTCTCCTGAAGGCGCTGATCAAATGCTTCAACCGCATCCTGTTTCACATCAATTTCGCGCGATCCGCGACGTTTCATTTCATCGAGACATCGCATCATGTACCTGACCTGCGACTCGATCATGTAGATAATCGAATTGTGTCCGAGGTTGGAATTCGGACCATACAGCATGAAAAAATTCGGAAAGCCGGGAGTTGTGATTCCGTAGAGCGTTTTTGGATGACCACTCCAGAGATCCTGCAGTGAGCTTCCGTTCCGGCCAGAGATGTGAAAAGATTTCAGCAGATCGGTGGCCTCGAATCCCGTTCCCCAAAGGATCACATCTGCCGGAGATTTCGTTCCACCTGCAACAACCCCATCAGCTTCGATTCGATCGATGGGAGCTGTCACAAGTTTCAGATTGGGGCTCTGCACCAGTGACAGAAAATCGCTCGACAGCAGAACTCGTTTGCATCCCGGCGGGTAATCCGGAATGAGCGTCTCGTGAAGTGATTTCGGCAGCTGAGATGCCATCTGACGGCGCAGCCACCATCGATAGATATGGTTGGCTGGTCCGAGACGCCAGAAGGCGAGAATTCGCATTTCGCACGTCAGAAAAATCCAAAGCCGATGAAGTTTCGCAAAGAGCGGTATGTTTCGAAACAGACTTCGCATCCACGCCGGGTATTCGTAGTTATCGAGCGGATGAATCCATGAGGGTGTTCGCTGAAAGAGCGTGACCTGAGCTGCCTGAGCGACAGTCTGTGGCAGGAATTGAATGACACTGGCCCCGTTACCAACGATGGCCACCTTCTTTCCCGTCAGGTCGACGGAATGGTTCCATCTTGCCGAATGCCAGGCCTGACCGGAAAACGTATCTTTGCCCGGAATGTCCGGGATGCGAGGTCGATTCAGCTGCCCGACACCGGAGATCAGAATATTCGCCGTAAACAGCCTACCGTCTGTCGTCTCAACATGCCATCGTTTTTCCTGCTCATGATAGCTGGCGGACTTCACTTCCGTTCGAAACTGAATGTGCTGCACCAGGTCGAGCTTCTGAACGCAGTCGCGGAGGTATTGCAGGATCTCCGGCTGCCTCGCGTATTTCTTTGTCCAGTCAAGCTTGGGGGCAAACGAGAACGAGTAAAGAAACGAGGGAACATCGCATCCGGAATTCGGATAGCAGTTCTCGAGCCAGGTTCCGCCAGCTTCCGCGTTGCGTTCGAGCAGAATCAGCGAACGATGTCCTGACTGTTTTAGCTGATGTGCTGCACAGAGCCCGCTGATTCCAGCTCCGACGATCAGATAATCCACAGCCTGGACCGAGAATTCGGATGTCACGGTATTGCGCCTGTCGCTGATCACGAAAGTCTGTAAGCTCAGCCCTGACCAATCTGTCAGGTTCCTGAGGTTTGACGACAATGGAACTGGAAAGTTAGAGTCGCAGCGGGATGATGCGGGAACAGTGATGCAGGGCAGACCCGTCGTCAAGCATAAAGCATACGGTCACTGCCGCAGAGAATGTTTGTGATGCCTCTCCGAATCAGGAAACCGGCGTTCAGAATGCGAGAATCGGACAGGCTTCAGAGCTGGCAGAAAACTTTCCTTGATGTGGAGGGTCACCGGATCGCGGTTCGTTTTCGCAATCCGGATTCTGACAGACCCGTCGTTGTTTTCGTTCACGGAATCACCGGATCTGTGGACTTCTGGCCGCTCATCCTGCCGGATGATTTCTGCAGCGCGTATCGCTGTATCGCAGTCAGTCTCCCGGGACATGCGCCGTCAGTACTGCCGGAAGATTCTGCTGCCGAGTCACTGACGCCGAGTCTTTTCGCCGAACTCGTCAGGAAGTCTCTGGATCAACTGGTTCCGGGCCAGCGAGCTCATGTGGTCGGCTGGTCGACCGGTGGATTCACAGCGCTGATTTCTGCTGCTCTTCTGAATGATCGAATTCTGAGCGCCACATCGATCTCCGGTTTCGTCCGCGGTCACTGGAATGGTTCTCTGGGACTGCTGCAGCGGCTTGCCGCATCACGATTCCCCCGCCAGTGTTTTTCAATGGTGTTCAATACACTTCGTAATCGACCGGCATTATTGAATCGAGTCGTTCGAAAGTTTGCCGGCCGTTTCAGGACAGATGCTGCTCATCGCGAATTTCAGGATGCGCTTCGGATGGCGAGGATGGTCGAAACGTTTCAGAGCCTCGATGCGGAATCAATCCGCGTCGTGATGGCATCGATTCGTGGATTCGACGTCACCGATCAGCTCGCTCGAATCGAATGCCCTGTGACGGTGATTCAGGGTGCGCTGGACTCGATCATCCTGCCGGCAGAAGCCGAATGGATCGGTGCTCACGTCAGAAACTCAACGGCCATCAATCTTCCGGAAGCCGGCCATCTGTTCTACGCCGAAGCACTGCCTCAGATCCTGACACACATTCGCACGACGATCGGGCGGTAAACGGAGAACGGAGAACGGAGAACGGGGAGCGGCTTCAATCCTCAATCTGCAATCTGCAATCTCCCTGCCTACTCGTAGATCGGAAAGAACGTTCCGAAGGCGGCTTCGCAGAAGTGGCCGGGATCATTGAATCGACGATTCTGGTTCAGGCTGCTGATCTGCTGCATCTGAGCTTCAGTCAGCTGAATGTGATCGATCTGAAGATTCTCCTTCATTCGTTCCAGGGAATTGGTCTTCGGAATCACGGAGGTTCCTCGCTGAACTCCCCATCGCAGGAGAACCTGTGCCGGAGTGCACTGGCAGGATTCTGCGATATTGCGAATCAGTGGCAGCTCCAGCAGTGAATCATTCTGTTCTGCCATCTTCAGACTGAAATAGCTCTGAGCTCCCAGCGGGGAGAACGCTGTCACGGAAATGGATTCCTGCTGACAGTATCGAATCAGTTTCTCCTGAGTCAGTCGTGGATGCGACTCAATCTGAAGAACTGCCGGTCGTATTTTCGCAGAGGCCAGCAGGTCGCGAATCAGACTGGTTCCGAAGTTGCTGATTCCGATAGACCGGACGAGCCCCGCGTCCACAAGAGCTTCCATCGCCCGCCAGGTTTCCAGAATCGGAACACGAACCTCTTCGAGTCGTGGATTCTCTGCCGTCGGGTCACTGATCCAGCCGGGAGGATATGCTTTTTCAAAAGGCACGAATCGCGATGCGATCGGAAAATGGATCAGGTACAGATCCAGGTAATCCAGCTTCAGATCCCTGAGTGACCGTTCGCACGCCGGCCGCACATGTTCGCCGGCATGGTATGTGTTCCAGAGCTTCGAAGTGACCCAGAGATCTTCCCGGCGACAGAGCTTCTCGCTGAGCGCCTTCTGGATGCCCTCGCCAACCTGTGATTCGTTTCCATAATCGCAGGCGCAGTCGAGATGACGATAGCCTGTTGCGATCGCACTTCGACAGACCTCAGCCGTCTGTTCCGTCGGGACTTTCCAGAATCCGAAACCAACCGGTGGAATGATCATCTGAAATGCGCTCTACTATCTGGCCCTCGATTAAAACCGGGGTCTTGTGTCTTTCCCGCGCCGGGGGGAATCCACACTGGGGCACTCGAGTCCCGCCTGCGCGGGAATGACGCCCCCAAAATCAAGGT
Organism: Planctomyces sp.; assembly: GCA_046345315.1. Classification (GTDB taxonomy): domain Bacteria; phylum Planctomycetota; class Planctomycetia; order Planctomycetales; family Planctomycetaceae; genus F1-80-MAGs062. Next base: position 15,527 of record JBKDKA010000234.1, read on the forward strand.
GTGACAAAGCTCTACATCGTTTCGGAGTCAGGCAGTCGAACCAGAAACCATCGGATTCCGGACTTGCTGTCACTGATGTACAGATCTCGATGACTGGTTTTTTCCGACTTTTCCTGCTGCGGGTTCACGACGATTCGGATCGTTTCTCCCGACTGACTGACTGCCTGATACTCACCAGCAGGAATTCCCTCGGGAAGGGGGATGGAACGCAGGCGAGCCTGTAGCACCTGCTCCGAAACCATCGACTCTGATGCCCTGATCTTTCGCGATTCGATCTTTTCGCGGATCAATCCCTGTTCTTTTGCGGCCTGAAGCGGACCGCTCAGATTATGACTCGGCGATGCTGCAGATTTCTTGGAAAGCATTGACTGCTGACTGCGCTTCATCGCCAGCGATTTGTTCATGGCGGCCTGATCACCATCCCAGACGGTCACAAACAGTCCAGTGATCATTGCAAGTAGGAGAACCTGAGCGTTCATGGTGGTCAGTTCCTGGACCGGACAGATGATTCGTCTGGCAAACTGTATCGACCACGTTGCAGATTCGGCTCAGGCGAATCCTGCCAGTCACGGCAACCTTTCGGAACACATCGACGAAATCGTGTTCCTATCGCGAATGTGAGGAAAACGAACGTCGCATCGAAGACTCTGAATCTCCGGACTGCGACGGCAAAGCGAGCAGTCGTCGCGATTCGCTGAGCAGAAATTCCACATCAGTGAACGGTTCGAATCCGATGTCCTGCCAGCGAACATGACCGGATGGATCGATCAGAAATGCACCATGGAGCGGCTGTTGTTCGAAATCGTCGAAGCAGCGATACGATCGAAACACAGTCAGGTCGGGATCGGCGAGCAACCGAATCGGGATTCCGCCTTCCACATCAGCTTCTGCTCTGCGCAAGTTCTTCTGCGAATCGGTGCTGATGGCAACGACTTCGATTCCTGCTGAACGGAACGCGGCCAGTTGTGGCGAAAACTTCTTCAGCTGTTCAACGCAATGGAGGCAGCCAGATCCCAGATAGAACAATACAACGACCGATTTGCCTCGAAAGTCACCAAGCGAACACTTCTGTTCATCAGCATCAATGAGCGTCCATTCGGGCGCTCCGACGGGGCTCCACCGAAACGGGCCCAGAGTATCCAGTGCCGGACGAAATCCGATATCAGACGGCATGACACGCCGTGTCTTCCATGGTACCGCGATGCCCAGTTCCAGCGCGATCTCTGTCAATTCAGCATTGACGGGAAGGTCATCATCCACATCTGATGACAAAGACTGCATCTCCTCGAAAGACTTTCTCGCCTGAACCGGCTGCCGCAGCCTCCAGTAGAGCTTCGTGCGTTCAGCCAGTGGAAGAAATTCGCCCGGATGATCCTCAACGGCTTTTTCAGCCTCCTTCAGAGCTTCGTCGGGTTTTCCGGACAACACCAACGCCTCCAGCAGATCCCCGAGACGGCCGTCTTTGTTCTTTCTGAGCAGCATCGCGGCATTCGATGCGATCGCACTTCGTTCTGCATCAGTGCATGTCGTTGCCATCGCAAGAGTCAAATAACCATCCAGTTCGGAAATCACATTCCGCAGGTCATCGAGTTTTTCTGCGAACGGCTTTTCGGCTGTCTCTTTTTTCTTCGTGAGGACCTTGTCCGATTCTTTTGCAGCTTTTGCTGCCTGTTCTGCTTCAAGACCTGCTTTCCGCTTCCCTGCGTCAGCGATGTCGAACAGTTCCTGAAGCTCGGAGCGCACACGGTTTGCATCATTGATCCGCCCAAGCGACGCGAAAGCGATACCCATTGCTCGCATCTGTTCCCGCCGATCATTCTCATCATCAACCGGGTTCAACCATGGTGTTTCAGAGAATCGGATCAGTTCCCCAAACAGACCATAAGCCAGCATAACATCGCGGAGACGCTGTCGACCGTACTTGAAGCTGCCTGACCGGCTGATCACATTCACACCGGGATGCTGCGGCATCGAAATCATATTGCAGGCCAGATTGACCGAGTCATGAACACGACCAATCTTGATCATGTTTCGAATACACCACTCATTGTTATGAGCAAAATTGTGAATCTGATCCGGCAGGATTCGAGCGTTCATCATATGAGCATGGTCGACTCGGGCCGACGCTTCCTGCTGCCAGACCGCATCGTGATAACGATGAAGCTTTGAGTAGGTATGTCCCGGCATGTGCCACATGTGAGCAATTGCAGGAGCCGACAGACCGCAGCGAGCCGCTGATTCCAGAGCTCGTTCTGACTTCTTTGAATCCCACAGATGAATGCGATAGTGATGAGCGGAGTGGAGAGGTTCGACATTCAGAATATCGTCAATCATCGATTCCACAGAAAGAAACGATGTCATCTCAATTTCTTTGCGGGCCGACCAGAGAAATTCACAGAGGAATGCTTTCGCTTCAATATCATGCGGATACTGAAACACGATGTCTTCAAGATCGCTGACATATCGTTCGGCGCGTTTCTTTTTCTCTTCTTCCTTCTCCGCCGGCGCATTGAAGTAGCGATCCAGAGCCTCAACATATCGACGCTCTCGATCTGTAATCTTTGCACGTCGCTTCATCGCCTCGGCGATGAACAACTTCGCGCGGCGACTGTTGCTGCGATTCGACATGGCCATTCCCCAGTAGGCCATGGCACAATCTGCGTCAAGCTTTGCCGCCTGACGAAACGATCGTTCCGATTCGAAGTACCAGAACCCGTGAAGCTGCCCCACACCCTGAATAACGAATCTGCGTGCATCCTCGTTGTTCGTGGTAACATCAAAACGAATTCGTCCGATACCCTCCATCAGTTGAGCTGCTTGCCGCGGACCCTCGTCAAAGACTTCTCCATGATACGAATGCCCGGCGGCTCGATCGGTCGGCGTCTGCGCATTCTGAGCCGCCGTATCCGGAACGGCAGCAGTCCCGGAAGAGGCATTACCTGACGCCGATACTTCCTGAGCCATCAGGTTCCCGTTCGATGGCGACAGAACGGAACTGAGCAGACTCACCAGAATGAAGATCGCAAGGGAGCCGAGAAGTCTCAATCGATTGGTGGTTTCAGCAGAGCGAGATTTCATGGGACAACTTTACAATCAGGAAATCATCACAGAACGGATCAGAACAAAGCCCATCACAGTCAGAACAACAGAGCAGTGTTTCATTTCTGCTCCGCATTGCAATCCACTCAGTGCGGCTTCCGGAACGACGGTTCACGAAAAGCCGATACACCCGGATTTCTCGTACCGAAGAGCGGAATCGCGATGCTAGACTATGCGCATCCACTGATCCTGCAGAGAGTTCCTTCGATCATGTTGCGAAGTCTGTTTGAACACATTGTACTGATTCTGGTCTTCGGTCTCGTTGCCGAGGGCAATCTTCCGACTGCACTCAGCAGTGAGGAGACGCCTGCGGCGCTCACCGGCGCCAGCGAGCCGCCAAGCCTCACCGTCGACTCCGCTGCACAGTCAACAACTGATGGAAAGAATGCTGCGAAGACTGAGAGTGCGAAGCGAACTCACTTTGAGTCACACATCCGTCCCCTTCTGATCGACAAGTGTCAGCAGTGCCATGGCCCGGAGAAGCAGGAAGGCGGCCTGCGGCTGGACTCGGCAGCCGGATGGCAGAAAGGCGGAGATTCCGGACCGTCGATCGTTCCGGGAGATCCGGAAAGCAGTCTGCTGTTTCGTGCCATTCGCTACGACGATCCGGATCGACAGATGCCTCCGTCCGGACAGCTCAGCAGTTCTCAGATCCGCGACGTCGAAACATGGATTCGCGATGGCGCCTTCGATCCGCGTGAATCTCATCAGGAAACAATTCGTCATCCGCGAGCAGACCCGAAGACGTTCTGGTCATTCCAGCCGGTGCGACCAGTAACGCCACCTGCAGTTCGACAGCAGGAACTCGTGGTGAATCCGATCGATGCATTTGTTCTGCACGAACTCGAAGAACGGAAGCTGCACTCGGCACCGCAGGCAGAGGCTCGAACACTGATCCGCCGACTGAGCTTTGACCTGCTGGGACTGCCACCATCTTCGGAGCAGATCGAATCCTTCGTGCAGGATTCTTCGCCGAAAGCATGGGAACGCCTGATCGACCAGTTCCTCGAGTCGAAGCAGTATGGCGAACGCTGGGGAAGGCACTGGCTGGACGTGGCTCGCTATGCCGACAGCGGCGGCTACGAAACGGACATCTACTATCGGAATGCGTGGCGATATCGTGACTATGTCGTGAAATCATTCAATGACGACAAGCCATACAGTCAGTTTGTTCAGGAACAGATTGCAGCCGACGAAATCTGGCCGGACAACATCGAACTCAACGGAACGTATCAGGTGCCACCGGAAAAGCTCCGACACCTCGAAGCTCTGATCGGAACTGGTCTGTATTCATTGAGCCCGCAGATTCATGAATCCAACATGGATGGTCGGAAGATTCTCAATGAGACACTTTCTGACTGGGTGGATACGACCGGTGCCGCGTTCATGGGACTGACATTCGGGTGTTCTCGCTGCCACGATCACAAGTTCGACCCGCTGACGCAGCAGGACTACTACGCCATGCAGGCGATCTTTGCGGGCAGTCGCCAGGTGGATGTCCCCGTTATTCCTGCAATGAGCGTTGCGGACTACAAGCAGCACTATCCGCGAGTACTTGCCGTCGATGAAGCTCGGCGAGCGTATCAGCTGTTCGAAGCTCGAACTTCCGGACGCGATCTGACTGACGCCGAGAAAACGGAACAGCAGCGTCTGCTGGAAGCCATCGCTCGAGCGGTTCTATCACTGCAGGCAAAGACAGCGCAGGGGGAACCATTTGACGGAATCTATGAGATCCCGTCTGCGACAGTTCTGAGTCGCACTCAGCCGGAACTGGTACCGAAGATTTTCCTTCTGAATCGTGGCGAACTCTCTCGCGCGGGGGATCAGGTCGGTCCGGGACTGCCGGTTTCGCTGGCAGAAGCAAGTGGCCGCGAACCGACGGTTTCGGACTCCATCGGCAGCCGTAAAGCACTTGCCCTGTGGCTGACAGATCCTTCACATCCGCTCACAGCACGAGTGATGGTCAACCGAATCTGGTACGGACATTTCGGCCGGGGCATCGTGGCCACACTGAACGACTTCGGACAGATGGGAGAGCGTCCGTCTCATCCGGAACTGCTCGACTGGCTGGCCGGTGAGTTTGTGCGATCCGGCTGGAGCGTGAAGGCGATGCATCGCCTGATCCTTCAGTCCCGCACGTGGCAGCAGGACAGTCAGTATCGCAACTCATTGAATGAAGAGATTGACCCCACAAATCAGTATCTCTGGAAAATGAATCGACGCCGGCTCGAGGCAGAAGCAATCTGGGACAGTATTCATTCAGTCGCCGGAACACTGAATCTGAAGATGGGCGGCCGACCGGTCTTACCACCGCTCGGGCCGGATGAAAATGCACCTGCAAACTGGATCGTGTCTGCCGACCCTTCTGAACATACTCGACGAGGACTCTATATTCTTCAGCGGAGAAACTTCCGGTTTCCGATGTTTGATGTCTTTGATCTTCCGGTCAACGCGGTCAGTGCCCCATCGCGTGAGGTGACAACCGTGGCACCGCAGGCACTCTGGATGCTGAATAATCCGACGGTTTATCGACAGGCATCGGCTTTCGCGAGACGGCTTCGTGGCGACTCAGGAACGGGATGGAATGCTGCAGATTTCGGGCCGGGTCAACCCGGCTGGCAAGGAGGTAAGGCCGGCCCGCATGCAGGCTGGGCGAAACGAGTCGCGACTCCGAATTCAACGGAAGGCCTGGATGATCCGATTGGTACAGTCATGACGCATGGCCCTTCGAGTGTTCTCTGGACAGTTCCGAAGGATGTCAGCGGTGACGTGGTCATCTCAGGAGGCCTCTGGAATCTGCGTCAGATCGGACGTTCAGGAACCTGGAAGCTACTGCACAACGAACAGGTTCTGGCCGAAGGCTCTGTGAATGATCAATCCGGAAGTTCGTCGAAGCCAGCTGCATTGTTTTCTGCAGCCACAGAAGTAAACTCGCAGACGCGAAAGATTCGGTGCCAGCCGGGTGATCGGTTTCGGCTGGAGATCCTTGAAGATGATTTCGTTGGAGTGAATCTGACGTTCACCTCGTCGAGCGGTCGCTTTGACGTCAGTGATGATTTTTCACTCGACAGTAATCCATCGCTACGTGGATGGACTTACGCGGAAGCGTCGCAACATGGCGGCGGACCTTTGTCAAACTCTGTCAGACCTGAGACGAGTCTGAATGACGAGCAGACTGTGATTCGAGGCTGGCGAATCGCTGTCGGTCGAAATCCGGATTCTCAGGAACTCGCAGATTCACTTCACTTACTGCAGTCGCTGTCCGAACCATCCACCTCAGCGAGCCCTGCTGCGGATATATCATCGGCATCTCGCCCCCCATCTGACGCTGCACTGACTCAGTTTTGTCTGGCTCTGATGAACCTTCAGGAGTTTCTGTACGTGGACTGAATGCAGCAGCGAACAGTAAAGCGGGGAACGGGGAAAGGTTAACTGCAGGAATGATCGGAGAATGAGGATGATCAACTGATGAAGACACTTTATGACGATCTGCGCACAGCAGACGCGGGCACCGATGCAGCATTTCGGCGAAGGGAAGTGCTCCGTCGGAGCACCTTCGGGCTTGGCGCAGCGGCATTCGGGTTGCTGCAGTCGCAGCAGTACGCGGCGAGCGCAGTCACAGAAGGCTTGTCAGCGCGGGAACCTCACGCGACTGCAACGGCTCAGCGAGTCATCTTTCTCTTTATGACGGGTGGCCCCGGTCATATGGAGACGTTTGACCCCAAGCCGATGCTGACAAAATTTGACGGGCAGCCGCTTCCGGAAAGTTTTCGTTCGGAAGGACTCAATCTGCAGTTCATGAAGGCGACCGACGGAAAGCTCATGGCGTCTCCGTTCGAGTTTCATCGCCACGGGCAGTCAGGTCTGGAGATTTCAGAGCTGTTCCCGAAGCTTTCCGAACATGCGGATGATCTGGCCGTTGTGCGAAGCTGCCATCATGACTCGTTTATCCATGGCCCTGCACTTGGCCTCCTGAATACAGGTTCCACACTTCTTGGTCATCCAACAGCTGGCGCCTGGGTGACCTATGGGCTCGGATGTGAAACGCAGAATCTCCCGGCGTACCTCGTGATGACTGACGGGGGATATCGAGCTGGTCCGGCGGTCAGTTACGGCAGCGGCTTTCTTCCGGCAATTTATCAGGGCACGCCGATGCGAACGGAAGGCGTGCCGATCAGCAATCTCACACCGCCCGGAAGTGCTTCGCACCAGCAGGCTGTGCTGAATACTCTGCGCGGATGGAATCGCCGTTATTCCGAGCATCGCGCAGACGATACGCGGCTTGCTGCGCAGCTTGCCAACTATGAACTTGCATTTCGGATGCAGACTGCGGCTCCTGGTCTGATTGATATCAGCGATGAGCCGGCTCACATTCACGAGCTTTACGGACTGAATCAGGAACAGACGAGCAGATTCGGTCGCATGTGTCTGCTTGCGAGACGAATGGCTGAACGCGGTGTGCGATTCATTCAGCTGTATAACAATGACTGGGACGGACACGGAGAATGTTCCGCGAATCACCGTCGCAATGCCGACCGAACAGACGGGCCAATTGCGGCGCTCTTTCAGGATCTCAAGCAGCGTGGGCTGTTCGAGAGCACGCTCATCGTGTGGGCAGGCGAATTCGGGCGAACTCCGGTGATGCAGGGTTCACGAGGTCGTGATCACAATCCGTACGGTTTCAGTATCTGGATGGCCGGCGGAGGAATTCGAGGCGGAAAAGCCATTGGCGCCACCGATGAGTTCGGATTTCGCGCGGTGGAAGACCGAATTCACGTCAACGACGTACATGCCACCATGCTTCGACTGCTGGGTCTCGATCACGAACAGCTGACGTTTCTGTTCGAAGGGCGAAATCGGCGTCTGACCGATGTCGGCGGTCAGGGTGAATTCACGTCACGTCTGATCTGATTAACTGGACAGCGCCACGTTCGCAGCCAATATTAACCCGAAGCGCCAGCGAGGAAACAATTTCCATCAGAATCCTCGCTGGCGCTTCGGGTTTGTGTTTTCCAGTTGTTTCAGGAGAACTGGCGCTGTCCAGTTAAAGCTGATTTTAAAACCGGAACGAAATGGACAACGCCAAGTTCCCCTTGAAACTCTTCGAAACAGGCCCGGCGGGCCGGCATAACCTCAGTTCAGGTCGTCACTCGACAGCGCCATGTTCCTGGAGAGTCAGGAAACGCGGAAATTCGTCAAGGCGTCAATCCGGGAGGGCGAGGCTCCTGCCGAGCCGCCTTCATGGACGACGATGATTGGCCAAAGCGGCTCAGCAGGAGCTTCGCCCTCCCTGCAGGGTGTCGAAAACGATATTCTGCAAACCGGTTTTAATCGATCGACAGACTATCACTCGCTGCAAGGGTGCCTGTCCTGATGTTGACAGATCATTGCCGAAGCAGAACGCGATTGCCGGAGAGCGACAGTCTTCCGGACGTCAGTTGCCGGATGGCTTCCGGATAAGCGATCTTTTCCTGTTCAAAGACCAGATCGGCCAGCTGATCAGCGTCGGCCGTATCGGGAACCTCCACAGTGCGCTGCAGAATGATCGGGCCGTGATCGTAGTGGTTGTCAGCAAAATGGACCGTGCAGCCGCTCACGCGGACTCCGCGTTCAATCGCTGCTTCATGAACTCGATGTCCATAAAATCCGTGACCGCAGAAAGCCGGGATCAGTGACGGATGGATGTTCAGAACTCGCCAGGAAAAGTCATCCGGAATCGGAAGAAGGCTGAGGAATCCGGCCATCGTGACAAGATCTACTCGATGCTGCCGCAACCTTGAAAACACCTCGTTGCTGAAGTCAACAGGAGACGAATATTCCTTCGGCCGAATCACGTCACAGCGAAGTCCCGCATTGCGAGCTCGTTCGACCCCACGACATGAGGACTGACTGGAGATAACGAGCGGAATCTCGGCGTTCAGCTCTCCTTTGCTGATCTGCTCGACGAAGTTCAGCAGCGTTGTGCCACCTCCGCTGATCAGAACACCCAATCGAACCGGGCGATCGAGAATCGGACTCGCCGTGAATGGAATTGGCTGAGCAGCAGGTGCGGAATTCGGGTTCATGGATGTTTCAGATTCTGCCATGCAAGGGAGTTCCGCTGATTCAGCGAGGCATTGACCTTCGCCGGAGTCACGAGGTGTTCATACAGATGGTTTCAAGACCGGGACTCGCTGCCGACGGACACGGTGTTTGCCTGAAAACTCTGCAAAAGCAAAGGCTTCTGCCCCGGTTTTGAATGCGTGGCGGAGTTTAACAGACTTCCGTCCTGATTCGCTATTGGAGGGGAGATGTTCGAATGAGCCTGAATGACGAGGCAAAGTGCCTGTTTGCGTCGAATGCCGGGAATTGATGACGAGTAAGTCGATTCCCTGTGCAGCGCCAGGTCTTGAGTCATTCACAGAATTTTGTGAATCGTGAGTTCAGGAAGTCAATGCATCCTGTTTGCAATCCATTTGACAGCAGCCACGGGATCAGCACCACATCGTTCATTGCTCCAGTCGATGTGACCGGAACAGCGAACTGCTGGACGCAAAGTCACGTCGGTCGGTCTCACCCAGGCAGTTTCCCGCCTGGCTTTACCGACGCCAACGCGGCGAACGAATTGCTACGGCCACAATCACCGTGGGCTACAGAATGAGCCGAAAGAGAAATGCGTCAATCACCTTTGCCACAAGTTCTTCCGACGTGCGCATCAGAAACTCCTCCACCATTACCCGCTATCCATTATGTCCACCGGCCCCACGAAGATGACGCTCGTTCATCGTCGGCCTTAGTTGTCTGGCATTGTGATCGGTTCGGATTCGACCCCCATGCCGTTGTGACGAAGAGCAGCGACAGAGTGCCATTCGCCGTATAAAGCCGGTTCATTCCACGTCTTTAGGAATGAGAGACAGTGGTAAAGCAGCCGTCAATCGATCGTCGGAATCATCGACGATGCTGTTGGCGTTTGTGGAGATCTTTTCCGCCGCGTCACAAAGCGCACTCAGATCCAGACCACCCAGTTGAGCAGCGAGTCCGTCGATCATATTCTCAGAGACCAATTGAAATAGCTCGCGTGCGCGTGACGCGTGTCGCTGAACTCCGATCGGGCGACCCTCACGCACCTTGACACCGGCAGCGGCCAGCTTGATAAGGCCCTTCAGAAAATCGGCCTCTCGACCGGATCGTCCGCATGCAATCCACAACTGCTCCCAGATCTCGTGAGCTTCCCAATAGAATCCATGGTTGAACAGGTCGATGCCGAAGAGATAGTCGGATGACGCTCGCCATCCGGAAACCAGACTGACCGACGCGACAGGCCCGTGCTGACCTTCACCCGTTGAGATCAAGTGCAGTCCGTAGCTGTGGCCCGCCGGGTCGCTGATCGGATGAGGCAGACGTCCGGGAACGTACGAATACGGTGGAAGAGGCCGATCAGGGCACAGGCGTAACATGAATGTCATTCCTCAATCCTGATTATGCTTGTTGACGCCATTGACCGTGGCATCAGCGCCACGTTCACGCGCATAGAGCTGCCAACAGGGCAGCGGGCTGCCCGCCAATGGTGTGCTGTCCCTGGCCGATCAGTTTTCGAGAAATCATGACGAACAGCTCACGTACGACAATCCGCCGACCTCAAAGAACTCAGACGGCTTCAGTCTATAGTATTTCCCCTCCACGTCCTTCGACTGCTCGGCGTACGGCTGCGTCATAACTTGCTGCAGCTCTCTAACGAGAGCGTAGTTCCCCGCGGTCGCCTGCTGATACGCAGGCACAACAAACCACTCTCGCAAACTGTATTTTGGGTTGACGAGTTTCATCTGCCTGGAGAGCTCCTCACGGGAGTGGGGTGGAGCAGCATTCGCGTCGGTCGTGCTGGCGCCGCCGATGAGAGATTTCCATTTTGTGAGCCACTCGGACCAGCGATTGTCCATCCCTTCGCGGTCGTTGTAGAAGCTTTTTCTGAGTGGGCCAATGTCGTTTGGTACCGTTGAGAGCTCGCGGAAGAAGATGGTGTAATCGACAGGAGTTTGCACCATGAGCGTTTGGAGTTCACCGAACAACGCCGCGTGAAAAGTGCCAAGTCCAAGTTTGGCAGCCCACATCCTCTCGATGTGCGCTTGCATCACTTTCGGAAAGTCAATTCGAATCTTGTCGAACTGTCGAAGACAATCCTGATGCGACGTCAGCAACGGACGCAACGCCGTCCAGAACATATGGAAATTGCGTTCCGCTGCCTCCGGTTGGTTCAGGAAGGAGAAGTGATGTCCGCCCCCCGTCCATGGCTGGTAGTGCGGGTTGAATTCATCACAGAATCCGAATGGACCGTAGTCGAGTGTGAAGCCACCGGCCGCGCAGTTGTCGCTGTTGAAGTTTCCCTGGCAGTAGCCGACGCGGATCCAGTTCGCCACCAGCGACGTAAGGCGGCTGCGGAACTCGTGCGCGAGCAACACCACTTTTTCGGCGGTGGTTAGTTTCCTGTCGATGACGTCACTGTACTCGCGATCGATCAGGTGCAACACAATCTTCTCGAGTTCCTCCAGCGCTTTCGAGTGTTCCTTCCTGCGGGCACGGCGACCGAAGAGCTCGAGTTGGCCGACCCGGATGAACGACGGTGCGACGCGCGTCGAGATGGCGACTGCCTCCGATATAAACATGTCGGGATCCTGCGAGCGCGATCCCTCCGAGTACCACGGCCGCGTGACCTTCTCCGTTTTTGAAACGTACAAACTCAGAGACCGTGACGTTGGCACACCGAGCGCGTGCATATGCTCCTGTGCCAGGAACTCCCGGACACTCGACCGCAGGACGGCGCGACCGTCCGCGCCGCGGCAGTAGGGCGTCCGGCCGCCACCTTTCAGCTGCATTTCCCAGCGTCGACCGTTGATGACGGCCTCAAGCACGGAAACTGCGCGACCGTCGCCGTATCCGTTGCCGGTTCGGAATGGGCACTGCTGGTAATACTCAGTGCCGAAGATCGAGAGTGCATACCCACACGCCCAACCGACGTTGCGCATCGGCGCCGGAACTTTTGAGATGTCGCCGGAGAACATGCGGACGAAGTCGGCCAACTGCGCCATGCTGTCGGCGAAGCCAAGTTCGCAGAAAAGCGTTTTGCTGTGCGCGACGTACTCGGGGTCTTTGATTGGCGTGGGATTGACGGGGACATAGTGGCCCGTGAAGACTTGTCGCGGCGCGTGGTCGACTCCGTTTGCTTTCGCGTCAGGATCGCAGTTGAGAGTGTCCATGAGCGAGTAGTTTGCCAACTTCGCAAGGTCGTCGAGCGTCGCAACGGTTGGGGAGGTTTCCTGGGACAGTCGATCTGGCATAGGGGCACCTCTAAAAGGGTACAGGGGAGGAAAAGGCGATAACCAGTGTGTTGTTGATGCCATTGGTTGCGTCTCTGAACAGCGGAGGGACGAACCGCTGGGTGGCACTGGGACGCCCATAAAGATCAGACTCGGACATGGTAAGTGTGTCTGCCACTGGCTTTGTCAGTGTGTTTTTTGTTGGCTGAGGTTCGATGGCAGACTGCGTGTGAGAAAAGACGCCCCAACAGGAGGCGTTTTTTCATGCTGACCGCCTCGTGAAACCCGTTATTGCTGGCCGGGCCAGTCTGCAAGATCGTATCGAATTGGCAACTTCGTCGCACGCGTTGGTCCGACGCGCCGGAGCACGTAACACACCGAGTTGCCGCAGTTCGAACTGCCGCCAGACTGTGCAGTGGAAGCGAAGGCCGGTTCGGATTGTGGAAGTTGCAACTGATCGGGATGTCGGCAGAACATGGCGTTGCCGAGTTCTGTGGTGGCGATCACACGAACACGGGATCAGCGTTTCAACGGGTCAGCGTCTCGCCGATTGAATGTCATAGTCGGGAAAATGCAGAGCGCTGGCGGCTGCGAAGGTCTGATCAAAGTCGGTTCTGGAATCGACCAGCTGCATGAGTCGGCGACGCTCGCGGCGATCTCGCTGCATACGCCCCCAGATGGTCATCATCACGAGAAGGCAGAGAAAACCGATCAGCATGACTCCCGTTTCGCTCAGCCCCGACTGACCACGTCGCTCTGCATTGCGCACAATGAGCGACTGTGCCGGTAGTGCTCCCTGCTTTGCCAGAGTTCGGATCTGAGCATCGGTGGGAAGCCAGTGTACCCGTCCGGCCAGAATCAGAGGCGCGACTCGATGGACCTTGTCGGCCCGATAAACATACATCTTGAAAAAACACCCGGTGACGAACACTCGATCGACGACATCCGCATTCGTCGGAAAATCTGCCGGCAGTGTCGGTGTCACGATGACCGCCGGATTGTGCTGAGAGTCATCGGTAAACAGCCACAACTCATGCAGCATCTGCCCCGGGAACATTTTTTCATCAGCCGGATAACTCACGACATGACGAACATGGCCTCGCAGTGAGACAAGCGATCCCTGCCATTCGCTGGCGTTCTGAAAGACATCCACATAGGTAGGAAACTGTGACGGATCATCCAGATAGCGTCCCTGCTTCGCGAGTCGCACAGCCAGCTGGCGATCCAGTGTCTTTCGAGCAGTCTGAAACTGCTGTCGGGAGATCGATTCCTTGCGAAGCTCAGCATCCAGAAGTGCTCCGTCAGCTGCGTGTTTGTCCCGAATTCCGGCAGTGAGCGTTCGAATGCGCCGGCGAGTGACCGCCAGACTTTCTCGCTCCTGCGCGGCATGTTCTGTCAGCTGCATCTGACGAAGCGTCTCATAGTACAGCCACTTCTCATCATCCGTGATGACGTTGCCCGGACTGGAGTAAAGCCGGATCAGCTTCTCGTAGGGAACCTCAGAAATCAGCCGAACAGATTTTGTCATGATGCGTGGCTGCTTTCCCCACATCTTGACAAACCAGCCTTTGACCAGCACCGGGATACGGGCACCAGGATCGACACGCCAGTTTGTTCCTGGCCGATCCTTGTCCATGGGACTGAGGTAGGCCTCAGAATCAACAATCGCAATCATCTCCGTTCCCTGAAGATTCATCAGCGAACCGGATTTCAGTCGTATCGCAGAACTCTCTCCCGATCGGAGATCATCTGTTCCCAGCTCAATCGAACCGGATGGACTGTAGAGACCATAAAGCACCACCGGACGCCCGACGTAGTCGTCCGGATAATTCGCCATGTCGGTGAGAACACTGTACGAAGTAGCAGGATCACGTCGAGGCAACCCGTTCGGACCAACTGCCGATGCGGCTGGTTCTCCGGCCGTGTTCTCAGATCCAGCCGGCCGATACAGCCGTATCTGCTGATTCCTCCAGGCCAGCCTTCGGACCGCTTCATATTCGTAGAAGCTTGTCTGCCAAAGATTCTCCTTTGCCGAAACGCTTCTCCGCGACAGTTCGATGTCGCTGGAGGCAGCGAATTCACGTTCGCTGATTGTCTCCCAGAGCCTGAGATAATTCTCGCGTTCTTCCGCCGTGAACCCGATGGCACCATGCTGAAACCGCATCACAGAAGTGTTCAGCCGGCGTGCCGCTGGATCATCTGCCGCCTCCTCGGCAATCAACAGGTCCGCGACAGAAACACGGTATCTTGACCAGTCGAATTCGCGGTCATCCGGTTGCGCCTGGAGAAGGTCTGAGCAGGCGATCCAACCGAGGAAAATCAGAAGCGACAGAACTGTGGACTTGAAACTCAGGGTTTGAACCTCAACGCGACAGCCGGTGTCAACGCGACAGTCTGCCCCGGATGCTGAATCCCGGCCACCGGATGCCGAATCCAGGTCGATTGTGTGAGTCGTGGTTCGCATACGTTCTCTGAATTGGAATCCTGCCCAATTGGAATCACTCCCCCGGCACTTCACAGTATAAGAGTTCTGCGAAGTCCGGGGATGATACAAAGAGTGGTTGCGTTGCAGAAGTGCGATCCGACGGTCGAGCTGAACCGGGGGGAAATTCATGCATGAATCGCAATCCGCGACTTCTTGAAACTTGCGAAATCCTTGTCAGGAATTGTTGTGAAAATACGTCAGAGATAGAAGATGCGTGAGCATCGCTGATGGCTCAGAGTCACGTTGACACCACGCTGACAATGCCCAATAATTCGAAGTTTTGGCGACCAGATACCTTTCCGTGCCCGTTGAGTCTGTGAGTCAGCAGACGGATACAGGCACACCGCTGTTTCGTGACCAAATTGGTTTCATGGCATCGAACAGCTCAAAAAAGCAGGAGATATAGGGATGGCAGGCAATCTGCATGAATTTACGGATTCCAATTTTCAGAGTGAAGTCCTGAGCTCAGCAGAGCCTGTGCTTGTTGACTTCTGGGCTCCCTGGTGTGGACCTTGCCGGATGCTGATGCCGACTGTCGAACAGCTTGCCACGGAGTATGCAGGGAAAGTGAAGATCGGTAAGGTAAATACCGACGAAAATCAGAAGACGGCTGCCAGTTACGGAATCACAAGCATTCCGACGGTGATCCTCTTCAAGAACGGACAGCCCGTCGACAAAGTCGTGGGAGCTCCACCAAAACAGCACTTCGTAACGATGCTCGACAAAGCCACTGCCTGATCCGATACAGACAGTGTGCTGATATCAGGCAGAAACGACATCGGGCCTGATGGCTCTGTCTGATGATGAATTCGGACTACGGATGATTTTCTGAAACCGTCGTTTGGGAAAGGAATCCCGAACATGCCGGAACGCGACGCCTTTGGTCTGCCTGCAGATCCCGAGGGTTCGCGCGCGCTGACGGCAAGACCGGTTTCGGATTCTGAGCGGTTTGAGATGTCGATCGAGCAGGACTCAGAATCTCATCCTCACAGCTTGGGTGAGGCGCACTCAGAGCACGTGATGACCGCACCAGGTTTGAACGCTGTGGATCCAATGTCCGCAGCTGCTCTGCCAACGTTCGGAGTCAGTGCTCTGCGCACTCCTGCCTCAGGCGTGCCGTTAGTCGGATCTGAACGTTCAGGTCATCAACTCACCGGCGATTACGACGCTCTGCAGATCCTGCTTCAGGCATCCGCTGCCGCAGAGTCGCTCCAGCAGCGATTCTCCGAACTGCAGCAGAGACGATCGGAGCTGATTGCAGAGCAGCAGCAGCTGGAAACGGATCGCCGAACCTTCGAACAGAGAGCTCACCAGTTTGCGGCACAGGTGGCCGCAGACCGTTCAGCACAGCGAGAGCTTCACGCGGAGCTTGAACATCGCTCCGCACGGATTGCTCAGCAGGAAGAGACTCTGGAACGGCAGCTGACCGAGCTCCGAGCCGCTCAACGGACGCTGAATGAAGAACGCGTTCTGCAGAAGCAGGCGATTCGAGCAGAACTCGAAGAAGAACGCCAGAAGATCCAGACTCTGCGGCAGGAACTTGAAGCCGAGCGAGAACAGCTGGCTCAACGCCGCGAAAACGATCGAGTCGAACACACGCTGAGACTTGAAGAAGCGGACGGTCAGCTGCGTACGGAAAAGCAGCGACTCACGGAGCGACTGCGGGAAGAGTTCGCATCGGAACTTTCGCAGCTGAATCGTGAGAAGCAGGAATGGCGTCAGTTTCGCGATCAGCAGAAAGCCGAGCTTCAGCAGCAGGCGGAAGATCTTCAGCAGCAGCGTGAAGTATTCGGCGAACAGCTCGAAACCGAACAGCTGCGAATTCGCGAGGAACTCGAGAAGCGCCGGCAGATGCTGCTCACTGAACAGAGCAATCTGCAGCGTCGATACCGATTTCAGTTTGAGCATCTGGGGCGAGCGAAAGAGGATCTCGAACTGGAAGTTCGCGAACTGCGCCGGGAACAGCAGATGTTTCGTGCGGAACGTCTGCGCTTTCTGGAACAGCACCGGCTTCGGTTTCATCAACTGGAGAAGATTCGAAGTTATCTCGACGGAAAGGAAACTTCGCTGTCCAGAGAATCACGGATCGTGGAACGCTCCCGAGCGGCTGCGATGTCCGATATTCGACGGCAACAGCAGCGGAGTGAAGAAGAGCGCGAAGCGATCGCCCGCGAGATGGAAAATCGCCAGAAGAAACTTCGCCAGCAGGAGACTGCCATGGCGGAGCTCGCTGCCAGGCTGGAAGATAAATCACAGCGACTGGCAAGACTCAGATCAGAACTTGATCATACTCAGGGTGAGATTCTGGAACATCGACTGACCATCGAAGAGTCGCGAATCGCGCTGGTTCGTGAAGGTTCGGTCGGAGAATCAAATCAGGCTCGACTGGAGCAGGCTCAGAATGATGTGCATTCGTGGTTTGATCGGCTTCGATCACAACTGAATGCGGAGCGTGATCGTCTGGAATCGGCTGCTGCTGAAATTTCTGAACGGCAGGCACAGTTTCGAAATGATCGAGCAGAACTGGAACAGTGGTTCACGGAACGTGAGTCTGCTCTTCAGGCCAGATTCTCCAGTGCCGTGGTCGATGAACTCAGAGCGATTGCTGAAGCTCAGAAGCAACAGATTGCAGAACTTCAGGAGCGATCGCTGGCCGACCGCCGAGAGGCAGAGCGAGGTCTGAGGGAGCTTCAGGACCAGCTGGCTGCTTACGAGATGCGGGCGTTCCGCGACAGTGGAACGGGATCACCCAGCGGTACGAATCCACCTCCGCGAACTCCGGAATCAAATTCTGATCCATCATCAGAGCGGGCAACTCGCGAACAGCGAGATGCCGCCTGATTCTCAGCGATCCGACATGATGCCGTATTTTCGCATCTTGTTGTAGAGCGTCACGCGGCTGATGCCGAGGTGTCTCGCCGTGTTCGTTCGACTGAAGTTATGATTGAGCAATGCCTGCTCGATCATGTCTTTCTCGGTCAGTTCCATACGATTGCCGAGGGATTCTCCGTTCTTCGCAGCGAAGAATCCCGCCACGGACGGATCGTTCGCCGGGCCGCAGGAGCCTTCCAGAATATGCTGCGGAAGCGCATCCGGGATCAGTTTGCCGTCGGTGCTGTAGATCACCGCACTTCGAACGGCATTCTCCAGTTCTCGGACGTTTCCCGGCCACGGATACATCTGCAGCGCCTGAATGAACTCCGGAACCACTTCGATCACATCAATTCCCAGTTGTGCCGCGTGATGGTGAACGAAGTATCGCGCTAACGGCTCAATGTCCGGAAGTCGCTTTCTGAGCGGCGGAATTGTGAACGAAAGCGTATTCAGTCGATAGTAAAGGTCCGGCCGAAACCGGCCCTGCTCAACCAGTGGCTGCAGCTGCAGATTGCTCGCGGCGATGATGCGTGCCTTCACATGCAAGGTTCGATTCGATCCTACCGGTTCAAACTCACCCTTCTCAATGACACGAAGCAGCTTGACCTGCTGATCCGGAGTCAGAACGTCAATTTCGTCCAGCAGAATGGTGCCTGTGCCGGCGACGAGAAACTTGCCGTCTTTGTCGGCGTGAGCGCTGGTGAATGATCCTTTGACATGTCCAAAAAGCTCGCTTTCAATCAGTTCGCCCGGAAGCGCCCCGCAGGCGACATGCAGAAATGGCTGACTGGATCGGGGAGACATTTCGTGAATGAGACTGGCGAGATGTGTTTTACCGCTCCCGGTTTCACCGATCAGCAGGATCGTGACGTTATGTCTCGCTGCCACATCAAGTCGTCGCAGCATTTGTCGCAGTTCGGGAGTGCGAGTCCGGAAATGATCCGCAATTGAAAGGGGAGCATTCGCGCCGTTATTCCCGTCTGCGGAACCGGATTGATCGCCAGACGCGGGACTGCTGTTCTGTTCGTTGTGAGCTTTTGTTGCTTCGCTGCCACGCGGAGCTGTGTCTGAGGTTGGAAAATTGTCGCCTCTGCGAATCGTCGGAGTCAGCTCAGCGGCAAGTTTCAATCGTGATCCGCCGACTGCTGAGATGGATGCTGAAACAGACGACGAAACCGTCGCTTCTCGCGCGACGTTGCGAGCAGTTTCCGGGGCTCGTACTGAAGACGAGGCCGGAACCATACCGCTCTGTATTTTCTGAATCAGGTTCGCAAGACTGTCGTCTCCGGATGAAACTTCAACGATTTCTGCACAGGTGATGATTTCAATCGGTATCTGGTGCTCAGCGATCTGTCCCGGGGAAGTGATCAGAAGCACTCGAAGATCACGTGACGAAGCAACGAACGCAAAAACACGATCCTGCTGTTTCGCCAGACTGCCTCGCATGTCAATAATCGCCACCTGCGGGCGATGCAGCATCGACATCTGGGAGGCTTCCTGAATCGTGTAGCATTCCGTCAGCCGAAGTTGTTCCGAAAGTGACGGACCGATGCTTCTGAAGAATCCCGGGGAACTGCTGCAGATCAGAGCAAGTGGCATTGAATTCATGGTGTCAACTCCGGAGCATCGGACGAACTGCGGCAACGGTGTGTTGTTGCCGGTTCAGAATCTTTCGTGCTGATAACGTTCCTGACTGTGGATATACAAATCAGGTGCCGAAGTACGAAGAATTGCTGTTCATGCGATGAAACACAGGGTTTCGACGCTTTAACAGACTGTTTCGATGTTGCCGAACTGCAACAGATGTTCTTCAGAAGCCCCATCCACTGAAGCCGACGACGACGGGATGACGATCAGTTGGCTCTGGACGATCCTGGTGACTCGGCCTCGTGTGCCTGAGGGAGACCTGAGATCAACAGGCCTGAATCACGTGATCTTCTGGTGTCGTCACTCCCGGAGTGACGAGCCGGTTGCCCCAGCGCAGACCGGTCTCACGTTATGCCACTGTTTCCTGACCACTCAGCGAGCTGTCCAGCCTCCGTCCACCGTAATGAGGCTTCCGGTCATGTAGCTTCCGGCGGCGCTGCAGAGCAGAATCGCGGCGCCCTGAATCTCCCTCAGCTTTCCCCAGCGCTGAAGTGCCACCGAACCGATAATCGAAAGGCGAGCTTCATCAGTGTCAGCGATCGGGATATTCATCGGTGTCCGAAACGGACCGGGACAGATGGCATTGCAGGTGATTCCGAACGGAGCCAGTTCCAGTCCGAGAGCTCGCGTCATCTGCACGACGGCACCTTTGCTGGTTGTGTACGGTGTCCGGTTCGGCAGCCCAACAACGCCGAGCGTGCTCGAAATGTTCAGAATCCGACCGTAAGCCGCAGATTTCATATGAGGGATGACGGCTCGACAGCATAACCACGTTCCATCGACGTTAATCTTCTGAACCTGCTGGAACTGTTCGTAGGTCACATCGGCGATGCTGCCGCGAATGTTGATTCCGGCGCTGTTGATGAGCACATCGATGCGGCGATACCGACGCATCACTTCCTCAACCATTCGCTCAACATCTTCCGGGCATGACACGTCAGCAGCGATGGCAATGGAGGGATGCCCGAATCCGCGCTGAATCTCTTCGGCCGTCGCCTGTCCTTCCGACAGATTGCGACTCACGATGACCGTGATGGCGCCCGCAGACGCCAGACCGGCTGCCATCGCAGCGCCGAGCCCCTTCGAGCCGCCCGTAATGATGGCCACCTGACCCGTGAGGTCGAACTGTCGCACACCTGGCAGCTGACTGAGAACTTCTTCCGATGAATCTGCTGAACTGGTCATGATCTCTCCAACTGCCATAACAATACTGCACTGCACGACTGCATTTCAAAACCGGGACAGGCACCCTTGCCGCTGCGGAATTTGCTGGGGAACACCGCGATCATCGGGAGCCAGTCCCGGTTTTGAAGCCACCTGTAGTGATATCAGGAAATCAGGTCACTGACGACGTTACCGGCGATATCTGTCAGACGATAATCGCGTCCTTCATGCCGGTAGGTAAGCTTCTTGTGGTCAACGCCAAGGAGATGCAGCAGTGTGGCATGCAGATCATGAACGTGCACAGGATTCTGAACGATGTTGTAGCCGAAGTCATCGGTCTCCCCGTAAACCAGCCCTTTCCGCAGACCACCTCCAGCCATCCACATGGTGTAACATCGCGGGTGATGATCACGACCGAAACTTGCCGGCTTGATTTCACCCTGACTGTACGCAGTGCGACCGAACTCCCCGCCCCAGATGACGATTGTGTCGTCCAGCAGGCCACGCTGTTTCAGGTCCATGATGAGCGCCGCGGCGCCCTGATCGGTTTCGCGACATTTGACCGGTAGTCCCGACGGAAGCGATCCATGGTGATCCCAGTCTCGGTGACAGAGCTGAATGAACCGAACACCTCGCTCAGCAAGCCGCCGGGCCAGCAGACAGTTATTGGCAAAGGAAGGCTGCCCTGGGGTGGCTCCGTACAGTTCAAGAGTTTCCTTTGATTCTCCCGAAAGATCGGTGAGTTCCGGAACACTGGTCTGCATCCGAAACGCCAGCTCGTAGTTTTCGATCTGTGCTGCGATGGCCGGATCACCAATCGCATTCAGTGCTATGCGATTGAGTTCGTTCGTGGAGTCGAGCAGCTGGCGGCGAGTTGTGCCACTGACACCCGGTGGATTGGAAACAAACAGTACCGGATCACCGGCATTTCGAAACTGAACGCCACCATACTGGGCCGGAAGGAAACCACTGCCCCAGTACCGCGTCTGCAATGTCTGACCTCCACCACCACTTGTCAGAACGACGAATGAAGGAAGGTCACGGTTATCGCTCCCCAGACCATAGGCAAGCCACGCGCCCATCGTCGGTCGCCCAGGCTGCTGATGTCCGGTGGCAAAGAACGTCACCGCCGGATCATGGTTGATCGGATCCGTATGAATCGTGCGAACGAACGTACATTCGTCGACAACCTTCGAAAGATTCGGCAGCAGTTCTGAAAGATCCATCCCGCAATCGCCGTGTTTTCGAAAACGAAACGGTGATCCGACGCAGAAGAGATTCGACTGACCACTGGTCATCGTCGTGATTCGCTGACCGTTACGAACACTCTCCGGCAGGTCCTTTCCTGTCATCTCAATCAGGCGAGGCTTTGGGTCATACAGGTCGAGCTGTGAGGGAGCTCCCGACATGAACAGATAAATGATTCGCTTCGCACGAGGTGCATAATGTGACAGCAGCGATTCTTTTCCTGCCGCCTTTGGATCTGAATCTGCAAACGCCGCTGGAGCCATCAGAGACCCAAGCGCGAGCGAACCCATGCCTGTGGCACTGTTTCGCAGGAAGGTGCGTCGTCCTGCCGCCATGTCGAGCAGTGAGCCGTGGTCTATTGTCATGATTCCAGAACTCCCTCGCTGCCGCATAGTGGCAGCCATCGTGTCAATTCAATCGTCTCAGCTGAATCGTCTCAGTCTTCGAGTGATGATTCCATTCCGTTTTCCGGGCTTGCCATGCAGCAGAACCCGGGGGAACTTTTCCGATCGCAATCAGTTGGTAATCGTTTCGTTCAGATTCAGCAGAACATTGCTGAAAGCTGTCCAGGCGGCAAGGTCCGGAATGCTGACTCCTTCCGGGCGAGGCAGGTCACCGACAGCAACCAGCTTTGCCGCGCTTTCGGCATCACCGGAATAAGTGCTGTGCATCTGAGACAGCGTTCGTTCAAGCACCGTAAGCTCCATGTCCGACGGGGTCCTCGCAAGACACAGCCGCCAGGCTCGAATGATGCGTGACCGATCATCAGCATGGGTTTCGGTGAGTATCCTCTGAGCGAACGCTCTTGCCGCTTCCACAAAGACCGGGTCATTCATCAGCACCAGCGACTGAAGCGGAGTACTGGTTTTGGCTCGCTGAGCGACACAGAATTCCCTTGTCGGGGCATCCAGCGTCACGAACGATGGATACACCGTCGAGCGACGCCAGTAGACATAAAGTCCTCGTCGATAGAGATCCGCGCCGGTTGACTTTTCATACTTGTAGCCGCTCATCTCGTTGATTTCCCAGGTGCCCTCGGGCTGCGCCGGTTTGATGCTTCGCCCCCCCTGAACCGGATTCAGAATGCCTGCAATCGCCAGTGCATTGTCGCGGATCAGTTCCGCATCGAGCCGTTGCCGGGGGCCGCGGGCCAGAAGTCGATTCGCCGAATCCCGCAACAGCAGGTCTGAACTCGCTCGCGCCGTCTGGCGGTACGTGCGGCTCATCACGATCTGCTTTACGACTCGCTTGATATCCCAGTCTTTCTGGAAATCCGCAGCCAGCCAGTCAAGAAGTTCGGGATGACTTGGGCGTTCGCCCTGAGATCCGAAGTCGTTGAGCGTTTTGACGAGCCCTGTTCCGAAGAGCATGGCCCAGAATCGGTTGACAGTGACTCGGGCCGTCAGGGGATGATTCTCCGATGTGAGCCATCGGGCGAGATCCAGTCGATTGAGCTTTCGCTCACCCCCTGCATCGGCCATCGCGGGCAGGAATGACGGCGCCGCAGGCAGCACCTTCTCACCATCCTGATCGTAATTGCCTCGGACCTTGATAAAGGTGTCGCGAGGTGTCTCCATCTCCGCCATCACCATCGTATTGGGAAGCGACTTTTCGTATTCATCGCGATTCTTCTGCAGCTCGGGCACGCTCTTCTTCAGAGCTGCAAGCTCAGCATTCTGTTCAATCTGCTGATCCGTCAGGCCCTCGGACTGCTTCTTGAAACTCGCCTGAGCGGTTTCGAACTCCTCCGTCATTCGTTTCAGCTCGGCATCCTGTTCCGGAGTCGTCACGCGAAGAAACGGTTTGGGATTTCTGTCACGGACGCCGTCCTTGCCCGTTTCCGGAACGTTGTTGAAGAATGCGTACAGCTGATAGTAATCCCGCTGTGTGACAGGATCGTACTTGTGGTCGTGGCATTGAGCACACCCGATCGTCATGCCCAGCCATGTGACGCCCGTCGTATTGACTCGGTCCACAACATACAGATTTCTGTACTCGGCATCGATGAGACCACCTTCGTCGCTGGTCATGACATTGCGATGAAAACCGCTGGCAATCTGCTGTGAAGTGCTGGCATTCGGAAGAAGGTCACCGGCAAGCTGCTCCGTTGTGAACTGATCGAAACGCATGTTCTGATTGAATGCGTTGATGACCCACTCCCTCCACAGCCACATATCGCGAAGTGAATCGTTGTGATACCCGCTGGTGTCACCGTAACGAGCCAGATCCAGCCAGACCAGCGCCATTCGTTCGCCGTAGTGAGGATTGCTGAGCACTCGGTCAACAACGGTTTCAAAGGCCTTTTCCGACGTGTCGTTCAGGAACGCATCGACATCCTCAACGGTCGGAGGCAGGCCTGTCAGATCCAGAGCCACGCGACGAATCAATCGAGCTCGATCTTCTTCGGGTGAGAACTGCAGACCGTCCTCAGCGAGTCGCTCTGCCACAAAGCCGTCAATGGGATTCTGTTCGACAGCCTCTTTACCGATCACCGGCATTTCAGGCATCTTCACCGACTGAAATGCCCAGTGATCGGTCCAGGTGGCACCTTCACGGATCCATCGGTTCAGAAGTTCCTTCTGGTCTGCTGTCAGAGCCTTGTTGAAGGAAGGCGGCGGCATGACGACGTCAGCGTCAGCGGAATGAATTCTCTGCACGAGCAGACTGTCTTCCGGTTTGCCCTCGACGACCGCTGCGCCGCCCGATTCCAGGACCGCAAAAGCGGACTCACGAACGTCGAGACGCAAGGATGCCTTCCTTTGCTTCTCGTCCGGTCCGTGACACGCAAAACAGTGGTCAGAAAGGATCGGACGAATATCGCGATCGAACGCAATTGGTCTTTGGTTCGTATCTGCCGCATTCACGGAGACTGCGGACGTCAACAGAACAGCAGACAGCAGTCTGACGAAGACGGTTCTGTAAGCCGCCTGTCGGACCGGCTGGATCAGTGAATCAAATGGACAATTCATGGAAATGCTCGCCTGCAGGGCCGTACCGACACCGGGTGTTTCGATACACACTCTGATTATTGTCGGTCAGGCCGGTGAGAAAAGCACTCACCCGATCATTTCGCCCGCCCGCAGCGGCATTATTACCGTTAATTCACCCCCCTGTCATGGATGATCCGCATCGATGTGGAGAAATCGGAAGGAGGATTGAGGGGACAGGATTTAGGATTGAGAGACGCGCCATCCTCGCAATCACTGCTCACTGCTCACTGCTCACTGCTCACTGCTCACTGCTCACTCCTCGCTCCTCCATTCAATCCATCCATCGTTGCCAGGTCTTCGATCTGCAGCAGTTCGGCGAGGTCGACGACGGCGTCCCACTGGTCGTTGAGCGCCTGCAGATAGCCATTGACGACCTGAGCCAGTGTCTGCTGAGCCACGACGACCTGTGAAAAGTCGATCGAACCACCATCTACCTGAAACCGCTCGTAAACGCCTCGATACACACGGACCTGATCCGGAAGCAGGTCATGGCGATAACTGGACGTGATGGCCGTGCTGGAGCAATAACGAGCATGGACGTCGGCCAGTTCAGACATCAGATTGTTCTGCGTGTCCGAAAGGTTCTGATTGGCACGAACCAGCTGTCCATGAGCGGATGTGATGTTTCCCCGATTTCGGTCGAACAGTGGAACCGGAACTGAAAGCTGCACGTTGGTGGAGTAATCTGAAAGCGGCGTCGTATCGTCATGCTGGAACGCAGAATACAGCAGCACGTTCGGAATCGGCTTCACCTGCTGAAGTCGCAGATTTCCGGAGGCACTGAAGATGCGTGACTGAGCTGCCTGCAGATCGGAGTGTCGCTGAAGAAGTGCGCCCACGGACTGGTCGTAGTCCGGCGCCGCAACCACGGTTTCGACGGATCCCTCCACCATTGACCGTTTCATGTGGGGCACACCCATCGCAGCTGCCAGTTGTCTCCACGAGGCATCCAGCTGATTCTGTGACTGAAGCAGACTGTTGCGAGCCTGAACAGCGAAGACACGCAGCTGCATCGGTTCATAAGGTGCCGCTTCGCCGCCGGCGACCAGATCAATCTGTCCCTGATAGACTTCTTCACTCAGCTTCAGAATCGCTCGGTGAAAGCGCACCTGTTCCTGAGCCACCAGAACGCGGAAATATCCCTTTCGGACGGCAGTTGCGAGAGTGATGCGAGACTTTCGAAGTTCAGCCAGTGTGGCCTGAACTTCCATCATGGCAGCATTCTGAGCGATACTGAGTTTGTCGGCTGTCACGAATTCCTGTGTAAAGAACACGCCGTTGTATCCTGCGGTTCGAGCGGTTCCGAGGGTGTCTCCTTCGTAACCGACGACAGGGTTCGGTTTGAGCCCGGCCTGAATCGCCTTACCGCGTGCTTCCTCAACCGATGCCGCAGCCTGCCGGATCACCGGACTCTGCTCCACGGCGAGCTGCTGCAGTGATGCAAGGTCCATCACCGCGCCCGAGTCGGCCGACATTTCCGGAAGCGGTTCGACGTCTGGAAACAGAGTCGCGGCCAGAGAACGACGTTCCGCAGGAGTCTGCGTGGAGTCGAACGGCGGAATTCTCAGGGGCGCTGCCTGAGCTCCCGGAAGCTCATCCGGAACTTTGAAACGATTCACGCGCCCGGAAGATTCATTCTCCTTCTTCGAATCCGAATCCTGTCTGGTAAACGCAGCCACATGTCCGTTGCTGGTTCCGGAAGCGACTGACTGATCCGTCGACGGAAGTATTCGACCGGCGGACACAGGCTTCGCAGCGATCAGTGCTTCAGCTCTGGATTCCTGCTTGGTTCCCGTCTGCCGGTTCTCTTCCGCGTTCACATCACTCTGTGAATCCGGCGCGGGGGCATGCGATGATTCAGGTGACTCGTCGGCCGGCGAGTCAGACTTTGCCAGCTGTGTCACGTCGACCGGCGTCGATGCTCGTGCGGCGTAACCGAATGTGCAGCAGCGAATTGCAGAGCGGCAACCAACCAGACTGGCGCAGATCGCTGCGGCCACAAACCAGATCTTTACGGGACGTCCGATGTCCGGGCGGGGCATGGAACGAAATCCTGTCTGAGGGAATCAACCAGTGAGAAGCCGGAGGCTGTGTCAGACCATGCAGATCGGGCACACGCAGCTTCAGAAAGCGACAAGCGGGCAGCGAAAGACATTCAAACCGAAACGACTACAGTGGTTTTGAAATGCGATCCAGTGCTTTGTCAAACCTTGATTTTGGGGTTCCGTCATTCCCGCGCAGGCGGGAATCCAGTGTTGCAATCTGGATTCCCGCCTGCGCGGGAATGACAAGAAAACCCTGTTCTTTGTTTTGACAAAGCACTAGTCTTTTCGGTCAGACTGCCTGTCGCTGTCGTAAGGATTGGATCGACAAGGGCCGGCTGTGCAGGTCAACAGCAATCGAATGCCGCAGTCACGTTCCGCAGAACCGTGACGACCATGACGGTGAAACTCTGCCAGTTCGGACAACCCGCAGACACCAGATCACCCGTCCGATCGAAAGACTCTCTGTAACCAGTCAATCCAGTACGAGCCGTCCGATACGGCGGCGGCAGGAACGGCAGAACCTGCCGCTTCACGGCGGCAGCAGCCGATTGCAGCAAACCAGGGGTGAATGCAGGATTGCTTGCCAGGTTCAGCAGCACGTTCCCGATCCCTGCTGCTGGGCTCAAGTTTTGTTTGTCCACCAGTCTTTGCTTTGGCTGGATTCTCGGTCTCTGTGCCGGAACAGTAGAGCGCACTGCAAAACCGGGACAGCCACCGTTGCTGTTTCAGAATCTGCAGGAAAACACTGCGTTCGTCGGGAGCCAGTACCGGTTTTGAAACCAACTGTAGCCATTCACTGCTGCATTGCCATATAATGCATGGCAGCCGATCGTTGAGCGTGTCCTGCGAGAGTGACCTCCAAGGACGAGATTGCGTATCTGAATTCTGTGCTGATTCGATCGTGCTGCCACTTTTTCTGGTGACGTGTATGCCTGATGCCGGGTTGCTGGCAACCATTCTGCTGATCGTTGGTCTGTTCCTGCTGGGGCTGGAATTCTTCATCCCGAGCTTTGGAATGATCGGCACGCTTTCGGCAGTTTCGCTGATGGTTTCCCTCTGGAGTGCTCAAAAGGCCTGGGGAGATGACCGGAATCCTGCTTTCTTTTATACGTATCTAGCCGTTCTGATTGCTGGGGTACCGGGAACGATCTTCGGGGCGTTCTATGCCATTCAGAACACGCGGCTTGGGCGTCAGATTATCCTTCAGCCTCCGGAAGTGCCGCCGACACCCAAAGACCCGCTGGCTCATCTGATCGGCCGCACCGGAATCAGCAAAACTCTGCTGACACCTGGTGGGATCGTCACGGTTGATGGCGTACGTTTTCATGCCGAAAGTACCGGACTTCCGATTGAACCTGAGACGCGGGTGGTCGTCGTGGCGAGTGCGGGCAATCGCATTGTTGTACGAATCGACGACGGGAACTCAGGCTTGTCGCACACGGAATCTGAAAGCCGGCAAAGCGGTTCGGCTGTTGCAGAAAAGAACTCCCAGGAATCGACTGACGGCAGGCGAGCATCTGAAATGCTTGACTTCGAGATTCCAAAGGACTACATGACCTGAACGAAGATCGTGTTGACCTGATGATTTCGTGAGATTTACTGCGACGGGTCCGGAGCTGTGGAGACAGAGATGGATATTCCGATGCTGGCACAGGGCAATACCAGTCCATTCATGTGGATTGCGGTCATCGCGATCCTGATTTTCGCCCTGATGTTTCTGGCCGTGTTTGCTCAGTTTGCCAGTCTCTGGCTTCAATGCAAGATGACACGAACAGGGATTTCGCTGCTGAATCTGGTCACGATGCGTCTGCGAAAGTGCAATCCGGCGATTATTGTGCGCGGGCGCATCATGGCAGTGCAGTCCGGGCTGACTCGTCTATTTCCCATTTCCACACAGGCTCTGGAAGCTCACTACCTTGCCGGCGGCAATGTTCCGAACGTGATTCGAGCTCTCGTGGCGGCTCATCGAGCCAACATTGACCTCGACTGGGAAACGGCTCAGGCCATTGATCTGGCAGGCCGAGATATTCTGGAAGCGGTTCGTACAAGTGTGTATCCGAAAGTGATTGACTGTCCTGACCCGAAACGAACCTCCGGAACTCTGGATTCGGTCGCGGGAGACGGGATTCAGCTGCGCGCACGAGCTCGCGTGACTGTCCGCACCAATATTTCTCAGCTGATCGGGGGAGCCACTGAAGAAACCGTGATCGCTCGCGTCGGGCAGGGAATTGTTCAGGCGATCGGATCCACGAATTCTTATAAGCGAGTCCTCGAGAATCCGGATTCCATTTCCAAAATGGTTCTGGCTCAGGGCCTGGAAGCTCAGACTGCTTATGAAATCGTTTCCATCGACATCGCCGATATCGATGTCGGTGAAAACATTGGCGCACGCCTGCAGGCTGATCAGGCGGAAGCAGACATGAGAGTTGCTCAGGCGAAGGCCGAACAGCGGCGAGCCGAAGCGCGGGCCAGGGAACAGGAAATGGTGGCAAGAATCCAGGAGAATCGCGCGAAAGTGGTTCTCGCGGAAGCGGAGGTGCCGATGGCGATCGCTGACGCTTTCGCAAGCAACAACCTCGGGCTGCTCGACTTTTACGAACTCAAGAACGTTCAGGCTGATACACGAATGAGAGAATCGATTGCCGGCGAAACCAATCGGCCCGTTCGTCAATCAGAAGGTTGATCGGCAGGCAGCGGAAGGCGGAAAGCTCGATTATGGATAATGGCAAGCTGCTGTTTTTCATCATCTTCATTGTGATCTCGATTGTTCAGAGCATTGTGAAGAAGGTGAACGAGAGCCGAGAAGCTCAAAAAGCAAATGCTCCACCGGTGCCGGTGCGACCGTTAAGGCCTGTTGCAGATGATTTCCTGACAACAGCCCGTCGACGAAATTCATCGCCGGACCATCCGATGGACGACGCGACTCCGGCGATGGCGCGTGATGTTCCGGATTCGCTTCCGATGGCTCCCAGGAGTCCGGTGACGGCTGCAGCTCCGACAGCAGCGGGAAGAAATTCCGGTTCTGCAGCACAGAAACAGCAGCGACCAAGGACCGGGAATCCGCGAAAGAAATCCGAGGGATCTTCCGGCGCCGACAAAAAAGCCAACACTCGGACACGAGCGGCATCGGACGGCGGAGATCGGACTGATTCACGACAGCGCAGTCTGCCGGATTACGAACCTCGAATCGGCTCGAGCCTGGGGCAACACGTCGACAGCTTTCTGGCTCGAAGGCCTTCGCAGGCTCTGAGTCACCTGGACGAGCATGTCCGTGCTGATATGAGCTCAGGGCTTCGGCAGGAGTCCACTTCCGGATCTGCAGCATTACCTTCGGAACACCAGCTGACTGCTGCAGAATCCATCATCAATGCGCGTCGGAATCCAGTGGGAGTTCGTCAGGCAATGATGGTGAACGAAGTCCTTTCGCGGCCAAAGATATTCAGGCGCTGACAGAAATGTCTCGGAGCATCACCCCGCCTTCATGATGCAGTCCATCGTCAGACCGGCAGATCTCTCTTCTGCAACCACAACGGATGAATTGTCATTTATGTCGGAAATCGTGGACCGTGTCCTGCTGTTGGATGGTGAACTCTCGTTTCGAGGGTCTTCCCTGCAGACACTGCGACTGGCTCGTGGTCTGGAACGGCGCGAGATCGACACAGCACTTGTCTGTACTCGAGTACAGGATCTTGATCGAACTCTTCTACGAGGGGTTCGGCTTCACTGCATTGCCGGCTACCACCTTCCGATCTGGGGACGGATCGTCATGAGGACGCTTTACCGCGACCTCAGGCGAGAACCTCCGAATCTGATCCATCTTCAGGACAGCAGACTTCTTCCGCAGGGTGCCTGGCTGGCCGAGAAGCTGAAATGCCCACTGGTACTGACGGTCGGGGATCACGCGGAGGCAGCGGAGCTGAATCTCAGGCAGGCATTCAAGCCACTTCGGGCGATCATCTCGGTCAGCGAGAGTGTGCAGTCGAAGATTCCGAAGTCCGCCGGAATTGTCGGCGTTGAGCAGCGAGTCATTCATCCAGGCGTCTCCGTCAGTGAAGAACAGGTCCTTCGCTGTCCTCTGGAATCAGGGCGACAGCCGGTTGTCGGAATGGCCGGACCACTGGAAGTCATCAAGGGCCCGTCGTTCTTTCTTCGTGCCTGTCATCGCGTCGTCGAAGCGGGACACGATATCCGAATCGTCATCGCAGGGAGCGGTCCTGAAGAGCGAAGTCTCAGGCAGCTGGCGGCATCTCTTGAGCTGACTCGACGACTCACGATGGTTGACGGTGGCGTTTCAATGGAAGCGTATCTTTCCGCGATGGATATCTTCTGTCTTCCTTCGCTGCAGCAGGGGCTCGGAGTTCTCATGCTGGAAGCCATGGCGCTCGGCCGTCCCGTCATCGCTTCCGGTGTCGGTGGAGTGCTCGATGTCATTGAGAACAACGTCAACGGACTGATTGTGCCGCCGTCCGACAGCCGCAGTCTTGCTGAGCAGATGATTCTGCTTCTGAATTCTCCTGAAACCGCAAGACGACTCGCAGATGCAGGAAAAGAAAGCGTTCAGAAGGAGTTCAGTGAGAAGCGAATGCTCGATGAAACGATTCAGCTCTTCGATGAAATCTGCAGTTCGTCAGTCTGATGACACAGAGGCCAGCCTGGCACCGGAAGTTCATGGTCGCTCCGGGAAGACGGCAAACAATCTGTTCCGCTGATCGGGATTCTGTTCGTGGTGGCTGAACTCAACGGATCGACCGTTGTCTCTGCTTCATCGGCCGTGTTTCTTCGTACGGCAGGATTCTCTGATGGTGTGTGCCGGGTTGTCACAGGAAACATCGCGTCCGAGAACAAATGAGCTTGCAGTGCCATCTCATCGGTTTCGTCTGAACCATTCTGAAACGAGGTCAGAATCGTACTCAGGACAGTATCGTTCTGCGGTGATTCGATGTTTGCCACGGTAAACGTCAAAGCTGTACTCCAGGCAGAGAACGCTCCGGTACTGTCAATTGCACGAACCCAGACTCGATATGTTCCTGCAGCGAGCGGCACTGATGGCGTCCATGATGTCTGAGTCAGATCAGATCGATTGATGACCGCCACATTGGCCTGATTGGAAACCCAGAGCTGATATCGAGCTGCTCCGGAGACAGCCGTCCAGGTGAAATTCGGCGTTCCGGAAACTGCCGTGCCCGACGTTATCCTTACAACTGGTGCTCTCTGAACCTGAAAATCCAGCCCCGAACTCCAGGAATAGTTTCCACCGCCAACATCCCGAGCTCGTACCCATGCTCGATATGAACCTGCTGCCAGCGACGTCAGACTCAGCGATGTTCCGGTCACGGCTGTGTTTCGAACCGCCACTGAGGCCGGAGTCGTCAGGGCGTTGACCCAGACGTCGTACTGTGCGGCACCGGGGACTGCAGACCATGACAGCACCGGTGTTGCGCCGAAAAGAGTGGCCTGAACTGCGAGGCCTGTTGGAGCAATGCTGACTGTAAAGTTCGCTCGAGC
>JBKDKA010000235.1:0-21574 GCA_046345315.1 Planctomyces sp.
CGACACGTTTTCACCGAGCTTCACACGACCGACGTTCGCACCGGGAGCAGCGCCCAGATTTCCGGTGATGAATGGTGATACGCCTGGGAATAGACCACCGCCAAGCGGACTGTAAATGTTCCCGAATGTTCCGAAGTAGTCCCCGATCATGTTGGGGGCCTGGCTGCCGAATCCGCCGGTGTCCGTGCTTGCAATGGCATTGTTCTGAGGTGCCGGATTGAAGTTCGGCTGAGGCGCGTTGTTGAAATTCTGATCCTGAAAAGGCGTATTCATCGGAGCCGGTGCTGACTGGCTCGAAGAATCGCTGCTGGATGGACTTGATGGTGCAGATTCCGTGGAGTCGACCGGAGAGTCGGGCTGCATTGAGCCGGGAGGGCACTGCGGCTGACAAACTGGCGGGCAGTACTGAACTCGTCGAACCTGCCCTTTCTTTGATTGCTGCTCGGCGCCTGAAGCGACCTGAGTCAGGATTCCAAGGCAAAGCACGCTCGTGAGCGCTCTCTGCCAGATCTTCCGGGGGCCAAACATCTTCAATCTCCTTAAACAGTCTGGTAAAGACCCCCTTGATCCGGACACACATGTTCCTTCTCAAGCCAGGCCGTGTTGCGATTGCTCAGATTGCGGAGCTTGTGACGATCCGCCCTGATGAGGGGCTGACTCCTGACGTTCTGTTGAGCTGCAGCGGAAGCACCGGAATGGGGGCAAGTCGTCCTCTGTTCACCCCCGTCTATCTCCCTTTCGTCACATCACTTAGGCGAATTTTGTTGAAACCCCGCATTTCAGAGCCCTGCTTCGACAGGCAGACTGGTTGTGACTTCTGGTGAAGCTGGTGCGAGTTATGTCCTGAAGAGAATGAGGAGGAATTCCTGAAAAGAGACGTTTCAGTCCACGTCGTGCTTTCCTGACGAAACTCGCCACAACCGAATGAGGCTGGAGCAGCGACATGGCTAATCACCCTTCCAGCAGCAGTTCAATGCCATTCGTATGAACTCGATCCACCATCTCTCGCCATGCCGTGTCTGTAGATCCGGGGTCAGGAACGCAATCGGGTCTGACTCCCTCAGATCAACGGAGTTCTATGGTGATAGTTTTCTGACAGTCGGGTCGCGGTCCGGTCCCGTTTTCGAGTGGACACAGGGCGGGCTCTGCCTTCGATCTCTTCGAAGCAGGACGTTCAATCTGAAAGATCTGTTTTTCGTGAAAAAGAAACGAGAGTTCTGCGTCATTCATCATTCGGCGATAACTGATGATGCCGTGTCTGCCGTTGCTGGGTCAATAGATGGTGATAACGTTGCTGCAGACGATGCCTGGGGACCATGAATATTTCGACTGGAGGATTCATCAGGCCCTTGACTTACAGGCTTGCTCGTCGAACAATGAACGCTCGGTATTTGTGCGGTGAGAAGCTGCTGGTGGAATTGAGTGGAATAGATCTGCTGCTTTCGAAGTTCTTTCCACCTGAAAAATGTTTCAGGAATTCGGGAAGGATTTCTGGAGAGCCTTCGTTCCTGACTGCAGCAGTTTGCCCATTGACCATACCGTCCTCACCCTTGACTCTCTGAGTTTGTGCCCGCAGGATTTTCCGGAGGCCTCTGCATGCTCGTTCGTAGTGCGTCAGCGATTCTTTGTGTTCTCGGGTTGATTCATCAGGGCACCACATCGGCAGAAGATGAGCTGGCTCAGGCTGCCTATGGAGTTCTGCAGCAGCGCTGTTACAAGTGCCATGGTGCGGAGAAGCAGGTGGATCGGATGGAGGTTCTTGATCACCGCATCATGCTGGAAGATGCCGGTGACGAAACCTATGTCGTGCCTGGCGATCTCCTGAAGTCGTATCTATGGAATCGCGTCGGTGTCGAAAAAGATATGCCGCCCAAGAAGCACCTTCCTGAAGGGATGCCGGAAGCGGAGATTGAGACTCTGAAGAAGTGGATTGAAGCGGGGGCCCCTGCATGGGAAGCTCGGTTTGAGCGAACGTTCATCACCGAAGCAGAAGCGCTGAACTCAATCGCCAATCACCTGTTTAACGCAGGAGACTCAGCGTCGCGCAGATTCGTTCGGTATTTTTCAATCGTTCACCTGCATAACAATCCGACGGTTTCTGATCGTGATCTCCGTCTTTATCGGGCAGCACTTTCGAAATCGCTGAACTGCATGAGTCGTGGTTCAGTTATTTCGGTTCCTGAGCAGGTCGACAGTGAAGGGACGATCTTCAGTATTGATCTCAGAAAGCTGGGTTGGCAGGATCTGCTTGTCTGGGAAGAGGTAGTTGCTCGGTATCCTTACGGACTGAAGCCCATTGATCTGAAACAGCGTCAGTATTATGACAAGATTGCAGAGCTCTATGGCGAAGTCGCGTTTGATGGATTTCCATACGTTCGCGCCGACTGGTTCATCGTGACGGCGACCCGGCCCCCGATTTACCACAAGCTGCTGGATATTCCGGATACTCTGCAGGCTCTGTATGAACGCCTGAAGATTGATCCGAAGGAAAGCTTCAAGATTGAAACCGCTCAGCGAGCCGGTATGTTTGAAAGCGGTGTTTCCGGGCAAAACCGTCTGGTGGAATACGAAAACGGCGGTGCGTTCTGGATCAGTTACGACTTCAAGAGTGATGCCGGGAGAAGCAACCTCGCCCTGTTCCCGCTCGGCCCCAGGTTCGAAGGCAACGAGTTCAACCGATTTTCGTTTGAGCATGACGGCGGAGAGGTGATCTGGGAACTCGACAATGGCCTGCACGGATACATGCTTGTGAAGGGTACTGGAGAGCGAATCGATGCGGGTCCCGTTGAAATTGTTTTTGATAAGAACCACACCAGTGGGTCACCACTGATCCTCAACGGTGTTTCCTGCATCGCCTGTCACAAAAAAGGAATGCAGCCGCTGTCAGACGATATTCGCAGTGGTCATGCTCTGAGATTCAACAATCAGGCATCGCAGAAGGTCGAACGTCTTTATCCGCCACGCGAAGAAATGAACAAAACTATTGAGGAGACGAATGAGCGATTCTACACGGCTCTGAGAAAGACGATTGGATCGTACTTCGATAAGGATACGGATCTGTTGAAGCTTCCGGAACCGATCAGCTTTGTTGCTACGGAGTATGACAAGAATCTGGATATTCTCTCGGCGGCTCGGGAACTTGGATTCGAGCGGGAAGAAGATCTCCGACTGAAGCTCAGCGGGCGCAATGTTCTGCAGCTTGGCATCGGTCCTCTCAGCGAACCCGAGGGTGCAGTGAAGCGAGCGTTCTGGGAATCTGCCGAGTCGGGAATTTCGATCTATCAGCAGGCTGCCAATGAAGTGGGTTTCGGTTCAGCAGCTTCCGGTGGAATTGATGCTGCAACAGAAGAGGCGGAAGCGGCGGCTGGCAACAATGCCGTTGCCGAGAAGAAAGATGGTGCCTCGCAGTCGGCGTCAAAAGCTGATGCGGCAGCATCGAAAGACGAGAAGAAATAATAGTTCGAAGAATTTCAGATAGCCGGGATGATTCCGGGAAGAATTCTGTGAAGTGATCCGTTCCTTGTAACAAATGCCGCTCATTCAACGCTTTGAAGAACTGGTTGATTTCAGAGCAGAGGGTTCGCCGAAAGGTCAGAATATGCAGTCGATGTCATACTCAGGATTCAGAGCTTCCATTCGTTGTCTGCTGTGTTTTCTGACGATCGCACTCGTGGAGTGCCGTGTGCAGGCCTCATCCGTCGACGAGGTTGTCGCGCTCATCTCAAAGAACGTTCTGAAGTATCTCGAAGATCAGGGAAAGAAAGAGCTTTTCGTCGATCAGTTCAAAGGACCAAAAACGAGCGGAGGTCGTCTCCTTGAAGCACAGATTCGCGAGAAACTGAAGGCGGACGGTGTTACCATTCTGGCAGATGATCTGGAGGCGAGTTGGACCCTTCGAGGTCAATTGTCGACTGACACGACGGGTAAGAACGCTATAGTCGCTGTGAAAGTTGAACTGCTGGATGGCGGTGGGAACAGCAAGGCGGAGTTCAAGAAGCGTTTCCGGGATGACCCGGAGGTTCAGGCTGCGCTCGAAGATTCGTTGCCGTCAGGAGTCGATAAGACTGAGGCAGACGCGGTGATCGATGGAACAGATAACGTCAGCAAGCTTGTTCCGGTGACGTCAGACACAAAATCAAAGGTCGAGGCTGTCATCGGAACGAAGGCTGATGCGCCTGCCTTGACGACCTCGGTCACAGCGCCAAAGGGACAGGCCAGCGTTGAACAGGCAGTCGCGGCACGCGCCATCCCGGCAAAAGTTCAGAAGGAAGCTCTTGTCAGTCCATCCTTTTTCGCGGAAGCCGGGACACGAGTTCGTGCATCCGACAAAAGTGGTTTTGGAATTGAGATTCGAGCTTCTCCGACTGTTGATGGGCAATTCGTTCCGGTTCCGGTCGAGGATCGCGGCGGCCGAGCATTTGTGAATCTTCCGCCGGAACAGTTCTTCCAGATTCATGTCTTCAATAACGAAAAATTCGATGTTGGTATGGAGCTGCGAATGGACGGCATCAACACCATGCACTTCCAGGAAGGTGCTCCTGATTCTGTGAGAGAAGATGGCAAATGGCTGATCCGAGCCGGAAGTCAGGGTGTTGCTGTTAAGGGGTGGTTCATCAATCCGGGACGAGTTGACCGTTTCATTATCAAGCCGGAACCAGACGGTGTGGCGGCTTCTCTCGGAAGGCCGCATACCATCGGGACAATTCAAGCGTCCTTCTTCATGGCTCGAACAGTAGGGCAGGGGCCTTCCGCGTTTGCCTCAGTATTTGATCAGACAAAGAACTCCGTTGGTCGTGGTGCTCCGACGGAATTCAACGGTCGAATGGAAGAACGCGTGTTTGAAAGCGGCCAGTCTCTGGCCAGTATCGCGATATTGTATCGCAACCCGACACCTCCCGATCTTCCACCAGCTGCTGCTGCTCAGTGAGTATCGAACACGCCTGCGGGCCTGAACGTTACCGACGGTCTGAGCGTTACCGAGAATGTGTGCCGAAAAGCTTTGGTGCCTGTAGGCGAACGCACGCCGTGGCATCGCCTGAAGTGATGTGATTGCCGGAAGATGTTTTCCTGAATCACTCGAATCTGTCTGTGATCGCATGAGGAATCGATCCTCTTCGAAGTTTTCCCGATGTTTGTTGTCCCTCTCAGAAAGGTCTGAACGATGCAGAGACGAATTGCTCTCCTGTGCCTGTTTGGCGGACTGCTCCTCGCCGGAGCAGCCACCACTGGTGTGAACGCCGGAAATTCCGGATACCGACAGTACTACAGCAGCTGGAATTACCATACCAGCCACAATTACTACTACACCCAGTATTACTACAAGCCGACCCCGACCTATTCGACGTACAGCTACCACTACTGCGTTTACCAGCCGTCACAGCCACGGTACGTCTACTACTACAACCCGCATCAGCGACATTACTGGGGCCGATTCGACTGCGAAGGCGAACCGGGCCATCAGTATTCACTTCTGAAGCCGGAAGATCGCAAAGAGAAGCTTCAGGATATTCCTGATTCTGCTTTCCCGAAACCAGGTGCAATGCCTGCAATTCCGGAAGCATCTGACGGAACAAAGTCTGATGGTCAGACGATTGCTCCGATCAAGAACCTGCCAACTCCTGACGCGACTCCGGACGACCTGCCAGCTCCACCGCAGTAGTCCCTGAAATGTGATTTGTTTCGAACTGAACCGCGTCAGCACGATACGTGTTGACGCGGTTGTTTTTATTGACCGGAACAAAAAGCCGAAAAGCGATCGCGACAGTCTTTGCCTGTTATTGCAGCGGCTGGGCAAGAGTCCAAGAGTGCTTCAGGCGCTGATTTCACCAAACGGCTTCCGCCGTTCCGAAGCAAGATCCTTCACAGCGATGTCTGGTAGTCGTTAAATGGTTCGCAGGAGCGGTATCATGGTTCGGAGAGTCTGTGTCGTCGTTCTGTTGATCGGCCTTTACGAATTTGCTGAAGCGGCGCGTCCGGACCGGCCAAGACTTGCTGTTGAGTTTCAGGGTCCTGTCGGGAAGACGAGGGCAATTGGTTTTCTTCCGACCGGAAATCGTCTGTATGCAGGAGGTGAAGGGAAAGTTATCGACCTGTTTGACGTGCAGGATGAATTCGTCACGATCAACTCGCCGGGCCGTTGGGAGTTCGCTCGCGGTGCACGCGGAGGAATCAACGACATCGCGTTGACGGCGGACGGCGTCCATGCTCTGATGGCCGGATTTTCAGCTCGTGGTGCACGAGACGTGACCATTCTGAATCTGACGACCCGGCAGGTCGTTGGTGTCCTTCCGCGTCAGCCGGTGGGTGGTCCTGACAGCAACGCGCATAGTTTCTCTTCAATCCTTTCTGTTGCTGTTTCCCCGGATTCGCGGCACGCGGCTTCAGCGAGCGCGAACGGCGAGATCTGGCTCTGGGATCTCAGTCAGGGATTTGCTCAGGCAGTTGGTCGAAAGATCCGAAATGCTGACGCATCATTCGTCTCAGAATTCAATGCGATCGGATTTCCGGATTCCGATACCCTTCTGTATTCGCTCCCGAACGCTGCCCCATCAACCGGATTTCAGGCCGTGATTTACCGGATCTCCTCAGGCAGCAAACAATATTCCGGGGACCAGTTTCAGCGCGAAGTCTGTGCTGTCACGTCGTCGTCGGATGGCAGTCGAATCGCGATCGCTGATACAAGTGGTCAGGTTGTGATTCGAGATTCGGGGATTGGCTCACCATCACGACCTCTGGGACCGCAATCATTCGGTGTCCTTCGCAATGCGGTCCTTTCTCCTTCGGGGCAGTTGCTTGCTCTGATGGGCGATCAGGCGGGTAGTGCCGATTCCGTTCTGTCACTGATTGATCTGACGCAGAATTCACTCCTGGATTCCATCACATTTTCCGGCAAAGAGGCCTGCGTGACAGCCGCATTCGATCGCGACGAAGCAAGGCTGCTGGCTCACGATAACAGTCGCGAATACCTGCTGCTA
This sequence comes from Planctomyces sp., assembly GCA_046345315.1. Taxonomy (GTDB): domain Bacteria; phylum Planctomycetota; class Planctomycetia; order Planctomycetales; family Planctomycetaceae; genus F1-80-MAGs062. Next base: position 6,975 of record JBKDKA010000235.1, read on the forward strand.
TGGAATCTTCGTGACGCTCAGGGTCAGAGGATTCCAGAACCACTACAGAAAGAATCTCTTGCGATCGGAAGTCGCGCTCAGCAGTTTCGGACCGGCCGTTTCCTCCGGGATCGTTCGTCCGCAGCAGACGGTTACCGGATTCAGTTGGCGACAGCAGACGGTGTCTTTCAGTATTCTCTGACCGACGGAGAAGCAGAGGTTGCCGAGCAGGTACCGACGATTGGAGGAAATGAGTTTTCCGGCGGCTGGAATCCGGAGTTTCTGACCGAAGGGCAAGTCACCAGCCTGGTCCAGTTAACCAGTCCTGCCGGGGCCGTCCATCAGATACGGGTGGACGTCGTGAAACAGGGTGAATTGACAGGAGCGTACTGCTTCCTTCCTGGCTCAGATCGTCTTCCGGCAGCAATCGCGCTGGGCACAAGAAAGGCTGACGGAATCTATGTTTATGGTCTCCGTGGAATTCCGCCGCAGATTCAGGGAGCTACTGGCCTGCTTCGATACTTTCGAGACCATAACGGTGAAATTCGGGATCTTTCAGTCTCTCATGACGGCCGGTACCTGTTGTCGACCTCCGTGGATCGCACGCTGAAGCTCTGGAGTCTTGAAGGTCTCATTGATGCCGGCAGAAAATCGATCTTCGGTGCGGATATTGTCACAGACGGTCGTGAAGTCCGGATTCAGAATGTGCGACCTGCCGGAATCTTCTACGGCAGGAATCTGAGAGATGGAGATCGATTGGTGCGCGCCGTCTCTGTCCGCACACCACCCCAGGGAGTCACCGACGCGGCAGGCATCGTCGACCTTCTGAAGACAAATTCGCCTTTCGAAGAAATGTACCTCTGGACAGACAGACTGGGTGCTGGATTTCGCGAAGGTGGCGATGATGATCGCGTTGTGCTTGTACCGGGCTGGGAACCACTGATGACACTCGTCGTCGACAAATCGGACGAATGGGTGCTGTTCACGCCGGAAGGGTACTACAACGCATCTCCGGCGGAAGGTCATCGACTGTTCGGCTGGCAGTACAATCTGGGTCGCGACAAAACGCCTCGCTTTGAAGTCGCTGCCAGCCTTCAGAAAGAATTCGAGAAGCCGGATCTGATGCGGTCGATTCTGCAGCAGGGCAGTGTCGCGGAAGCACTTGGAGCGGCTGGCTTACCGGTGCCGAATGACTTTCAGGTGGCACTTCGCGAACAGATTGAATCTCTTCCGCAGATCAGTATTCAGGCCCCGGCAGATAACTCGATTGTCCCGACAGGGCAACCAGTGAGTGTTCGTGCTCGAGTGGAAATTCCTCAGGGCCGGCAGCCACAGGATTTCGAATTTCAGGCCGATGTCGGAGGTCGTTCTCTCGGACCACCTCAGCTCAACCCAGACGGACAGTTTGTTATCTGTTCGTGGCAGACGGTCGTGCCGGATCCTGTGAACACACTGCGCGTTTCCGTCACCGAAAGGAATGGGTCATTGACCCGAAGTCTCCAGACGGACCGGACAGTGACTGTTCGATCGGAGTCTCCTTCGCTCCGACCTTCACGTCCGAAGCTGTACCTGATTGCGCTTGGGGCGGAGACGTACAAGTATCAGGAAACGTTGAATTTCGCCGTCGATGATGCGACCAGCGTTTTCAGAGCACTGAAAGATCATCCGCATCTGGTGACAGAGTTTTCGGCACTTTCTCAGCTGCGGACGGAAGCAGGGGTCCGAAAGGAAGTACTGCAGAAGGACGTCGCAGCGGTGCTTGCGGATGTTCGTGATCGAAAGAATCCGGATGACCTGATCCTGATTTACGTGACTGGACACGGTGTTCTGGGATCAGAGGTCAGCAGTGGAGAAGAAGTCTTTTATTATCTTCCACCCCATGTGAACAACCGACAGGAACAGGAGCTGAAACGGGATGGAATCGCCTGGGAAGACTTTTCAGGTCTTGTGAATGAAGCGCCCTGTCATGTCATCTGGTGCATTGATGCATGTCACTCTGGAGCGGCATCGGAGCTGGCCAAGAAATCGCTGAATCGAGATTCAGCAGGAACCGGTCGGCGCTGTGTGTTTCTTTCAACATCCGGCGCCAGTGAGCTTGCGCGAGAGAACAGTCTGGCCCGTGTGCAGAAATCAGACGAGGGGCACGGATGGTTTACGATGGCGTTTCTGGAGACTCTGATCGGAAACGAGGTCTTTCCTGATGCTGCTGAAGCGGCGACTGAACTCATGGCGGATGGGCAACTGAAAACAAGTGAGATGGGGAAATACGTCAGAAATCGCGTCCGGGATGCCACCGATAACAATCAGCGTCCGGTCTTTACACCGCGAACAATCGAGCCATCTACAGCCACCGGGCCACCGATCACGCTGCTTCAGAGAGCAACTTCAAACCGGTGATGGTCAGAAAGCCGTGCTCGAAAAGCTCGGATCGGGGTTTCGTATCGTGCAGGATCTCCGGTTGCACTGGAAGTTTACTTCAGTGAAGACTGGTTTTGATTTTCAAGCTGATATCCCGCTTCCAGAATGTTTCGCAGGTTACTGATTGTGAGTGGACGTCCTGTAATCGCGGTGACTCCGGACAGACTGACTGCTCGCAATGTCAGTCTGTCCCGGAATGACTGCACTGCTGCAGTCAGACCGGATCGTCTCCGGGTTACCATCGCCGAGTAAATCGCTTCGTCTCCAGGCAGAGTCTCGGCAGTTCGAACGAGCAGGGTCAGGTCCGGAGTGAGACCGCGATTTGTTCCTGATCGCGACGGAAGCACCACATCGGGATCATCGATTCTCAGGTCACTGAGGAATCGAAGGAGTGATTCCGGGGGCTGGCTTGTGTCCGGGATCAGCCGAACCTGTGTTTCTGCAAAGTCGGTCGCCGATGAAAAGGGTCCCCGTTTGAGTCGGATCGGTCCCGATCCGTGAATCACACGCAGAATGGATTCGAGGTTTTCTGATTTGGGAGCCAGAATCAGGCATCCTGTGCGACTGACACTCAGGAGTTCTGAAAGGGTGCAGTCACTGGAGTTCACCACGACCGTCGAGAGGCGAAGTCTGTTCCCGACATTAGCAGACTTCAGCCAGGAGGTTCCTCGGCCGTCCGGAAGTTCCATTGCGGTCCAGATGAGATCCGGCGGACGTGTTTCTGTGATGGTCAGGGCTTCGGCACCCGAAGAGCAGATCTCAACGGTGTCGGCTCCTGACTGAATAAGAATGTCTCTTCGCATCATGGCCTGCAGTCGAGACGGCTCAACCACGAGTGCGGAGCTGATCTGACGGTCTGACAGCATCCGCGTCTGAACCGAAACCGTCGGGATGATGCTCGGTGGCTGTCGTCGGCGCTGTTCTGTCAGTGATTCAAGATCATTCGCCATTTCGTCGCAGGTTGTGTAACGATCCTGCGGATCCTTGGCCATGGCTCTGCCGATGATTCGGTCCAGCTCGATCGGCAATCCGGGAGTTCGATGAGAAACCAGCGGTACTGGTTTCATAACGTGAGCCTTCATCAGCTGGACAAGGCTGGTACACTCCTGGTAAGGAAAGTTCTTCGTCAGCAGCCAGAAAAGAGTGGCGCCCAGAGCGTAGATATCGGTCCGCAGATCGACCGTTCCGCCGTCGAACTGTTCGGGGCTCATGTACTGCGGAGTGCCAAGAATCTGTCCTGCTCGGGTGACGGCCTCGGCGATGCTGTGGTCAGAATCCAGCAGTTTCGACAATCCGAAATCGACGACTTTGACGACGCTGCTGCGAGTCAGCATGAGATTGGCCGGTTTCACATCACGATGGATCATTCCCGCCGCATGTGCGGCAGCAAGGCCTCGTGCGGCCTCGACAGTGATTCGGCAGGCCTCAGGCCAGGGCAGTGGTCCATTCTTCTCGACCAGTTCCGCAACGTTTCCCCCATCGAGCAGCTCCATCACGAGAAAGTAGACTTCGTTCGATTCACCGATCTCATAGATCGAAACGACATGAGGATGGTTCAGACGTCCGATCGATCTTGCTTCACCAAGGAATCTGCGCGGGGCGGCCGGAGTTCCGGAAATCTCGGGAGAGAGGACCTTCAGTGCGACTTCGCGTTCAATCAGCGGGTCGAACGCAAGATAGACAACGCCCATTCCGCCATGACCAAGGCGTCTTCGGATTTCATACTTTCCGATCGTCTTGAAATCGGAGTTCGGTTCTGGTGACTCTGAAATAGACGCTGGCTGTTGGGGTGTGATGAACGTCTGGCAATCTGAGAACGAGCTCTGGCCTCCGGGTTGGGGTTGATTTCCGATGCCTGAGAGCAGTCTGCTGTTGATCGCGTTCGCGGATCGCCGGAGTTCAAGGAGATCTTCTGCCGATGGTTGTCCAGACACCGTGACCTCTCCCGCGATTTCGCAGATTCTGTCGACTGTCATTGAAACATGTCTCACAGACTCGTTCCCTGACCCGGTGATTTTTCAGAAATTCGGGTTCCTCCTCCCGATGACGCTTTTCAGGGAAATTCCGATGAAGTGATCCAGCAGCAGACTGTTGGGTTCAGACGTCGTCTGATGCAGAATCAGGCGCGTTGTTTCGACAGTTCAACAGGGTTCTCGTCGGGGCGATGTGGTTCCCAGGGAATTTCCGTGACGGAACCGGGAAGCTGAGTGCCGCCGTACTGCAATTCTTCTGCCTCAGCAGCTAGGATTCTGTCGTTACCGGTGCTGGAAACTCCTGATGCAGGCGAGCCTTCAATCGGGGGGACAAAAACCCGCGGGGGGCACCCGTGGACACAGGAATAACGGCAAAAGGACATGTCGTGGCACGGAAGAAAAAGACGGGAAGTCCGAGATCAGGATCACGACGGGCAAATCTGAATAGCCATGCGATCCTTCGTGAGATGCTGGAGCGTCTGCGAATAACAGGATCTAAGGAAGTATTCGCCGAGGACGACGATGATCTCGACGACGATGATGAAGTCTACGAAGACTCGGATGTGTCACCGGAATCGCTGACAGGTGACGAGCTGCTGTCGGAGTGGCTTGCCTGCATGGATTCCATTCTGCAGGCACATTCCCGGACTGCTCGACAGCGCGGGCAGACAATGACGGGGCAGCTGACGCTTCGATCGGTGGATCCTCACCACGAATGTCGAGCTGTGATGCATACAGGTGACACAGATTATGTGTGCCACTTCAGCCTGGATCTTGCCGCGCACACCTATTCGATGAATTGCAGCTGCAGACATCGGGACCATTGTGAGCATACATGGCTGTTTGGATATCTTCTTCGGCAGCAGCTGCGGAACTCCAGTTCAGAACTGGCTCTGAATATCGGCGGGAGTTCTCTGGCCGACCGGGAGTTGCAGAAGACGATACAGCTGTTGCAGGCTCTGACTCAGAATGCTCGCAAAGAACTTTCTGCATCAGCCGTCAGCGATGAATCGACGGACTCTCTGCCGATGCGAGTCATCTGGAACCTGACACCAGGTCAGCGGTTTGATGGGCCGCAGCTTCGCCCCTGTTTTCAGCACGTAAAGAAAAACGGTGGATGGACCAAAGGCCGGGAAGGTGATCTCGACGGCTTTCTCAGATCCTCCAGAGAACACTGGACTGAAGTGGATCGTCGGATCGCCGCATCCATTCGGCATGAACGGTGGCAGGCACCGAAAATCGAGCTTTCCACAGCACTCGCGGCTCTCGTCGGGTCGGATCAGTTCTCCATCGACAAGACGCCAATGCTGCTGACATCAGAGCCTCTGGAGTTCATTGTTGATGAGGCAGATGGAGTACTGAAGGTCACGACGAATGCCTCAGAAGCTCTTCGCAAAGCCGGAAGCGAGGCAACTCTGGTTGATGTCGGGAACGGAGTTCTGATTTCGATCCCATCGCTGGAGCGTGCCGTATTTTATACCGGGCCGGCGCACTGCGGCGAGATCTGTCGGCGACTGTGTCAGAATCACTGCAGTGTTGATCAGGAGAAACGAGAGCTACTTCTGAAGGAGCTCTCTGAACTTCGAATGTTTATGCCGGTTCGAATGCCCGATTCGATTGCCGGGGCGGAGACCGAGTATGACGCAGAGTCAGTCCTGATGCTTCAGCTCCGAAGCAACGGTGCGCTCGATGCGTCTTTGCTGATTCGTGATCGAAATCAAATGCTTCATAATCCCGGAGAGGGACTTTCCCGACATCATGAGTTGAAGGATGGTGAGCCGGTACAGTACGTCAGACGCCTTCGCGACGAAGTTCGACACTCTGAAGAGCTGAAGCAGGAACTTCGTTTTGTTCAGGGGTTGACGATCAGTGGATGGAGTTGTCGATTCACGAATGCAGATCAGATCAGTGACCTGCTGGCTGCAACCGGAACGATGGTGGAACGCGGTGAACTGACCGTTCTCTGGCACAGGGATTCCGTCAGTCAGGTGAACGTCATCGGGCGAATCAGTGCTGAGAATGTCCGCGTCACGGTGGCGAAGCAGCGAGACTGGTTCGGACTGAATGGAACCTGTCTGATCGGTGATCAGGAGATTCCACTGAAGGAGATTCTCTCCGGAGTTCACGGTCGATCCATGAACGGACTCATGGAGGTGGCTCCGGGGAAATGGGCGGCCATCGCTCAGGATCTTCGGAAAGCTCTGACTCGACTTTCGGATGTCAGCCTCGAAAATCGGGGACGTCTGCAGCTTGATGCCTCAGCGGCACCCATCATCGACGCACTTCAGGCTGCTGAGATTCAGGTGGAATCAGACAAGCACTGGGAAAAGTGTCTGACTCGGCTTCGTGATGCCACAGAACTGGCGCCGGAACCACCCGCCGGGTTGAACGCTCAGCTGCGAGACTATCAGCTGGAAGGCTTTCGATGGCTTTATCGGATCTCTCACTGGGGAATCGGTGGAATTCTTGCCGATGACATGGGACTCGGCAAAACCGTTCAGACCCTGGCGCTGCTGCTGACTCGAGTGGAATCCGGACCGACTCTGGTGATTGCTCCGACGTCACTCGGATTCAACTGGCAGGCAGAATGTGAACGGTTCGCTCCGTCACTCCGGCCGGTTCTGTTCCGTGATTCCGATCGCGAAGGCCTTCGTGAGCAGATCGCTGAGGGAGACCTGGTCATCTGCAGTTATGGTCTGGCGCTTCGGGAAGCTGAGATCCTCAAGGAGATTCCGTGGGGCACTCTGATTCTTGACGAAGCTCAGAACATTAAGAACAGCAACAGCAAGACGGCGGCTCAGATCAGAACGTTTCAGGCCGAATGGAAGATCGCTCTGACCGGGACTCCTATGGAGAATCACCTGGGTGAACTCTGGAGCATTTTTCACACGGTGGCACCGGGTGTTCTGGGATCGTGGGAGCAGTTTCGACGCCGGTTTGCAGTGCCCATTGAGAAGGACGGAAATTCCGAACGCCGCGAGGCTCTGTCGCGAGTTATCTCACCGTTTATTCTTCGTCGTTCCAAGAGTGAAGTGCTCGAGGATCTTCCGGAACGGACTGAGACCAATCTGATGGTTGATCTATCCGCCGAGGAACGTCGACGGTATGACCGAATGCGACTGGCGGCTGTCAGTGAACTTGAAGAAATCGGGGACGACAATCTTTCGCATGATCAGCGATTCCGAGTTCTGCAGATGCTGACACGTCTGCGACAGCTGTCGTGTCACATCGGACTGGTCGATGACACCTGGGAAGGAACGTCGGCGAAACTTGAAGTGCTGATGGAACTCCTGATGCAGCTCAAGGAACGCGGAAATCGACCTCTCATCTTCAGTCAGTTCACCTCCCACCTCGCACTCATTCGGGAGGCCATGGAAAAGGCCGGGCTGACGTTTCAGTATCTGGACGGCCAGACAACCCCGACGGCTCGAAAAGAACGAGTGGAAGCGTTTCAGAAAGGCGAGAGCGACGCGTTTCTGATTTCTCTCAAAGCCGGTGGTACAGGGCTGAACCTCACCGCAGCGGACTATGTGATTCACATGGATCCCTGGTGGAACCCGGCCGTCGAAGATCAGGCCACTGATCGAGCTCATCGAATCGGCCAGACTCGTCCGGTCATGGTTTATCGAATCATCGCCCGCGGAACGATTGAAGAACAGATTCTGAAGATGCACGAAGACAAACGCGACCTGGTCGATGGCGTTCTGTCAGGCGCGGATTCTGCAGCTCGGCTTTCAACGAAGGAACTGGCAGAACTGATTCGACAGGGCACAGAGGGGACAGCAGCCCGAAGATGATGATATCGGGTTAATGACGCGGTGAGCAGAAAGCATCCGGAAGCCACCTGTTTCCGGATGCTGTTTTTTTCAGGTATCAGCGTTCACGAATCATGCCTGACCGACAACCTGTCGTCGGCGAATCCGAAGATCGGCGATGGAATTGATGATGCGGTCCGGCCGGTAAGCAAACTTCTGAAGATCCTGTTCACGTGTTGACCCGGAAAGTACAAGGACGGTGTGGTATCCGAGCTGCACTCCACCGAGAATATCAGTTTCCATGGTATCTCCCACCATGGTGGTTTCTGCCGCAGACAGTCCCAGTTCCTTTCGGGCTGCCCGCATCATGATCGGGCTCGGTTTTCCGACACTGAACGCTTTGATTCCTGTGGCTGATTCCAGCAGCGATACAATCGCACCGCATCCCGGGCGGATGCCGTCCTGAGTCGGGCAGTTCGGATCAAGATTCGTGGCAATGAGCTTTGCACCCTGTGCGATCATATTGGTGGCTTTCTCAGCCATCTCCATGGTGAAGGTACGTCCTTCACCGACGACCACATAGTCCGGCTGTGAATCCACAACCGAATATCCATTGCAGTGCAGTGCATGAAGCAGCCCGCCTTCCCCGATCACATACGCAGTGCCACCCGGTTTCTGGTCTGCCAGAAAACGAGCTGTCGCCATGGCGCAGGTAAAGATGTGTTTCTCTTCAACCGGCATTCCCATGCGCTGCAGCTTTGTTGCTACATCTCGGCGTGTTCTCTGACTGTTGTTTGTCAGAAAAAGAAACGGAATATCGTCTTCCAGAAGCTGAATGATGAACTCATCAGCACCCGGAATCAGGCTGCTTCCTCGGTAAAGAACTCCATCCATGTCGATCAGATAACCCCTGGACACAAAATACTCCTCATAAACTGCTGGCTTGAAACTTGCCCCGACGTGTCACCGCGAATCCATTTTTTACGCCGTGACACCGATCGGGCTTTCGGACTGTGAACACGAATTCACAGAGCAAATGATCCATACTGAATGTTTGCTTCCGATGAACGTTCGCTGAAATTCGTAAGCGGGTTCACGATGGGATTCATTCTGAATGCTGGAGAATGCAAAACGCATTCCGGAAACATCAGGAGTAGTCCAGGTCGTGTCATCCTGTGTGGCGGAAAGGCTTTACGGAAACCAGAAACGAGAATGACAGCAGCGTTGCCTCCGGAACGCTGCTCAACCGAAGAGCATGCCGCACGCCACAACGGTGTTCCTGACGTCCGATGTCATGATCCTGTTCATTGGTGAGTACGGTCGTTCACTGTCTCGATCTGCCATGTTTCGGTATGCTGGAAGCTGGAACGCTCAGGCAATCGAATCTGTCTGCAGCGATGGAAGTGTCTCCGGGGTTTCGGAGATCATCGGATTGTCGGCGGCAGCTGCCGACTGAGAAGGATGAAAGCGTTGGCCGAGAAAAAAGATTTTGACGATTTCCTCGACAAGTTTCATCGGCATCATGAGATGATGGTCGAAGAGCTTCATAAAGTCATTATCGGCCAGGATGCTGTCATTGATCAGATTCTGGCCGCGATCTTCACCGGAGGTCATTGCCTGCTGGTGGGGGTTCCTGGTCTCGCGAAGACGCTGATCGTCAGCACAATCGCACGTCTTCTGGACGTTCAGTACAGGCGAATTCAGTTTACGCCGGACCTGATGCCGTCCGACATTACCGGAACGAATGTTCTGGAGGAAACAGAAACCGGGCGGCGGGAGTTTCGATTCGTCGAGGGACCGATTTTTACGAATGTCCTTCTGGCAGACGAAATCAATCGAACACCACCCAAGACGCAGGCTGCTCTGCTGCAGGCGATGCAGGAACGGGAAGTCACTGTCGGGCAGACTACGTATAAACTTCCGGAACCGTTCTTTGTCATTGCGACGCAGAACCCGATTGAGCAGGAAGGAACTTACCCGCTGCCGGAAGCCCAGCTTGACCGCTTTATGTTCAACGTCAAAGTGGACTATCCGACACTGGACGAAGAAGAGCGAATTCTCGAAGCGACCACTTCGGGTGAGCGTGCTGATGTACGAAAAGTACTGACAGCTCGTTCGATTCTCTTCCTGCAGAAGCAGATCAGTCAGATCGTCGCAAGTCCGCTGATTATCAGCTACGTCACGCGACTGGTGCGAGCCACACGGCCAGGCGACGGTGCTGCTCCCGAGTTCGTGAAGAAGCTCGTTGACTGGGGGGCCGGTCCGCGAGCCGGACAGTATCTGGTATCAGGAGCTCGAGCGGTGGCTGCGATGGACGGGCGTCCCAGTGTCTCGATCAATGATGTCCGGAAGATCGCCATCCCGGTGCTCCGACATCGTGTGTCCACCAACTTTCAGGCACAGGCGGAAGGAATGTCGACCGAAGACATCATTCGCAGGCTCGTTGAAGAAGTGCCCGAACCCAACATTCCAAAGTACGAAAAGAAGAAATCATCGACTGGTGGCTGATCGCCACCCGACAGATGTGCTCATCGCAGCCCGATGCAGGAGAATGCCTGCTGTCAGAACTCAGTGAGACCTGACAGCGGGGACATCCACGTTGTGTTCGGACGCGATCCGGCAGATTCCTGACCAGGTGGTCTCATCAATCGGGATACCATTCCGCGATCGTGTCTGAATGGCTTCAGTTTCGGGTTCTCCCGGAAGCCGAACCCGATCGAACCCTTCCATGGGGCGACTGGACCGAACGAATGCAGCAAGTCCGCTCATTTCTTCTGCGAAGAACTCTGTCCCGCTGAAGATTTCCGGATTCAGCAGAAACGCCATCCATCCGTTGGCGACAGGGTTATCGCCCGGTCGACTGCAGCCAGCTCCCGTCATGGCCCCGGCGAAAACTTCACAGAACATCGACAGAGCAAATCCCTTGTGGCCGGCCATCGGCAGCAGAGCTCCCGGCGGATCCTGATAGTATTCTTCCGGGTCTGTGGATGGCCGTCCGAGGCCGTTCACGAACAGTCCAGGATCCATTGCCACACCCTTGTTGCGGGCGACTTTGATCTTTCCTTCAGCGGTCGTCGATGTGGAGATATCCATGATCAGATCACGTCCGTCTGCCATGGGAGCGCCTCCGACGATCGGATTTGCGGACAACCGGCGTTCGCATCCACCGTGAGGAGCAACCAGAACACCGCCTCCGTGGGTATTCGTGAAACCAAACCCGGTCAGGCCGGCCGATGCAGCCATCTCCATGAATTCGCCGACACGACCAAGATGACCAGAACGGCGGAGTGAGATGACGCAGATTCCGTCACGACGGGCGACAGGGATTGCCAGTTCCATCGCCTGTCGTCCGATCAGCTGTCCGAAACCGAACTGCCCATCAAGAATGAGGATGCATGGCTGTTCTCGAATGATCTTCAGCTGACCCTCCGGATTGACCCAGCCGCGCTGCATCCAGTTCACATATTCAGTGATCCGGATGACTCCATGGGAATCGTGCCCGCGAAGATTGGCTCCGACCAGTGAGTCAGCAACGACTCCAGCGGTCTCCTTCGGAACACCGCTCGCCACGAAGATCTCTTCGGAGAATCGTTTCAGATCGCTGGAATCGATGAGCGGCATGGTTCAGGATTCCAGAATCGCGATGGCACGCACCGGGGAACCATCATGACCTGCAATATTCAGCGGCATGGCGCAGAAGAGGAACTCCGGCGTCGGAATCTTTTCGAGCGACGTCAGGCACTCCACCAGAATTACATCATTGCTCAGAAACACGACATGCGTGTCGTTGGGGTCGTAGTCGACCGATGGAGCTTCCAGTCCGACCAGTCCGACTCCGCAGTCGACGAGATAGCGTGCCGCATCGGTAGTGATGTCGGGAAACGCTGTGAAGAAATCCGGCTGCTTCCAGTGGGATGACCATCCGGTCTGGAGGATGGCTTTTCCGGTCAGCTTCAGACGAGACTCGAAAGGTCTGAGATCGTTGACTTCAATATGAGAGCCTGCAGACTTATTCCGAAGGTCAATGATTGAGGCGATCCCGTAGGTGCGTTCCAGAGCGACCTGATCGATGGTCTTTCCGGACGGCACAAAATGAAATGGGGCATCCATGTGAGTTCCGCAGTGGATGTTCATCGCAAAGCGGCTGGCATGCACATAACGATCGCCGGGGATTTTGTTGCGCTCGAGTTCCAGAAAACGGACTTCCACCGGTGGTCCGCCGGGAAACGGTGGAGTATCCACGGTGATCGCATGGGACAGGTCGATGATTCGGGGATTGGCCACGAGTACAGCTCCGAAAATGATTCTGCCAGCGTTTGTTGAGCCGCAGATCCAGCGACTCGAAATTCCACTTCAGAAAGGAAATCGTTCGTCGACTGTTGAACGGGACAGCTCCACCAGAAACGCTGACAGACGCTCAACCATGATTTCCATCAGTCGCCGTCCTTTTTCCGCAGTTGCAGCATGAGGATTTCCCGACCCGGTATTTGTGGTCAGAAGATGCCAGGGTCTGGTGATGTTGACCCAGCCATGGTTGACGGCGTCAAATCGAGTTTCTGCAGTGACTCCGTCATCTGCTTTCAGGCTTCCATCGGGATGACGCTGCACCAGCTCCGGAAAGAATGCCAGCCCCAGCGACGTCTCGACTTCACCAGCGTGATCATCCGCTTCTTGAAAGAGGGATCGTTTCATATCACCGGTCAGGCCCCGAAACCAGTCGCAGAGAAACAACTGCACGGACGTCGTTCCGTAGAGTTCTCTCAGCAGCGGCTTGAACTCATTGCCTCCATGACTGTTGAGAATCAGGAGTTTTCGGATCCCGTGTCCCTCCAGAGATCGAACGAGGTCACGGATCACGAGCAGCAGCGTCGAGGGATTCAGATTCATCGACAATGAGCATCGTGACTGATTAGTTTCCGTTCCGTAAGGAATGGGGGGCAGCATGATGACTCGTGCCCCGGCCTTCCATGCCGCTTCGCATGAGCGAGACGCGATCTGTTCCGCTTCGAATGTATCAGTGCCGTAAGGGAGATGGAGATTGTGAGGCTCAGTCGCACCGGTCGGAAGCACAGCAACCTGATATTCACATTGTTTGATGTGACTGTAGCTTGTCTCTGCGAGTATCCAGGGACGCATGTTCGTTGCTCCGCACTCACGAGTCGAAATCGGATCAGCTGAGCTCGTCTTTCCGGTTGCGACGATTGCTTCCGAGGCCGCGGAGGCACATTTTTTCTGCCGGAAACTGTTCTCTGCCGGAAGCGGACACTCTTCTAAAAACGTAGAACGCTTCAGGAGGAACTTTACCCTGAGAAGCTCCTGTCTGCGAATCAGCGACCGGCTCGGGTGCTTCTGCTGCTCTATTTTCCGGAGGAAGCTCGACGCGCGGCGATCTGACTGGCTTCCATGGCGGTATTTCGAATCGCTGTCCAGTTTTTCGAACGGATGAGATCAGGCTTCGCCAGCCACGAACCTCCGACCGCGAGTACGCCCGGGTCGTTCAGATACTCGCCCATGTTGGCCGCCGTGACGCCGCCCAGCGGAATAAACTGCACGCCAAGATGAGCAAACGGAGCGCGAATGCTGCCCAGCATTGAGAGCCCTCCCGTGTGTTCCGCCGGGAAAAACTTCATCTCGCGACAGCCTGCCTGCAGCGCGGCTTCGATGTCTGTTGGCGTCATGACTCCCGGTGCAAACGGCAGCCCCAGTTCTGTCGCCCGGCGGATGACGGCCGGATTCGTTCCCGGTGCGACTCCGAATGAAGCACCTGCAGCAACGATCTGATCGACCTGGCTCGGGTTCAGGACTGTTCCCACGCCGATCAGAATCTCCGGTATATGCTGTCGAATATCGCGAAGGCAGTCGAGTGCCACCGGTGTCCGGAGTGTCAGCTCAATGGCATCAACTCCGCCATCAAGCAGCGCTTTCGCAAGTGGAACAGCAGATTCGCGATCTTCGATGATGAGTACAGCGACAACGCCGGTTGTTCGGATTCGCTGCAGCAGCCCATCCGGGAAGAGTGATTTCATGAAATGAACCCTCTGAAAAAGTCTTACAGGTCGTTTCACAACCGGTACTGGCTCCCGACGTGTATGCAACTGTCAGAGTGCCTGTCTCGGTTTTGAAATGCGTTCTACCGATGAGTCAGATACGGCTGTGTACTCAGGGCGCGTTCTGTGGTGAATCATCTGCAACTGATGCCGTGCAGTGATTCAGAGAACCTTCCGTTTTCGGCCGATCTGGTTCTTCCTGTTGACCAGAACAGTTTTAGGAACATGCTTCAATCGTTCCTCTTCACTGAATTCCGCATAGCTGCAGATGATGACAAGGTCGCCGACGTTGATCAGTCTCGCCGCAGCGCCGTTCAGGCAGATGACGCCCGAGCCGCGTTCACCGCTGATCGCGGAGGGCGTCCGGCGGGCGCCGTTCGTGCTGGCGTCCACGTCGACCTGTTCCCTGTCGACGATAGCCGTGGCTT
>JBKDKA010000236.1:0-13564 GCA_046345315.1 Planctomyces sp.
CTGCGAGAACCATTCCGCAGAACAGAATCAGCATCCAGGCTCCCAGACGAACCTGATCCATGGTTGATGCCGTGACGGCTGACGGGGATGCGACTGCGGCGAGTGACTCTGCAGGTCCTGACAGGTCGATGAAGGCTTTCGCGCCCTGAGCAGCACTGGTTGTCTGCGGGACGTCGGAGCTCGCAACACGCTGGATTTCGCTGCTCACCTGGATTTCACTCATCACAGGGCGGAGCACTGTTTCAGCTTCAGTGGCTTCAGCGGATTCAGTGGAGAACGCTGCCTGAGCCACAGTTCGAACGTTCTTTCGAACGCGGCGCGTCGGAAGAACTTCTTCCTGATGTTCACTGACGTCTGAATCACTGACTGCCGGTGAGATGATCTCAGAATCACTGGACTCAGATGCAGTGACGGCTTGTTCGTCGGCGAGTTGCGTGGAGCTCAACCATTGAGAGCCTGCGCGATCTGATGCCGGCAGACGACTGGACATCATCCCGGATGAGATGATGACAAGAACGCCGGAAATCAGAACAGATGATCGTCGCAGCCTCGGAAATCCGAAGCGATGACGATCATCCGTGTTCGTTCCGATCATCCCTGATCTCATGGTTGTCTGCCCACTCGTTTTTGTAAGCGGTCTGCGAAATGGTCACGGTCTTCGAACAGAATGACCTCGATCCTGAAGAATGCTGCTCCGACCACGTTCACGTCCTTCGTCCGGATTCGCGATCTCCGTGATCCTGACAGCGAAGCGATCATCAATCACGACGACTTCTCCGCTGGCGATTCGAACGCCCTGAGCCATAATGTCGACTGGTTCCGAAACGCTGCGATTCAGTTCGATGACAGCACCTTCACCCAGCTGCAGCAGGTCTCCGATCGGCATGGTCACACGCCCGATCTCGACTGAAATCTCGATATTGACTTCGGCAAAACGTTCCAGCGGAAGCGTTGATGCGGAACGCGACCGGGATGCCTGAGGAAACTCAACCGGGTGAGCTTCGGAGACGCCGCCGGATCCGCCCGTAATCTGGTCCAGCACCGACTCTGCGGTCTGAGACTCATCTTTGAGTGTATCTGTCGAACTGCTCATGCCGTCCTCTCAGTGTTCCAGGTTCGCCAGAATTCGGAATCCCTGTCGCTGGCCAAGGCGGCATGGCTGCCCCAGCCATTGAAGGCGTCCCTCTACGGCGGCCATCATCGGATGATCGACGGGCTGGTCCAGTACGAGGACATCGCCAACACTCAGGTTATTCATGTCTGCCAGGGAAAGGGTTGCGTTGCCGAGCTCCACAACCAGCGTTACCGGAATGCGTTCTGCAAGCTGCCTCAGCTGTGGTGCGGGCTGCTGCGAGACGGCTTCGGCTTCGATCTGTCCATGGATCCCGATGGACGACAGCCCAGACTCGGGCAGAAGCAGTGTGATGTTTTCTTCGCCGAGGGATGTCTGAATGACAATCGTCGTGCGAACCATTGTTTCTTCGGGGGCGAAGACTCGGCTTCGCAACGGACGAAAGATGACACTCTCCAGCTGACAGTCCAGAGGTGTTACTTCAGGCCAGCCGTGTCCGACTGACCGAGCCACTTCTCCGAAGAGGAGTTCAACCATCGAAAGTTCGGCAGGGCTGAGTGGCCGTTCCTGCGGCCATTCGGTGCCGAGAGTTCCGAGCATATCTGCGACCAGTACCTGGAGCAGTCGGCATGAGAACACGGCGAAGGCAGTGAAGCCTGTCGGCCCGACGTTCAGTCGAGCTGCATAACCCGGGTCCGGCAGTGCTCGGATCGCTCGTCCGGCATCACACGAATCGATTCTTTCCGTCCGCAGGTCAACTCCTGATCCGAGAAGTCCCTGCCAATTCTCCTTCAGGAGTGCACACGCAGTCGTCAGCCAGGCCGTCATCGCCCGATTGGCGTTGCCGGTGAGCCGTCTTGGTGCGGAAAAATCCACACTGATGATGGAATCTGCGGATGTCATTGAACGTAAAACTCTTCAAACAATACGTCGTAAATCTGGTCGTATCCGTCCGGGAACAACACCGAATTGAAGTGTTCCCGAATCGCTCGTCGTAATCTGTTCTGGCCGGCCATACCTCGAATATCATCGAGATCCTTGTCAGCAATTTCACCCAGACACCAGTTACGCAGTTCAGATCTTCGCGAACTGAGCAGCGCTGGAAACTCGTTTTCCATGGATTTGGGAATCTGAAGAGCGATCGAAATCTTCAGATAGCGGTTCATCCTCCCATCATTCAGGTTCACAACGACACTGCGATCATCACCATCCCCGAATGGAACGCAGATGGTTTCCTCCTGTTTGGGAAGTTCGAACGCCGGCTTCTTTTTCTTCTCGACGTGTTCCTTTTCTTCAGCTTCCGGCGCGGGTGCTGCGTGGGAAGACATCATCATCGGAATGGCGCTCCCAGCCCCGGCGCTCAGCATACCGACGACGATCCACGGGATAACGCCACCCTTGCCCTTGCTTTCCTCAGCTCCCTCTTCGTGTTTCTTTTCTTCAGCTGACATCTCTGTGACTCTTTGTTCAGATTTTTGGCCGGACGGATTGCTTGGCCGCTCCGTTCGGGCGTGTCAGACTGTCAGATGATTCTGAATCCGACACTGGGATGAACTCCGGATTTCGTCCTGACGTTCCCTCACACTGAAAGTTAAGCAGCGCGCACACGTCAGGTCGGAAGCCGAGACTTCCCCAGAGTCCCCATCGGCGGAACCTGTGAGCGAATTTGAGGAATTTACCGGTCAGGTAAACTTTGACGGCATAGTGGCGACAAGAGCTCAGGGGATATTTCTCTCATCTGCAGCTTCACATTCGAACCTGAGTGAAAATCCCCTCGTTCGAAGGAATTTCCAATTGATGGGCGTGTGATTCCGAAGTGGCAATCTGGCAAGTGAATAAAATTTGTGGTCAACCGAGTTCGATCTGATGAACTTTTCTGCTTTTTTTCGATTCCGCGCACAAACCGTCTGGGTAATTCGGGTGAAACGGACCGGTTCTCAACGTATGATTGTTGCGGGCGGAACGCGTTGTCGATCGCAGTGAATGGCTTCGTTCACCGCGATGCCAGCCACTGCTTTGCCGCCCGATTCCGCATTTGTGCCTTCCCCAGTTCGCTCTTCCCACCATCGAACACATTCGAGGAATGTTTATGCGAAAGCGATTTCGGATCGTCGCCGTTCGCAGTTTTCTCATTGCCTGCTCTTTCTTTGCAGTCGGTGCTGCTCAGGCGTGGTCCCAGCAGACAGCTGATCCGGCTCCTGCCGAAGGCATCAATGCTGTTGCGACCACCGAATCTCCGAACGCCGTTACTGACTCGGCCCCGGCAGAAATCGATTTCGAAAATGAAATCATGCCGATCCTGACTCGTTACGGCTGCAATAGTGGCCCGTGTCATGGTAAGGCTCGAGGTCAGGGAGGATTTCAGCTTTCTCTGCTCGGATTTGATCCGGATTTCGATTTTGATGCGATCGTGAAAGAAGGTCGTGGACGGCGAGTGTTTCCGGGGGCTCCTGATGCGAGCCTGCTGCTGCAGAAGCCGACAGGTCTGGCGCCGCATGGTGGTGGTAAACGACTGGCAGCGGAGAGCCCCGAGTATGCGCGGCTTCGAGCGTGGATCCTGAATGGGATGCCACGACGCATTGAAGGTGCTGCGAAGCTGCAGCGGATCACTGTGGCCCCGGACCACGTTGTACTGGCTCATCAGCAAAGTGAACCACTGAAAATTACAGCCGAGTACTCGGACGGAACGTCCCGAGATGTGACTCGTCTGGCGCAGTTTCAGTCGAATGAGTCACCGATTGTTGCGGTGAGCGATGCGGGCGTTGTGACAGCGGGAATGATCACCGGTGAAGCCGCGATCATGGCGAGATACATGGGGCACATCGCAGTCTGCGTGGCTGCCGTGCCTATGGAGAAGCCTGTCACAGCTGATGTCTACTCTGCACTTCCCCGGAAGAATTTCATCGATGATCTTGTCTGGAAGAAACTGCAGACGCTCGGAATTGTGCCCTCAGAGCGATGCGACGACTCCACGTTCCTTCGACGAGCGACCACAGACATCTGCGGCAGAGTTCCGCGGCCTCAGGAAGTTCAGGAGTTCCTCGAAGACCAGTCACCGGATAAACGGGAACGTCTGGTGGATCGACTGCTGCTCGAACCTGATTTCGCAGATCACTGGTCGGGCAAATGGGTGGATCTGCTGCGTCCGAATCCCTACCACGTCGGAATCAAGACTGTTTTGAATTATGATCGATGGATTCGGGAGCAGTTTCGTGAACGTCGTCCGTGGAATGAGTTTGTCTATGACCTGATCACATCGAACGGCAGTACCTGGCGAGACGGAATGGTGACCATTTACCGCGACCGCCGGACACCGGAAGAGATCACGACTCTGGTGAGCCAGCTGTTTGTCGGGATCCGGCTGGAATGCGCAAAGTGCCATCATCATCCGTTCGAGATCTGGAGTCAGGATGACTTCTACAGTTTTGCATCCTACTTTGCTCGGATCGGAAGAAAGGGAACGGGGATCTCCGCTCCGATCTCAGGTTCCGAGGAATATATTTTTGCGGGTACGAGCGGACAGGTGAATCATCCTCTGACCGGGAAAGCGATGACTCCCCGGCCGCTCTTCGGCAAAGCAGATCCTCTTTCTCCCGAGGAAGACCCGCGTGTGACACTGGCGAAATGGATTACTTCGCCGGAGAACGCTCTGTTTTCACAGGTCATGGCGAATCGAGTCTGGGCGGACATGATGGCTCGTGGCCTTGTGGAACCGGTCGATGATTTTCGGGGAACGAATCCTCCGAGCAACGCAGAACTGATGACGGCGCTGGGCAATCATTTCCGTGATTCCGGGTTCTCACTTACTGAGATCGTGCGAGTGATTGCAAACTCCCATGTTTATCAGCTGACATCGCTCGCGAATGATCAGAATGTCACAGACACTCGATATTTCTCGCGACATTATCGTCATCGCCTGCGTGCTGAGGTTCTTCTGGATGCGTTCGCTCAGATCTCAGGAGTTCCGCAGAGTTTTTCTGCAATCCCTCCGGATACCAATGCTCGGCAGATCTGGACGCATCGAACAGAATCGCTGTTTCTGGACACCTTCGGTCGCCCGGACCCGAATCAGGATCCTCCCTGTGAACGGACTGCGGAGTCCACGGTCTCTCAGACACTTCATATGATGAACAGTGAGCAACTGCATCGAGACGTGATCAGCGATCAGGGAACAGCAGCTCGACTGGCAGCATCCGATGCAACTCCTGCTGCTTTGGTCGACGAACTTTACAGAACCATCTTTGCTCGAAGACCCGATGAGGAAGAACGGAAGTTCGCTGAAAGTCTCTTCGCGGGAGAAGGAATCAATCGACGTCAGGTGGTTGAAGATCTGATGTGGGCGATGCTGAATTCACCGGAGTTTGTACTTCAGAACTGAGCCGGGAAGTCCGGCTGACCGTAATGAGTTGAGCTCTTCAGAAACGAGCATGGATTGACGGAACGCTGTGAGACTGACATATTCACATTTCTGAACTTGCCGGTTGTTGTTCTCATCAGGTCGTGCGGCCTGAATGAAAACGGCAACCCGAGATAAAACAGGAACGATACGATGGCGCTGAGAAGAAACTGTGAAGGCACAACGCGACGAGACTGCATTCAGCTGGGCGTTGGTGCACTGCTCGGAAGTCGTTTCGTCGATACCCTGCGAGCTCGTGGCGAGTCGCTTCGAGAGGGGAGCGGCATCAAGCCTCGAGCGACCAGCTGCATCCTGATCTGGATGGATGGTGGTCCGACGCATTTTGAGACATTCGACCCGAAGCCTGATGCACCAGCGGAATACCGGGGTGAGTTCACTCATGCAGCCACCGCAGTTCCAGGAGTTTTCTATTCGGAACATATGGTCAAGCTGGCGGCCACGATCGGCGATCATGCGATGATTCGTTCGATTCGCCATGATCAGGGGAATCATGGTGCCGGGAATCATTACATGATGACCGGGGCACCGCCAAGAATTCCGGTGGGATGCGGAGCATTCGTCAGCTTTCATCCGAGCATGGGTTCGGTCGTTGCTCGTGAATTGGGTCGGGATAATGGTCTCCCCTCCTATTTCAGTATGCCGCAGATGACACGTTCCGGTGGCCCGAATTTCCTCGGTGCCCGGTATGCCCCGTTCGTAGTTGCTGACGATCCGAGCCAGCAGAATTTTCGAGTCCGTGATGTGGCGCTTCCCAAGTCACTGACGGACACTCGGTTCACCTCACGGACAGATCTTCGCTCAAAAATTGACCGAATGATTCGTCTCAATGATGAAGCTGCCGGAGATCCGGCGATGGCGTTTGACGACTATTTCCGACAGGGTTATGACCTGGTGACTTCACCGGAAGCTCAGAAGGCTTTCGACATCAGTCAGGAATCGGATGCTGTTCGTGATCGCTATGGTCGCAACAGCTTCGGTCAGCGGTGTCTGCTGTCTCGCCGGTTGGTGGAAGCGGGTGTTCCTTTCATCACGGTTGCTGACGGCGGCTGGGATCATCACAGCAATATTTTCGGAGCCCTGCGAAAACGACTTCCGGAATGGGACAACTCTGTCGCAACGCTGATTCAGGATCTGAAGGAACGGGGACTGCTCGAAACGACACTCGTCGTTGCACTCGGTGAATTCGGCAGAACTCCGACATTGTCAGTTCTTCCGGGGTCCGCGACAGCAGGTCGTGACCACTGGGCCAATGCGATGTCCGTTCTGATGGCGGGTGGTGGAACACCGGGTGGTACCGTGGTTGGTTCCACAGACCGAAAGGGACATTCCGCGCTGGAGAACGTTCTGTCGCCGGAGAACTTTGTTTCGACGATTTACCATAAGCTGGGTATTGATCCGGACAAGGTGCTGTACACGCCACAGGGACGCCCGGCTCACCTGGTCAGTATTCCAAAGCCGATTCCTGAGCTGATCTGATGGATGCCGATTCGACCATATCGGATCTGAATCCTGAGGTCGTTCGAGAACTCGTGACGAGAGCTCGGAGCGTTCGCGAAAACTCCTACTCACCCTATTCGCGGTTTCGCGTGGGGGCAGCGGTCCTGAGCCGAAGTGGCAGGATCTTCTCGGGTTGCAATGTGGAGAATGCTTCCTACGGTCTGACGATCTGTGCGGAAAGATCCGCCTTGTGTCAGGCGACCGCAGCGGGATGTCGCGACATCATCGCCGTATGTATTTCACTCGAAGGAACCCCGCTTCCGTGCGGAGCCTGCCTGCAGTGTATTTGTGAGTTCAACCCGAAAACGCTGCTTCTGCTTGATAACTCGCTCAATCCACCGGATATTGCTCCGGAGCAGGTGTCGCTTGAATTGCTTCTGCCGCGACCGTTTCTGCTGGATCGTCCTTCATCAGTGACGAGATGACTCTGCAGCCGGCGGACTGTATCTGCTTTTCGCTTCTGAATTTTCGGGTGACCATTGTGACAGGGGTTGAAGATGAATCTCAGATATCTGTGTGTCATGCTGCTGATCGCAACCGATGCTGTTGCTGCCGAAAAGATCGCCGGAATCGGGCCGGCTGGGGAGATCCAGCGATTGCACACCGGATTCGCCTTTACCGAAGGCCCGGCAGCCGACAAAAGCGGCAACATTTATTTCAGTGACATCCCGGGAAACCGGATCCATCGGCTGGATGCAAAAGGCGAATTGACGATCTTTGCGGAACCGTCAGGCCACTGCAATGGTCTGATGGTGATCGGGAGTCAGCTGATTGCCTGCGAGATGGATGGTCGCATGAAGTCGTTTCAGCTTACTGATGGGGCAGAAACGATTTTGTCCGAGGGCTTCGAGGGGAAGCGATACAATGCGCCCAATGATCTTGTGGTCGACCGTACGGGAGGAATCTATTTCACGGATCCGCGTTTCAGGGCGCCGGAGCCGTTGCCTCAGGTGCGGGAAGCAGTCTACTACCGTTCCGCTGATGGGAATGTGACTCGGCTTGTGGATGATCGACAGGCTCCCAATGGTGTCATCCTTTCTCCCGACGAGAAGACGCTCTACGTGATTCCGAGCATGGAGAAGGAAATGTGGGCGTATCCCGTGGATGCACCGGGAAAGATCGGAGCTGGAAAAGTCTTCTGTGAACTGAAGCAGGCATCCGGCAAGTCAAACGGTGGAGGTGATGGTCTGACGGTTGACGAGAAAGGAAACCTGTATATCACGTCGGCGGTCGGAATTCAGGTCTTCAGTTCTGAGGGGCAGGCCCTCGGAACGATTGAGTTTCCTGAGCAGCCGGCAAACGTCACCTTCGGCGGTCCCGCTGGAAAAACGCTCTACGTCACTGCAAGGAAATCACTTTACGCAGTTGACATGGAAGTCAGCGGCCATGTTTTTTCCGGCCCGAAAAGCTAGTGCTCTGCGAATGTTCGATCGATGTGTGCCACTGGCTATGCCAGTGTTTTCCAGCCAAACAGCAATGGTACAGCCAGTGGCACACAGGAATCACCTTTCGTCTTCCATCATTCCATAACTGACAATGCACCAATGATTCTCGGGAAGTCAGAGCAGAATGCCCGCGAGTGAGGCTGATCGCCTGTTGATCGCTCAGATACGTTCCGGTGACGGTGACGCGTGGAAGCGCTGCATCGATCAGTACGAAGGGCGACTGCTGGCCTTTGTTCGAAGTCGACTCCACGATCGTTCCGCCGCGGAGGATATTGTCCAGGAAACGTTCCTGGGTTTTATCCGAGCATTACCGAACTATGACTCCGGAACTCCCGTGGAATCATGGTTGTTTTCAATCGCATCGCACAAGCTGATCGATGCGATGCGTCGTTCCGGTCGGCGGCCTGCAATTCCTCTGTCCGTACACGAAGATGGATCCGGACGTGGTGCTCAGGATATTCCCGGGGGAGCTCGTGCGGCGTCCAGCATGATGCGCAGTCAGGAACGCGGTCATGCAGAAGCGGCAGTTGTGGAGAATTGTCTGAGATCGCTGATTGCTGAGTTTCGTACGCAGGGCGCCTGGGAGCGACTGTGCTGCGTGGAGCTGATCTTTGTGCTTGGCTGGCAGAATAAGAATGTTGCTGCGCGAATGGGAATTTCCGAACAGGCTGTTGCCAATCATAAGTTCTTCGTTGTGAATCGGCTGAAGGAGGCGGCTCGTTCGGCCGGCATTCAGAATTCCCTTCTGAACGGGATGGGACTGGATTCCTGAACGGCCATCAGCATTCGTGCCACATGAAGGCTCAGTGTGAAGCGCGAGAGACCTTCAGGAGCACACTCTGTCCGTCTCGACCGGGAGTCGACCATTGCTCAACGGGGGCTACGTTCAGTCCGAAAAGCAGTCCCGCTGACTTTGCCTCTTCAAGTTCTTCTGTCCAGCGGGGGCCCTTGATCAGTAAAGCCTGCGTCTGACCACGCAGCCCCGGACGAATCCAGGCGAGCAGTCTGACAAGTGGCGCCACGCCACGGGCAGTGATTGTCTGAAATCGTTCCCGTTTCAGAATTTCTTCGGCGCGACCGTGGCGAATCGTAATTCGATTTCCGGGCAGCCGGGAGACGATCTTTCGAAGAGCATCGCATTTCTTGCCGACCGAGTCGCAAAGCGAAACCGACAGGTCCGACCGAAGAATGGAAAGAGGAATGCCGGGCACGCCTCCCCCTGACCCGATATCAAAAAGTCGCTGTGTCTGCGGAATGTGAGAAAGCATTCGCACCGTGTCGCTGAGATCGCGATCGACGAACATTTCCCACGTCGTGTGTCGCGTCAGGTTCAACTGGGTGTTGAGTTCCGTGAGCGCCAGAAAGTAGCGGTGCAGCTCAGAGACGGCTCCGGGGGGCAGGCTGAGTCCATTCTGTTCAAAAAGAACGGAGACCGCACGACTTTCGTCTGCTGACAACAGGGTAGAACGTACCGGCGAAGTGCCTGATAACGGCTGTTCTGGTGGGATCTCTGTGTTCTCGTTAGGGAAGTTCATCTGGTTCAGGCCAGGCCGAAGACCCGGTCCATCTGACCGGCAATTGATTTGAGTTCGGAAGGCCCGCCGCCGGAGACTTCTGCGGCGACCCAGCCGTAGAAGTTGATTTCCGTCAGAGCTTTACGAACGTCTTGCCAGTCAATGTCACCTTCCCCGATTTCCGTGAACTTGTCGTCTGCTCGAGAATATCCCTTGACGTCCAGTTTGATAACACGGTGTCCCAGCTGTCGAATCCAGTCACCCATGCTTCCGTATTTCCAGTGATTGCCGATATCAAACTGCATGCCGACCCACGGGGATCGGAGTTCGTCGACATAACGGAGAAACTTATCGGCAGTCTGCGTCGCATTGCCGGCATGATCGTAGAGAAAATGATTCCAGACATTTTCGATTGCAATATGGACACCGAGTTCCGCTGCGAGCGGCACCGCCTGAGCAATGTTTTCGATCGAACGCTTCCAGATGTCAGATTCAGAACCGTCTTTTCCATGTCCGATGACGAGAAGTGCCGTGTGACCACCAACCGCCTTCGTCGCGATCAGGCCATCTTTCAGAGACTGCAAAGCTGCCTTACGAACAGAAGGATCTGCATCCGTGTGCCTCACGTTCCAGTGATCGGCAATTACGGTGCCATCCACTGGCAGTCCGGACTCGCGAATTGCGGTCAGGACTTCCTGGACATCAAATCCGGGAGCATTCAGTTCGATACCGTCGAATCCGGCCGCGCGAGCCGCAGCAAACTTCTGAGTCAGTGTCCCCTCGACTCGAACCATACCGATCTTGAGCGTCTTCTTCAGCCGACCACGCAGCGGAGAGCTGATTCCGGTCTCAGAGGCGCGGACATCTGTCGGCTGCCAGCCAGCGATGACGGCTCCGCATGCGGCAGCTGAGCCGAGAGTCTGCAGAAATGCACGGCGTGAATGGGTGAGATTTTCTGCTGCCAGCTGATCAGACATTGCAAACTCCATTGAGCCGCCAAAAAAATAAGCCGCCGGACAATCGAGGTGCTCCTTCGGACTAATCACGGTTCCGAAATTTGGCACCCCCGGGAGATACGGCCGATATGGTAGCCGGATTCCTCGAAGGATCGATCTTATCGGCGTGCAAAATCTGTCAATTTGGGGGAGCGGACCGGCAAGCTCACTTCGAACGCGGACTGGCGTGTTCTGATTCTGATGCATGAGAATCCGGCCGGAAATCGATTCCGTCGGTTTCCTCTATGGTCAAACCGTTCGGTCCAATGACTCGCCCTGATGTCGCAGGAATTCCGGCTTCCGAGGAGACTGGCAGCAATTCGGAGGAGGCAGGAGTTGCGCTGTTTTGACGTGGCCCAGTGTCTGTCGGAAGCACGAGAGCGCAGAACAGGAGAAGTGCCAGAGATGTGAGCACGGCGAAGCGTCTCTTGATCATCTCTGTCTCAGAGGATCTATGCAGCGGGTGCCTGGATGCCGGAATCTGGAGGGAAACCGAAGCGGAAACTGGATGGCTGGAATTCTCTGAGGTTGTGGTGTGACTCAGTGTCGGTGGCATTTCGTTGCGAAAGAATTCCGTGAGCAGAGAATCGAGGCGGTTCTCGACGGCGGAGATCACGCCCGATCGATCTCGTTCTGGTGACTGAGTCATGGTTCATAACCTTTTTCAACAAGAATCTCAGCCAGGCGTCGTCGTGCTCGCGTCAACCTCATATCCACAGCGGCCGCATTGGAGTTCATTGCAGATGCGATCTTTGCCGTCGACCAGTCGAGTGCGTATTTCATGACGAGAACCTTTCGATCATCTTCGGCAAGCTGCTTCAGAGCGTCGCGGATTTCTGTCTGTCTTTCGTTGTTTCTGAGCGTAAACTCGGAGTCTCTGGCATCTCCGGGAAGAAAGTCCATCGCAGGCATCAGCTGGCACGAACTGCTTTTCTTTCGCGCCACATCACGAAGCCAGTTCAGGCCAACCTGAAGAAGCCATGCCCGAGCGTCGCGAATGGGCACACCTTTGTGAGAAATGAATCGGAGAAACGCTTCCTGCACAGCGTCGTAAGCTCTTTCAGAGTCACAGCAGCGAGAATAAAAGAAAGCCCAGAGTGGTCGCGCATGCTCCTGATAGAGTTCCTGGACGGACTGGTCTACTGTCAGGTCGGGAGTAACTTTGTGCCGTTCTCCCTCACCGGTTCTGAAGGAGCCATCCTGTACCATTATCTCATAACCTGTGAGGTGACGTGAAAGGTTCTGAAATCTAACAGGGGTTTCCGGATTCCTGGCTCTGAAAGCTGCGGCAAAGAAACTCGTGTGTCGGCAGGAGCGAGCACCATGGAGATGATCATACGCTCACGGTATGACGTCTTTCAGCAGGGAAATACTGACAATCTGACGGACCTGAAGAAGAACCTGGACGCGATTGGGCTGAATTCCATGGAGCCTTGCTTCCCGGACATAAATTTCGCGGGTTGTTGTCGAATCTCGCAGATCGTGCACGTCCGCATTCTCGAGAAGAAGATTCCTCTCCGTCACTTCGCGGAGTCGGCCGAGGTAGACATACATGGATTCAACATCCACGACGACGTCTTTTCCGACTAAAGAGTCCATGAATTGTCTCCATGAGAACCGAAAGATGGCATCGATGGTCGCGGTCGAGATCCGGAAGACACGGGAGAATGGAATTTTGCGATAATCCTGATAAAGATCACCGTGAAGAAACTGTATCCTGTCGCGGAGCATTTGTCTCCGAATCTGTGATTCCTGAATCAGCTGACTGCCATCCTTATGAAATCGATTTTTCGCCCCGCAGTGGATTCTATGGCCGGATATGTTCCGGGCGAGCAGCCTCAGGAGTCTGGCTGGATCAAGCTGAATACGAATGAGAATCCATATCCGCCGTCGCCACGCGTCGTCGATGCGATCCGTCGGGCTGCTGAAGGTCGACTGAATGTCTATCCGGATCCTGGAGCGCGATCGTTTCGTACGGCGGCAGCATCGCTGTTTCAGGTGGATCCCGACTGGATTCTTCCCGCTAACGGCAGTGATGAGAACCTGACGATCATCACGAGAACGTTCTGCGATTCTAGTGAAACGGTTGCTTATCCGTATCCGAGTTACGTTCTGTATGAATCGCTGGCTGAGATTCAGGGGGCCAGGGTCGTTCGACTGCCGCTGGACGATGACTGGCAGTGGGACCCGAAAACTGCGGCTGATCTCCGACGAGACACTCGAGTTTTCTTCATTCCGAATCCGAATTCACCGACCGGAAACCTCTGGAAGTCTGAGCAGCTGCAGCAACTGGTGCCTGATCGTGGAGTACTGGTGCTGGATGAGGCCTACGGCGATTTCTGTGCCCAGCCTCATCGAGGTGAACTGCTCCACCGTTCTGAGTTCGATCGCAGGATGATCGTGACTCGAACGCTCAGTAAATCGTACAGTCTGGCCGGTCTGAGATTCGGCTTTGCTGTGGCTCATCCGGATCTGATTTCCGGAATGCGCAAAGTGAAAGACAGTTATAACTGCGACACCCTGTCGATTGCGGCAGCAACCGCCGCGATTGAAGATCAGAGCTGGATGATTCAGATTCGAGACCGAATCATTGCGACAAGAGAGCGCATGGCAGTGGGGCTTGG
>JBKDKA010000237.1:0-13585 GCA_046345315.1 Planctomyces sp.
TAACTGGACAGCGCCATGTTTTGTATTGAAGACGCAGGAAATCATTACCAGCAGATGCCTTGCGCAACAATAATCGTGCACTGATTCCATCGTTACAAAACTATCGGTGAGGCAATGAGGTTCGCCGAAAATCGAAGCGGCACCTCGAAGGGAGGGCGAAGCTCCTGCTGAGCCGCTTCGGCCACTCAACGTCGCCCATCACGACGGCTCGGCAGGAGCCTCGCCCTCCCGGATTACTGCCTTGACATATTTCCGCCATTGCGGCCTTTCCGAGAACATGGCGCTGTCCAGTTATCTGGTACCCATCTCCCCTGGTCTGTTGTACGTTGTGCAATCTGCTGGGGAACCATTCTCCGTTGTGTCAGGCGTTGCTGGTCTCCTGCGTTCTTTGGCGATTTGTCGTCAGTATCCGGGACAGCATGATCAGAAATAGTCCTGTGGCGATCGGAAGAATAAGTGAAAGTGCCGCCATCAGAGTGAGCGTTTCTGTGCGGCCATAGTGCATTTCATTGTAGAGACGTGTGACGACAGGTTCCGTTCGCAGCGGTCGCAGGATCGAGGCAGTCGTCACGTCCCAGAAACACCAGTGACAGATCAGAAGTCCGCCGAAGCACCAGCCGGCGTACTTCAGTTTCCAGAGCAGTTGACGACCGGTCATTCGAACACCTTGATCGTCGGAAGCACAAAGAAGCTGTGCCGAATGGATCCCGGTATCATCCCGCCGTGATTTCAGCAGCGCTGTGATCAGCCATGCCTTCGGCAGAACTGCGATTGTCAGTCCCAGCAACATCGGCAGCCAGGTGTCGTACATCCAGTGAAGGCCGGGTAACTGAAACAACGCAAGCAGGATCAGGCTTGTGACCAGTGGTCCTGCCAGACCGGGGAGCAGAACGGCAACCGCTGCAATCGTCCGGTGACTCTCGATGAGCAGAGACGAAACGCAGTACGCCAGCAGCGCGGCGGCTGCTGAAAATCCTGCGGAAGTCAGGATCTGCTGAACGGGCTGAGCCAGCATTCCCGGTTGCTGGCTGACCGAAAGCAGACTTTGAATCAATTCGCTGCTGGATGAAAACAATGGCCAGAACACAAAGATGAGTCCACTCGCCGCCAGCCAGATGACTGCCAGCACGCCTGCCCACGCAGGTTTCACAAACTTCCTCAGCGAACCAGAGCCATTCAGTTCCCTTTTCTCTGTCGGATTCTGATGAAGAAATCCGCCGGCTTGCCGCGGTCCGACAGCAAAACCTCGTCGCAGCAGAAACAGACAAGGGACCAGAACAATCAGCTGACAGATAATCGGCAGGATTGTCATCCGCAGACTGTCCGAAACAGGCTGACGTGTGGCATGAGCGTCAAACAGCGAGACACTCCAGGAAACCGGGTACTCACTGAGCTGCATCAGTGCTGCGGTTTCGAATTCCTGAAAACTCAGTAGTACCATGAGTGACCAGGCTACCAACGGGCCTCTCCATCGCCCTTCGCAGCGAAGTCGCAGCCATCCAATCACCCATCGTACTGTGGACATGCGTGGCCGCAGCAGAGTCCACGAATGTTCCGCTTCCCGGGATACCGATGCGGATTCCATCCAAACCTGCACTGACGAACCAATAGCAACAGCTCGAAACAACAAAAGCACTCCGTAGAACACTTCCGTAGCCCAGCGGTTCCTCAGAAGCTCGGCGGCCGGAACACGTGCTGTAAATCCCATGAGAAGTTCCGGCATCAGTACCGGAACAAGAACGATGAACAGTCCCCATCGTCGAATCCGTATCGACCTCCGATGAAGCCAGGCGGAAATCACGGCTGCCGGACCGAGTGCCAGCGTCGCCAGAATCAGGCTTCTGAGAAACGACCAGATAACGACCTGACTCAGTGTCACGGCTGCTGTGACTCCGACATCAGCCAGTTGAGCACTTCATCCTGGCGTTCAGCAGCGGGTTCCATGGAAACGGCATCTGCAGCCCATTTCTTCAGCATCACCACGTCTTCCGGCAGGTCCTTTTCAGGAATCGGCCCCAGCGGAATCTGCCGCGAAGATGATTTCGCCAGAAGCAGTTCCACTTCCGCTAAGAGCAGAAAATCAATGAACTGTTCTGCTTCGCGAGGATGTCGACAACCGGCAATCATGGCAACGCTGTTGGGGATGACGATCGTTCTCCCGGAGTCCGTTCTCGCCGGAATCATCCGAACGGGTTTGCCATCATCGATTGCTCCAAAGGCGTCATCGGTATCCGTCCATCCCATTCGACATGCCCCGGCCGCCACGAGGTCCCGCACGGCACCGTTTCCGCGAACCTCGCGTATTCCCCGATCATGCAGAGAACGATGCCACTCCTGAAGTTTCTTCAGGCCGTACTCCGCGTTCAGCACCGAATAGTGTGTCAGAGTGGTCCCGTAAAGCGGAACTGCGATAGCGGCATCAGAAAGATCACCGGATTCGAATGCCTGACGGACAGCGTCATCTGTCTCCTGCATCAGTTCCGTGTTGATGATGATCACACGCATTCGGGCAGCGAAACCCGCCCAGTGTCCCTGCGCGTCGCGAAACACATCGGGGATTCTCTGAAATCCGCTTCCGCGATATGGCTGCAGGACACTCTGCTTCTGCAGACGGATTGTTCCCAGAGTCTGATTGTTCCAGAACACGTCACAACGGGGTGCGGATTTTTCGGCAATCAGCAGATTCGTGAGGCCGAGCGATTTGCTGGCTTCCTCGTCGTATCGCACATCCACTCGAATACCGGTCTTCTGTTCAAAGAGCCGGATGATGCTGTCTGCAAAAACGGCATCATGAGCACAATAGACGACAAGCGTAGACGATGAATCCCGCTGGTCGAGAAGTGGAAAGACCACGGCTCCGAGAATCAGAACCGTGGCGAGAATCCACCAGCGAAAACCGTTGCGGGCTCTCATCCGGGTACCGAAAACTCCTGTTGGCAGATTCGATCAGCTTCGCACGCCGGAGTACTTCAGCGGCAGCCATGCACCGTTCTGAGCACTGCTCGCGACGCACTGCTGAATAAAGTACATCCCTTCAGCACCATCATAGACATTCGGGTAAATCGTATTCTTCTTCTCGAATGTCCCGCCAGTTGCCCGAGCGATCATCGAGTCATACGCAAAACGGTAAACATTCGCGAAGGCTTCAAAGAAGGCTTCCGGATGGCCGGACGGAAGTCGACAGGCCGCTTTGCCCATGCTGTTCATGTACGGAGCATTCGGGTCACGCGTATACATCTGATGCGGCGATCCATTCCGTCGCACGATCATGACGTTTGGCTCTTCCTGTCGCCACGAAAGTGCTCCCTTCGTCCCGTCCACTTCAATGAACAGATCGTTTTCACGACCGTGTGAAATCTGGCTGGATGTGACAGTCCCCAACGCACCGTTTTCATACCGAATCACTGCGTGACCGTAATCGTCCAGACGTCGACCTGGAGCAAAGATCTTCAGGTGACATGACACATCGGACGGAATCAGCCCGGTCATATACCGACCCAGGTTGTAAGCGTGCGTTCCGATGTCACCGAAGCAGCCAGCGGCTCCGGATTTACCCGGGTCAGTTCGCCATGCCGCCTGCTTCTGGTCTTCTGCCTCCAGACGACTTCGCAGCCAGCCCTGAATGTAGTTGGAACGAATCGCCTGAATCTCCCCCAGCTCTCCGCTCTGAATCATCTCCCGCGCCTGCCGGACCAGCGGATAGCCGGTGTAGTTATGGCTGACTGCGAAAACAACTCCGGTTTTCTCAACAACTCGAACGAGGTCTTCGGCCTGAGCAAAATCAAATGTCATTGGCTTGTCGCAGATCACATTGAATCCCGCTTCAGCGGCCGCCTTCGCGATCTCGAAATGCGTATGATTGGGAGTTGCCACGCTGACAAAATCGATCCGCTGGTCAGCCGGCAGAGCCAGTTCCTTCTGGATCATCTCCGTATACGAACCATAAGCTCGTGATTCAGGAATATCGTAAGACGGTGCGCTGGCCTTCGATTTTTCCGCACTCGACGAAAGAGCCCCAGCGACCAGTGCTGCTCGATTGTCAAGCACCGCCGCAGTCGCATGGACTCGGCCGATAAATGCCCCCTGACCTCCCCCGACCAGTGCCATCCGCAGTTTGCGATTCAGTTTGCCGTTGGTTGTTTCCATGTTTCTGCTTACCCTGGATTGTTGACGATTACGAATCGATGTTTTCGACGTTATTTCATGACCCTGTACGTGATAGCGCACCGGTGATCAGGTGAGCATACAGGCCCGAAAAGCCTGCGACAACTCATCGATCCGTCATTTCCTGACTGCGATCGTCCCTGTTCAGCGGGATGTTGCAGTGGGAACCGCCCAGCAGGACACCTCGTATCCATTTCCGTGAGTCTCCGCGATCGGGCGCTCGCTTCGGCATCGCGATTCTGCGATCGGGCAGCGTGTCACGAAGGCACAGCCAGCCGGCGGATTTCGAGGACTCGGAACCTCGCCTTGCAGAATATAGAGATCCTTCTTTTCGTCTGGATCATTGACAGGATTCGATTTCAAAAGCGCCTGAGTGTACGGATGCAGCGCCGCCTGATGGATATTGTCGCAGGGAAGACGTTCAACGATGTTTCCGAGATACATCACCACCATGCGGTCACAGAAATGTTCGATCACCTTCAGGTCGTGAGAGATGAACATCAGAGTCAGTCCGAATTTTTCCCGCAGGTCCATCAGCAGATTGAGAATCTGAGCCTGCACGGAGACATCAAGAGCCGACACGGGCTCGTCAGCAATGATGAAATCCGGCCGGACGGCAAGAGCTCGTGCGATGTTCAGTCGCTGTCGCTGACCTCCGCTGAACTCATGCGGATACCGGTCCTTCGCATCCTTCCGAAGCTGAACGATCGACAGCAGCTCTTCGATATAAGCCGTGGTTTCATTGCGAGGCACAATGTTGTGAAACCGAATGACTTCCGAAAGCATCTGCGAGGCGGTCATTCGCGGATTCAGTGATGAGTACGGATCCTGAAAGATAAACTGCATGCGCCGTCGAACGGGCATGAGTTCTGAGTGCGAAAGTCCGGTGATCTCCGTTCCGTCAAAATCCACAGTCCCGCTGGTAGGCTCCTGAAGGCGAATGATGGTCTTTCCGAGTGTCGACTTGCCGCAGCCCGATTCCCCGATGACTCCAACAGTCTCTCCTCGCTGGATATCCAGACTGACGCCGTTGACGGCCTGAACGTTTCCCACAACCCTGTTGAAGATGCCTCCTCGAACAGGAAAATGCTTCACCAGATTCCGAACCTGAATGAGCGGTTTCATGGCTTCACCGGGAAAAAACATCGAACGCTGTGACCAGTCAGCGCCTCTGATTCCTTGTCTGTTGATGCTCCCGGTTGAAGAGTCAGCCCCGGCAATTCACTGGAGCATCTTTCCTGGCGAAAGGTGCATCGTTCTGCAAAACGGCAGGCCTTCGGCATTTCGTATAGCCCAGGGACCAAGCCGGGAATCGTGGCAAGCCGTTCTCCCTTCTTTCTGGCACCAGACCGGGGGATTGAATCCAGCAGAGCCTTCGTATACGGATGAGCCGGATGATGAAAAAGTTCACGGACCGACGCGACTTCAACCACCTGACCGGCATACATCACCACGACTCGATCGCAGGTCTGAGCCACCACGCCGAGATCATGAGTGATCAGAATGACGGCCGTTCCCGTGCGTTCGCGCAGATCATTGATCAGCTTCAGAATCTGAGCCTGAATGGTGACATCCAGAGCCGTTGTCGGTTCGTCGGCGATCAGAATCTCCGGTTCGCACGCGAGCGCCATGGCGATCATGACACGCTGCCGCATCCCGCCCGACAGCTGATGAGGATACTCACCGGCCCGTTCGGCAGGATTCGGGATCTCCACCATGCGGAGAAGTTCGATCACACGCTTCTGCCGCTGAGACCGATTCAGCGTGGTGTGGTAACTGAGTGATTCTTCCAGCTGCCAGCCGACGGTGAACACAGGATTCAGAGCGGTCATTGGTTCTTGAAAAATCATCGCGATGCGATTGCCGCGAATACCCCGCATTTCCCGCTCGCTGAGCTTCAGCAGATCGGTTTGCCCCAGCATCACCTGACTTGCGGAGTCGTACTGCACGATATGTTCCGGCAGCAGTCGCATGAGCGATTTACTGGTGACGGATTTCCCACAGCCGGATTCCCCGACAAGCCCGAGTGATTCCCCTCGCTTCAGATCAAAACTGACTCGATCCACAGCCGTCACAATTCCATTGTTCGTTCGGAATCGTGTCGTCAGGTCCTTCACGGAAAGAACGATTCCGCGATCGTTTCTGCCATTGGCCGCAGACGGCTCTGATGGAACGCCGTCCTTCAGCTGGGGCGCTCTCGGAGCCATGTCAGTCTGCTTTGATTGTGATTGACCGGGTGAGTTCATGGTTCTTCAGCTGCTGACAGGCCTCTCAGACATGTTTCGGATCGAGAATATCCTGCATTGCGTCGGACAGAATATTGAATGCCAGTACAAGAACGAACATAAAGACCGTGGCGGCGCCGATCTGCCAGAAGAATCCATTGATGACTTCCTGTCCCGACTGACTGATCATGATTCCCCAGCTGGGACCTTTTTTGACGCCCAGGCCGAGGAAACTCAGGATCACTTCCGATTTGATGGCTCCGATGAAGAGCAGGCTGAAGTTAATCAGCATCAGATGCGTCACGTTTGGCAGAATATGCTTCAGAAGAATTCGTGTCCGGCCGAATCCCATGACGGTCGCAGCCTGAACATATTCCAGTTCTCTGATGCGCATTGTTTCCCCACGAATCACACGGCAGGGACCAATCCAGAACGTCATCGTGAATGCGATGTAGACGGGGATAAGCGTTTCGTCGAGCCGCCCGCCGATCAATCGTGCCAGCAGCCCGCCGGTCATCCCGTTGATCGCGTTATCGATGTGGCCACCGTCAAACATGAACGCGAGAAGAATCAGAAGCACGATGTTCGGTATCGATGCAAATGTGGAGTACAGCCACGTGACCACATGGTCGACCCAGCCACCGAAATACCCTGCTACAAGACCGGCCAGAGTTCCGATGATGACGGACAACAGCCCAGTGATCAGTCCGACCAGAATGGCGACTCGAATGGAGTAAACCGATCTCAGAAAAATCGAACGTCCCTGACGATCCGTGCCCAGAAGAAGTTCCATTTTTCTTCGCGAAGCATAATCCGTCGACACCGGTTCCAGCAGCAGCTCAGCACGTGCCTCGAGCTCTGACAGCTGCTGCAGGACCGAGGCTTTCTCGGTCGCACCACTTTCGGAGTCAGCACCCTTCTGTGTGATGCGATTCAGGTCTTCGGATTCTGCCAGAGAATCATGGAGCTCCCAGACAGACTCAATGCGTTGCTTCAGTTCAGCGACCGGAACACGAGCAATCTGACGCTGCCCGAGATCATTGAATCCCGCAATGGCTTCTTCTGCATTCCTGCGCTTCGTGATCGTTTCGATTCGCTCCGTGAGCCACGAAACATCCTGAAGCCGTTTTTCCGGAGTCTGCATTCTACTGAACCCCGGAAGGCTCATCGGGCCGACACGTGCCGTCGTATCGTCGAGTGTAATCCATCCCGTCAGGACCAGCATCGCCGCCGTTACGGAGTAACCCAGAATGATGACGAAAGAGACCAGCGCCGGCTTGTGCCGAAGAAACTTTCGGAGCGTTCGATTTTGAGAGCCTGCAGCCATTACGACAACCTCACTCTCGGATCGACCAGTGCGTAAAGCAGATCCGTCAGCAGGTTCGTTGCGATGTACACGGCGGCGAAGACGGCCGTGAATGACTGCACAATCGGAAAGTCACCGCTCTCCACGGCGAGAATCAGCTGATTTCCCATCCCGGGTATACCGAAATACCGTTCGAGCAGAAACGAGCCTGTGATCAGAAACGGAATGGTGATCACAACATGAGTGATGATGGGGATCATGGCATTCTTCAGCATGTGAACGAACATGATCTTTCCGCGGGAAGCTCCCTTCGCCACGGCCGTCACGATGTAGTCACGAGCTGATTCTTCGACCATCACAGCTCGATAGAACCGCGTGTCGTATCCCATTGCTACCACAACATTGATCAGCACGGGCAACAGATAATGATGAGGCCAGACATGACGAAAATACTCCGACCATCCGGCATTGCTCACCGAAGGATTGTAATAGATCGCAAAGATCTCCCGGCCGGTCACCTGATTCAGACGATAGGCTCCAAAATACTGCCCGATGATGATGTAGACGAGAAAGCTGACGCTCATCCCGAGAACAGACAGGAACACCAGAACCTGATCAGGCCAGCGGCCGCGAAACCATGCAGACATCAGGGCAATGACGATGGATACCACCGTCGTCAGGATCAGCGAAGGAACTGTGATCGCCAGGCTGGGCCCGATCGATCGCTTCATGACTTCGCCGACCGTCTGCCCGGCGTAGTCCCAGCTCTTTTCCTGAAACGAAAACGTAACGACCTGTTTCAGCAGTGAACCATACTGAATCAGAAACGGGCGGTCCGTACCCAGTTCCCGTCGTTTATTCTCGATGTCTGCAGCAACGGCATTCTTCGGGAGTCGGCCGTAAACCGGATCGCGAACGCGCAGCGCCAACATCATCAGCAGCAGAATGCAGAGATACACCGGGATCTGATAAATCAGTCGACGGACGAGGTAAGCCCACATGACAACGACTCTGCTATCGGGCTCTGCCGAGGTACTTGTACCAGTTCTCAAACGTTTCCACGGGTTTGTAGAACTTCATTCGCGGCGTGACAACATAGAACCTCGTGCGTGCCATCGATCCGGTGTACGGACAGTCCTCCAGCAGAATCTCCTGCATCTGCTGATAGATCTTCAGGCGTTCCTCAGATGGTGGCATGGCAACAATCTGGTCGTAGAGTTTGTCGTATTCCGGATTCTTGTAGTTGAAGTGATTCGCACCGGGAGCTCCATTCGGGCCATAGAACAACGCCAGGTTGTTTTCTCCATCCGGGTAATCAGACCCCCATGCAAAACTGAACAGTGGAGCTGCCTTTTCGTCAACTTTCTGAATCAGCTGCGAAAAATCCAGCAGGTGCACTTTGACGTTTACGCCGATCTGAGCGAGTTGCTTCTGGAGCATCTCGGACTGTTCCTGGCCGTTCTGCGCCTTGGCTGTATAATAATCGATCGTTGGCAGCCCTTTTCCATCCGGGTACCCGGCCTTCGCCAGCAGTTCTTTGGCTCGCTGAATATTCGGACCGCGATACGCTTTGTCTGACTTTCCATCCGTTGGATATCCGTCGAGTCCCGGCGGAATCACGCCGTCGTAAACGACGTTGATTCCGTTGTAGAACGCTTCGTTCTGCTCGTCCCAGTCAAGAGCCAGGCAGATCGCCTGTCGCAGAGCTTTTTTCTCCGGCGTGTATCCACCCAGAAGTGAATCTTCCATGTTGAAACCACGGAAGATGAAATCGAGCAACGGGACCGGATAACCTTTCATTCCCTGCGAACGCATTTCGCTCGTCAGCTTCTTCGTTCGCTTGCTGAAGGCTTCCTCGAAGTTCTCTGCAGGAACCTGAACAAAGTCGAGTTTCCCGGCCTTGAACTCCAGCCACATTGGCTGATCGGTCTTGTAAAAGACCACATCTACAGCGTCGAGAATCGGAAGCCGTCGCCCTTTACCTGCAGCGATTCCATCTGCTTCATCTTCCGGCGAGTGCTCTTCCGGAAAATAACATTCGTGGTAGTTCGGGTTCTTTGTAAACCGAATGCCCTGATCCTGCTTCCAGTCGCCTTCCTTCAGATAAAACGGCCCTGTGCCGATGGGTCGCAGGCCGAATCGGTCGCCGTATTTTTCGACTGCTTCGCGAGCCACAACGCCGGTCTGAAACATGGCGAGCTTCCACAGAAAACTCTGACGCGGCTTTGTCAGGACGACTTCAAACTCCTGATCACTGACAACCTTCAGCCCCGCAACGGGAGCATCGTAATCAAACGCGGCCGCTTCGTTCTGAGCCTTCTGATAATCGTCGAAACCGACGATCGTATCCTGCATCAACCACCAGACTTTGGAATTGGACTTCTTGATGTCGGCCATTCGCTTCCACGAATAGAAGACGTCAGCTGATGTGATCACGCGACCTTTGCCGTCCGGAAAACACGGGTCATCATGGAATCGTACACTCGGCTTCAGTTTAAACTTCCACGTGAGACCATCGTCAGACTTCGGCATTTCGGCCAGCAGAAGCGGTTCCAGTTCAAATGGTCGCTTCAGATATTTGTACTGCAGGAGCGTCTCGACAATCTGGCTGGCACACTGGTTTTCGTAAACAGTTGATCCGCGAATCGGATCGAGAGACTTCGGACCATCCGACCGCATCGGTATGCGAGCCGTTCCGCCATCCATCGCTTCTGACGCTGTCGCATCGGAGTTTGGCTCTGCCGAACCGGCACCGGCAGTGCTCTCCGCCGGCTTCGCTGCCGCGTCTGGAGTCACCTCAGACGAGGATGCTCCAGGGGCTGCCATCGATGAATCCGTCGCTGGACCGGGGGATTTTGTGTCTCCACATCCCGCAGTCAAACCCAGAAGGCACGCCGCAATGAGCAATTGCCTGACCACTCTTTTGCCGACAGTCTGAAACACCATCCGTTCTGTCTCCGGAAACATCGTCTGAGCCTTTGTGGGCGCACGTATTCTCAGTCAGAAACCGTGGAACCGCACTCCTGAATCCGTCATTGCGGATCTGCGGACCACCTGTTGCCGACGGAGTGTAGTCGATTCGCACACACTGACGGAAGTTCGCCGTTGAATCAGATCAGATTTCCCCACGCAGCAGCATTTCCAGCAACTGTTTTGGGTCTGCGACGGGCATCGGACGGTCTGCGTTCCAGTTGACCATCCCGGAACGATCCACCAAAAAAACGGCCGGATGAACAACGCCGGCGCCGGGAGCAGTGACTTCGCCAGCGTTTCCCGGAGCTGGCCCTGCCGGAGCAGTCGGTTGAGAAGGAGCTGATTCCGCAGATGCTGACGGCCGTTCTTGCGGAATCTCTGTTTTCGCTGCATTGTCTGCATCAGATGAAGAACTCAGACCACCCATTGCTGCGCCCTGTGAACCGTTCGCTGTTCCCCGCGGTGACGCTGCACTGCATCCCCAGATCAGGCTGGCAGATCCCGGCTGTCCCGCGGTGACGTCCGCAAGAATCGGGAACGGAAACGGCTGTACGGACTTTCTTCGAATCTGCTGCGGCAGCGCCGAGGAAACCCCAAGCACGATCACGCCACTGGTTCTGAGAGCCGGATAAAAATCCCGAAACATCACCAGCGAACGGTCGTTCTCCGGAGGCTGCCGCCCGTCGAAAAAGATCAGCACAATCGGGTGTCGTCCAACGAAGCCGGACAACTTGACGAGATGAGACTGCTGATCATAAAGCTCGAAAGTTGGTGCCATCCGCTGATCAGCGACAACCTGCTGCACGCTGGCCCGCGGTGTTTCGGGAGCTGACGTTCGCCACCAGCAGAGACCTGCGATCACGATTCCCGCAGCGACAACGATCAGCTCACGAAACGGAGATTTCATAGGAATACTTTATCTGCCTGAGGAGGTCGCGGCACTTGTGCGTTCGGTCGCCGTTTCCGGCGAAGGCCGATCGCGATCTGCCTTGTTCAGAGCCTTCAGGTAAGCCTGAGCAGCCGCTTCAATGATGTCGGTGCTGATGGCCTTGCCATGATACTGCCGACCGCTGACATTGATCGTCACCCGAACTTCACCCATCGCGTCTTTTCCCTCGGAGACGCTCTTCACATCAAACGCTTCCAGCTGAGCGGTGAGTTCCATAATGCGTTCCATCGTGCGGAACACCGCGTCGATCGGCCCGTCGCCCGTGGCCGCATCACACAGAACCGGTTGATCTTCACACTGCAGCTGCAATGTGGCTGTCGGAACAGCAGACGAACCCGCCGACGTATGAAAGCTGATCAGCTTCCATCGGTCCGGCGCCTCGCTCATCCGATTCTCAATCAGCGCCACGATGTCAGAATCGTAGACCTCCTTCTTCTTGTCGGCCAGCAAAATGAAATCATCGAAGGCTTTCTGCAGTGCCGAGTCTTCCAGCTGAAACCCCAGCTGCACAACTCGATCCCGAAACGCATGCCGACCGCTGTGTTTTCCCAGCACCAGATTCCGGCCAACATATCCGACATCTTCCGGACGCATGATCTCGTAGGTGGAACGTTCCTGCAGCATTCCGTGCTGATGAATTCCAGCCTCGTGAGCGAACGCATTCTGGCCGACAATAGCCTTGTTACGCTGCACCTTCATGCCGGTAATCGATGACACCAGCTGGCTGGTCGGGTAGAGCTTCTGTGTGTTGATCCGAGTGTGCACCTTGTAGAAATCGGCTCGTGTTCGCAGAGCCATCACGATCTCTTCCAGCGCCGCGTTTCCGGCACGTTCCCCGAGACCGTTGATGGTGCATTCCACCTGTCGAGCCCCGGCCTCGATCGCCGAAAGACTGTTGGCCACGGCCAGACCCAGGTCGTTGTGACAGTGAGTGCTGATGATGGCTCGTTCAATATTCGGTACGTTCTGCTTCAGATACGAAATCACTTTGAAATAGTGATTGGGAGTCGCATACCCGACGGTATCGGGGATATTCACCGTCGT
The DNA here is from genome assembly GCA_046345315.1 of Planctomyces sp. Classification (GTDB taxonomy): domain Bacteria; phylum Planctomycetota; class Planctomycetia; order Planctomycetales; family Planctomycetaceae; genus F1-80-MAGs062. The sequence goes on from JBKDKA010000237.1 coordinate 12,662, forward strand.
CGCACCTGCGGCGATTGTCTTTTCGACCACTTCGCAGAGAAAATCCAGCTCCGTGCGAGCCGCATCTTCGGGAGAGAATTCGATATCGTCGGTGAATTCCTTCGCCAGTTTCACCGATGAGATGGCTCGCTCGATGATCTGAGACTTGTCCATCTTCAGCTTGAACTCACGATGGATGGCACTCGTCGCCAGAAACACATGAATTCGACGCTTCGCTGCATTCGCGAGTGCCTCTTTCGCGCGAGCGATATCGTCTTCACGACTTCGAGCCAGCGCACAGATTGTGGCCTGATCTCCGAATCGATCAGCAATCTCACGAACGGCCTGAAAGTCTCCTGGAGAAGCGATCGGAAACCCCGCCTCGATCACGTCCACTCCGAGTTCCACGAGCGCTCGAGCGACTTCCAGCTTTTCCCGAGTGTTCATGCTGCAGCCCGGTGACTGCTCACCGTCACGCAGCGTCGTGTCAAAAATAATAATCTGATCACCAGTCATGGAAGACTCCTCTGCCACTCGGAAAAACGCTCCATACTTACCGCAGGCCAGCTACACAGTCAAAACCGATCAATCAATGATCCGGATTCAGCAGACATCAGAACGAAAAAACCCTGAGGACTTGCGGCCTCAGGGTTTCGTATGCAGTTTCATTCGCCAACGTACCCGGAGCCGACTTCAGGGATGAAGAAGTAGAAGACCCAGGTTGTTGAGGACAGTGTTCATTGAAATTCTTTTCACTTCAGCAATCGGCAGCGTTCCACCGCCTGCGATTCTTTACTACGACTCACTCCTTCACCAGATTATCGGGGGAATCCGCGTTCGTCAATCTCCATCCGCGATCCTCGCCGGCGAAATTGCCGTCGTCACACAGATTTCAGACCAGGAAAGCGGATTGAACCGATTCTGACGAAAACATCTGAACGACAC
>JBKDKA010000238.1:0-38825 GCA_046345315.1 Planctomyces sp.
CTGACAGGCCTTCAGGCAGATCTCATTGAGATGAGCCGGCAGATCGGGCGGGTTAACGATGTACTGAGTTGATTCATCGGAATATTTTGCTTCGTAGTCAAACCATTCACGACGAGGCCGAATTTCGATCGTCGGAAACACGATGCCCGAGATGACCGGCACAGTGATCTCTCGTCCCGCAATATACTTCTCGAAGATGATCTTTCGTCCCCAGCGATAGGCTTCTCTGACTGCGGACTGCAGCGATTCTGCTGACCGAACCAGACTGATCCCGACACTGGATCCCTGGGCAGCCGGCTTTACGACGAGCGGATATCCGAGTGTTTCTGCAGCGGATTCCAGGCAACGTCGATCGGCGATTCGATCAAATGCCAGACCAGCAGCAATCGGAAGGCCGTTTCTCTGCAGCACATCCCGCGTCCGCGCCTTGTCGAAGGTGAGCGCCGATGATGCCGCAGAACTTCCACAGAACGGAATACCCAGACGTTCCAGGTGACTCTGGAGGGCACCATCTTCTCCACCGGTTCCATGAAGCATGGGGAAGACGATGTCAAACTTCTGACGCAGTATGGAGTCAGGAGACTCTTCAACCGGATCAGACACAATCACCTGATGACCACGGTCGCGAAGGGCCGCAGTCACACGATGTCCACTCCGAAGACTGACCTCTCGCTCTGCAGAATGACCGCCCGCCAGTACGAGCACGCGTAGGGATGACAACTGGTTCTGTCGTGATTTCGTCATTGGGAGTCCATTCCCTGTAAACTTCACACAGCCGCGGTCGGCCATGTTCGGATTTCGAGTTCCAGATCCACTGAGAACTTTGCCTGAACGGCTTTCCGGATGCGGTCGATCAAAGCCCAGACATCGGCGCTCGTCGCCCCTTCTTCTGTGACGATGAAATTGGCATGGCGATCGCTGACTCGGGCTTTACCGACGGATACGCCCTTCAGCCCACACTGTTCGATCAGCGCACCGGCGCTCAGCCCTCTTGGATTGCGGAATATGCAGCCCGCTGACTGATCTGCGAGCGGCTGAGTGGAACGCTTCATGATCCAGTTCTTCCGCATTCGACGCGTCAGTTCCTCGGTATCGTCCTGCGTCAGTTCCATAACCACTGAAAGTACAACGAGGTCATGCAGATTGCTGCGACGATACGAAAACGTCAACTCGTCTCCGGATCGTTCGGCCACGTCACCAGCCTGTGTCAGCACGGTAACGCTCTTCACAACCTGTCCCATGTCCCCAAGACGACCGCCGGAATTTCCGACGACAGCGCCTCCGACCGTGCCGGGAACTCCGACAAGATGTTCCAGACCTGCCAGCCCGGCTCGCACCGCTTCGGAGACCACATGAGACAGCAGAGCTCCTCCTTCTGCAGTCAGTTTCAGACCGTCGACGGTTACGTTCGACAGAAGGGGTTCAAAGAGCCGGATCACGGCACCTCGAACACCTTCGTCGTTGACCAGAATATTGGAACCTCCGCCGAGAATCTGCATCGGTATCTGCAGGGATCGACAGCAGGAGACGACTGCGAACAGTTCCTCCCGTGTGCGAGGCGTAAAGAATAGTTCCGCCGGCCCACCAACACGGAGCCAGGAATACCGGCTGAGCGGTTCTTCACGCAGCAAAATCTCTTTGAAGTCGTCGATTGAATTCGTCATGAATCTGATTTGTCCTGCCTGCCCCCATCGTAATGACAACGTCACCGCGTCGACCAGCATGGTCTATTCTTCCGGTCACCTGGTCAAGATTCGCGAGCAGGAATGCACGACCTCCGGAACAATTGATTTCCCGCACCAGCCGTCCCGACGCTCGACTGCAGGCCGCTTCTGAACAGGATTCCCGGGCCGCAAGCACCGGAAGAATCAGGCATTCGTCAGCATCTTTCAGGGCCTGAGCAAACTCCGTGAACAGGTGATCCATCCGGGACATCTGATGAGGTTCGAAGACAACGAGGCGTCGCCTTCGAGGATAAAGAGCGGCCACGGTGGCCAGTGTCTCGCGAATTGCACCGGGATGGTGCGCAAAATCGTCGATGAGCTCCATTCCCTGCCAGCTTCCCCGCCGTTCAAATCGACGACGAATCCCGGGAAAACTTCGAAGGGCTTCCGGGAGTTCTTCGGAACGGCAGCCGGATTCTTCTGCCGCCGCTATCGCTCCCAGAGCATTCAAAATATTGTGGCGTCCGGGAACAGCCATCGCGATACGACGCTGTACTTTTCCTCGCCAGGTCAGCGTGAATTCTGTCCCTGAAGGCTCATGTCGTATGTCTGCTGCAGACCAGCCTGACTGATTTTTGATCCCGTAAGTGACCTGCCGGACTGCGCTGCGGTCTGCGATTTTCATCGCTCGAGCACAGTCACCGTTCACGATGAGCGTCCCGCGCGGGTCAAGTCGAGAAAGAAAACGTTCGAACGCATCTTCTTCTTCGGCCTCGTTCCGAAAACAGTCGAAGTGGTCGCGATCAATTCCGCTCAGAACAACAACGTCGGGGGAAAGCATCTGAAACGATTCACGAAATTCACAGCTTTCGATGACTGCAGTGGAGCTGCTCCCGAAGAATCCAGATCGCTCCGTACCATTCAGCACGCCCCCGATAAAGCCTCCTGGTGATTTTCCTGTCTTCTGCAGGATCCACCAGATGAGCCCCGTGGTCGTGGTCTTTCCGTGAGTGCCGGCAACACAGATCTGCTGCCGATGCCGAAAAATCTCCGAGACCGCCTCCGACAGCAGAAAGCAGGGTGTTCCTGCTTTGCGAGCTGCATCCAGTCGAGGATCATCGGCGGGCACTGCAGCCGATGACACGACAAGATCCACTCGGTGGCGACCGTCGCGCGACGAATCCATTGAAAGCAGATGGCTGACTTCGTGCCATCCGCAGATCTGAAAACCAGCCTGCGTCCATCGAGCCGACTCGGAGGCAACCGACTCCGCGTTGCCAAGCTGAATGTCTGAAGCCGTGACGTTCCACCGCATCTCCATCAGAATCTCAGCCAGAGCTCTGATGCCGGAACCCTGAATTCCAAGCAGCAGCACGTGAGGCTGCTGATCGCGGAGTACCGGAAAACACCCGGAACTGTCTTTCGCCGTTTCCGCGCGGCTTAATCCGGCAGGCGAAACACAGGCTGATCCGAAAGGTGTAAATGCCAGAGTTTTCACGTCGGCACGGCCATCCATGGCTGAAGTCAGGAGTCGTTCAAATCTTCACTCCGGCATCCAATGCCGTGTGGTTTATGTTCCGGGAGTGTAGCGTAAACCCTCCGGTTTCTGCCAGCGGAAACCGAGGCGGCTCAGGCCAGCAGATTCTGAGGCGACGGCCGGAACATCCACGATTTCGGCGGTCGATCTGTTGTTCTGTCAACCGCTTGCTGCGGAGGGATTTCAGAATCGGTGGCTGATGGAAGTCCTCACTCGGAAAGTGAGGACGACTTTAGTCGCACGTGTCTTTTCCAGGCGTCGGATCGTCTCGCGGAAAAAGCAACAACCACAAAACGAAGAAGACCGTCCCGGGCACGCAGCAATGGATGGAGACTTCTCCACTGCTGCGTAGCCCGAGACGGTCAGCTCAACCTTTCCGAGGTCTGCACTCTGTATTTCAAAATGCGTTTCGGTTTGAGGCATCCGGCGAACCGGACGGTGAGTCTTCTTCAGAATCCATGATCAGAGCAGATCAGAAACTCTTTTCACCCGCACTTGTGGATGGATCACAGACGATGATGGAATTGCAGTCGCAGACGTCAGCCTGATCTCCATATCGTGCACCGGCAACAGCTGCTTTGATTCCGCCGTAGTTCTTCACAGAAGTAAGCCCGCTGGTCACATAGCTCTGATCCAGATTTCCGATCGCATCACCAAGGTCGCTCAGTTCAGCGACAACTGCACACTGCAGTTCAACGAGCCCGACGATCATTCCGATGACCAGAATCGTCAGGATCAGTACCAGTTCAGCAGAAAGAATCACACCCACTTCGTCGTTCCAGAGTTTCTTCAGCATGTTCGTAAACCTTTCAGAATGAGTCACCGCGGAAAGTTTGAGACGGCTGCAGTCGACTTTCGATTTCTGACACCCGATGCTGACAACTCGTCAGGGCATCTGACCTCAGAAACCTCTTCAGGCGACTGCCTGTTCGATGTGTCCGAAGAATGCATTTCAGATACCGTGAAGGTCCATTTGCTGATGTTGCTCTGCTGCGACACTGCGACTGCAGTCGAAAAAAATCAGTCCAAAGCTCGAATCGGGCGATCATCCGGCATTCGGCACAGTCAATGGATGTTGACTTTCATCAACACCGGTATGCATTTTTCTGAAAAACGTGTCTATACACATTGTCAATTGCGACGCGTGAAACTTCTCCAGCATGTTGCCAGTCGGCAACACTGGCCCCGAATTTCTGCGTCGTGCCCTGCCTCCGGGCATCAGAAAACAGGGTCAGGGACTGTCTCCCGCCGGTTGATCGGGAAAGCTGATCGCGAAATGGATCTATTCGCGAAGCTGATCGAGCGCATGCCGGGCGACGCGCGACGAGTATTCTTCCGGCGGCATCATCTCGATGACTGACCGTGCGGATCTGATCGCTTCAGCCCCGAGATCATCGATGGCAAGAATCGCGGCATGACGAACAAACGGACTGCTGCTGAGCAGTTCTGACTGAAGGACCCGATCTGCGGCGGCCACTGCGTCCTCTGCAGCCATACGTCGAAGAGCTTCAGCCGCCACAATCCAAACCACGGGCGAAGGGTCTTCGAGTTGCCTTTTCAGAATCGACTCAACAGCTTTCGCCCCTTCATGATGAATCAGCCCCGAGAGTGCCCACCAGCGTGCAGCAGCATCAGCCGAATTCAGCTCTGCGCGAAGCAATTCAGAATCGTAAGGGGAAATACCTGCAGCGATTCCAGCAACCTTCAGAAGTCGCGAAAGACGTTCACCACCACCGGGCTGGTGAGAGATCTGCCAGCGACTTCCGACGACAGCTTCCTCTTCAGCAAGCACGGCTTCAGGAATCAGATGAACATCGCCGACTTCCAACTGCCAGCGATCACATTCGTCGCGAAGCTCATGAAGGACATCCTGAAACTGCTGATCCGCCGCAATGTTCTGTAACTCCCATGGATCCTGCGTCAGATCGAACAGCTCCTCAGCCACCGTCGGCGTTCTGTACCATCGAGCCATAGTCTCCGGAAGCTGGTTCTCGGAAAGCAGCCGCCGCAGTTCCTTCGAGATCGCTCCTCGTTCTGCGTACGACAGGTGCTGAAACATGGGTCTCCACGGAAAGTAATGCCTCACATAACGATAACGTTCCGTGCGCACCGAACGCACCAGATCGGGCCGCTCGTCGATCCGATCCCGGGCCCCATGGATGTACTTCCGGCCGCGAACAGGATCTTCAGCAGAGGAGCTTCCCCGTGCAGTCGGAGGAAACAGCGATCGCCCATGAAGATCCTCGGGAATCTGAACAGCGGCCAGATCAAGAACAGACGGTCCAAGGTCCAGCAGGCTGACAAGGCGCGAATCAATGGCCCCCGGAATTCCCGAACCCTCACGCCGGAACTGCGGAGGAACGCGAACAATCAGCGGCACACGTGTTCCGGAATCGTACGTCCATCGTTTGCATCGCGGCAGCCCATCACCATGATCCGACCAGAAGAAAATCACGGTCGATTCGTACAGACCATCCTCCTTGAGCTGCTGCAGAATTTCTCCGACCTGACGATCCATCAGTCGAACTGTGTCATAGAGCCTGGCAATGGCGGAGCGAATCTCCGGCGTATCGGGATAGAGCGGAGGTACCTGGACGTCCGAAGCCTGCGTCAGTGCTGACTGCGGTTCCTTTTCCACCGCCTTCGACCAGTTTTCCTTCCAGATCCCGCTTTCGTGAGTCACGTTCAGATTGAATACAGCAAAGAACGGCTGGTCGGCTGCCGTTCGATTTCGCCAGTGAGCCTTCGATCCGGATTCATCCCAGACGGTGCTCTCCTTCCAGACAAGGTTGTAGTCCGTCTTGCTGTTGTTGGAGCAGTAGTAACCGGCGTTTCGCAGGAGTTCCGGAAAAAGTCGAACCTGCGGGGGAAGCCCGACTTTCGACCGCATGTGGTTGGCCCCAAGACTGATCGGGTATCTCCCGGTGATGATTCCCGTGCGGCTCGGCGCGCAGACTCCATGACACGAGAACGCATTGGTGAAGCGGACACCGTCTGCTGCAAGTGCATCCAGAACAGGTGTCTGAGCCAGCGCGTCCCCGTAACAGCCAAGATGCGGACTGAGGTCTTCACAACTGATCCACAGCACGTTCGGCCCAGACTTCACTGCCTCGCTCGCGTGTACGGGATCGTACGTCAGTGTCAGGAACGCGAGAGCGAGAATCAAAGTGCCGGTAATATCACGAGCAAAACGTGTCACTGCCGACAGGACTCTCGGCAAGGCGCTCGCGACAGCGGTGTTCGAAAGCAGGATGGTTTTCGATTGAACAGCATCCCTCTGAGAGGGATGACCACATTTCCGTCGTAAGTCTGACAACGTGAGAGCCGTTCGCTCAGACTCCCTCATACGAATTTCGTACGACCGGGTATCGCGACCGGTGCCGCGTCGATCGCACCCCACTCGTAAGCCGGTGGCGTCAGATTCTCTTTCGATGTTTCGACATCACTCCAGCTGAGCCGCTGACCGGTGTAGGCCGCCATTCGGCCGGCAATCGCCATGAGCGTGCTTCGGCTCATGTAGATTCCGTTGTTGATCGGCTGACCGTTGCGAATCGAAGCGAACAGCTCGTCATGTTCAATCTGATACATGTCGCCGCCTTCACCTTCGAACTTCCAGATCTGTTTGCCGGAGTGGTCCGTAATCGTATGAGCCATCACGTCGGCTCGCCCCTTTGTGCCGACGATGTAGTCCTCCACTTCGGTTTCACAGTTATTCCAGTGGCGGCAGCGAGCAAACGCTTTGACGCCGTTTGGCCAGGTGTACGTCACGTTGAAATGATCATAAATATTCCCGTACTTCGGATCCGTGCGAACCTGGCGTCCGCCGATTGCGCTGATGGTGACAGGCGGTTCATCGTTCATCGCCCACATCATCTTGTCGAGACTGTGGATATGCTGTTCCACATTGAAATCACCTGAAAGCCATGTGTAGTAGTACCAGTTTCGCATCTGGTACTCCATGTCGCTGCTGCACTGCTCCCGCGTCCGTCGCGGATCCCACACACCGCCACTCATGTAGTTGCATTCCATCGAAACAATATCACCGATCGCGCCATTGCGAATCTGTTCGAAGATCGCTCGTTTTCCGTGGTGATACCGCCAGCACAGACCTGACACGAGAGACAGCTTTTTCTCTCTCGCGATTTCCGTCGATTGAAGAACCGACTGAACTCCCGGCGCGTCCACAGCGATCGGCTTTTCGCAGAAAATATGTCGGCCGGCAGCCACTGCCGCTCTCAGATGCTCCGGACGAAAATGGGGTGTCGAGGCGAGCAGAACGACATCGCAGCAGTCAATAACTTTCTGGTAACCATCGAATCCGACGAATGCTCTGCTGTCATCCACGGTGACGCGCGGCGGCTTTCCTTCAACGTTGAACTCGCGACTCAGACGACGTCGACTGCTGGAAAGGATGTCTTCGAATGCATCTGCCAGCGCATAAAGTTCTGTTCCCTCGTCGGCCTTCAGAGCCTGGGAAGCTGCCCCCGTGCCTCGACCACCACACCCGATGAGCCCGACCTTCAGCAGATCGCTTCCTGCCGCGTAAACACCAGCCTGGAGCACCGACGTTGCCGCCACTGATGCTGCACTGGCTGCCAGAAACGTACGACGAGAATGCTGAGCGGCTGACTGACTGTCTGACATTTGAAAACCCCAACTCTGCTGCGAATGCATTCGGCATTCCGGATAGACAAACGATTCAGCCTACCAGATTGACTGACGCTGTCCGTTCGGTCAAGGGTCAATCACCACAATGTAGCCAGCGTATAGCGAGAGTCCTGACCGGGAAAAGCACTTCGCATCTGACCAGCGGCGAAAAAAATCGGTTCCGCTGACAGCGAGATAATCAATGAGCGAATTGCAAGGTCGCGGGGAGAGCCCTTAAAGATATTTTCTGAACTCGAATTTCGTTGCCGAAAAAATCTCGACATCGTTCGCCTGACTGAACAAGATTCCGGCAGAGGAAATTTCATTTTCAGGATCGCTGTTGCAGCACACTGAACTGGGCTGCATCCAGACAACCGACTGCTCATCGGCAGTTTCTGCTGATCACAGGTCAGTTCCGGAAGGAAATCTTCCTGAAGTTGTGTTGATCTGACACAACCTCTAACTCCGGTCTGATCGATTTATCAAACATAATTGCGGGTTTCGTTCGCTATTGCCGAAATTCAATTTGAGGGTAGTGACGAACTGAAGGTTCTGAGTCAGGAGATTGCGACTCTGAACAATCAGATTTTCCACTTGTGTCGTTTGGCTCTTTAAAAGGTCTGTTGTTCGAGCGATCTTATGCCCAGAGACTTAAATTCCTCTGATGATTTTCAGAGCACCTCAGACGTGGCGCGTAACAACCGAGAACGCGTTCAGAAATCGAAAAAGAAATTCGACGACGAAGATGACATTGAGAACGAGCGTCGCCGTGACCGTCGCGACCGTCGTCCTCATCGGACTCAGCGAACACTGCAAAACGACGATGATTGATCATCCACGCTTCGCTTAACTGAGTTTTCAGAGTGCGATGAGCCGCCGAACCGCATCGGGAAGACTTCCGCGTTTCAACAACGCGGGCTCGCCCTGCGTACAGGTCATTCCGTTCGCAGAGGCTTCTGCCGACGCGACAATGAGATTCGCTTTCGCGCTGCGTCGACCTCAAGAACGGTGACCGTAACGATGTCCCCGACGGCGACTTCCTCGGAAGGGTCCTGAACGAAGCGGTCTGCCAGCTGTGAGACGTGTATCAGGCCATCCTGGTGGACTCCGATATCAGCGAAGGCGCCGAACCGTGTCACATTGGTGATCACGGCCTGAAGCGTCATCCCCGGATGCAGATCTTCTATCGTCTGCACGGACTCTTCGAACTGCACAGTGCTGAAGCTTTTTCGCGGGTCTCTGCCCGGACGCTTCAGCTCTTCAATCACATCGCGAACGGTGACTGCCCCGCAGTCGGGAGCAGCGAATGTTTCCGGTACAACCGCCGCCAGCACGGTTTCGTTTCCCGTGATCTCCCGCACATCCATCCGCAGATGCTTCGCGATGCGATGCACAATGCCGTACTGTTCCGGATGCACAGCCGTATTATCGAGCGGTTCGGGGGAATTTCGGATCCGCAGAAATCCAGCGGCCTGCTCGAAAGCTTTCCGTCCCAGCCGAGGAACCTTCAGCAGCTGCTCACGAGAAACAAACGGGCCGATTTCATCCCGATGAGCCACAATCCGTCGAGCCAGCGTCGGCCCGATACCGGCAACGTAAGACAGAAGCGATGTGCTCGCAGTATTCAGATCCACTCCTACGGAATTGACGCAGGATTCGACTTCTCGATCCAGAGCTTTTCGAAGCTGCGTCTGATCGACATCGTGCTGATACTGCCCCACACCAATGGAGCGAGGATCGATTCGCACAAGCTCGGCAAGCGGATCCTGCAGACGATGGGCGATACTGATGGCCCCGCGCACCGTCACGTCCAGGTCCGGATACTCTTCGATTGCCAGTTCACTGGCCGAGTAGACCGACGCACCTGCCTCACTGACCATGGCTCGTGTCACACTCAGACCGTTCCGACTCAGTACACCTGCGACGAACTGATCGGCTTCCCGGGATGCAGTGCCGTTCCCGATGGCAATGAGATTGATACTGTATTTTCGGATGAGCTCAAGCAGAGTTGTTTCCGCCTTACGCACATCATTGACCGGAGGTGTGGGAAAGATCGTCGCAGACGTCAGATACTTTCCAGACTCATCCACAACGGCCAGTTTGCAGCCGGTACGGAACCCCGGATCGAGCCCGAGAGTCACTCGGGAACCTGCCGGAGGAGCCATCAGCAGCTGGCGAAGGTTCTGAGAAAAGACAGCGATCGCGTCCGCATCGGCTTTTTCCTTCAGCTTCTGAAGCACTGACGATTCAATGGATGTTTGCAGAAGACGTGCGAAACAGTCCTCGACAGCCCCTTCGAGTGCCTCACGAAATTCAAATCCAGGATTAGTAATGATCCTTGTCTTCAGTCGACCGACAACCTGATCTTCATCCAGAGCCAGATTCAGTCGCAGCACTCCCTCATCAACACCTCGCTGCATCGCTAGAAACCGATGGGACGGCAGGCGAGCGATCTTCTCGCGGGAGTCAAAGAACGTTGCAAAGCGACTTTCAGGATCCGCTTTTCCTCGTTTCGCAGAACAGGCCAGCTCAGCCCGTTCCGCATGTTCCATGACCACCTTTCGGATTCCTGCGTCTTCCGACCAGCCTTCAGCCAGAATGTCACATGCTCCCTGCAGAGCAGCAGTCTCGTCCGCGACATTCTCATTGAAGAATTTTCTAAGCAGTTCAGACCGCGACGCGCCCGTCTTCTTCTGGCTGAGAAGAATTTCTGCGAGCGGCTGAAGGCCGTTTTCGCGAGCAATGGTCGCTCGAGTTCGCTTGCGCGGGCGGTACGGAAGGTAAAGCTCCTCCAGTGTTCTCCGGTCACCGCATGCGACAATCTGCTTTCTCAGCGACTCTGTCAGCAGACCCTGCTCGTGTATGGTTCGAAGGATCGTGCTCTTTCGTTCAGCCAGTTCCTTTGCCGAAGCCATCTGATCTTCAATGGTCCGAAGGTGGATCTCATTGAGGCCGTTCGTTGCTTCCTTGCGATAACGAGCAATGAATGGAATCGTGTTGCCGTCGTCCAGAAGATCCACCGCTTTCGCGACCTGCCCTTCATTCACGCTCAGTATCGCAGCGGTCGAACGACAGAAATGACTCAGGTCGAATTCGATCTTCAGGTCAGACGGCGCAGGACCGGACGACGGAGCGGAAGATGCACTCATGAAACGTGGCGTCTTTGTGAACAGAATTCCGGCGGTAGATGCCCTTCTGAAGTCAGAGCAGCTGTCTTCACAGGCACGCTTCAGCGAACTGGATCTCACTCCTGTCCGTGGCGAGCCTGATGATCACAGTCTTTGCACTTCGGATCCGGCTGTCGAGCCGAATACGCCGGCCCATACAACGATGAGCCGTCGGGCAGTTCGGACGGAGTATAGTCCATTCGGTAGCCGTCGCACGGTCGAGCAAACAAATGACCAAGGCCACGCGGACGAAAACTGTCCGGTGCACACCGTTCACATCGAGTCAGGGTTGATGCTTTGGGACGATACCAGTGCGAGTACCGATGACTGGGGAACGGGAAATGCGGAAAACCACTCCCCGCTGATCCCGGCGCACCTGGATCAGCCACCGAACGAATGTTCGCGAAGCCGTTGAATCGCGGGATGTACCCGAATGAGAACTTCCCTGAATCAGCGGTCTCACACTCAGATGAAGTCTCGCTTCCGCCCGATGCGTCCGGATCCCCGGATGGGATGCCTTCGCTGAGCGTTTCCGCTTCGGGAATGCTCACCGGCGGAAGAACGTCCTCGGCTGGCGGAGACGCAGCGAGTGCACCTCCGGCAAAAAATGCAGAAAGACTCAACGCCAGACATCCATGTCTCAGCATCTCGGTTTCCTCACACTGCTCTTTGCATTGATATCCTGAAGCCGGTCGCACCGCGACGCGAATCCCTGCTTCTGATTTCGACTCCCAGGCCCGAAATCAGCTACAGGAATTGCCACTCGCAGCTTCGTTACGACACGACTGGAAGCACTCTGCAGGAAGAAACCGAGCGTCCGTCAGAGACCGAACAAAGCACAGAGATTCTCTGATCGGAACAGCTAACTGGACATCGCCATGTTTTGTATTGAAGACGCAGGAAATCATTACCAGCAAATGACTTGAGCCAAAGAATCCGTGTACTGATTCCATCGTAACAGCATCATCGGTGAGCGAATGAGGCATTCCGGTTTGCAGAATATCGTTTGCGATACCCTGAAGGGAGGGCGAAGCTCCTGCTGAGCCGCTTCGGCCAATCATCGTCGTCCATGAAGTCGGCTCGGCAGGAGCCTCGCCCTCCCGGATTGCGGCCTTGACGAATTTCCGCCTTTCCTGACTTTCGAGGAACATGGCGATGTCCAGCTAAAGGTGCTTTCAAAACCGGGACTGGTTGCCCCCGGGCACGGTGTATTCCTGCAATCTCAGCAACTGCAAGAGTGCCTGTCCTGGCATTGAAATATGATCTACCGAATCTGCAGCGAATACGGCATGATCGTGAGGCTCGTCTCATTCATGATGGCTCGAAGTGCCGCGAAATGTTCAGCGGCAGGCTGCAGTGACTCCGGAAGGGATCGAATGATTGAACTCAGCGGATCTGCAGATGGCGCCGTCTGGCTGCTGAGCAGCATCTCCAGCGGGCTCTGCGGTCGCGGAAGGCTCTCCAGTTCGAGCTTGTTTTCCGAATCGCCCGCGATCTGTCGAGCATAGGCAATGGCATCGGCGAGCGTTCCGATGTCATCAATCAGCCCGAGCTCTTTGGCTCGCCGTCCGGTATAAACCCTTCCCCGCGCCAGCGATTCAAGTTTGTCGTATTCCATCTTTCGACCTGCAGCGGCTTTTTCCGTGAACTGGCGGTAGATGGTGTCGAGCATTCTCTGGAAGACTTCACGTTCCGAGTCAGTGAATGCGCCGGAAAGACTCATGACACCGGCATTCTTTCCTCGCTGTACGATCGACATCGTCACGCCGACGCGGTTAAGCAGCCCTTCGAACGACACCTTGCCTCCAAGAACACCGATGGAGCCGGTAATCGTGCCGGGTTCGGCAAAGATTCGATCTGCACCCATCGAGATGTAGTAACCACCGCTCGCGGCGACATCCCCCATGCTGACAACCACCGGCTTCCCTGTTGATCGAAGGGCTCGCCAGATCAGATCACTTGCCAGAGCACTTCCGCCCGGACTGTCCACACGAAGCACGATGGCCTTGATATTGTCTTCCGTGGCAAGTTTCTGAATCATCGGTACGAACTTATCGGAGCTGATACCTGATTCCCCGAAAAGCCCTGCGGGAACACTCGACGACACGATCGCACCCTCGGCATAAATCACAGCAATCCGCGGGCGAGTACTTCCTTTCTGCTGACTGCCGCCGGACAGAATCTCCATCAGCGAGAACAGATCCAGTTCCGTGTTCGGCTTCTTCTTTTTGTAATCATTTCGGATCCGGACATCGATAAGTTCATCTCCGTTGCGGATCAGTTCCATGAGCTGATCGTCATACGCGAGTTCGTCGATCAGGCCGAGGTCCTTCGCTCGAGTCGCCGGCAGCATTCCTTCATCAATAATTTCTCGAACCTTGTCTTCCGTAAGTTTGCGTGCCGTTGAGATCTGTTTCAGGATGGAACCGTAATAGTCATCGAGTAGCTCTTCCATTTCCTGACGAAACTCAGGGCTCATCTCAGATCGGTTGTAAGGTTCTGCGGCCGACTTGAAGGCTCCGACTCGAAGCATGTCCGCCTTGATCTGCAGGTTCTCAAAGAGGTTTCTGTAGAACGTCACTTCAGCCCGAAGCCCGAGCAGCATCAGCGTTGATGTTTCCGGCACGATGATACGATCACAGGATGCTGCGAGAAGGTACTCCTTCATGGAGGCATCGGTCATCACGGCCCAGACAGGCTTTCCGGCATTTCGAAGGGAAAGAATCCCAGTCTGGATCTCGTGCAGTCGCCCCCACCCGAAGCTGACACCTCGAATGTCGAGGATGACACCTCGAATCGCCTTGTCCTTTGCAGCCTGATCGAGACGCTCAAGACACGTGCCCAGACTTTCAGTCAGGTCTCCGAACAGTCCCGGCATCTGCCGAGACTCCGGATAGCCTCCCTCGATGACGATTCGGGCCCAGTCGACGCGAACTTTCTTCGCGGGTGTTTCAGCGTCGGCTTTCTTCTGATCGGACTTCTGGTCTGTGGATTCGGCAGCCGCTGTCTCGGGCGAAGCTGGCTTCGCGCCTGCGGTGTCGTCAGCGATCACTGCTGCTGACGCGTTGCCGAATATCGAGCCTGAGACGACAAGACCGCCGAATAGAAACACACCGAACGTGACAGATCGCAGCATCGTAAGCCCCCCGACAAAGAAACGTCCGGCGGTATCAGTGTGGTCCGATACGAGTCGCCGATGCTCCGGAGCTTATAAACTCCCGCGTTGAAATCAAAGACGGGTTCTGCCAGATCGGCAATATGGCAACTCTGCACGACATCATTCTGTTGCATTCAAACTGATGCATGCGAAGAAACAGCTGATCACCTGAAGCTAAGTCCGGCAATGTTTTCATGGCTGCATCAGCCAGCAATTGATGGCCTCACGACTTCTCTCGATCGTGTCCAGTTTTTACACAGAAACTGCACTGTATTTACACACACACTGCAATTCGAGCACTTGAATTGTTTGAACAGCGAGTGGTTTTCCATTCGATCCGGGGTAATTGGTGTTTCGACGTGCTTGACTTGTCCTCCGCACTGCCAAAGAATGCACTCCACTGGTCGGGCTCGTGTGTTCGTTTCTATCTCATGTGGCCCAGGAAGCATGCCCCTGCATCGCTTTCACAACCTGATTCGATTGATGATCGTGCTGCAGCTGGTACTCCCCTCGGGGGCCCCTTGGCTGCACACCGTGATCGACGATCACTGCTGCGCCAAGACGACTGCTTCCGGGGAACCCAACCACGCTCATCGGTGCCATCACCATCATCACGGGGCGGACGAACACTGGGCAGACGAAGGGAAGTCGCATCGTGAGCCGTGCTCGGCTTCTCAGAACAGGAATTCTCTGACTGAGAAGCCGGATTGTTCACACGACCAGTCAGATCCCGATCACGGACCTTTTCCGTTTCACAACTGTTCCCGGTGCAGCATCTGTCAGGCCATCGCCGCTCCCGGAGTGCTGCCGATTCTGATCGGTGTGTGCATTCCGGCCGAACGGATTGAATTGCTGCCACGGCGAGATATCGGGGCTCCGGTTTCCTGCGACCTCCGATCTCCTCAATGCCGAGCGCCCCCTGCAGTCTCCTGAGTCAGTACCGTCTGACTGACGTTCCAGCATGAGCGGCGATTCGGCCTGGTCAGTTCCATTGACCGTGTTCGGCCCTTCGCGTGGCTGAAGAAACGATCTCACCAGACCCGCTGGCTCCGCCGACTTCTGTTTGAGGGGACTTTCGAGTTCTGCCATGGCGAGCAGCGGCATTCGCGGCTCACCTCAGAACTCATGGCTTCTGACATTTTTCCTCGCACGTTCGTCATCGCGTTTCGAACGGCAGAGGCAGCTCGATGAAAATCTCGGTCTGTCTGCCAACGAGGATATTGCTGTCGCGAAGTGCATTGCGAAGTCCCTGTCTTTCCGGTTCTGTCGAATCGTGATCTCTGAATCGTCCGATTCAGCTCGCGAGATCATCTCGTCTGCGGTCCGTGCAGTGAATACCACGGGTCCGACCAGTCCGTGCACGGCACGGCCGCGACGAGGTGTCTGAGAGGCCATCGAAAAATGCAATCCTGCGCCGCAGATCCCCAACCGTCATTCTTCAGACCGACCGTTCTTCGCTCATCTGCGCTGGGCGAAACGCTGTCGCTCGGTTTCTGCGGATTTGCAGCGATGAGTCTGGCGGGTTGGGTTCCGCAGATGCTCCAGCACCCTGCTGTCGTCGGAATTGTACTCGCGGACGTCTGGATTGCGTTTCAGGCAGTCGGTGGACTGGCCGGAAAAAGGCGGTGCCCTGCAGTCACGATGATAATGCTGATTTACTGCGCTGTGTGTTCGCTCACCGGGATCAGGGAAGTCCCGGGTTGGCTGATGGCGGGGCCGGTCAGTCCCCTGATCCAAATACCGATCCTGATGGTGATTCTGGTGACCGGATATCTGGATTTTCGGAAGACCGCCGTGATGGATCTCTCGGTGAAGGAACGACGGCGTTTCCTGAGTCGCGAGATCCTGGTTGCTCTGGGAGTCATGTGGGCTGTCTGGTCGTTTCTTCTTCCGACGATCAGTTTCATTCATGATCTGGCCCACCCCGCAGACGATCGTGTTCGGCTCGATCAGATGAGTTTCGTGGAACACGTCGGTTTTCGTTTCGGGGAAGGGCTTGTCACACTTTGTTTTGCGGCGTTTGGAGCAAACATCGGCAGTTTTCTGAATGTTGTTGTCTGGAGGATGCCGCTGGGAAAGTCGATCGTTTCCGGCCCGTCCCGCTGTCCGTTCTGCGCAACCGAGATCTCAGGCAAAGACAACATCCCGGTCTTCGGCTGGCTGCGAATCGGCGGGCACTGTCGAACGTGTGACGCTGCCATCCCCGCACGTTACCCGACTGTCGAGGCTCTCACTGCCGGGCTCTTTCTGTTGTTCTTCTTCGCCGAACTGATTTCCGGTGGTGCCACACTCCCCGTCCGCTATATCAACTCTTACAGCGGTATTCTCTGGACCATCATGTATCCGAAGTGGGATCTGATTCGGTCATATCTTTTTCACTGTTTTCTGATCTTCATGCTGATCACATGGGCACAGATGGCGCGTGACCAGAAGAGATCGCCGCTGCGTCTGACACTGTTCGCAATGATCGTGGCCGCTCTTTCCTGTGTTCTTGATCCCGGGCTTGTGATGATTGAACCGTGGCAGGCAGGACTTTCCGGAGGCAGGGTGATGACATCTGCAGATTCAGCTGTGATGAACCTGAATTCACTTGTCCGCAGCGGACTTCACACACTGCTGGGAGCTGCAGCCGGAACAGTTGCCGGGCTCCTGTTGCAGGCCTTCAACCGGTGGCGGTATCCCGGCAGCTTTCAGCGTTCCTCCGGAGAAAACCTGCTGATCGGAATGCTTCTGATCGGAATCAGCCTCGGCTGGCAGTCAGTCGTTTCCATCACTGCATTTGCCCTGATTCTTTCCACCCTGCGATCGCTGATCCTGCAGACCAGACCCGCTGATGTGGCTCGCCCTCGGCTGACGGTCGTACTCAGTGCTGCGGTCCTGCATCTGCTCACATGGCGACTTCAGTGGCGTATCTTCGAGGATCTCTGAGTATCGACATTGGAATCTGCTGAACAGCGTCAGATGATCAGCCATGACGACAAAGTACGAACAACAGGGCTCGAAAGTCAGCCAGATTGGCAAGCCCGGTGGTGGACACAGCTCATCGCCGGAAATCATGAATGACTATCCCGCCGTCCGGGGCTGGTTCGACGAACATCTCACGCGGAGTGGCGTAATGATCTGAACACTCGATCGAGCATTGCGGAAAGTTCGGTGGCCGTGAATGGCTTGGAGATGAGCTCCGCGACGCCCAGTTGAGTTGCGCTGGCCCGCAGTTGATCATCCAAAAATCCCGATGACACGGCGATCGGAACGTTCGGACTGAGCTGGCGAACCACCGCTGCGACTTCGAGCCCCGGCATAACGGGCATGTTGTAATCCGTGATGACGAGATGAAATGCGGCTGGATCCATCCGAAGTGCCTCAATGGCGAAGCATGGATCGGAGAACGCGCTGACTGTGTAGCCGCTGTATTCAAGCATCCGTTTCAGGATACTCAGTACTGAACGATCATCGTCTATCAACAGGACGTGTCGTTCCGTGAATTCGCCGGGAGCAGCATCTGTGCTCAGTGCTGCACTGGTCAGAGAACTGATGGAGGAATCTGCTTCTGTGAATGGTTCACCACTTTCTCCAGTGACGGCAGGGAAGTCAATCGTGAACACAGTTCCCTGCCCTGGTTCACTGTCAACGGTGATCGAACCACCGTGTGATTTCACGATACCCTGAACTACAGACAGCCCCAGTCCGGTTCCTTCTCCCAGGGGTTTGGTTGTAAAGAAGGGCTCAAAGATTCGGTCTCGTATCTCCCGAGCGATACCTGGTCCATCGTCAGTGACGGTGAGCCGAACGACTGAGCCGGAATCCTGGATCTGTTCTGAAACCGGCGGGCACGCATCAGTCCGTTGCAATTCATCCGCACACAGAGATTCGACAGTGACGGTAATCGTACCGGACCGACTCCCACATGCCTGAACGGCATTAGTCACCAGATTGATGAGGACCTGTTCAATCTGTGTGCCGTCGGCAATGATCCAGTACGGTTCATCAGCACAGGTCACCTGCAGAGAGAATCTCACCGGCACCGTGGCTTTCAGCATCGCCATGGTATTCTGAACGGCAGCCGCAAGTGAAAGGCGCCGCAGTTCTGTCGGCTGCTGTCGACAGTACGAAAGAATCTGCTGGACAAGATTTCGGGCACGGATTCCGGACCGGTGAATCTCACCGAGGTAAAGTGCAAGTGATTCATTTCCCGGGATCTCTTTCTGAGCCAGTTCCAGATTCCCGAGGATCGCGGCGAGAGCATTGTTGAAGTCATGGGCGATGCCACCGGCGAGTGTGCCGATGGCTTCCATCTTCTGCGACTCACGCAGCTGAGATTCCAGCGATTCTCTTGTCGCTTCAGCCGCCTTTCTTTCGGTGATATCAGTGATAAATCCATGCCACAGGATCGACCCATCCGGTTCGCGTTCCGGTGTTGAGTTGCCCGCGAGCCACTTCTGCGTACCGTTGATCAGAAAGCGACATTCATGCGTCCAGTGCGTTATCTCGCGTGCCGACTGCTGGATCGACGCCATCAGCCCGTCAATATCTTCGGGATGAGCATTCACGAAGATTTCGGATGCATCTTCCCGAACATCGTCCGGAGAAATCCCCAACAGCGGGTAGAGACCTTCGTTGCTGTAAGGCATTGAAACGTGGCCGTCAGGACGAAGTCGAAACTGGTAAACCGCCCCGGGAACTCGGTTCGTCACCTTCTGCAGGATCTTTAAGGCTGCGTTCCTCGCTTCTTCTGCCTGCTTGCGTTCGGTAATGTCGATGGCCAGCACGAAGAAGCCGATCACGTTGTCATCGGAGTCACGGTCGGGAACGTAGTTCACCAGAGTATGGCCGACCATGCCATTCGAAGATGGAAAAGTACTTTCGAATGTGACCTGCTCTCCTGCCAGTGCAGAGACGACATGAGTTTCCACGCGCTGAAACAGGTCTGCCCCCAACACATCCGGCATCCGATGTCCGATGACCTGATCGAGTGTTTTCCCGAAGAACTTCTCATAATGATTATTGGCAAAGAGGTAACGAAGATCTCGGTCAATTCGTGCTACAGGCCCGGGGACATGATTGGCGACCAGCACAAGTTCGCGGCGGCTTTCTTCCAGAGCCATCTCCGCCATTTTTCGGTTCGTGACATTCAAATGACTGACGACAAGGCCTGGGCGAGGCCCCAGCATTCGAGTGACCTGCACATGAAACCATCGCTTCTGGTTCTGCGTATGGCAGGGATACTCAAGTGTGAATTCCGATTGATGGCCATCGAGTATGGCCTGCATGGCTCTGTGCAGCTGAGCCGAATTGGCACAACCAGTCTCTGTTCCGGCCCTGCCGCACATCTGAAGATAGTTGACACCGATCGGGGCGATCGCCTGCGATGAACCGCCGTTGTCCAGCGAAAACCGTCTCCAGGCTTCGTTGACGGCAATGATAATGCCATTCTCGTCCAGGACCGCGACATGCTCCGACAGTGAATCGAAGATCGAAAGATGAAACTCCTCGCTTGTTCGCAGAGCTGACTCTAATGTTTTAATGGCCGTGATGTCTGTCAGCGCTGTCCGGTAGAGAAAATCAACTTCCGTTCCCTGCGTCACACTGGACACGAGCTGCACCCAGACTATCGTGCCATCTTTACGACGAAGCCTCAGTTCACACGTCTGCGGATGGCCAGTTGTCAACAACCTGTGACGATGGAGATAAAACTCATCCTGATCTTCGTTCGCGACGAAACGGCTGAATGGGGTCATCGGCATCGAACTGCGAGCGATTCCGAGCAGGTGACAGGCTGCCAGATTCCCTTCGAGGATCAATCCATGTTCGTTCAGAGTGCAGTATCCAACCGGTGCCAGATCGTAAAGATCGAAATAGCGTGACCGGGTTTTATCCAGCTCAGCCTGCGTGCGCCGCAGCTCTTCGTTCTGAAGTTCCAGTTCAATCTGATGAACGCGCAATTCGTGAATCAGAATCTGCATCAGCTCCGGTGACATCGTCTCCGCTTCTTCGACCGGAAGTCGAACACGATTCTGGAGTCTTTGCTCCGCATGCTGACGCAGTTCAACTGCGTCAGAGAAACTCTTCGGATGGTTCATTGGAGATGATTCCAGCCAGGCGAGAAAAACTGTTGTGCGCCCCGCGGGTTGGCCGACCAGTCAGGTCAGGCGACCACTTGCCGCGTTTGCAGTTGTCAATCATCTCTGAATCTGAGTCAATGGTGATTGATGTTCGTTCCCTGCCGCACGAATGAGCATTTTTCACGCCGTAAACCTGCTGGGCGTCGAATTATTAAGCGGTTCAGCAAAGTTGATGGATGCGGTCAGTTCGCTGCTGTCTGTTTTGTGACTCGTTGAACAGCATCCTGCTCTCCCCTGAAAAAAAAGGTTGAGCTGACAGATTGACCCTGTCAGCCCGAATTGCGAGTCACCATTGGATATTATTGTCCTGTTTCAGTTTACGCGCGAATGTATCTCTCAGTGACCTGTTTCTGCAATGGGACTTACCAGCCGTTCGGTCGTTGCAATGGCGTATATCTTTCCGGATTCATTCACAAGTGTCGCCAACGTCACCCAGACATCCAGAATTCGACCATCTTTTGCTATACGTCGGGTCTTCAATGGCGTCGGAATTCGTTCGGAGCTATGTGTGAATACAGTCGCGAAAAACTCCTTGCGCAGCGGTTCAGGTATACAATCCTTCACGTTCATGGATAACGCTTCAGTTTCATTCCATCCGTACATCCGAACAGCGGCAGGATTCCATGCGATGATGCGACCGTCCAGATCATGCACGGTGACAGCATCACTGGAATCTCGCACAACGACCGCCAGGCGAAGCTGATCGTTGGCCCTTGCAAGCGCTTCCTCAACACGCTTTGGTTCGGTAATGTCAACGAACGTGATAACGACACCTTCGATCACATTGTCCAAAGTCCGATAGGGTCTGATTCTCATCATGAACCAGGATCCGGATTTTGTCTGCACCTGACGTTCGCGAGACTCAAGCGTATCAAGAACGGCCTGTGCATCGATCAGCAGGCCTTCGTATCCCACCAGATTGGAAACAATATGACCGACAGGTCGCCCGACGTCACTCGGGATCAGATTGATCAGCTGAGCAACCGTCGGTGTGAACCGCAGAATCCGCAACTGCTGATCGACAAAAATTGTTGCGATACCAGTGCCGGACAACAGATTGTTCATGTCATTACTGGCACGAGACAGATCCAGCACTTTCGCCTGCAACTCCGTGTTGACTGTCGACAGCTCTTCGTTGATCGACTGCATCTCCTCACGTGAAGTTTCCAGTTCCTCGTTTGTCGACTGCAGCTCTTCGTTGACGGACTGCATCTCTTCATTCGATGACTTCAGTTCCTCATTGGAACTCTCCAGCTCCTCCTGAGCACACTGGAGGTACTCATCACGCGCCCGGAGTTCCCTCCGCAAAGCAGCAATGACCAGATCCGCCTCCGATGGCGACGACAGCGACATTGCATCGTCGTCCGCTAAAGCCAGTATTGATGACGCAGAAGATGACTCCGCGGCCTGTTGCAGAATCACCAGAAACAATGACACATCCGCCGATTCAGGATGCACGGCAATTTCCGGCGACATCGAAGAAGCCACCGGACATACGGTGACGTCCACTCGAGAAAAGTGACCGTTTGTTCGTACAGACAATCCCGATGCATACACGACCTGCCGACTCGCCACCGCCTTCTGCAATGCGATTGCAAGGTCATGTTTCAGGCCTTCGCGAGCCATCTTCAGGACGTTGTTGATTCCTGCTTCACCGGAACTGGGTTCCAGATACAACCCTGTGCGTCCATGCAGGTAAAGAATGTCGCCGCTGACATTCACGAGCGCAGCGGAGACACCCAGATGTCGCAGCAGAGTCTGTTCAACCAGCTCCCGAAGAGGACGTTTCACAGTACCGGGAACCTTTCCGGGAATCTTCGGCATGGTGGTGTCAATTGCGGACAGGGGTGTCAAAAGTCGTCCGCGGAAAGAATTCAGCAGACTGGCTTCACCAGCACGTCGCTGGTAAAGCTTGGCCTTACGATCCAGTGTCGAGAACAGATCATTGAAGTCACTGATTCCCTCGGACGATCCGAGGAACAGAAAGCCATTCGGTTTCAGTGCAAAGTGGAACAGGGGAATGAGCTTCTTCTGGAGTTCCGCCCCGAGGTAGATCAGAACATTTCGGCAGCAGATCAGGTCCAGCTTTGAAAACGGTGGATCTTTGTTGACGTCATGCTCCGAGAACACGAGCATTTCTCGGAGATGCTTCCGCACGCGATAGCCACTGCCGTCCGGTTGTGCGACGAAAAAACGTGACAGCCGCTCCGGAGTCATGTCCGCCGCGATGGTCATCGGAAAGATTCCGGCCCGCGAGGCTGTGATTGCTCGTCTGTCGATATCGGTCGCGAAAATCTGAACTCCGTTATTCCTGCCGGTGAGATCCAGTTGTTCCCGCAGCAGAATGGCGACGGAATAGGCTTCTTCGCCGGTCGAACATCCGCAGATCCAGACTCGAATCACTCCATTTTCGTCATTGGATGCCGCAGACCCGGCGGCAGGAAGTCGCGGTATTACCTGGGTTTCAAGAGCCTCGAAGGCCTCCGGATCGCGAAAGAAATTCGTCACACCGATCAGAAGATCGCGAAACAGTGATTCCACTTCTGCGGGTGACTGCTGCAGATACTTCACATAATTCTCGATGGCCTCAATCTGATGCACAGCCATCCGTCGTTCGATACGGCGATGGATTGTGCTCGGCTTGTACTGAGAAAAATCGTGAGTGGTCTGAGACCTCAGCAGTCCAAAGATCTTCTTCAGAGAACTGTCGAACTCTGGTTCATGCCCTTCGACAGGTCGCGGCGATGTTCCGGTCAACGGCGGAGTGAAGGTCAGTAATTGTGCAACCATTTCCTCCGGCGCCAGCTCAAAGTCAACTAACCCGGTTGCAATGGCGTTGCGTGGCATACTGTCGAACTCGGCAGTTTCCGGCTTCTGAGCGAGGATCATTCCGCCTTCGCTCCGGATGGCTCGAATGCCCTGCACGCCATCGCTCCCTGACCCGGACAAGACGATGCCGATCGCTCTTTCATGCAGGCATTCAGCGAGCGAATGGAAAAAGAAATCAATCGGAAGCTGATGACCTCGACGTTCCGTCGGCTTCAGCAACTTCAGAGTGCCGTTCATCAGGGCCATATCCTGCCCCGGCGGAATCACGTACACACAGTTCTGCTGAACCACGATTCCGTCTTCGACTTCCACAACGGGCAGATGAGTGATTCGCCCCAGAATCTCGGCAAGAATGCTGATATGGTCCGGTGCCAGGTGTTGTACCAGCACGAACGCCATGCCAGGTTCAAAGCCCATCGGAATCCCTGACAGGAATCCTTCGAATGCCTTCAGTCCACCCGCGGAAGCGCCAATACCGACGATCGGGAACGAAGGCTTGACCGATGAAGACGGCTGGTGTTCCCTGTCAGTAACCTGCATGAAGTCTCCTGCAAGATGCTCTAACGGCTGCAGCCTCGAACCTGATAATCCTGTCGTCACACACTTCAAAACCGGGACAGGCAACCTTGCAGCTGCAGAGTTTCCAGGAAAACACCGCGTCCGTCGGGAGCCAGTCCCGGTTTTGAAGACACTTGTAGTTCATCTTCTCGCCGTGTTCTGACATCTGAATGATCTGCCCGTTCTTCCACGGACTCGTCAATCAGACAAACTCATCCGGTGCGAAACAAAATATTTCCCTGGTTCGGCAACAGAAACAGTCTGACGCATGCGAAAGACCGTTCAGGGTTCCGGTCCGAAGAGTACACAGATCGCTGACGGTGCAAACACCGAACTGCCGTTCCAGGTCAGCTCCCCGGTGTTGTCATCAATCGCGAAGACACCCAATGTATGCGAATCCTGGCCGGCGGCGAGCAGCCAGCGACCGGATGGATCCAGATTGAAGTTTCTCGGCGTCGCTCCGCGAATCGGTTCCCGTTCGATGATCGTCAGGCGTCCGTCTTCCGGATTGACCCGAAACGCACTGATGGTGTCATGACCTCGATTCGAGGAATACACAAAGCGTCCCGAAGGATGTACTCGAATCTCGGCGGCGCTCACAGTCTTCTCTTTCGCTTTCAGCTCTTCGGGCACGGTTGCCACCGTTTCGATCGGAGTCATCATTCCTTTGTCTGCGTCATAGCCAAACTGAGTGATGGTGAGGTTGATTTCATTCAGTACATAGGCCCACTTTCCATTCGGATGAAACTTCATATGACGCGGTCCGCTGCCTGGTGGCAGAATCCCGGCACCATGAGGCTTCAGCTGCGACTGAGCCGCACTGAATTCGTAGATGACGACTTTGTCGAGGCCAAGATCGGGAACAAACGCGAAACGCTGATCCG
This sequence comes from Planctomyces sp., assembly GCA_046345315.1. GTDB lineage: Bacteria > Planctomycetota > Planctomycetia > Planctomycetales > Planctomycetaceae > F1-80-MAGs062. Next base: position 24,566 of record JBKDKA010000238.1, read on the forward strand.
GCGAAAACCCGGCCCAGTGTGCATGCGGCGCATCCTGTCGCTCAGGAACTGCACGCGAAGCTCCCTGATGATCAATGAGCTGAGAACGTTCGCGGAGAGAGCCGTCGGCATTCAGCGAGAACACCGCCACGGAACCACCACCATACTGTGCTGTGATGATGGACTTTGCGGATGCGTCAACGCTCAGATGAGTCCCGCCACCGTCACCGACTTCGACGGAGTTCACAAAACGAAGAGCAGGTCGGCCTTCTTTGGATTCAATGGCCCAGGCGGCCACAGAACCTTTCCCCGCGATTCCACTCACCGCATAAAGATGAGTTCTCGATGGATGCATCGCGAGAAACCCCGCCCCTTCGGCCTCCGCAGCAAGCACAGGCGATGAAAGTTTCCCCGTCGTCTGATTCAGCGTGCACTGATAGATTCCGCGACTCAGATCTGTTCGACCAGTCCCGATCCAGACGGTAATCTCGGAGTCCGCAGCATTGAGTGGCGATTCGAACGCCCCAATTCCCGATGCCGCTCCCAGGCTGACAACTGTGAATGCCATTCGAAAAAACAAGGAGAGAATCGTCGATCTTAGATTCGATGTTGTGGACCCGCAGCATCGAGTAACCATCTGAATTTGACGTCCTGAGATCAGTTTCGTCTGCGACCATTTCGGATCAGTATGATTCATCGTGAAAGCCTCGAAAGAAGAAGGAACTGAGACGCGTCACTGAGCCAGGCATGCTTCCGGGAATTGTTATGGACCGGGTCTGAAAACACCAATGGCCGGACTTCTGCATGTCAATGTCCGAATCGGCATCCGAATAGACACCACCAGCCTGAAATCTGCATGCGAGAACTCCCTGAGTCAGCCGCTCAGGCATTCCCGAAAAGTTTATCCAAAAACCGAACCGGCGAACATTCTGCGAGGGTGAAGCTCCTGCTGAGCCGCTTCAATCATTCGACACCCGCGATCAAAACAGCCTGACAGGAGCCGGATGTCCCCGGGTTGCCTCAGGTCATCCGGTAGGACCGCTTCAATCCACACCGGACACATGATCCTCTCGAGCCATCCAGTCGGAACGGAATGATTCTGCTGTAACGAACTGCAGCCCGAAGTCAGCGAGACCACCGGGCCGTCCGACATGCTGCGATTCCGAAAACTATCCTTCGATGTCGTATTCGATTGATTTGTTTGGCCGTCTGAGGATGTTCCGTCCGGAGAGAACGATGAGTACCACATCGACCGCTGCTTCAGAACAGGCTGCCATCAACTGTCCTCAGTGTGGTGGCACAGTCGCCTCAGAAAAATCGGTGTCCGGAACCGGCGGACAGCAACACCTGGAATGTCGTTTCTGCAGTACGGTTGTGCGGGACACATCCAGTCCGCTCAGCATCGATCGTCTGACAGCTCTGGGCGAAACCCTGGATGTCGTCTGCCCATGCTGCCGCCATGCTTTGCAGGCCGGAATGATTGACGAGCATCCGGCACTTTACTGTGCGTCCTGCTACGGCCTCCTGATGAAGCATTCCCATTTCGGTGCCGCGCTGCGGGAACGACGCGCGAGGCGAAACAGTGCCGAATCAGAAGATCCTCGACCGATTGACCTCCGACAGTATGATCGCACGATTTCCTGTCCAGGGTGTGATCGGCCGATGGAGACGCATCCCTATTACGGTCCGGGAAACGTTGTCATCGATTCCTGCTCCGACTGCAGCTATCTGTGGCTCGATCATTCGGAACTGGCACGACTCGAACGAGCGTCGGGAAGAAACACGGATTCTCATCAGTCGAGCGAACGCGGGATTATGTCGGTCTCTGCATACAACGGGACGCGTGAGTCAGAATCAGTCCCGTCCCCGCTCCATCTGATTGCCGACTGGTTGTTCTCGTAGCGACGACCTCAAAATCACGTGTTGTCATTACCGCGCAGGCGGGAATCCAGCGTCCCAATATGCCCCCCCGACTGCGCGGAAACAACGGAACCCCGAAAGCAAGAGTTGACGATCCATTATTCCGTCAGACACTCCGCCAGGACTTTTCGATAGATCTCCGTTGCCTGATCATAGGCTGTTTTCGCGGCGTCTTTTTCTGCCGCTCGGAATTTTGCTTCCTTGGATTTCCAGCAGGTTTCAACGGCTCTGATGCACCAGTCTGCACTTCGCCGACTGGCCCGGATCGGCTTGTTACCCACATGCACAAAGACCGGATTCGTGTGGACCGAAGGAAGGATGCGGACAGCGACCCAGGATGACTGTGAGAGCTTGATCGGGATGTCCATGGATTCGACATGACCATCTGCGAGCAGCTCCCGCTTCTCTGCCACTTCACCGTTCACGATGATCTCGACGGGAACATTGCGAGTCTTTCCGATTCGACTTCGTTCAATATGCCAGTACGGCTTCTCATCCAGACGGCGATTTCGAATTGCTTCGGTTTCCTTTGTTGGTTCGGGTTCCAGCAGGGCTGCAGCATCAAATTTCACATGGACTTCACCGGGAGCGGAAAGGTCGAGGCGGCTGGTAATCCCCGTTGTTGAGTCCTTCTGTCCGACGGCCACATCGTTGACACGGAAATCGATCACGTGACTGAGACCGTCGCCGCAGTAGCTGCGTCCATCCTTCAGACCATCAATCCAGTTTTCATAGCTCAGTGGTTCGCCGTCCTTCAGTCGAACATAGATTCGTCCCAGACCGACTCGATCACCATAGATGCAGGGGAAATCCGTTTCGCCACTGATACGAGTGGTCATGCCGCAGTTGAGCGTGTGATACCAGACATTCAGTTCCCAGATTGCCGGTGTGTCGACAGCGGAAATGAAGTCGCAGACATCATGCGCGGTTGTCACGACGTATTCATTCGCGCCAATCCCGTCAAACATCGGCATCGCATAGTCCGGAAGTTTGTCTGCTGCTTTCCCCGTCGGATCTGCCGGCATACCGGGTTTCGGCCGCGTGGGAAACTTTCGGGATCCGTCGGGCATATAGTCCGGCAGAGTCAGTCCCCAGCCGCTGTGACTGTAACCCACGACGCCGCCCTGATCCTTGCCCCATTTCAGCACTGGTAAAGTCCAGCTTGGCCATTCTTCCAGCAGCTTGGTACCCGGGTAGTCATCTTCCTTCAGATTCAGCAGGCAGAGATGTCCGGCATGAGACGACGGAAATCCGCTGACTTCCACGTCATAGCGCATCAGGTATTTTGGCTGCGATAACTTATGCACTGCCCCTTCGAAGAATTCCTTCTGCGTATACCAGCACGGACCCCAGCTCAGGACGCAGCCGACGTTCAGGTCTTCACCCAGAATATGTCGCATCATGTCGTCGGGGCCGACGCCTTCAGTCGGGCTGTCATAGTGAGAACAGCCGGCTGCATGCACATGATGGTCCCCGGAAAACCAACCGCGCGGTGCCATGTGAATCCAGCGCTTCAGAGCGACCTCAACGGAAAACGCCGGTCCCTCCGGAACATCAATCTCGAGTGTCTGCGGAAGGTACTCCGGACCACGATTCGCGATCATGCGATAATGTCCCGGTGGAAGCAGCACCGTCTCACCGTCGGCTCGATACACCTGATGGTGAAAGAAGAAGTCGGGGGCGAGCCGTCGCGATGGGTTCGGATAGATGCGATCCTGCGAGTCCCGAATCACGAACGACGCCGTTGTCGGCGTGCCGTCGGTATCCCGAATCTTCAATGTCACCGGAACGGCCGGACGGCATTGAAACAGAATCGGCACCGCGTTCCGAAAACCGATATCCTGAGTTCCCGCTCCAACATGAAATGACAGAGCTGCTTCCCTCGCCCCGGCATCACGACTGTAAAGCAGAATCACTCGGTACTCCAGCAGTAGCCCGGACAGGCGAGCCTTCAGTGGTTCCCGATCGAGCATGCTCAGATCGAGGAAACGGTCCGGCACATCACCGGGATTGACGAGCTTTTCATCCGTTCGAGGACGTTCTCTGGCCCCTTTGCCTTTCTGATACATCGGCGCGGCGTTCGGACTTTCAGCCTGAAGCACCGGGTTGATTCCCGCTTCATTGTGAACCTTGACCAGAAAAGCCCGCCACCCTTGCTGCAGAAGCTCTTTCGCGACCGGCCCCTCGGAAACCTTGACGCGGCTCTCCGGATTGATGTTCACCATGGCAATGCACAGCGGATCCAGAGCCTGCTGAATCTGTTTCAGAAAATCCTGATCATCGGTGGCTGCGAATGCCTTTTCGAGCTGTCCGCGAGTCTCCGCGCTGAAGGGCGTGCCGGAGAAGTCCATGGCCTCGATCAGCCTTCGAGTCGCAGCTGTCAGCGGCTGCCGTTCCACGCCAGCCACCATCGGAAGATCATTCGCACGGGAAAGCTCCGCTGACGTGGCGGCGACCAGTGCAGCGAGTACAGACATGATCCGGATCAGTTTCTTCACACGCATGAGCATCTCGCCTCCGCCATCTGAAAAGTCGACCCCCGATTAATCGGGCCACTGCACAAACGCATTCCCGAAGGATAACAGAACGAGTACCGTTTCCCACCAGTCCGAGAAGGAGTCGCTCTTTCATGATGGTCGACGGAGAAGCTTTTGAGTGCGATGATACCCCGTGAACTCCGGCTCTGGAGATATTCAAGTCGGCAGTTCGTCTGACCGCTGTTCGTCCATTCGAAGATGCAATCGTTCCCGAAACCCACCGACATGCACAGGCCGCCGTCGATGATCGCAGTGGCTCACGCTGAGCTTATCGAGCCACACAAAGTAAATGGCATCCTGCTGCCAGCACTGACCAATGTCACAGGCCGATTCAAAGTCTGTCGCAACTGCCCACCCGGGCTCAGCGTGTCCTGTCACGGGTGAATAGCCGGTCAGTCGGTGCTTCCAGAGCGAACGACGGTTCAGTTCGGCTTCGAGTTCCTGATCCGCAATTTGATTCTGTTCATCAGTCCATTGCGTTCCCGTTGGAGCGAAGGCTGTGATGATGGCGAACTCATCCGGCCAGTTTTCCACGGGGCGTTCGAGAAGAAAATGTGTTTCGAAGTATTCCGGTATCATTCGAGCTGACTCGCGTTAAGCTTCTCTGCAAAATTCGTCCGGACGGCATTGTCGGGCCTGACATTGCCTGGCCGCGAAGGCTGTAGAACGGAGAAAGTCGATCAATTCATTCTTCTGGTCACAGATCGCCGCATGCGGAGCTTTTGCGTGCGGACTGATTTCGTTTCATTTTCCTGATCGTCGATCGATCCTGCGCTGTCTGACCGGTCTCGCTTTGCTGAATTCCTGTCATTTCTTTCTGCTCGGAAACGCAGGCCCCGCTGTTCTGATGATTCTGACAGGAACGCGATATGTCATCGCGATGTACTCGCAGCGGCGCGAACTGATCATATTCTTTGCAGCGGCCGCTGTCGTGACCTTCGTTCTCACCTGGAACGGGCCACAGAACCTGCTCGCACTTGCCGGCTCGCTCCTTGGAACCGTCGGCAGCTTTCAGCGCTCGGATCGGATCATGCGGTTCTGTTTCATCGGAGGAAACACCGTCTGGCTGATTCACAATCTGATTGCAGGTTCACCTGTCGGTTCCGCTATGGAATTGTCATTTCTGATCAGCAATATCATTGGTTATCTTCGGTTTTACAGATGATTTTTCATTTGAGCATCGGGGCACTGAAGAATTCGGATGGCAGCACTGCTCCGGTATCTTCTGAGGTTTCGATTCGGGTGGCACCATTCGGGACCGGCTGTTCTGTTCCGAATGACGCGGCAGCAAGCAGAGGTGAGATCGTGTCGTGCAGGGCTCGTCGAAGATGAGCCTGCAGCAGATCGATGGCATCAAGCTTATTGCCTTTCAGCAGCGTATCGAGAATTCCCAGATGTTCCCGGAAGGAACGCACCTGATGACGCTTCTCGGAAGGACACGTCAGCCCGACATACATACTTCGCCGAATGAGTGGCCTGACAACATCAATCAGGACATCACTGGTGCTCTGTTCCACAATCGTCGTGTGAAAAACATAGTCTGCTCGACGCCGTCGAGACTCCGAGAGCAGATCAATCGATTCGATGATGCTTTCCGTCTGATTCCTCAGTGATTCGAGGAAGCTCCGCGGGATTCGATCTCCGGCTCGCCGGAGAACCTCCGATTCGAACAGAGTGCGAATCTCAATCGTATCTGTCACATCTGACAGTGTCAGTGATCGAAATCGCCATCCTCGACGTGGTACACGAACCAGAACTCCGTCACGAGTGAGCCCGTCAAGTGCCTGGCGGACGGTTCCCATGCTCACTGAAAACTGGTCTGAGAACAGTCTGGGAATGACATCTTCACCGCCCTGACTGTTACCTTCCAGAATCCAGTCGAAGATTCGCCAGTAGGTCGACTCAATCTGAGACTGGTGGTCAAGTGAGTCATCCTCGTCGAACTGCTCTGATCCAGCGGGTTCACGGCGACTACCGTATTGATATCCCTCATCCGACTGACAGATCCAGTCTTCATCAACGAGTCGAGCGATGGCCTTTCTGACCGTAGTGCGACTGACGCTCAGGCTGGCGGCAATCACGCCCGGCTTCAGGAAACTTCGGAGGTCGGTCTGCTGGCCGGAAATCTTTCCGAGCAGATGATGAAAAACCTGATCCTCAAGCAGTCTGCGTTCTCCGGCCATCAGATTTCAGCTCAAATCAATGTTCACTGACCAGATTGACTTCCGGAATAGTCTGACGAAGTTTCACGTATCCATCCAGCGAAATCCCGGTTCCGGAAAGGTGTATCAACACCAGTGAGGGCATACTAGCGAATCTTCCCAGGGGCTCAACAGAGGCGTCTGTGAGTCGAGTTTCATCGAGAAAAAGTCCTTTGAGCTGGGGAGTGCTTTTCGTCAGTGCTTCCACCAGATCCGGCATATCTGAGTCCTGAATCTGCGTCCCGTCAAGGTAAAGTCGTTCGAGGCCGGGAAGCCGCGACAGAAATGGAATGAGGGAGCTGTCGACTTTTGTCTTTGACAGATGAAGAATTTTCAGGCTGCTGAGCCCGTCGAAGGGGGCAACTTCTGCAAAGTTCACCGGGGTCCCCTGCAGATAGAGTGCTTCCAGTTTCGAGAGGCCTGAAAGCGATGAGAGGCCTTTCCCCGAAACGGTTGTGCCACTGAGATTCAGAATCTTCAGGTCACGGAACTGCCCCACTTTTTCCAGACCTGCATCCGAGATCGAACATCCGGAAAGATTCAGATGGCTGAGCTGCGTCATTCCGGACAAATGGCTCAGCCCCGCATCACTGATCCGGGTTCCATCAAGCTGAAGACTGGTGATGTCGGTCAGCGACTTCAGAGCCGAAAACGCCTCGTCTTCGAGTTCACATTTCGAAAGCTTCAGGCTCTTCAGCGACCGGAACTCCGTGAGATTCCCAGCCTGTTGATTGCTGAGTGCGGATGCGGTGATCCCCACGACACGACCGTCCGCGTCAACCTCGGCATCGACTGATGTCACCTGACGGAGCTTCTCGAGAGCCTGCTGCTCGGGTGTCATCGCCGGACCGCAACCAGCAGCAAGGAAGAAAACAAATGCCGGAACAACACAAAAAAGTGAGCGTACCGCGTAAGCCATCCGCCAGTCTCCACTCTGAAAACATCCGAAGTGCAACTCTGCTCCGAAATCGAAGCGTCGGGAATATGACCGAATCACATGTGAAAATAAATATAAAAAAACAACTTCTTAACCTCCTCTTAAAACTTCTCCAGAGAATCCACCGCCGTGCAGGAAGTTGCTGAGACCGGACTTCTGAGCGACTGAAGTTGTCGTTGCAGTTCAGAATCCGCAAGGCATTTTTAAAGTGCCTGCCGGAAACGAACCTCTTGATCTTCAGGACTTTGGGAGTGTTGGTTTCGAAGTGAATGCAAGCCGAAACAGGGCAGAGTGGATTGCGGCTCTGTGTGGCGTTTTGTATTTTTTGCCACACTGGAGAGATGTTTAGGGCTCGAGTCGGAGTTGAGATGCGGCGGATCCCTCGACCTCGGAAGCGATCTCTGACTCTTTGGTCCTTGATTCTGCGAGCTGCTTTCTGTTGATCTGATTCCGTGGTTCTATTGTGCAGGACATTGTTGTCCTGATGTGCCGTTTCTCAGATTTATGAACAGGAGATTTCTAATGCGAAAGAAACAGGTTGCCCGGGGATTTACGCTCATTGAGTTGCTGGTGGTGATTGCGATCATCGCCGTGCTGGTATCGCTTCTTCTTCCTGCCGTGCAGCAGGCAAGAGAAGCCGCACGCAGAACTCAGTGCAAGAACAATCTGAAGCAGATCGGAATTGCTCTGCACAACTACCATGACACCGCGAATTGCTTTCCTCCAGGCACGCTCTTCGGAGATGACGATTACGCATGGGGTGCGTTCCTCCTTCCGGGGCTGGATCAGGGAAATCTGTACAATCAGCTGAATTTCACCACAGACCATGGCAGTATCATGACCACGACTGACCCTGAGGTGAAACGCTCATTGTACCTGATTCCGGGTGTCAATGACGCTGTGCTTTCTGTGTACCTCTGCCCGTCGAACAGCATGCAGCTGACTCGTTCCCCGTTTCGGGCGACCGGTGGCGCTAACGAGCCGCCGACATCTGTGGCTTCTCGATCGGTCGGTGGATTCGGGCGTTCTGACTACAAGGGTTGCCTCGGATCGGGTGGTGGTTCAATCACAGGCATGTTTGGTAAGATTAAGAACACACGAACTCCGACCAAAATTCGGGACATCCTTGATGGGACGAGCAATACATTCGCCGTCGGTGAAGGATACACGAAATTCGCCCGTGCAATCGACGGGCCGACTCACCCGAACGTCGTCGACTTTCCGGTCTGGATCGGTACAAACAGTCAGCATCAGAACGTTGTGGCGGAAACCGGGCTGAGCCATATCCCCAATGGTGGAAAGCAACTGGCTGATACGGTTCTGAGTCAGTTTGATGATTGCTTTGCAAGTCAGCATGCCGGTGGTGTCCAGTTCGTGTTTGCTGATGGTTCGGTACGATTCATTTCCGACAACATCAACATGCAGACCTACAGCTACATGGGTGACAAAGCCGACGGCAATGTGGTCGGTGAGAACTGATGGCGACCAGATGTTGATCAGGTGCTCTTTTGGGAACACCTAAGGTCAACCTTTCGATGGTCTGGAACGGATTGCGGACGCATCGGCGGGTACGCTGCCCGCCGATGCGTTGTTTTGCTCGAGACATGTTCGGATCCAGTCCCGTTTTGTAAGCCACCACAAAGCATCTTCGATTTCAGTTTCGTGCGTTCGCCGGGAAGAGATGTCCGATGAAGATTCACTGTTGTCTTTTTGTTGTGTCATTGACCGTATTCTCGGCATTCGGGTGCGGTGGTGACAACGGCTTCGAGGTTGCTCCGGTGTCAGGAACTGTCCGCTGTAACGGTCAGCTGCTGAAGGACGGACTGGTCGTGTTCACACCGGTCGCACCACCTGAAGCCGACACTTACAACACTGGGCGAGCGGCATCGGGTGTTGTTCAGGCTGATGGTAGTTTTGTGTTGTCGACATACGATGCCGACGATGGTGCGATCCTGGGAGCACACACTGTTCAGGTTTTTGCGCCGGCACCGGAAGACGACGATGCACCGATTACGGATGCCAACCGTTACGCCTGCGGCAAGCAGGCCATCGAAAAGACGGTTGTGGAAGGGGCCAATGTGTTTGACCTCGAACTCAGCGGTGCACTTCCGAAAAATCCCCCTGTCCCGCGTCGCTGATTCTTCGTGCGCCGGCACCAGCATCGTTGATCATTCGTGGGTGACCAGAGGGTTGTTCAGCGGATCAGCCAATGCCTCCGACAGTTTCAACACCACCAGAGGTGGTCGATTTCGACGGCAACGCATCGCTGCCGAATGAGCTGCTTCGGCCCCCCTCCGACTGCGGCGTCAGCTGGCAGAACAGACTGTTTTCCCCGGTTGATAACGGTCTTCTGATATTCTTCCGAGTGTTCTTCGGCACACTGATGATCTTTCACTGTTTGTCGATGATCACCAGCGGCTGGATCAGCGCCCTTTATATTAATCCGGTCATGAATTTCACATACCCCGGTTTTGGATGGGTTCGCCCCTGGCCGGGAAACGGGATGTATGTTCAATACTGGGTGATGACTGCTGCTGCACTGGGAATCGCTGCTGGCTTCTGTTATCGCGTGTCAGCCGTCATTTTCGCCGCAGCGATGACACATGTCTTTCTGATCGAGAAGTCGTTCTACCTGAACCACTACTATCTGATCTGCCTGCTGAGCTGGCTGCTGACGATTCTGCCGGCGCATCACGCATTCTCTGTCGACTGTGTGATTCGGCCTGCCATACGTTCCAGCCACTGCCCGACCTGGTGCCTCTGGCTTCTCCGACTGCAGCTCGGAATTCCCTATTTCTATGGGGGCCTCGCAAAATTTGATCCCGACTGGCTTCAGGGATTTCCCATGACGATGTGGCTCCGGCGGAAGGCCGAACTTCCATGGCTGAGCCCCCTTCTTGATTTTTCCTGGACGCCTCTGGCGTTCAGCTACGCCGGTATGCTGCTGGATCTGTTTGTTGTACCACTGATCTTCTGGTCGCGGACGCGTGTGCCGATGTACGGGCTGATCGTGGTCTTTCATCTGATGAACTCCAGACTGTTCGAGATTGGAATCTTTCCCTGGATGATGATCGGCGCTACGCTCGTCTTTTTTCCTCCTGATCTGCCTCGACGGCTTCTGCGACTTCCCGGTATTTCAGACGTTCCGGCACTCACGGCGTCAGGTCCGGACCTGTCTCGCCGGAGGTTTGTGATGGGCAGCCTCGGCATTTATGTGGCGTGGCAGCTGCTGTTCCCGTTCCGATGCCTGTTGTACCCCGGCCCGGCACGCTGGACGGAGGAAGGACATCATTTCGCCTGGCACATGATGCTTCGGGAAAAAGATGTCGGAATTCGGTTCTATATTCGCAATCGTGAGACCGGCGAAGGAGGCGTTGTGGATGCTCGGTCGTTCCTTTCGTCACGCCAGATCAGTCGAATGGCAAAAGACAGCGACATGATCCTGACCTTTGTCCATTTCCTTCGCGATCATTTCAGGTCTCACGGACGTGGTGACCTTCAGATCCGGGTTCTGGCACTCGCGTCATTGAATGGACGTCGACCTCAGCTGTTGATGAACCCCGACATCGACTACGCCAGAGTGGATCGCACATTCTTCACTCAGCCGTGGATTCTTCCGCTGACGGAACCCCTGAGATCGGAACCCTGGACTGTCCCGCTGAATGAATGGGAAGATCATATTCCCGTACCGGGCCCTGAAGAAATGATCAAAGAAGTTCCACTCGCAGACTGGCAGACTCCGGAAAGTGGAGCGGGCTCCTCATTTTAGCTGACCGGCCATCAATAAGCCCACTGAAGACTCGATCACATCGTCCGGGGTATGGTAAACTCACGCGCACCACCTCGAACATGATGAATGACTGCGAGCTACCACAGTGGAGAGACGGAAGTGACCACGCGAAGAACATTCCTGACGAATTCACTGAGCAGCCTCGCGGCAGTATCGCCGTGCTTCTGGTCGTCCGGCGACCTTCCGCAGCAGATATCTGCCGCTTCGGAGATCGACAAAGGGCTGCAGGGAAAATTTCGCAATCAGGCGGGACTCGAAGTCGTGAAACCATTCAGTCAGGCGATCGTTATCGAGGGCAGCAGCCACGAACGCGGAGTTCTGTACGGACGCCTGTTTTCGGATCGGATTCACCAGTTTTACGAGCGTGAAATCCTGACCGCATTCGTCGGCAAGCCGGCCATGAAGGCAGATCTCATACGGTACGCTGCAGCGTGTGGAGACGTGATTCGATCTGAGTGTGCCGAGATCGCTCAGGAGCTTGAAGGAATGGCGAAGGCCACCGGGCTGCGTTATGAAGAACACGTTCTGATGACGCTGCATGAGGAACTGTACCATCGTGGCGTTCTGCCGCCGGTTCCGCATTGCACCGCGGTTGCTGTGGGACCTCCGGAGACGAAGCACCAGGAAACATTTGTCGGGCAGACCTGGGACTGGATGCCCTCAGTTGCCGGCATGTCGGATATGCTTCACTGGAAACGTACCGACGGCCCGAGTGTTCTGGCATACGCATTTCCGGGTTTGTGGGTGGGAGCCGGGATGAACTCCCGTGGCCTTGCGCTCAGCTGGACCAGCGCTGATCTTGGAAAACCCGGGCAGTCACCTCGAGTGGGAATTCCGAGCTACGTGCTGATTGCTCAGCTTCTCTATCAGGATTCGCTCGACGCGGTGCGCAGCGTGGCAGAACGAAACCGGCACGCGGGCTGGTTTACATTCGTGATGGCAGATGGAGACGGCCGGCTTATGAATATTGAGGGATCACCGGCCGGTGTGAAGGTTGAAGAAATCCGTGGGCGTCTGGTTCGAATCGGTTTCGGCACTCACCAGATGAGCCAGACTCCGGCGGACCAGCCCGTCAAACGTCATCCTCGATGCCTGACGATGGAATCACTGCTGGATCAGGCAGGTCAGCAGACTGACCTTTCCACACTGCAGACCGGTTTTTCAGACCCATCGAAAGGGGTCTGTGTCGGAAAGAACACCATCGACATGATGGTCTATCGAACCACTGATCGAAAGGCGTTTCTGAGTCGCGGTGCGGACTACGGTATCGCCTGGAAAGAATTCGGTTTCGAGTAAGTACGAGAAACAAAACCCGGACTGGCTTCTGCCGACATGAAATTATTGAGGAAGGTAACTTCGTTGGGTGCCTGTGCCGGTTTTGTCAGAACCTCAAAAAAGAAAGGTTCGGCATTCTGACGAACGCCGAACCTTTCGGATTGTAACTCGACCGACTTTGGACATCAGACATCTGTTCGATGCCAGATTCCAGACGGTTTCTGATCAGTACGTCAGAATCGCGTCAACACCGACCACGGTCTCATTGAAGAGGTCTCCGTGGCCCGGAGCCAACCCTGAGTTATTGGCACCCGGAGCCCACATGTGGCGTACTTCCGGACGCACAACAAAGTTCTTCACCGGTGTGACGTTCACGCCGTAAGTCAGAGTGTTGTAGGAGACACTGTCAGCCTTGTACCACTCCTGACGGGTACCAAGCTTGATCTTGTCACTGACCTGGTAGAACAGGTAGTTGATCTGACCGATCGAGTTGTCGGCAATGCCGTTCGTCGCAAAGTTGGCACCGGCAGTAGACGCGTTCGTTCCGAGCACGTCGAACTGGTGGACCGAGCTCCATTTATCCGTCCAGTTGTAGGCCAGGATAGAACTGTTGACCATACCATCCTGACGTGCACCGAAGTTTCCGGCCGCAACCATGTGAGTAAACGTGGCCTTGTCGGACAGCTTGATGATGGCACCGCCGAGGAAGCTGCTGCTGTTGTTGTTGCGTTCAAAGCCGGTGTCCCAGCCTGCAGTCCATCCGCCAAGGATCTGAACGTTGTCACTCGCTGTGTAGGTCGCGAGAGCACCGCTGTGTGTGAACGGCTCACTGTTGTAGAACGTCAGCTGACGGCTCAGGAAGAAGTTGCCGCCTGAAGGAATCACTTCGTAACCCACCGGCGTGTAGAAGTGACCCAGCTTGACCGACACGTCTTCAACAGCGACTTCTGCGTACAACTGTGGCAGAGCCCACTCATAAGTTCCGTGGTCCCAGCCATTCAGAAAGTCGTAGCTGCCGTTACCCGGAGTCGCAGGATTTCCGAACGCCTGAGCTTCGTTACCGTCAACCCCGTAGATCATCTCTGCGCGGAAGCCGAAGCCGATACCCTTGGACCCGTCAGCAGTTTTGTTGATGTACAGAGCCTGCTGGTTCAGGTTGAATTTGCCCCATTCGTTGGAGTTATCAAAACCGCCGCCAAAGTTGACGTTGTTGAACGCACCGTTACCGGTGAACGCTCCGTCAGCCTTGTTCTGGTAGCCGAACTGTGTCCAGCCACCGATGGTGATCCCGTGGCCGACATCACCGAACAGGCCTTTGCATCCCTCTTCGGAAGCTCCGCAGCCTTCACCACAGCTGTCGCCGAGGATGTCTCCACAGGGATCAGAGCATCCGCTGTCGCAGACCGAAGATGGAGCACAGCAGCTGTTAGAGTGTTCACAGCCGCAGTTGCCACAGCAGCTCATGGAAGCGAGCTGATCTGTGAGCTTCTGTCCGGCTTCTTCAAAAATTTTCTCGCAATGTTTGCAGCAGACATCGCTGCTGCATCCTTCTGGTGTGCACTCGCCTGTTGTGCAGCTTCCGTCGCCGGCAAATACCGGAGACGCGACTGCCAGGCTTCCG
>JBKDKA010000239.1:0-25334 GCA_046345315.1 Planctomyces sp.
ATACAACAGCACAGCAAGCGCGGAGGCAAACAGATTCATGACCGCAATGCCGACAGCGACAGCAAAGAGCACTCGATTCCCGTTCTCATGAAGCATTCCGGCGGTGAGCTGACCGGCCATCATTCCGACATTCCACGAGATGCAGAAGAGAACCAGCGTCCTGCTGACAGAGGCACTTCTCTCTCGTGTCTGATCATTCTGGTTCAGCCAGCTGATCAGAGGTGGATAGACAAAGCCGATTGAGACCCCGAGAAGCCAGTAGAACGGAATCCATTGCAGAAAATCCGGAGCCGCAATGCCCAGTGACACTGAACTCAGGATAATGCCGACAGCCCCGGTCAGAAAAATCACGCGACTGTCGTATTTATCTGACAGCCAACCTCCCACCAGACTCCCGATTCCCGCGCTGAAAGACAGACCAGCACCCACGAGCCCGAGCGTTCCGGTATCGATCTTCGTTTCGGCCAGTCCACGAGAAACGGTAAACACGATAATGAATGCGGAGAAATCGGTGAGGAGGCACACAAAATACAATGCCTGCCGAAACCTTCGGATTGAAGATGCCATTAGTATGTCGTCCGGCGACTGAACGGAACTTTCCGTGCCGTCAGCCGTGGGCGGCCTGTGCGCCATGGAATGACTCTCCCTGTCTCCGCTTCACGTCCGTTGCTTCAAGATACTTCGCTGCCCGCCTATCATGCATGCGGAATCGTATCGGCACTGAGAAGGATTCACTATGGCTCTGCAGCGTCATTTTCTGAACTGGGATCAGCCGGCACTTCCGGCCGTGGTTGACTACCTGATTCAACGATACGCTCACGGCGATGAACTGGATCTTTCGGAAGTGCTTCTGGTATTCCCGGGTCGTCGAGCTGCCCGAAGGACGACGGAGCTTCTTGTTCAGCGAGCCGGTTCCCGATGGCCAGCGCTCATCCCGCCGCGAATGCTGACGTTCGACCATTTTCCGGAGGAGCTCTATGAAGCAAAACAGAGTCTCGCTGATGATCTGACTCAGCTGCTGGTCTGGAAGCAGGCTGTGACCAGCATTCGTCCAAAGGAGATTGCCGCCGCGTTTCCCAGTATCCCGGGTGAAGAATCACTGACCGCATGGATGTCGCTCTGCGAACTTCTCCGCCGTCAGCATGATGAGCTAGCTGCCGAGGGAATGGAGTTCGACGAGATTTTTCGCGTGCTCAGCAGCCGAAAACGAAAGGATGAAGCGGCACGGTGGAAGGCGCTGCGACGTATCCAGTCAGAGTATCTCGTTCGGATGGATGATCTGCGTCTCTGGGATCGTCAGGCTGCTCGACTGATCGCCGTGGAGCAGAAGGAATGTCGTACGTCGAAAGATATCATTCTTGTCAGCACCGTGGACATGAATCGAATCGTTCGTCAGATGCTGGATCAGGTCAGCGATCGCGTGACGGCGCTCATTCATGCTCCGGAAGACGAAGCCGATTCGTTCGATGAATACGGCTGTCTCATCCCGGATCGATGGACGACACGCCTGCTGAACCTTCCCGAAGAGATCATGCGGATCACGAATGATGCCGCAGAGCAGGCCGGATGTGTTGTCCGGGAAATTGCAATGCTGGACGGTCACTATCGAGCCGACGACATTACCATCGGCGTCACCAGCGACAATACCGTCCCGTCGATTCTGCAGGCCCTGGCTTCCGGCAGTCTTTCCGGTCGCTGGGCCGTGGACATGTATGTCCGGAACAGTCGTCCTTACCGCCTGCTCGAATCACTGGCAGCTCATTTGGCTTCGGCTCAGGACACCAGCCCACCTGACTATGCAACGATGCGCCACTGCGTGCGACATCCGGATATTTTCGAATGGATCAATGGAGAGGTGTCGCGAAAAGGCAGGTCGAACCTGCATCGCAACTGGCTGGGAGTCATGGATGATTACCTGGAAAAGCACCTGCAGCAGTTTCCGGCGCCATTGCCTGGCAACGCTGCTGTGCGGGAAGTGATCGACTCAGTTCTGAACGGAATCTCCCGTCTGCTGCAGTGTCTCCTCCCCGCACATCTTTTCTCCGCATCGGAAAGCACGACACCCCGGAACGTCAGGAAAAGGACATCGACACCCCGCCAGCGCCAGATGACACTGGATGAACAACTCAGCGAAAACAGTCAGCACCCCGGCGCTCAGCTTCAGAAGAAACAGCCGCTCACGGTCTGGGCTGACGGCTGTCTGCGGCTGCTTGCTGCAGTCTACGGAGATCGCGAGCTGAGCGAGGAATCGCGCTGCGATCGCGGCATCGTCGCCGGATTCCGGGCACTGCAGTCAGCAGCAGACTCCCTGGCGAGAATGCCGTCGACGGTAATGCCATCTCTCACCGCTGCCCAGGCGATTCAGTTTCTTCTGCGGCAGGTGGCAGACACCATGATCAGCGCTGAACCTGACCAGACAGGAATTGACATTCAGGGATGGCTGGACCTTCAGCTTGATGACGCCCCCATCCTGCTCCTCACGGGATTCAATGAAGGCTTCATTCCGGAGTCTGGTACTGCCGATGTCTTCCTGCCGGACAGTTTCCGTAACATGCTCGGACTGAAGGATAACGATCGTCGTTACGCCCGCGATGCCTATGCGCTCACTGCGATACTCGCCTCCCGAAAGAAGGTTCGACTGATCGCAGCGAGGAGCGACGTGAATGGAAATCCGCTGCACCCCAGTCGCCTCTGGTTTGCTGCCGATGCAGAATCGATTCCGAGGCGAGTTCAGATGTATTACCGTCACGAAGAATCTGAAAACGAAGGCAGCCGAGCAGAAACGTTGTCGCATATTCCGAGTCTGGAAGGATCTGCCGAATCGTCGGCGGCGACTCCGGTTTCCGGAATCCAGCGCGTCAGCGGATTCACGGTCCCGGAACCAGTGCACGATCACCGCAGACCCACAGAGTTTTCTGTCTCTGCGTTTCGGGATTTCATTCAGTGTCCCTACCGATATTTTCTCGCCCGTGAACTTCATCTGCGTCCGGTCAGCGGTGAGTTTCAGGAACTCTCAGCGACAGCATTCGGAAGCCTCGTGCACGAAGTTCTCAAGGAGTTTGCAGTTTCTCCGCTCAGGGATTCCGTCGTCTCGGGGCCGATCGGCGTCTTTCTGCTCAACACGCTGAGAAGGATCGTTCTTCACGAATATGGGCGAGATCATTCTGCCACCATCAGCGTCCAGCTGAAGATGCTTGAAGACCGTCTCCTGCGGTTTGCGGACTGGCAGGCAGGCACAGCGGAAGAAGGATGGCGAATCAGCCACACCGAGATCGAGCTGACTTACGATCACATGGAAGATATTCATGGACGTCCGATCCGAATCAAAGGACGCATCGACCGAATTGATCGGCATACCCTCACCGGTGAATGGCGTGTTCTGGATTACAAGACGGGCGAATCAGGAGATGCTCCCGAAAAGTCACACCGATCAGGAGGTCAGTGGGTTGACCTGCAGCTTCCCCTGTATCGACTCCTGGTTCGGTCCCTCGACATCACGGGCGAAGTCGGCCTCGGCTATGTCCATCTCCCGGGAGATCTTTCGAAGATCGGCTGCGAGATGGCGAACTGGACCGAGGAGGAACTCGCCTCCGCTGAACAGGAGGCTCAGCGGATCGCTGCCGAGATGATCGACCTGAGAATTGATCGCGTTGCTCGCGGTAGTATCAGCGCTCCCGATGACTTCTCCCGGATTCGACAGGATTCCGTCATTGATAGAAACATTCCGTGGCTGGCGAACTGGTCAGGACGGCTGTCTGAGCAGACAGCTGAGTAAATCAGGAAGCGGCCACCTGTTCACCTGATCTGATTTCGGCAGGCCCTATTTCGGTTCTGCAGAATCTGACGTGAGCATGCCACTGCGGGAATACCGACTGGAAGACCTCGGCAGCCCCGGATGGATCGGCGGAGTCAGGACAAGGCCATGCATACCCGGATGGATCAAATCTCATGCCCTCCGGAACATCGACGCCACGGACGAGTGAGTATTTGTGAACAGAGATCCACTAACAAACCCCGAAGTGCTCCACAGGTGAAACGATCTTTCAGTGGTCATGACATACGGAATATTCCACAAGTGCTGAGAGACCCGTTCGAAAATCCAGCGACTGCGTCATTCCGTCTTGTAATCCCCCGACACGACTCTTATAGAGGTGCTTTCATAACCGGGATCGCCGCCCGTCAGACAGGGATTTTTCCGCAATTTCTTCGGCTGGAAACGTGACTGTCCCGGTTTTGAAATGCGAGTTTTCGCGATGAAGTGTTATTTCATCAGGGATTCATCGATCGGTTAGTTCTGTCAACGAGGTACTGAGTCTTGACTGCCGCACATGCTACGGGACCGTCGACACCGGGATTTGAAAAGCCCGGAATCTTTGACCCGAATTCAGTCTGTCATGTGGTGTTTGAGAGGCTTTTGAATCAGGAAGTCTCACGGCTCAACAAAACCCACACAGTGCTCGATATCGGCTGCGGCTCAGGGATCGGACGTCGCTCGGAGCCTCAGGAAGACATCGCGCGTCAGGTCGGGACACTCCCGGGTGTCGAACCGGACCCTGAAGTTGAAGTTCCAGCGTGCTTCCAGAAGGTCTGGAGATCGGTCCTTGAAGACGCCGACATTCCGCAGTCATCCGTTGATCTGGCTTACAGCTTCATGGTGATGGAACATGTGGAGAACTTTGATGGTTACATGTAACGCCTTTCAGATATCATGAAGCCGGGCGGTGTTTACATCGGAGCCACGATCAATGCGAAATGTTTTTTCGCCCGAGTCGCGCGCGTCACAGCGTGTCTTGGAATTCAGGAAAAAGTCCTCACGATCGCTCGTGGTCGTCGCGAAGTCGAGGAATATCACTACCCGGCGGTTTATCGAATGAACACGGAACCTCGGCTTCAGGCTCTGGCAGCGGAGCACGGATTTTCCCGGTGCGAAATCTTCGCGGTTGACAGTAACGAGTGGTTCGCTTACTTCCCTCGTCCGGTCCGCTGGTGCGCTCATATCATCCGAGCTGTGTTTCAGCGATCACAACGGAACTTTCCGTATCTTTTCATCCGATTGGTCAAATGAGTTCTCGGATCGCGGAGCCGCTCGACAGGATCGGTACGGGACGTCCCGAGAAGTCTGTAAACGAGTGGTTCTCCGGAATTCCCAGATGACGATAGATTGTGGCCAGCAGATCCTGCGGCGTCAGCGGTCTCTCGGTCGGATACTCCGCCTTTGAATTGGTGGCCCCCACAACCTGCCCCATGCGAAGTCCGCCGCCTGCGATCAATGCAGACTGAGCCTGCGGCCAGTGGTCTCTGCCAAGGCAGCCACCGTAGTTGGTCAATCGTGGCGTGCGTCCGAATTCACCCACCGCGACGACCATGACTTTCTGATCAAGTCCCCGGTCGTAGATGTCATCAATGAGCGCTGACAACGCCGGATCCATGTCGTCTGCCCTCAGCTTCATCCCCTTTGCAAGGTCCCAGCCGTTCAGGGGATTGGAGTGGTCATCCCAGCTGAAATAAACAGGAAGACTGATCTTCGGCGCCAGTGCATCAATCGTAATGACGGCACTTCCTGCTTCAGCCAGCCTGCGAGCCAGCAGACAGGATTGTCCCCAGAGCGTTCGACCATAGCGATCCCGCGTCGCTGCATCCTCAGATTCCAGATCAAATGCTCGCGAAACCGTGTCGCTCGTCATCAGGCGAAACGCGTGTTCCTGAAATCGATCGTGACCGTCAAACATTCCGGACTGATCAGCATCACTCCGGATGCGATCCAGCTGACGAATCAGAGATCGTCGGTCAGAAAGTCGCGATGCCCCGATCCCGGCATCCAGCGTCAGATTCGGCGGCTGAAACCTGTCAACAGATGGATCACCCGTCACATAAGCCGTATGGCTCACCCCAAGGTAGTTCGGCTGAGTCATGAATGGCTTTGTCGGAATCCCGATGTACTGCGGCATGCCGCTCGGGTGTGCCCCTCGAAGCCGGCTGGCAACCATCCCGAAATCAGGATGCTCCGATCGAGCCGTCGATGTGGGGTCCGGTCGTACCGGTGTCTTTCCGGTCAGAAGCTCAATCGATCCGTCATTGTGAGCTGCCATTTCATGGTGCAGCGATCGGATCAGCGAAAAACGGTGCGCCTGACGGGCCTGACGAGGAAACAGTTCACAGATTTCCATCCCGGGCACTGAAGTCGGGATCGGACGAAACGGTCCGCGATACTCCGATGGCGCATCGGGCTTCATGTCCCAGGTCTCAAGCTGACTTGGGCCACCCCACATCCAGAACAGAATCACCGATGTATCCGTGGGTAATCGGAGTTCCGCAGCCTGAGATCTTGCCGCCAGCAGTTGCGACAATGACAGCCCGGACATCCCGAGCGTCCCCAGTCGAAGAAACTCTCTTCGGTTGCCCGGTCCCGGGCAGGGAAGTCTTTTCGGCCCACGAACCATCAATCCTCTCCCGGGCGACTGGCACAACACGTCCGCAGCGTCGGAACAATCCGGCAGAAGCTCCGGACCAGTCGTATGCTTCGCTGATCAGCAAAGCATTACCCAAGGATACTTCATCAGCCCTCGTGTGACAATTCTTTCCACTCATGCGGGATTAAAGATCCGCCTGACTGAATCCGTTCTTACCGATCCAGCTCACGGTGCAGTCACAGCAGCAGCCTCTGATCGGCCGGCACGATGTTCTCGAACACTGGCGAGTCTCTCAAGAATTCGTTTCTGCTCTTCGATGCTCAGAGAAATGCCAGCGGATGGTTTGAATGGCTTCAGGTCCCGAGCAACTCGGTCCCGGAGCAACCGGACTCCCGGTACCCGATTCTCGATCTTTGTCAGTGCCGAAGCGGGGTCTTCACAGAAACCTTCGTAGGTGATCTCGATCCGACGGTTTTCCGGAATCTCCTGAAGCTGCTGATCGAGCTCCTCTTCGATCTGCAGAATCTGATCGCAGACGTCATCCACATAGGACAACGGATCGGATGCGTCGGAAAGATCAGTCGCATGAAGTCCCCAGCCGACAGTCTTGTCGCCCTGAACCTGAGCACGAGCGTTGATGAGAGACTGTGCGACGCGAAGAGGATTTCGTCGAACCACGATGAAGGTCGCCGATGGAATCGCACGTGAAAGCTGGTCAAGACAGGCCGTGTTCCGATTGTTCTTGTTCAGGAACGGTTTGCCGAAAGTGCGTGTCCACGAATCAAAGAACGAACGCATTTCCGCCATCTCGGATTCAGACAGGTTACTCCGCGGAACATATCGATCTTCGCCCAGCCATTGGTTCCAAATACTGAATCCATGATTGGGGCCACTGAGCCCTGCGGTCTGTCCGTAAAAATTGTGAAAATCGACAGATCCCTTTCCGGTCAACCAGCTGAACATCTTCGATCCGGCGATTGCGGACTTCGGAAAAAACGAAGTTAGATTGCTGAAATAGCTGACATCAAGAAACTGCGCCAGTGTCTGATAAACGAGCGTCGTTCCACTTCGCGGGGCACCTACAACCAGCAGGACCGGCTCGCCGGATGGAGTTTTTCCGGCCGCTTCAATCATTCGACGGTTGCGGGATGCCAGAAGTCCATCAAGGGGGCGAGCTATAAGTCGGATGGCTTCGTGGATCAGTGCGGAATAGGCGGCCCGCTTCCCTGACAACAGCATTCGCCCGAGAAGTCCGAGCGGATTTCGAAAGTTGGCAGAGGGAGCGATTTTCGGTGGCATACCGAAGACACTTTAAGAAAATGTATGATTTTCAAACATCAAAGATTGGGTATCTGATTGAGTATCCACCTGAATTGTTGATTCGAATCCAATCTGATGGCGTGCTGGCAAAGTTTTCGCGGCGTTCAGAGACAACTCAGCAGCTGGATGAAATGATTCAGCCTGATGAGAAACGTCAACAGATGCAGAAACTCAACATTCCTCCTGAAAAAGCCGGAATTCTGTGTCTGGAATTCACCAGCGCGGATTTTCACAACGCCGCTGGATATCAACACTCGATCAATTCATAATCACCGGACTCGACAATCAGGACACTGACGAAAAACTCAGGCCTGACCTGTCCCGGCCGTAACGCACGACGCTGCCTGCCAGACGAACGCTCCTGAAGTGAACGCCGAAAACAACACTCAGATTCAGAACGACGACGACCGGGAACGGTCGCGAATGATGAGCCTCGATGGCAGTCAGCCGCCCGCCGAAATCAAGGGCTATACCGCGATTCGCCGACTTGGTACCGGAGCCTACGGAACCGTATGGCTCGCGAGGGAAGATCACACAGGCCGAATGGTGGCGGTAAAGTTTTACCCGCATCGACGCGGACTCAACTGGTCGATGCTCAGCCGCGAAGTCGAAAAGCTGGCCGCTGTTTACACGTCGCGAAACATCGTTCGGCTGATCGACGTGGGATGGAACGCAGAACCTCCATATTTCGTCATGGAGTATGTGGAAAACGGCTCTCTTGCGTCGCACATGAGTCGTGGTGCGCTGTCCGTTGATGAAGCCGTCCGCATCGCACGAGAAGTCTGCAATGCATTGATCGACGCTCATGGTGCCGGAGTCCTTCACTGTGATCTGAAGCCGGACAATGTTCTGCTCGACGGGCAGCTCCACGCCAGAATCTGTGATTTCGGACAGGCTCGCATGTCGCACGAGCACAGTCCTGCGCTCGGAACTCTTTACTACATGGCCCCGGAACAGGCAGATCTCGATGCACTTCCGGATGCTCGATGGGACGTTTACGCCATCGGTGCAATGCTGTACCACATGCTGACCGGCGGACCTCCATTTCGCGATGACGCCACTCAGAAGCTGCTGGAATCGGCTCCAGCGCTCACTGATCGCCTCGCTCTCTATCGACACGCGATATCCGCTGCACCAGAGCCTGTCGCTCATCGCAGCATTCGAGGTGTCGACAATCGCCTGGCCGAAATCATCGACCATTGCCTGAAAGTCAATCCGACCGAACGTCTTCCGAACGCTCAGGCAGTCCGCGATGAACTGGATGCTCGTGACCGCCATCGTGCCAGAAGACCTTTGCTTCTGCTCGGTGTCGTCGGCCCCGTGCTGCTCATGGCGTCCATGGTCCCGATTTTCTACAGCGCTCTTCGAAACAATCTTGGCCAGACCGAAAAAGGCCTCACTAAACGAGCTCTTGAAAGTGATGCTCTGTCAGCCCGCCTGCAGGCATCGTCTCTCGAAGACGTGATCCTCGACCGTCTTGAGGAACTGCAGGAGATCCTTAACACTGAGGATGTCCGGGTGGCTCTCGAAGAACTCATGCAGCGTCCTGCATCCGATGTCACTCAGGAAATGAAGGAGATGCACGGACTTCCCATCGCTGATCGGCCACTGTGGATGCGTCTTCTCGATCACGCGAAAGAACGCTGCGATCAGGCCAATACGATTCGGCAGCGAAGTCAGGACAGCAGCTGGTTTCTGACGAATGCCCAGGGTGTTCAACTCTGGAGAAGAAGCTTCAGTCCGGAAACGCTCGGCAGAACCTTCAGTCGTCGAGATTATTTTCACGGTCGAAACATCGAGTATCGCGAAGGAGAAGTCCCCGGCGATGTTCAGCCCATCCAGACACCACATATCAGCCTCGCCTACCGAAGCGATGCGACGGGACGATATATGGTTGCACTCAGCGTTCCCGTCCGCGACCGAAGCAGCAGGATCATCGGAGTCTTCGCTCGAACGGTTCAGCTGGGAGATCTCCAGCAGGGGCTGATTCAGCGACTGAAGGGCACAACAAACGACCAGGTGGAACGCTTCATTGCGCTCGCCGATTCGCGCGACTGGCAGCTTGTCGATCATCCGTTTCTGACAGAATCCCGAATGCAGTCTCCGGGAGCTGCTGAACTGATTCATCAGCTCAGAATCGATCCGCTCACGATTGACTCAATCCAGTCGAGTCTCCGCGAAGCCGCACCGTCGGATCGGTCGGATGGAGAAGCTCTGAAGTTCAGCGAGGTACGGCTCGAAAACTATCGAGACCCGGTAGAGCAGCTTTCCGACCCGGCAGCGGCGACATTTCACGGCCCATGGATGGCAGCGATGGCTCCAGTGCTGGCAGATCATCTCAGGCAGCCGTGGATTGTGATCGTTCAGGAACGGAAGGATACGGCTCTGCTGCCGCTCAAGGAAATGACGGAACGCGCCAGCCGACACGCGTGGATGGCGGTTCTCTCCGCACTGACTCTGATGGCCATCGTCTGGTCGCTGGTCTGGAACGCATTCAATCGTTCGCCATCGTCCGGACTGCTCACAACGACAGGCACTGCATCTCGTGAAGATTCGGCAGACGCCGGCAAACAGTCGACTGACTGACAGCCTCCGCAACCAGAACACTCACTGCCTGGTCAGTTCAACCCGGTCAGAATGACGATCAACGAATTCAGCGACAAGGCCATCCTGTCGCAATCAGCGTGACTTCGCTGCTTTCGAATCCTCTGGCAGGGGAGATGCCGGGGGAACTGCGGCATTGGTGCGTCGTGGCGGGTCGAGGTAGTGATATCCGGTGTTGGGATTGGTTCGATCAAACGCAAACGCATCACGATTCCGGAGAAAATGTTTCAGATAAGCCACTGGAATTGCGAAACCCAGCCCTTCACCAAAGGTGAGCTTCATGTTGATGACTCCGACCACTTCGCCTCGCGAATTAAAGAGCGGTCCGCCACTGTTGCCGGGGTTGATCTGAGCCGTTGTCTGAATATAAACCAGCCCCTCCATGTTCCTGTTCCGAGTGCTCACGATTCCTTCTGATACCGACCGTTCCAGTCCGAGCGGACTACCGATGGCGAACACGGAATCGCCTTCTCGCTGAAAGTCATCGTCCGCGATATAGACCGGACGAAACTTCAGACCTTCCTGAACCGGAATTTCGAGCAGCGCCAGATCAAAGTACGGATTCAGAGCCAGAATCTTCACGTCTCGAATCGCTCGACGTTCAAAATCTCCCTGCTGATTCCGATGAAAAATTGTCGCCGCAATTCGTGTCTGCCCCTCGACCACATGATAATTCGTCACGCAGTAACCGCGATCATTGATCACGAATCCTGATCCGAGGCCATCGGGTGTCTGAATC
Source organism: Planctomyces sp. (assembly GCA_046345315.1). Classification (GTDB taxonomy): domain Bacteria; phylum Planctomycetota; class Planctomycetia; order Planctomycetales; family Planctomycetaceae; genus F1-80-MAGs062. The sequence continues at coordinate 11,074 of JBKDKA010000239.1, forward strand.
AGCAGTACGCCCTCACCGAACTGAAGCACAAGCTCCTTCACCGTTCGTTCCGGCAGGGACGCAGAAAGAAAGACCCCGTCGCTCGTCCGGCTCGTGTCTTCCTTTTCCTTCTCTCCTGTAATTCGTTCCGCGATCTGGTCTGTCGGAATCCGGATGACGTCGACGCCGATATCAACGAACAACGCTTCCTTGTGAACTTTCAGAACTTCACCCTCAACTCGCTGCCCGGTTTTCAGCACGATGGTATCCGCTGACAAAGGCGCAATGACTGAGCTCAACAGAAGAAGGCTGACTGCAATTCCGCGGTAACTCAAGACGTTCATCCTTCTGAACAGGGTCAGTTGTTCTTGAACTTTGAATGACATTCCTGACACGTGTTCGACACAGTCGTCACGGCCAGTTCGTAGGCTCCGAAATCACCGGATTCTGCAGCCTCCATGATTTTCCTGACTGCATTCTCCATTGCAACTCCGTATCCGACGAATTCCGTGTCGTCACTATAGCCATATTCGGGCAATGCTGCTGCATGAGAAAATACTGCCAGTACCGATGCTTCATGCTGAATTGTCGGACGACCGCGCGAGAACGCCGTTTCATTTCCGAATTCTGTTCGAAGACGTTTCTCTGCTTCTTCCATTCGCATCATTAACAGACGCAGCTCTGCAACCGCAGCAAAGTCAATGTTGTCAGCGGGCGCAGGCAGGTCCGCTGGCTTCGAGCGATTCAGGATATCGGAAATAGATTCAAACAACCCGAGAAGCCGCTTCTGATCTTTTGCACCACGCTGAAGCTGTTTCTCGTTCATCTGACGAGCAAGCTCCCGAATGTATCCCGCATCCTCTTTCCAGCTGATCGCACCACTATGTGCGGCCGCGATTCCTGCCAGAGTTCCGATCGCGGCAATTCGTGCGGGGATACTGAGCAGCGATGCATTGAAGCTGCCCACTGACTGCAGATTCTCCTGAAGCGTGTTTCTCAGCTGTTTCATTTCTGCGTCAATGACGTCCGCAGAAATGAGATCCTCCCAGGAACCTGCAGATCCCTGCTCCCCCGTGGGGCTTCCACCGGCAGACGGACCTTCGGGGAAAGCAGATTTTCCGTTTGTGGCCGCAGTTGCCGCTGTCCTGTCCTCGGCCGCGCCGGTTCCCGATGCAGACACAGTCTCGGGGGCTGAACCTCCACCTGTAGCCAGAGGTGTCTCGTCAGCTGCAATCTTTGATGGCTGATCAAAGAAGACATCATAAGGGATGTCTCCCAGCCACTTGACTCCTTTGTCGTCAGTCCAGACTTCGGCGCGACCATGTCCAGCGGTTTTTCCGGGAACTGCAGCCCCGGACGCAGTTGCCGGGCCGGTCGTCAATGGAGCAGCTGGGGCTGATGCTGAAGCGGTTGCTGGCGCCGTCGCATTGGTGGAAACGCCGGAGCTGCCTCCGCCACAGCCGATCGCCGCAGTCGCCATCGTCAGTATGATCACAGCCGTTCTGAACTGCATCGGCGTTACCTCACCGCGTGTTTCCATTGCCCCGCACGGCAACGATCCGATTCTCTCCACTCTGTATCGTCCTGAAGTTCTCACCAGCGATTTTCTCGCATTTTCCGCCTCCTGTCATCAGAGCTTTCTACGATGAATGCGAATCTCTTCTCCGGCACGAACTCTCGCGGTCAGCTCAGCGGCATCCAGAGCATTCAGTGGGCTGATTTCCACCAGGTCACTGTCCGACACTGCAACGCCAGCCGCTTTCAGCCAGTTCGCTGCGATTCGAGAAAGCGCCGCAGCAGCAGTCTGAGGCGAATCTGCGCCGTCACGATTCTTGACTGGATTGAATTCGTTGTCGCGATGACCTTCAACAATCAGAGTCCGTTCCGCCATCGGAATCGCATCGAAGATGAATCGCTCAAACTTGATGGCATTCGGAGATGCCGGGTCCGACGGAGTCACCATCCTCCCGGAGGTACCAAGATACGGCACATTTTTTCTGGCAACGTGAAGCGGAAGCCCCTGACCGACAGCAGTGAGCTGACTCAGAAAACTGACACTGAAGACATGCACGGCCGTGTTCCCGGCCCAGAACACCCACTGTCCGGACTCATCCTGTCGCGCCGCCTGTTCAGGAGTCAGCTCACTGTATTCAATAATCTCCGTCCGGCCACCGACATCAGCAAGCACTCCCATTTTCTCTGTCGGACTGATTTTCTTCACAACACTGGTCGTGACCTGTGAACCATGCTGATGATGAAAGCCGATGAGTGCCGGATTTCCGATGATCACTGTCGGATTGTCGACCTGATGATAAAAGACGTAATCAACACCCGATTCGGTCAGTCGTTTCAGAAGCCCGTTGCGCTGCAGTGCTGCGATGAGACCACCGTGTCCATCAGGTGCCCGATTCAGCGTCGCACGATCCGACATCAGAATTCGGCCACTCGCGGCGTCCACAGCCGGAAGACTCGCCTGCTGAAAGAATACGACCTGATCCGACTTCAGACCAAAGTAGTTCTGCTGTTCAAAGTAAGTGACAGTCTCACAATGAGTCGCTTCGCTGGTCATGATCATCCAGAGAAGCGAAACACGATGACGTTTCTGACGCGCCTGGATCTGTTCTGCAAAGATCCGAAACAGCGTTCGATCAGTCACCGGTCCGACCGGAAACATTCCCTTCGGATGCGGAAAACCAAGCCGAGTTCCCTGACCTCCGGCAACCGTAATGATCGCCACTCGCCCGTCGCTCAGCAGTTTCTCGCCATCCGCTGCGGCGTTCTCCCAGAGCTGTTCGCCGGCGACATCCGAGGGCTGAAGAACAACGTGCCCTGGAGCTGTCGCGATGTCAGCTCGACTGGCCCCGCCAGCGTCAGACTGCCTCTTTCCAGCGGCCTCCCGCCACATTGAGTGGATATCCGAGAAGCTGGTCTCCCTCAACTGAGTCAGAAGCGACTCCTGCTCCGCATCCCCAAGCTCCGACCACCACTGAATCAGATGTCCCTGATGAAACTCCGCGATCTGTTTCAGCAATCCGTCATCGATCGATCTGGTTGACATTTCTGGACTCTGATTTTCTGTATCTGCCGATATCACAGTGGCTGCAGGCCCGCTGACTCAAATCTCTGCAGAAGTGGAGATGCTTACCTGAAACTGACAGCTAATCCCCGCGTGTCATGTCACTGCCGCTCAACGTGAGGATATCTCTCTTCCCGCCGTTTTCGTACTCTGAGCCCTGAATTTTCCATCAGCGAGAGTCCCGACAGCCGAAACCGTTCTCTGAGATTTCTGTCGCACGGATACCCAGCGAACAGCAGTTTCGCAACAATACTGCTGTCATCAGCACTGGCATCATCAGTGTCAGCCTGAAAAGAACAGTTCGAGGAAAGCCGAAGCAGATACTTCATCAGACCTCCGGAATGAATACGACAGGATCGACAACTCAGTTGACTGCTTCCAGTCAAAAGCTCGGGACCACAACCCGATCATCCGGAGATGCTTTTCGACAGCTGATCAGCGGCGAGCAGACCGGGATTCCGGCAGGGGTCCTGAGAACGACACTGCGAGTCCTGAGCTGGTTCTATGGCATTGCCATCTGGCTGCGCAATCGCGCATTCGATGTTGGTCTGTGTTCCACTGCACGAGTTTCAGTTCCTGTGATCAGCATCGGCAACATTACCACCGGCGGTACCGGCAAGACACCCGTCGTTGCCTGGCTTGTTCGCTGCCTGAGCGAGCTCGGGCGGAAACCCGGGATCGTCAGCCGGGGCTATCACGCTGATCAGTCCGGCCATAACGACGAATACCGCGTCCTTGAACTTCTGTGTCCGAACGTCCCGCATATCCAGAACAAGAATCGAGCTCAGAGCGCTATTCGACTGGTGACCGAGTCGGCCGTCAATGTGATTGTGATGGACGACGGCTTTCAGCATCGAAGACTGGCACGAGATCTCGACATCGTTCTCATTGATGCGCTCAACCCCTTCGGATTCAATGCAATCCTTCCGCGAGGCCTTCTGCGAGAACCGCTGTCTTCCCTTCGAAGAGCATCCCTGATCCTGATCACTCGCTGTGATTCCGTCGCACCGGATCAGCTTCAGGTCATCCGCCGGAAAGTTCTGGAACTGACGTGTTTGCCCCCAGATAAGCTCTTTGAAGTCGCATTCGTTCCTGCAGCTCTGGTGAACACCACCGGCGATCGTCGCTCTGTGAATGACGTCTCCGGAAAGTCTGCGTTTCTGATGTGCGGCATTGGAAATCCGGAGGCATTTACCAAAACCTGCCTCTCCATGGGAGTTCAGATTGTCGGAAGCCGGACGTTTCCGGACCATCATCATTATTCGGAGTCCGACATCACATCAGTGGTTTCAGAATTCGACAACTCCGGAGCGGAACTGCTTCTGACGACTCAGAAAGATCTGGTTAAACTCCCCCGCTCAGCGACATTCTTCTCCGCCGTCGAGTTATCCGTCTCCGTGACGAACCATTCAGACCTCTCCGGCCAGAAACTCGGATCGTCTTCAGAAACCGGAATTGGCGGAACTTCGGCTGCTGCAGATTCCGGCCCCTTGTCTGCCGAAAAACAGTTTCTTCAGATCCTGCAGCAGATCCTTGATTGTTGACATCTCACCTCCTGTCACAATGGCGAGCAGGAGTGACATGCTAAACATTTTTCAGAGACAAATCGCAAAAACACACAGACAACAATGCCGGACGCTTTTGACCAGATTCTCACCACACGACTTTCTCTCGTCAAAACTGACGGAATGCGAGTGCGCGACCTGAAGGGTTTCCGAAAGGCACATCAGGTCCCTACGGAGTTCAATGAACACACTCAGGCGTTCGTCGCACGCATCGCTGCAGATGACATCAATGCGGAACTGGAAACGCGTTTCAGTCAGCTGAAGCTGAATCTCAAGTGCCGGCGTACTCAGCTTTCCGTGTCAGATGCCATCGATGGAACAGGAGTGATCTCCAGTCCCTGGTTCGACTATAGCGTCACGGTTGCGCTCGATAACGAGAAATGCTCCCGAGCGCTTCGCACTCAGGAACTCACAGGTTTCCGCCAGACGGATTCGCTGAACTGGATCGCACTGTCGGCAGCATTCGGCTGTTTCTTCGATACGGTCAGATTCAGTCCGACTGCAGAAATCGATTTGAATGAGCTGATCGATTTCCTGGAAGAAAAAGCATCGGAGGAAGTACAGCTGGAATACGATCGACATGTAACCGCATGCGTGATCCGTCTTCAGGGCATTCCCGGACAGCTGCGCATCACCAATGATTCACTCAGCCTGAGTATTGACCGTCCCCGACTCTGTTCCGACCTCGTCAAAGCGTTCCTCGCGTTCCAGCATCACCTGCCGCTGATCAAGTCGCTCTGACACACTCGCAGCGTGGCAGAGCGACTCAGTTGTTCAGTAAATCGGAACGCTGAAAAAACGGGACTTGCCGCAGGTTGACTATGTGAGGTGTGCGCCTCTTGTATTGACGTAGACAGCATAGAGCGACTGGCTGCCGGTCATGAACAGTCGGTTTCGTTTCGTGCCGCCGAAGCAGACGTTGCTGCAGATTTCCGGAAGCAGAATCTGTCCGATTCGCTGACCATCCTCAGCGGCAAAGATGTGCACGCCGTCGTAGCCATGGCCCACCCAGCCGGCACTCGACCAGATGTTTCCGTCAACGTCGGCTCGAATCCCATCAGCGAACCCGGATACTGTTTTGCCATTGAGATTCAATTCCATGGAAGCAAACTCCCGACCGTTCGAAAGTTTCTTTTCGTCGACCACATCCCAGACGCGAATGGCATTCTTGTTCCCGGGGTAATGCGATGCCCCCGTATCCGCCGCATACAGCTTTTTGTAGTCAGGAGAAAAACACAGACCATTTGGCTTGGCGATGTCATCCGCAACACGGTACAGCTTGCCCGTAGACGCCTCGATCCGATAGAGGGATTCCTTTTGGTAGGGCTGCACTGATTTCGTGTCGGCTTTTGTTCCCTCATAATCCATCAGAGCCCCATAGCCGGGATCAGTGAACCAGATGTCTCCGTTCGGATGGACGACTCCGTCGTTCGGAGCGTTCAGCGATTTTCCTTCGTAGGTGCTGGCAAGCACAGTTCTCGTTCCGTCGTGCTCGTAACGAGCGACAGTCCGAGTCAGATGTTCGAAGGAAATCTGTCGTCCCTGATAGTCGAACGTATTCCCGTTGCTGTTGTTCGCCGGATTTCGAAACACACTGACGTGGCCATCTTCTTCAAGCCATCGACGCTGAATGTTGTTCGGAATGTCACTCCAGAGCAGATATCGACCAACAGCATTCCACGCAGGGCCTTCTGCCCAGAGCATCTCCTTGCTGTGGTAGAGTCTCTGAATCGGCGTGTTCCCGAGTTTCAGTGCTTTGAATCGGTCATCAAGAGCGACAAGGCGAGGATCGGGATAACGAACCGGCGGAGCATCTTCACCGTACGGAAAATCCTCGCCGGCACGAACCGAACTCATGCCAACAGCCGTCGATGCCAGCGCAAGAAATACACGCCGATTAAGAGTCGATCCGGATTCGACGGAACGACTCGACGACGACTCCGAATTCTGATCACACTGACCGCTGGTCTGGCATTCTGAGCTCAATGGAAAACTCCCGAATCAAATGTAAAAGACGGACAAGATGAGTCAAAACTCTCTCACGGCGAAGAGTCAGCCGGACTGAAAGAATAGCCGAAGAGTCTTTCCGCTTCCGCCGCCGTCAGAGCGAAAATCCAGCAATTCAAAACCTGAACAAAATCACAGAACTCAGGCTTGCATCAGGCGGAACTCATCACTGCAGAGGGCAGGGCGGTTTATGCGGCGTCATGTTTTGCGGCCACAGGTTTATGCGGCCGGCGTTTCATGCGGCCTGACGATATGCAGAAGTCGATTCATTGTCCGAAGCGTCTTCCTGAGCGTCAGATGACTGAATCGATTCAGTTATCAGCTCAGAATCACTGTCGGTGACCATCGTCTGCTGTCGCACGATCGCTTCGCGACCGGAACTGCTGATCTGGTACTGAAGACCAACACTTCTCCCGGTGATCTCGAACTTCAGCATCCCCTGAGCGATCAGCATCCCATGAATTCGAGTGAGTGATGTCGGATCAACTCCGGCAACATCATCAACTCGATTCAGCCAGCCGGAGTACTCCGGATTCTCACTCTTCGCCGTCAGATCCCGCAACGCATAACAGTTCAGGACTGCGATACAGTCCGGCGTCAGCATGTCGAAATTGAGGTCGATGCCAGTCATACACGAAGTATCGACCTTGATAACGCAGCTGTTCAGACAAACGTCACGTCGACCGCTGAGTCGCATGAGGTCTCACACCAGCGATTCCTGTCACCGGAATTCCTTCTCCAGATTACTGGGTTACCGTGAACGGTAAGACCGATCTCTCCGAACAATCGGCGTCAGAAGACACCAGATTCTGATCTCGAGTCTCGTGTTCCGCTCCAGAATCGTCCGCCGTAATAACTCTGTTGTCTTCGTTCACAGAGACGAAGCTGCAGAAAGCCTCCGGAGCTTCTGCCGAAAATGCCGATGAGCTGGAATCCATCAGCGAAGCACGACTGCGTGACATCCCAAGAATCAGGCCGACAGCAGTGAGACTGACGAGCAGATTCGTGCCTCCATAACTGATAAACGGGTGGGGAACTCCTTTAGGCGGAACCATCGCAGTGACGACGGCAATGTTTGCCATCGCCTGGACCAGAATTCCCATCAGCAGCGATGTTCCGAAAATCCATTCGAAAGAAGTTCGAGGCAGGGGCTTCAGAATGGATGTTCCCGCGAAAAACACCGCAATCCAGAGAAACGAAATCGTCATGGTGCCGATCAGTCCCAGCTCCTCACCGATCACTGCAAACACAAAGTCGGTATTCGCTTCCGGAAGGTAACTGAGCTTCTGCCAGCCGCTGCCGATTCCTGTCCCCTCAAGACCACCTGATCCCAGTGACATGAGCGACTGCCGAACCTGCCAGGGCGCCTGATTCAGGTCCTGCCAGGCCGCGAGAAATCCGGAGATTCGTTGAGCCTGATAAGGCTTGAGAATCAGCAGAGATGCAACTGCCGGAACAACGAGAACCGCACAACCGAGGAAGTAGCGAAACGGCCAGCCGCCGATGAAGAGTGTCAGCAGGTATCCGATCCCGAGAAACATTGTCGCACCGAGGTCAGGTTCCTTCGCAACGAGTGGAAGTGCGATCACTGGCGGCCACAGCATCCAGGGCAGGGTACTCAGTGAGAATTTTCGCCGTTCTGATCGAATCTGAGTCAGTCTGGCGGCAGCGACCAGCGGAAGAATGATCCGTCCCAGTTCAGACGGCTGCATCGAAAAACTGCCTGCCCGCAGCCACCGCTGAGCCCCATTAATGCGAGCTCCGATCCCTGGAATCAGCACAATCACAAGCAGAATCAGGAAGACAATCAGCAGGTCACCGGCATGAGATCGAAGCTTCTGTGGAGAAATTCGGGATGCGCACCAGCCTGCAACGGCAGCAAAGGCCAGCCAGATCAGGTGCCTTGCGAGAAACGCCGTCTCTGCTTCACCAGGGCGTGATGAAAGACTCGCACTGTGCACCATCTGAATACCGGCGGCGATGAGAATACAGACCAGTCCGGCAAACAGGTGCCGCATCTCATCGCCGCCGCGATTCCGGTTTTCGCTGATCGCAGGGAGTTCTTGCACGTGAAGACTGTTCGTAATCCAATTCCACTTCGTGAAGCAGCGACTGAGCTGTTCGAAAGTGAACCGTTCGATTCGGGTCTGACTTTCTGTATTATCTGTAACCTTCGGCAGTTTCTGCGTCCCACATCGGAAATGCTGGCCGTCACACGATTGTGCAGCGTATGACTTCTGGAGAAACTCAGTGCCGCAACTCTGTTCCGATGAACAGATCAGGAACGCAGGATCAGAAAATTCTCTCAGGTCACGACCATTTTCTCAGGTCACGAATATGATCAGTCCATTCGTCAGCAACGTTTTCCGGCTCTCCGCTGCTCGTATCGTATTAATTGCGTTGCTTTTGACGATCGCCGTGTCACCTGCAGTTTCCGCAGCTGATGACTGGGGCCATCTCCGAGGTCGAATCCTCGTTTCCGGGGACGTTGCTCCCGCTGCCGAACTGGAGATCACTCGAGATCCGGAAGTCTGCGGGCAGTTGAAACTGACGGACGAATCTTTGATTGTGCATCCGGAAAATCGGGGCCTGCGTTTTGCGGCGGTCTGGGTGGATTCAAAGGAAAAGCTTCCGATCCATCCGAATCACATGGCAGCGCCCGAAACACCGCCCGTGCTCGACAACAAGGATTGCCGTTTCGAACCGCGCGTGATGGCCGTCAGGACGGCATCACCGGTACAGTTCAGCAATTCTGATCCGGTCGCTCACAATGTGGCAGTCTATGGACGACGGAACACGCCGTTCAGTGAAATCGTGCCAGCCTCACAGCCTCTCGAAAAATCCTTCGCAAAAGCAGAGGTTCTGCCCGTTCGGATCGACTGTTCGATCCACGCATGGATGAAGTCCTGGCTCATCATTCAGGACCATCCTTACGTCGCTGTCACTGACGCAGACGGCAATTTTGAGATTCGCGATCTTCCCGCCGGTGAATGGCGTTTTCGGTTCTGGCACGAACGCCCGGGCAATCTCACGGATCTGCAGACGCCCGACGGACCAAAGACGCTCGACAAAGGAATCTGGGTGATCCGGATCGTCCCCGGCGAAACCACTGAACTCGGTCTGCTGCAGATTGAAAGCAAGCAGCTGACTGGCAGCAAAAAAAAGTGATCCGACTGGCAACGCCACCCGGATCACTTTGAAAATGTTCATTCTGCGGTTGATTCACTGACGAGCCGCGAAGGCTGCATCAGTCGAATTCCGGCCGCCTTGTTCCCAGCTGTTCCTTCAGTCGAGCCACAATACTGGAGTGCATCTGGCTCACGCGGGATTCTGACAGTCCCAGCGTGTTGCCGATCTCCTTCATTGTGAGTTCTTCGTAGTAGTAAAGGATGATGATCAGTCGCTCGTTGCGGTTGAGACCTTTTGTCACGAGCTTCATGACATCCAGCTTCTGAATCCCTCCTGTGGGATCTTCGCCTTTGCCGTCCTGAACGACATCGACTTCGCGGACGTCTTTATAACTGTCGGTCTCATACCATTTCTTGTCGAGACTGACCAGACTGATCGCACTGGCTTCGCTCTTCAGTCGCTCGAACTCATGGATGGGCAGTCCCATCTGAGCAGCGATCTCAGCTTCCGTGGGCGGACGCCCGACGCGAGCTTCGACAGCTTTTCGAGCCGCTTCCATTTTGCTGGCTTTGCTGCGAACAAGACGCGGAACCCAGTCCATCGTCCGAAGTTCGTCCAGCATCGCACCACGAATTCGCGGCACACAGTAAGTCTCAAACTTCACGCCGCGATCCATATCAAACGCTTCAATCGCGTCCATCAGCCCGAAGACACCTGCAGACATCAGGTCATTCAGGTCGACTCCTTCCGGCAGTTTGGCCCAGACGCGTTCAGCGTTGTACCTGACCAGCGGAAGGTATCGTTCCATCAGTCTGTTGCGCAGCTCCTGATTTGTCTGATCCTTTTTGTATTCCACCCAGACTTCGGAAACGTCTTCACTGACCCTGGTAGTCATTCAATCCTCCATGACAAACAGCAAGCGTCCCGATTTTCGACACTCACCCGTATCAGTAAGCATCGACTCACTGGAGCCCGAATATTCACTAAAACCGTCACATTGTCTTCCGGGTCAGATTTGCTGGAGCTGCTCATCGAGCAGACACAAAGTCTGCTTTCAGTCTGACACCAGAAGACTCAGTCACCCTGACAGTGAAGTTAGTGAAACCCGTTCGCTGCATCCTGCAGTGTGTTCTTTGTTTTTGTTTCTGATTGTCACAACAAGTGCTTCGAAACATTCCGACCGTCACTTTCTGAATCGGCAGTAACTGCTGATGAAACAGAAACGTTGACTGACTGAATCTCTCGAACTCCTCGCAATGACATCCCGCTGACTGCACTCCAGTCACGAATGCCTTCCCTGACATTCGCTTCAGAGTACCTCAGTCTGTTTTCGTGAACCGATCGTTTCAGATCGTTTTACCCGACTGACTGCGGCGGGCGGGTTGATATCGAAGCCGAGGATCGATTGTCCATAGCGATGAAAGCGCGGTTCGAATGCTTTTTTAATGGAATCGACGTGTTCGGCAGTTTCAACCGGACACAGAACATCACGTCGGCATAAATCATCCGTCACTCGCAGTAATGGTCGCGGATTCGACGGCGGCAATTGCAGAATCTGCAGGAACACCCGCGATCTCTTCAGGCGAAAGAGAACTAGGCAGCCCATCAGATGACTTCGCGCGTGACGAACGAACGAAGCGTGCCTGCCTGAACGCTTCAGAGGAATAAAGTCGCCAGCTGAAATGCATAAATCGCGACGCCGGCCGTGAATTTCACCAGCATTCCCAGCATTCGCCCGGACATCGCTGCCGACCCGACTGCCATGCGTTTTTCAGACTCCGACCCCTTCCAGGCCTCTCCCAGCCAGGCACCGCCGAAGGCGCCGATCGCCGCTCCTGCAACAGCGCCGAACGCACTTCCAATCACCGGAATCGGAATCAGAAACGTTCCGGCAATGCTCCCGATGATGGAAAACACCAGCGACAGAAACATGGCTCGTCGACTGGCTCCACGCTGCGATGCTTTGGCCGAACCTGTGACAAGCTCCGCGATCTCCCCCGCCATGGCAATCAGAACGCAGATGAGCACTGAGGACCACGTCGGAGAGGCTTCCGAATCAGAGAGTCCTGCAAAAAGTGCCAGTGAACCCACCATGACCCAGTTGCCGGGAAGCATCAGCAGATTCCCGAACAGACTGAATGTGTTCATAACAATCAGCAGTACAACGCCGCTCCAGTACCATGCCAATGAACGTCCTCCGGAAATCAGCCCATGTCCCTGCCTCAGTCGGGACCAGGACGAGATCGACTCGATCAGGCAGTTTTCGCCGAAACAGCCGGCTGCTGCTGTGTCATGCAGTGAAATGCTCCCAGCCCCCAGACCAGATCAATCGCGTCGACTTTGACAACCTGATGCTGCGGATAACAGTCCTGAAGTACCTGCATCGCCACTTCGTCGGCTGGATCATTGAAGCCGGGAACTATCACTCCGCCGTTTGCAAGGTAATAGTTGCAGTAACAGGCCGGCATTTGAGCATCATCCTGAAACTTCGGAGAAGGCATGCGCAGCTCGATCGGCTGTAGTGAAACTCCATCCGCGGTTTTTGCCGAAGTCAGTGCATCCCGATTGGCTCTCAGGTCACCAGCTTCCGGCGCATCATCATTCCACGGACTCGCCACGAGCACCCGCCGCTCATCCACAAAACGTGCCACCTGATCAATATGACCATCGGTGTCGTCACCCAGAATTCCATGCCCCGGCAGCCAGATGATTCGCTGAACCTGAAAATAATCCCGCAGGATCGTCTCCATCTGCTCGCGAGTCATTCCGGCATTTCGGTTGGGATTCAGGAGGCAGCTCTCCGTTGTGAGCATCGTGCCGGCGCCGTTCCCTTCCACCGCGCCACCTTCCAGAATCCAGCCCGGCTGAACGACAGGAACATTCAGGCGGTCTGCAATGCGAGATGCCGTCTGCTCGTCAAGATCCCACGGCGGATACTTGCCGCCCCACGCGTTGTACTTCCAGTCCAGAATCACAGATTGCCCGGCTTCTGATGTGCCGGGAATACCTGTGAGGAAAATCGGTCCATGATCACGGCACCAGGAATCGTTGACAGGGATATCAACTAGCGTCACGGCATGGCGGCTGCCAGCTTCTGAGCAGGCGTCCGCAATGAGCCGCGCGGCTTCCGCGGAGGCTGGTCCCTCGCCGACAAGCACATTGACTGGTTCAAACAGAGCAATCGCAGCCACCATCTTCGAGTAAGCTGCCGGAATTCGCTCAAAGATCCCCGGCCATGTGTTCGGATTCACAGGCCAGGCAACCCACGTACATTCGTGACGTTCCCACTCCGCGGGCCAACGATAATTTGTCAGATCACTTTTCTGCGAAACCATATTCAGGAGGCCTACTTCTCACACCATCGCTTCTGAAGATCACCAAACGCGTCGATTCGCCGGTCACGAAAGAACGGCCAGTGAGTTCTTGCGGTATTGATGAGCGTCAGATCACAGCTCAATACGAGGTTCTCTTCGCGATCGTGATGAGCCTGCTTCAGAACTTTGCCATAGGGATCAGAAAGAAACGATCCACCCCAGAATTCGATCGCCCCCTCCGTCCCAACACGATTCGGTGCTCCCACATAGAGCCCATTCGCGATCGAATGACTGCGAATCATCGTCTGCCAGGCAGAATACTGACTGGCGCCGTATGTTTCTTTCTCCCCCGGAATCCAGCCAATCGCGGTTGGATAAAAGAGCAGTTCCGCACCCTGCATCGCGGTCAGCCGAGCCGCCTCCGGATACCACTGGTCCCAGCAGATACAGACGCCGACTTTTGCGTAACGTGTCTGAAAAGCAAGGAATCCGAGATCCCCGGGTGTGAAATAAAACTTCTCGTAGTAAAGCGGATCGTCAGGAATGTGCATCTTGCGATAGAGCCCCGCCGTCGAGCCATCAGCGTCGAGAACCACGGCAGAGTTATGGTAAAGTCCGTGCGTTCGTTTCTCGAAGATCGGCACAACAATGACGACACCCAGTTCTTTCGCAATCCCGGAAAGGGCAGTTGTCGACGGCCCGGGAATCGTTTCTGCAAGTTCGAATCGGGAATGATCTTCGGTCTGACACGGATACTGAGTGTTAAATACCTCCTGCAGGCAGATGACCTGCGCACCATCTCCGGAGGCTTCTCTGATACGATGGATTGTTCTCTCCAGATTCGATCCGGCATCTTCGCCGCATGTCATCTGAATCAATCCGACTCGAACTTCTTTTCGACTGTTCATCACTGAGCTCAACCTGATGTCTGTTGGTACCAATACAACTCCTCATGAAGAATAGCGGATTCAGATTTTTCTGCATCGCGGCACCGGTCCGCTTTTCGCACTTTTCATGACCAGGAGTGACGGCGACGGCGATGTATTCATGACGCGAAGACAGCGCAAAAAGAAAAACACGGCCCGTCGATCCCGAAGGTTCGAGGGCCGTGTTTCCCGAAACAGGAGTTTTCTGGAGTTCGCTTTGTCCGGGGTATCAGTCTTTACGGTTGTGTGAATCCTGGCTGCGTGA
>JBKDKA010000240.1:0-3762 GCA_046345315.1 Planctomyces sp.
CGCTGACCATGAATCAGCCGGATTTCCTGCGCAGAATAGTTCGCAAGACCGCGTGCGAGTTCCGTGCCATCCATGGAATGAAGCCCAACAAGTGACCCCGGCTCAAAGTCACCGCGCACGTCGCGAATACCGACCGCCAGGAGTGACTTTCCACCTTCACGAAGAGCTCGACAAGCTCCGTCGTCTATGACAAGAACACCAGCAGGCTGTGCAGTGAACCCGATCCATCGCTTCCATGCCGGCACAGAACCACCCGCAGCCAGAAACAGAGTTCCGGTGACGTTCCCATCCCGAATATCATTCAACACAGTGTCGGAACGACCGGGAGCAAGAATCACGGATTCACCCATTCCCGTCGCCGAAAGAATCGCACGCAGTTTGGATGCCATGCCGCCGCGACCTCTGGTACTCGTCTCGGACGCCGCCAGCTGCAGCAGTGATTCATCGGGGCGTTCCACCAGCGGGATAACCTGACTAGCCGGATTCGACGGCGGGCCGTCATAAAGACCGGCGATTCCGGAAAGAATCACGAGCAATGGTGCCGGCAGAAGCGTCGCAAGCATTGATGCCAGCTGATCATTATCACCGACAGCAATCTCCTTGATGCTGACTGTATCGTTCTCGTTGACAATCGGAACAACGTCGTAGTCGAACAAGGTACGAATCGTGTTTCGGACATTCAGATAGCGATGACGATTCCTGAAGTCATTGACAGTCAGAAGCACCTGAGCTGTTCTTCGGCTGGAACGACCAAGAGCATCATCCCAGGTTCTCATCAGGTGCGGCTGTCCGATTGCAGCAGCAGCCTGAAGTTCAGGGAGAGAGTCCGGTCGTCGATGCAGTCCCAGGATTCCGATCCCTGCCCCGACAGCACCACTGGAGACCAGCACGACTTTTCGGCCTGTTCGAATGATGCCGTCGATCTGGTCGGACAAGGTCTGAATCCGATACTGATCGAGCCGATCATCGTCGGTCGTCAGCACATTGGTGCCAATCTTGACAATCACAGTTCGGCACGCCTGGAAGACTTCCTGCCTTACAAGATCACGCATTACTGAACCATTTCCCGAGAAGTACCAACGAACGTAAATCTGACATGAGAACTGTACAACGCAGTCCCGCACCCGGACTCTTCTGCGTCAGGAACCGGATGCGGTTTCCCCGGACACAGAATCAGCCAGAATTCTTCGTAGGTTCTGAATTTCTGCCATGTCCTGCAAGTGCTTCTCTGACTGAAAGAAAGTCGACAGTGATTCTCCCATTGTACGACAGAGCTTTTCGATCGCTCTTTCCGCACTTCGATTCTTCTGCTCTCGAGCGCGCTCAAGCGACGAAACACGAATCGCATTCAGGTCAGCTTCGAAAGTCTTCTGTTCCGGCAATTCGCTGATTGCTTTCAGAGCAGCCTTGATCTGTTCTCTGTCTCCCGAATCACCTGCTTTGCGAGCCAGCACTCGAACAACAGCAAGTTTCGCTACAGAATCGACAAGTCGCTCCCGAAAAAGCACGAGCTCTCCTTCCACCGCAAGCCGCAGACTGTCGTCCGGGAGCAGGATGGTGTCTGTCTTCTGCAATCCCGGCACATAAGGAACCCGAGCCAGCAGCAATCGTCCACTGTAAACGTAAAGCCAGCTGATTCGGCTGTGTTCATCGACCGGAACACGGAGCTCCCCTTTCCGATCCGACAACATCGTGATCACAGGACGCTCTGAGCTGTCGTCTATTCGCATCTTGAAAATCCGGTCAACGCGCGTCATCACCAGAGGTCGATCCGGCCTGGCTCGCAGCGCAAGCCGCACTCGACTTTCCGATTCCGCCGGACGCTGGCGCAGCGCTATCTGCTGCACGTTTCTGCCACGACCTCCAAAAGGCACACTCCCGTGCGAAAGCAGCAGCCCGGACACTCGACTTCGATTGACGAATGAAGCATTTGAATCGGCGGATTTTCCGTCCACAACCACATCGTCAGCAGCGGCAACCTCCGGGTTCTTCATTTCATCATTGACCGACAGCACATGGACGTAGGTTAGCGGCAATGCCTGAAGAAGCTCAGTCCGAGACGGATCCCGACGATTCAGATATCGAAGAAACGGTCTCAGGACATCTCCATTCTGAACCTGCGCTGCAGCAGCATCCGGCACAGACAGTTCACCCCCCTGAAGCAGAAGTTCGAGCCGTCCATTTCCGGCCCCCGCCCCGGAGTTCTCGACCATCAGCACTGGCCGAAAACATTCGCGAATCACATCGGCGATCAGACCGGGAATCTCACGCTCATCCTGAGTGACTCGGCGGACCGGCTCAGCCAGATCATCGACCAGCACATCATACTCCCGGCAGAAAACTGTCCATTGCCCATTCTTCGAAACAACCGCCACCAGCATCACCTTCTGGCTGGTGTGCTGTGGCAAAAGTTCTCGAAGGTTCTTCGCTGTAAGAGATGACAGACGCGATTCCGAAACTGGCAGCAGAACGCTGCTGGTTACAATCTCGGACCGCAACAGACCGCCATAGATACGATTCAGATTCTTAAGGACTGCTGAGTTCAATTCCGAACTGTTCAGGATCGAGCATCGCGTGTCGTCAGAAACAGCGACTTCAATTCGAACCTGATATGGTCTCAGAGGGAATGGAACTTCCTTCACGTCCGATTTCGACGCTACCGTCACCTCTGAGGATTCCGGTCCGGATCCGCCAGCTGAGTCCGTAGTCTCAGCGGATTCAGAACTGTTCTTTACCTGAGCCCCCGCAGTATCGTCAGGTGCCTGCGTCCTGGAAGCTGCATCTGAAGAGATCAGAAGGAGACAACAGACAATCGAGAAAACACTTCGAACCGGCAACAGCCTGCGATCAGAGGTACGTTTCCGTCGATGGAATATTTCTCGAAGGTCGCTGACTGCGATCATGGCCGCACCACCCAGCGATCGAGATTCTGATAAATCGAAACTGGCCGCTCCGAATATCCGGAAACCGTTTTTCGAAATGCCACAAAATCATCTACCTCCCAGAGAGGAATCAGATATGCCTGAGCTGCCAGATGCCTGTGAAGCACGTGCATTCGTCTCTGCGCATCCACAAACGTGCTCGCATACTCCAGACCAATCAATTCCTGCCGCAACCAGTCCGGAAAAACCTTCAGATGACTGACGTCACCCTGAGAGTCGTTTGTCAGAATCGGCCAGATTTCCAGAAGAGGTTCTTCCGGACGAACGCGACGATAGATCAGATCCCAGCCTGCATCTACAGACCCGGATTCTGTATCTCCAGAACCCTTTCCCGGGTTGTTTTCAGTTGTCCCCGCATCCTTTCGAATCACAGTCACATCGATCCCGATCTTCTTCCAGTAGCGAACGATGCGTTCCGCCGCAGCGTCGCAGACTTCATCGGGTTCCACCAGCATCCGAAGCTCCGGAATGCGAACCTGGTCCAGACTGACAGATGCTCGGAACGCATCTGCTTCAAAATTTTCACCGGCGGCTTTCTTCTTTTCCTTTTCTTCCTTCTCGAGTTTTTCCAGCTGATCAAGGCGCAGCTGCTGTTCTGCAGCGAATCGAAGCGCATACGCAAGATGTGGGTCGTAAGCGGGTGGTTTCTCAAGAGGATTCGTTGCATAGCTTGAGGTTGCCCATGCTGCACCGGACGCACGCCCGAATCTGAGCTTCTCATCCCTGAGCACCACTGCCTTCAGGATGGCTTCTCGATCAATGGCAGATGACAGCGATCTCCGCAGCGAACTCTGCTGAAGTATTTCTGAGTCCGGATTGA
>JBKDKA010000241.1:0-17596 GCA_046345315.1 Planctomyces sp.
CTGTCAGGGACTGTCACGGCTGACTGATGAAACTCTCGAAACATCTTCAGAAGCCCCCCGAAATCAAGAACACTGTCGCTGCTGAATATCAACATTTGGTTTCAAAACCGGGACTGGCTCCCGACGGACGCTGTGTTTACACGCAAATTCAGCAACTGCAAGGGTGCCTGTCCCGGTTTTGGAATGCGCTCAACTCATATTGTTCAGACAAATAGCCCGACCGTCAAAGCCCTGGCAGGAAACCCCGATCACGGAGTTCCTGAAAATTCCCGGGGGCACTGGATAGGATCTTCTCGGATGCGTACCGAAACAAGGCAAAACCTGCAAGCGCAGCGGGAGCTGACAGGATCGCGACTCGATCTTCTTCCTCATCGTCCAACTGCCGATTGAGTTTCGCAACGGCTTCTTCCACGGTGTCGGTCACGATCCGATCCGGTCCGGCCTGATTGCTGAGCTTCAGACTGGAGAACGCTGCCGTGCGAGCCATCAGATACTGGACGAACTGCAGACTGTCTTCGTCTTCAAAGAAATTCTGTAGTTCCGGATGCATGTTTTCCGGTGTGATAATACGAGCTCGACTGATCGTCACCTGCCCCTGACGAACGCGAACCAGACCACCCTTTTCAGCCGCGCTGGTGACCAGAAAGTACGCCAGCTCAGAATCACCGAAAGTAAACAGCGAATACTCGACAGGACGTTCAACTCGAACCGAATCCCAGGCCGCTCGAAACTGTGCGAAGTGTTCGAAATCACCGAACGGTGGCATCATGGATCACCTGATTCATCCGGAAGCTGGATTACAGCGACATGGAACCGCAACACTGGCAAGGTGATCTCAGTTGACTTCACGCGGCAGAGGCTGGCCGGTCTGCCAGTCGATGCGCTGTGCATCGGCCCAGAGCTGTTCGAGCTGATAGAGTTCGCGTCCTTCGGCCGTGAAGACATGAAGAACCACGTCGCCGTAATCGGTCAGAATCCAGTTTCCTTCGGTGCGATATCCTTCCATGCTGATTCGCTGATTGCCATCTTCGCGTTTCAGTTTGCGATTCACCTCATCCGCGATGGCATGCATCTGACGCCGACTTCCGGCGGTGACGATCACGAAAAAGTCAACGATTGCTGTCACCTTCGTCAGGTCCAGAACGACGATCTTGTGTCCTTTCAGATCGTCCGCAATTCGTGCGGCTGTGCAGGCATTGGCCAGACTGGCGGCGTACAATCTCGCAGTCCGCCTCGCGATCGTCCCGGAATCAGCGGTCACCGCGTTCTGATCCGGCGATTCTGTCTGTACCCCCGATGATGTCTGCTCGGTGCTCATTGAGCCTGGAATGGTGCTGGTCACTGCGGTTTCGGAACTGTTCTGCGTGGACATTGTACACATTGTCCGAAGTCCGCGGATGATGCCTTCATCATGGTCACTTCCATGCTGAGGATCAGAATGACAGTCCGGCGACTACGGTCCTGAAAAAAGAGAATTCCCGGATTCTACCGTCATTCCGCCCGCGAAACAATCAGCGAGTGTTGACGAACGCGCCGCAAAGCTACAATCGACACCGATGCCGACGTTTTCCTGCAGGTGGTTCCTCAGTGGTGATTTAGAACGCCTGACAAAACCGGGACTGGCTCCCGCCGAGAGTCTGAGATCATTGAGAAAGGTGACCTCCAAGGGTGCCTGTCCCGTTTTTGTCAGAGCCTCTTCGAAGCGTTTTTCTGAACGCACAGCAACTCGTGAGATCCACCTGTTCTGTTATTCTCAACCGCAACTGTTTCACTGAAAGTTGATTCCGATGGACCGTCGCCATTTCCTTCAGTCATTTGCGGCCGGTGCTGCAGTCACCAGTACGCTTCTTCAGGGATCCGAATTGCTGGCAGCGGAGGCAGAGAAATTCGATTCCAGTCCTCGGCAGTATGGAAATCTTTCCTTTCTGCAGACTGCGACTGATCGCTACGAGCTGCGACATCGCTCGACAGAATCGGGGCCGCTGAGAATCCTGCAGATCACAGACACTCACTTCCATCCCGGCGATGATTCGAACAACGCCACAGGAAAAATGCTCGAGAATCTGGTGAGCACGCATCGGCCGGATCTGATCGTTCACACCGGCGACTTCGTGAATAACGACTCAAAGAAAGCTGTCGACTGGACGGGGCTGGATATCCTCAACGGACTTGGAGTCCCCTGGGCACTGTGCTTCGGGAATCATGATTACCCCGTGAACAACGCTCCGGGTTCACTGCCACTTGACGAAATTCGAACCCGGATGAAGAACGGCTTTCAGGGTTACACCGATTCAGCATCCGGCCGAAACTACTGCTATCGTCACGATGTTTATCGCGGCGACAATCCGGTACCCGATGCCTGCCTGTTCTACTTTCAGGTCGGATACGCGACAGGTGATCGAAAGATTTCATTGCCTCAATTGGAATGGTTCCAGCGTCAGATTGAGCAGGATCGTGAAAAGAAGATCACGGCACCAATCACGGTCTTTGTGCACATACCGCTCAAGGAATACGACGCACTGTACGCTTCCGGCAAAGCGATCGGCGTGAAAGCAGAAGACGTCTGTTTTGACAGCGATACGGGAGAATCATTCGGATCGTTTCAGAGATCCGGTCGAGTCGTCGGAGTCTTCTGTGGACACGATCACGTCAACAACTATCACGGCGACTGGCATGGTGTCGACCTGACTTACGGTCGCGTCAGTGGTCTCGGCGCTTACGGACCACCGGAATGGACTCGCGGCGGGCGTCTCATTTCACTCGACCTCGCCGCCGAACGTGCTCTGCCCAAAAACGTCGAAGTGTTCTGATCCAGGGGCGATAAGAACGCGTAACAAAACCACCTGTACGTGGTGACGGTGTCTTCATCCGTCGCAGCGGAAAAGGTACCGTCGTCGTCTGATTCAACCATTACTGACTTTTCGACTCGATTGCCCGTCAGGTCGTTTTCGTCACTCCAAGATTCATCACGCCACGATGAAGACAGCCTTCCGTCGGCCTCGTGCCGGCGGAGGCACAATTGCCAGCTACCGAAAGGCCTGCGACGGTTAGCTCTCCGTCCGGTTTACCCGGGCGGAAGCAGCGAATCGAGCTTTCTTCCCATATCGCCGGTTCCGCCTTGGCGAGCCAGACGGAGACCCACGAGAGGCGTATTCATCGTGTTGGTAGCAGTAAGGTATGGCGTCCGCCGACGCAAGGTCGACGGTAGCGCTCAGGTAAGATAATTCCGGCGCGAGGTCGACGGGAATCCTTCAGTTCTTCTGCCTACGGGCCGAAGGTCCGGCTGTTCTGATAGCCCGGGATGAAGCGAAGCGGTGGCCCGGGGCAAAGCCAGCAGGAAAACGGGGAGGGCCAACGGCCCGGCCGTTCGCCGTGTTTAGTTCCGGTATCGGGCACGCACGGACGCGTTCATACACCGGATTCAGTCCACCGACGATTCAGGCGTCGCGGCAGGTGAGACTCAACCTCGAACGACTGGACCTTCGGCCCGCAAAAACCAATCTGATACAACATCGTCACCTGGCCCGCCGCTCCGCTTTGGGCCAGGCTATGGGAACGAATGGCCCGGTTGGGCCGAAAACCAGATCCCGATCCCAGACCCTGGAAATCATCCTGCCGAAGGCGTCGTTCGAAGACAGCTGTGTTTCAGACGGAACTCCCATTCCCGCATTGAATCGTGTCGGATTGCCAAAGTACTGCTTCTCGATCAACCGGCCCGGCCGGCCATTGCCATCTTCATTATCGTCATCATACGGCCGAGTGTCGGGTGCCATGCCCTCGCTTGCGTGGGCATGTGTTTGCCAGATGGTCCCGTGATACGATCGTCATGAACACTGGTCACCGAAAGAGTCGGAGAATCTGCGATCAGGACGGAGAACGCTACCTTCTCACGTTCTCGTGCTTTCGTCGCCTTCCTCTCCTGAGTAGGCAACGAATGTGTGTCTGAATGGTCGCAGCGGAATCGTCCAGCGCAGCAACGTGTGTCACCGGTTCAGAATTCCCGATTTCGACAGATTGTGACTCAGTGCCAATGCTTACCAACCACGATGATCATATCAGTTCGACACTATTGGTCTGATCGCACAAGCATGCCCACGCAAGCGAGGGCATGGCACCCGCGCCATGAGGCTAATGATCTCGAAGATCCTTCCGTCGAGTTTATCTCGGCGGAGGACTCAATTGGCAGCTACAGGCTGCAACGAGAGCCTGCGAATAATTCTCAGGGCTTGCGCTCCGCCGGGCTTGTCCCGGCGGACGCAGCGAGTCGCATCGTGGATTCCGCCGGGGCGAGCACAAAAAGGGGACATTCAGGTTTAAGTGATAAGTACAATGTCCCCTTTTCGGAGCACAAAAAGGGGACATTCAGGTTTAAGTGATAAGTACAATGTCCCCTTTTCGGATGCCCCTTTTCGGATGCCCAGGCACTGACGGAATTGGCCGATATGCTTTCCTTGATTAAGCTCCGGGCCGAACGTGCGGGCCGCAGGAAGCAACGAGTCCCCCGATACCTGTTCGCTTCGCAAGTCGGCTTTCACGTCTCCCGTGAACCCGAAAACCGGCAACACGGAGGCTCTGTTCAATCCTCGAAATGAGGGAGATGTCAGAATGTGGGGAAAAAGCAAGATCTCCCAGACATTTTCAGACTAAAGGAACGGCTCTCAGTGTCGTGAAATTTGCCGAAACGGGAACTTGTGAACAAACGATGCAAATGAAATGGGTGAAGAAGCAGATCATGGACATAGTCAGAATCAGGCTGGGTGTTGCCGTCGTTTGTCTGGTAGTTGGGGCGATCTCAGCTGAGAAAACTCCTGGTTCGAGTTTAACGGTTCGTGGGCAAGTGGCAACAGCAGACGGTCATCTTGCGGCAGGAGCCCGCGTCTTTCTCGTCCATCGCCCGATTTATTCTGACTACGTTGTCGCCCGTACGACAACCAGCGACGAAGGAAGATTTGAATTCAATGAAGTACCGGTTGACGAGAGAGTCCGTGTTTTCGTACTCCAGGAAGGATTCGCCCTGGCGATGGCGATGCGACGCTACTCCGTCGAATCGAAATCTGAAGAATTGAAGCTGATTCTCAATCCAGGCAGCAGTTTAAAGCTGAAAATCGCGGGGCCAGACGGAAAGCCACTGCAACAGGCACGCATGGGACCGGTCTCCGGCGAAGGATCGGAGGGATCCATTTATCTGGAACCCCGATTAGCTGATTTGCTCCAAATTCCGTGGCCGCTCAGCAATTCCATTGGAGAACTTGAAACGTCGTTGTTCCCCGTATCCACCCATATCACTGGAGAAATACGGCACGATTTATTTCCGAGTGCGCATTTTCAGACCGTCGTTAGCTCAGGATTAACTGAACCCACCCAGATTCAGATGCAACAGGGACTCAAATTCAACCTGTTGATCAAAGGCGACAGCACGGTACCTCCGGCAGATGGGTGGCAACTGACCATGTATCACAAAGACGACACATCATACACTTTCAACGATGAACAGATTTCGCTGAATCAGGATCATCAATTCGTGGCCGTGATTAGGCCCGGAAAATATGAATCGATCTTACTCCGTCACCCCCGATTACAGACAAAGCCGGGGTTGTTGCGCGACGTTGAATTAGAATCTGGCAGAACAACATCCATCGAGATCAGCGTGACTCCGCGAGGCGCCGTAGCTGGCCGCGTCGTGGACGCTGCATCCGGAAACCCACTGGCGCAACAGACGATCGAGGCGTTCGTTTATTCGGCAAGTCATCCGCAGGATCATTATGGGGCAGGGCGGGGGTGGTATTATTCAGCGCGTGTGACTACGGGTAGTGACGGACGCTACGTGATACATCCCGGAATTGGACAGGTTCGCCTGATCCATCGGGATCGTCAGTGGGCATGTGCCAGGCCGTATCTGACAGTCGAAATCCCTCCGAATGGCGAAACAGTCTCCGCTCCGGATATTCGAATGCAGAAGGGAATCAGACTGAAGGGAATCGTGACTGACGCTGAGGGAGAACCGGTCCCATATGCCGTGTTGAAACCGGCTGGCGAGCAGTATCTTCGCACACCGGTCTGCTGTGATAAGCAAGGCGTGTACGGGTATGATATCGAAGACGTGACCAGATCTTCGTTTGAGGATTTGACGGGGTACATTGATTTGTTCGTATTCGATCCATTTGGTCCGCGGTCAAAACAAATACGAATCCCGCTGAACCCAGAGGAACCAGTGGCTGAATTCAACGTGGCACTGGAATCTGCCCCAATTCCTTCTGTCACTTCAGCAAAACTGTCGGACGAAGCAGCAAGGAATTCGCTTGTCGGAAAGCCAGCACCCGAACTGAAATATGCGAAATCGTTCAACGCAGATGATTCAACAATCAGCCTGACCAGCCATCGTGGAAAGTTCGTGCTGCTTCATTTCTGGGCGACATGGTGCGGACCCTGTCACAAAATGAAGCCTACATTGGAGTTAACGCGTGATCTTTATGCTGACAATAGCCTGACTGTCATCGGTGTCCATCACAATTCTGTTTCAGGGGCAGATGTCGAACAGTTCCTCCATAAAAACGGCGATCGAGCCGTTCACGTTCTCGATACAAAGGAGGGGGATACCTGCAAACTATACGAGATTGACGGGTTTCCCAGCTATGTCCTTATCGCGCCGGATGGAACGGTCGTCATGACATCAAACGAAGATCGTGACCAGCTCGTTGGTCACCTGACCGAGACAGTGCGACAGTACCTGAATCAATCAGGAAGACTGACACCTTCTCACGACTCGTCAAAGTACAGACCATAGAATTCGAAAAAAGAGTATTGTACCCATCTGGTAACGTAGAATGTGACTATGATAAATAGCCATTTCCCCTTCTGCTGTCGTTCCAGCGATCTGGGAACATCAAAAAACGGAGCAGGAAAAGGGACATTCATAATTAGTTGATAAATCAATAAACGGTGCCTGCCACCTTTCTGGCGCTTCGTTTTTGGCGTTTTTCGCCACCGAGTTTACCTTGGTGGGAAAAGGCCGTTGCCCTACGGCGATCCAATCTGGCCGGAACAGATGCGCTAAACCGAAAACGCCTCTACGCAGGCAGTTCGTATTCCACGGCGACAGCCAACGAGAACCAAGGTAGTGCAAAAGCCCGAATCCACCGGGGTAAACCCGGGTGGCGGGAGCACAAAAAGTGGACATTCAGATTTAAGCGGCGAACATACAGTGCCATCCACCTGTGCAGTATAACCTGTTCGTCAGCAGCGAGTTAAACGGAAAGGTGTGATTCTCGGGCCGTGGCGAGCCAGGTCCGTTTCTCACGGCGCGTTTTGCGGAATGATTGACGAGTCTGCGGTAATCCAGCTTCGTTGCGGAACCGCTTTCGGAGGTGTCTGACGAAATCCACCCACGTCTCGGCACTGCAGCTCAGTCGCTCAAGAATCCGAGCACACTCGGCGGAGATCGTTCCCACATTGTCTTTCCGAATCTGACGGCCCGTCCAGTCCAGCGACTTCAGGTACTGGTCCAGCGTCATCGATAAACAGCCTTTGCTACTCGCTCGACGAACGGTCGGTTTCTCCCGAACCTACTTTCGAGCTGGCTCCAGAGCAATCGGAGCCAGCCGGGCTGAGGTGCTGCAGCAGAATGGGGTTTTGAAATGCCCTCTGGAGATCGTCTGGCGGTTGAGGACGTTCGGAACACAGTTCGTTCAGATCGCCCATCAGTTCGATCATGTCTGTGTCAGAGAAATATTACGCTGGCTGCTGAATCGCTTCAGCAAGCTCGGGACAAACGACTCCCCCTATTCTGTCAGGGAGCACCTTCATGGATTCCATCAGTGAGTGGGGTAATGTTGAAACGTCGCGCTGCGATTTTGCCAGGGGGATCCGTTGTTTCACCAGGAGATCGTAGTTTTTCTGTCGGCCTCTGGCGTTCTCCAGTCGTTCTGCAAGGTCCGCCCGCTTCAGCTCAGCCAGTAGATTCAACGGACGACGCCTGCCGTGGTTTGACGTTCTCAGTTCGCCACCGCTGAGCAACCTCTACCGATCCTTGCGGAATCCCTGCCTTCAGGTGACGCGACACAAATGAGTCCGATTATTTCATGCTCGCCGCCAGTTCGCCGATAGTTGACCTTTTTCTTGGGCGGTGGCCAGCCCTGCGTGCATCTCACAATGGATATCTCGGAAGAACCGTACATCAGTAGAATCATTTCGTGGTAGTTCTACCACGATTGAACAAGCGTTTTCACCGCACTGACGAACGTCGCCGGGTATCGCAAATCGCGATTCGGTAGGGACTTATGAAAAGTGGAGGCGGGGGTGGGTGGGGGGACAATAAGAGAAAGCTTCTTGACCGGGGTCTGTTTATTCGACGTTCAGCTCTGCGAAATTGTCGAGTTCTTTTCAGGACGGCATTCATAAAGGCAGGATTGGGTTCGGGTTTCGTCTGCCGAGCTGTTTTCGACAGTCATTGGTTCACTTGACGTCATTTTGATGTTGATGTAATATTGACATCATGATTCGCACTCAAATCCAATTCCCGGACCCACTGTATAAGCGGCTCAAGGAGATCGCAGAACAGCAGGATTGGTCCCTGTCGGAAGTCATGCGGAAAGCGGCAGAGCACTTCGTAGATCGCTTTCCTTCCCGATACGAGGGTACGGACAGCTGGCAGTTTCCGTTGCTCGATTGTGGCGGCGATTTTCTGAGCGATCCGGCTACAGTGAGCTGCGAAGTCGAAGCAATCAGCGAGCGAGCATAGAACGTGATTTTGTCTGCTGACACGAATCTGTTTCTATACGCGGCGAATCCGCAATCGTCCCATCACGCACAGGCCCGACGGTTTTTCACCGAACACGCATCCGGCAACACAAGATTTCTGCTGTGCGGTCTGGTGCTTGTTGAGATCTACATGCAACTGCGGAATCCCGCGGTATTTCGAACTCCAAAGACGTCTTCTGAAGCTGCCACATTTTGTGCCGCATTGCGCAGCAACCCCAGGTGGGAATTTGGCGATTATGAACCCACCGTCGCCGAGCCGCTCTGGCAATGGGCGGAGACGACAACAGCCGGATTCCGTGCCATTATCGATGCTCGCCTTGCTTTCACGCTGCGTCACCACGGAGTGACTCACTTTGCGACGGCCAACGACAGGCACTTCGCCGATTTCGGCTTCGAGAAAGTCTGGAGTCCCCTATAGTGGGCGCACGACCGCGCCTTGCCGTCTGGGAAGTTAGCAATAACAAAAAGACCCGGGTCAGAGGAGGCGGCGAGACACCTGTAAAACTTTTTCTGACCGGGGTCGGTGAATTCGGTCCTCAAGAGAACGAGTTGCTTCAAACATTGACGGGAGCGCCTTCACAATAGCAACAACCTGTTCGGCTATCTGCGATGGGAAGGGTTTTGTCGCCTGAGAAAAGGAAGAAACGCGGGAAGTGAGTCACAGAGGTCTCACGCATCGGGGATCAGCCTATCCCGCGTGAGCGCAGTGTACCGTCAGCCGATCGCCCGTGCGACTTCCGCAGCTCTGGCCTGTCCGGCTTTCGCGTAGTGCTCCGTCATGCGATCTCAGGTGCCATCCACCTGTGTGCCCCAATCCAAAGTCGCGATTCACCTTGCGCTGATTCATTGTCAGATCAGAATGCTGCCGTTGATGCGGATCGCGTTTCGCGGCGGGCGGTGCGGAACACCTGACGAGACTCCGCCAGACCAACTTCGTTGCGGAACCGATTTCGGAAGCTCCTGACAAAGTCCACCCACGTCTCTGCACTGCAGTTCGGTCGCTCAAGAATCCGAGCACACTCGACGGAAATCGCTCCCACATTGTCTTTCCGAACCTGACGGCCCGTCCAGTCCAGCAACTTCAGGTACTGGTCCAGCGTCATCGATAAACAGCCTTTGCTACTCGCTCGACGAACGGGCGGTTTCTCGCAAACATTCTTTCGAGTTGGCTCCAGAGCAATCGGAGCCAAGCATCCGGCTTTTTAAAAAATGAGCCATGGTACCATCCACCGTGCTGAGCTACCGATTGATCAAATGAAAAGCCTGAATCTCATCTGACGCGCAGATTTCCGTCCGATTCACGCTCGGTATCCTTCGCAGTCTCTATTTTCAGAAATCAGTCATTCTGCCGCTAACAAGTCAGCCACAGCCGAAGAATCAGAAGTTTAAACACTCACTCCACTTCCGTCAGCAGGGTGAATGGTACGGTATTCCAGTCTTCTGGAACCAGGCAGCATCCCCTGCACGGAAAACAGGATGACTTCGATCCGGAACTACAAGGCGCCTTCGCGTTGGATTACAATCAAGCTGGCCGCGAGTGAAAAACCGATTCTTTACCTGGTGGTTTTTGTCGGCACTGCGGTGCAGGTGCTTACATCAAAGAATCATTTACCCGCGACGACGTCGTGGGTGTCAATCTGTGAGACGTCCAGTGTTGAAAATCCTTTCGCGAATTGCGACACGCATCTGCGTTCCGGTGTTTTTTTATCTGCTGACGCCTGTGGGCTGTGCTCCGGCTCCGGAGGCAGCTCCGGCGATGCCTGCTCCGGAAGTCACGGTGGCGGCGCCGCAGAGTGTTGAGATTCGTGATTACGAATATTTTACGGGGCGAGTTGAAACGACTTCGGAAGTGGAAATTCGGGCGAGAGTCCGCGGCCACCTGACAAAGCTGAATTTTCAACCCGGGGCGGAAATCGAAGCTGATTCTGTGCTGGCCGAAGTCGATGCCCGATCCTATCAGGCGGAATTCGACAAAGCGAAAGCTCAGGTTGCAGAGGCTCAGGCACGATTTTCTCGCCTCGAAGGAACGTTCCAGCGGATTTCCGCAGCTCATGAGAAACGTGCGGCATCCGAAGAGGACTTCCAGAAGGCTCTGGGCGAAAAAGATGAAGCCGCAGCATCGCTGGAACTCGCGAAGGCAGCCGAAACCCTCGCACAGCTGAATCTCGATTACTGTTCAGTCAGAAGTCCGATTGCCGGACGCGTCGGAGACAGGCTGGTCGATGAAGGTAATCTGATCAACGACGGTCTTCAGGGAGCGACACTGCTGACGCGAGTCGTCGCAGTGGACCCGATGCAGGTGGCGTTTGATATGGATGAGAATACTCTCCAGAAACTTCAGCAGGCGGTCCGAGACGGCAGGCTGAAGGCTCAGAATGAGTTGGCCGTACCGGTGGAAATTGGATTGCCGATTCACAACGGGCAGTATCCGGTGGAGGGTACGTTGAAGTTTGTTGACAACAGAATCGACTCAAAAACTGGTACGATTCGTTTAAAGGCCGAATGCCAGAATCCGAAGCCGGCGAACGGCGGAAGGCTGCTGACTCCCGGAATGTTTGTGCGTATTCGGATTCCGATCGGCGATCCTCGCACAGCCCTGATGGTTCCCGAATCGGCCCTGGGATCAGACCAGGGAACTCGGTATCTGTTTGTCGTCAGCGATGGCAACAAGGCGGCTCGGCTGAATGTTCAGGCTGGCCTTCAGCAGGATGCTCTTCGAGAAATTCTTTCGGTTCAGATCCCCGGTACATCAGAACGTCGCAGTCTGCAGACTTCGGACCGGGTCATTGTGAGGGGACTTCAGCGAGTTCGCTCTGGTGCTGAAGTCGCCATTCCTCAGTAAGAGCAGAAACACAGTAAGGTGCAACACCAAATACTGCGTGACTGAAGTGAATCAAATTCTGCTGACTGACAAACTGAAACAAACTGAGGTCTGCTGTGTCTGCCATCTCTCGCTTCTTTATCGATCGCCCGATCTTTGCATCGGTGATTTCTGTAGTGATCGTGATCGCTGGCGCGATTGCGGTGGGCGGGCTGCCGATTGCTCAGTATCCGGACATCGCCCCACCGACAATTTCGGTGACCTGCCTTTACCCTGGTGCTAACGCCAGCGTGGTGGCTGAAACAGTTGCTGCGCCCATCGAACAACAGGTAACGGGCGTCGAAAACATGCTTTACATGTCGTCGCAGTGCACAAACGACGGACAGTACAGTCTGACAGTCACGTTTGACCTGGGCGTTGACCTCGACATGGCTCAGGTTCTGGTTCAGAACCGAGTCAATCTGGCGCTTCCTGCGCTGCCCGATGTTGTGAAGCAGACCGGAGTGAGCGTCAAGAAGAAGTCGCCCAGCATCCTGCTTGTGATCAACCTGTTTTCGCCGGATGGTTCGCGAGACCAGCTGCAGCTCAGCAACTATGCAACCATCAATCTGCGCGATGAACTGGCTCAGATCTCCGGGGTCGGAGATATTTCGATGTTCGGACAGCAGGATTATTCCATGCGAGTCTGGCTGGATCCGGAAAAAGTGGCGGCTCGTAATCTGACCGCAGCCGATGTAGTCGCCGCTCTGAAGGAACAAAACGTTCAGGTAGCTGCCGGTTCGCTTGCACGTCCACCTGTGCCAGCCGGTCAGTCGTTTCAGTACACGCTCAGCACGCTCGGCCGACTTCAGGAGGCCGATCAGTTCTCCCAGATCATCGTCAGAACCGCGATGGATGGTGAAACCGTGCGGCTGAAGGATTTGATTTCCGCGCAGCGAGTCGACGCCGGCACCGGACTGACGCTGGGAGGAATTCAGCGAGGGGCCAAATCGGTCGACACGTATTGCTATCTGGACGGAAAGCCGTCCGTCGGTCTGACGATTTATCAGTCTCCCGGCTCGAATGCACTTCAGACCGCGGATCTGATTCGCGACCGAATGTCGGAACTGAAAGAACAGTTTCCGGAAGGTCTGGACTACGGCATTGTCTACGACACGACTCCGTTCATCAATGAGTCAATTCACGAAGTTTTTAAAGCACTGCGAGACGCGATTGTACTTGTTGGAATCGTCGTGCTCGTGTTCCTGCAGTCGTGGCGAGCAACTCTGATTCCACTGATCGCCGTTCCCGTTGCCATCGTAGGAACATTCGCCGTGATGGCCGGTATCGGATTCAGCCTCAACAACCTCTCCCTTCTGGGCCTTGTCCTGGCGATTGGAATTGTGGTCGACGACGCCATCGTGGTCGTGGAAGCAGTGGAGCACAACCTGGAACATGGGATGAAGCCCAACGAGGCGGCTCGCAAAGCTATGGATGAAGTCGCTGTGCCCGTGATCGCGATTTCACTTGTTTTGATGGCCGTGTTTATTCCGTGTGCTTTCATCACAGGAATGACGGGGCAGTTCTTCAGGCAGTTTGCTGTGACCATCGCCGTCTCCACATTCTTCTCAGCGCTGAATTCACTGACACTCAGTCCTGCCCTGGCAGCCATTCTTCTGCGACGAAAGTCTGAACAGACAGACGTCCTGACTCGCGTGCTGAATGTTTTGCTCGGCTGGTTCTTCAGTCTCTTCAATGCTGCGTTCGACAGAGTTTCGTTTGGTTACGCGAAGATCGTCGGCTGGACGCTGCGTCTTGCCGTGATCGTGCTGCTGGTCTACGGAGGCCTGCTGTACGCGACATGGTACAGCTTCACTCATGTACCGACCGGCTTCGTGCCGGCTCAGGACAAAGGGTATCTGCTGGTCAACGTCCAGCTGCCGGATGCAGCGTCGCTCGAACGGACGGACGCCGTGCTGAAACAGATCGAGGCAATTGCGATGGGATCCGGCGAAAAGGACACAGACGGCATTCCGGGGATTGCTCACGTCATTTCGATTGCCGGACAGTCCGTTGTGCAGAATGCTAATGGTTCGAACTTTGGCTCCATGTTCCTGATTCTGGATGAATTCGAAGAAAGACACAGCCCGGAGCTGTCTTCCGTCGCCGTCGCCTCCAGGCTGCAGCAGGCCACGTTCCGCAGAATTCAGGATGCGGCCGTCGCTGTATTTGGACCTCCGGCCGTTGACGGGCTGGGTAACGCCGGCGGATTCAAAGTCATGATCCAGGACCGTGCCGTCTCGGGATACGGAGCACTTCAGGAAGTCGCAGATACATTTGCTGTCACTGGTAATCAGCAGCCGGAACTGGCGGGGATGTTCAACACATTTCGAGCCAACACGCCGCAGATGTTTGTGAATGTGGATCGTGAGAAATGCAAGTCGATGGGGGTTCCACTCAACGATGTTTTTCTGACGCTGCAGGTGTATCTCGGCGGTTTCTACACCAACGACTTTAATGAGTTTGGTCGAACCTGGCAGGTGAATCTGCAGGCCGATCCGATGTTCCGTCTGACACCCGATGACGTTCGCAAACTGCAGGTTCGCAATCGGGAAGGCGATATGGTGCCGTTGTCGAGCATCGCGGAGGTGCAGGGCATCGGCGGGCCCGGTCTGATTACTCGCTACAACGGAATTAACGCTGCAACGGTGAACGGCGGCAGCAGACCCGGCGTCAGCTCAGGTGATATGATCAAAGCGGTGGAGCGAGTTGCTGCCAGCCAGCTTCCAGCGGGAATGAACTCCGTGTGGACGGAACTGACCTTTCTGCAGATTCGAGCAGGCAACACAGCCATTATTGTGTTTGCACTTTCGGTTGTGCTGGTCTTTCTGCTGCTGGCCGCTCAGTATGAAAGCCTGAGACTTCCGTTCGCGGTGATTCTGGTGGTTCCAATGTGCCTGCTCTGTGCCGTGGCCGGAGTCGCATGGGCTCGGCTGGACATGAACATTTTCGTTCAGATCGGGCTGGTTGTGCTTGTCGGACTTGCCAGCAAAAACGCAATTCTGATTGTTGAGTTTGCGAAGGAGAAACGAGCCAGCGGAGCCACCGCATTTGAGGCAACGGTCGAAGCGTGTCGACTTCGCCTGCGTCCGATTCTCATGACATCGTTTGCTTTCATTCTGGGCGTTGTTCCGCTGGCTGCTGCCAAAGGTGCGGGGGCCGAAATGCGAAGTACACTGGGAATTGCAGTGTTTTCCGGCATGCTGGGCGTGACAATCTTCGGGATCTTTCTGACACCCGTCTTCTACTTTGTTCTTGAAAAACTCAGCCGGGCCACACCAGCGCCACTGGTGTCAGAATCATCGCACTGAACGCAGTTTCCTTTCACTCATTCTCCGTTTACCGTAAGTTATCTTCAGCAGAGAGAATCGGCGGGAACGCCACGATTTGCTTCTGCGATCGCAGGTGCCATCCACCTGTGTGCCCCAATCCAAAGTCGCGATTCACCTTGCGCTGATTCATTGTCAGATCAGAATGCGGCCGTTGATGCGGATCGCGTTTCGTGGCGGGCGGTGCGGAACGTCTGTCGAGACTCTGCCCGGCGTGCTTCGTTGCGGAATCGCTTTCGGAAGTGTCTGACGAAGTCCACCCACGTCTCTGCACTGCAGTCACGGCGTTCCAGAACAGGGGCACAGTCTGCGGAGATCGCTCCCACCTTGTCCTTCCGAATCTGACGGCCTGTCCAGTCCAGCAGTTTCAGGTACTGGTCAAGTGTCATTGATAAACAGCCTTTGTTGCTCAATCGACGATCGGTCGGTTTCTTCCGAACCTTCCCTCGCGACGGCGTTAATTCAACAGGAGCCAGCCAGCGGTCTTTCTCGCCATGGTCGATAGTTATTTTTTGAGCTTCCGAGGTTGACACGTCGGCAGACAGGCTTCATTTCATCGGGTGTTTTTCAAAGAAGTCCCACATCATGTCGTTTGCCGAGATGTTCCTGGTCGACTTGCCCAACGCCTTCAACCGTGGCTGCTGCCCCGGCCATGTGTGACCACCCCCAACAATCTCAACCAGCACGACCTCCGCACCGCCTTTGCCAGATCCGTATGTCTTGCGCGAGACGAGCGTACCATCCTTCGCTGTATCAGGGAACATGGTAACCACCGGTTTCTTGTTGCAGCCGTTCGCTTCCACCCAGGCCTGAATCGAATGCTCGACCGAGTAGAACTCAGTCCCGGACACCCCCTTGCCCTTGCCGCCGTTAATCGGAGCATGTTCATCGTCGGTCCCGTGAAAATGGATGACTGACACGGGACGGCTCGGTTTGCATCTTTCGGTCCCCATCGGCCCACCGACAGGGGCAATGGCGGCAATTCGATCCGACAGTTCCGAGGCAAGCCGGTACGACATGATCGCACCGTTCGACATGCCCGTCGCGAACACCATTTTCGCGTTAATGTTCGCTGAGGTGGCAAGATCGTCCAGAATCCGGCGGGTAAACTCCACGTCGTCGATTTCGTTAGTCATGGCGTATCCACAACAGTTGCCGGCGTTAAACGTCAGCAGCTTTTCCAGTCGGCCGGTACCGTTGGGATAGACGACGATGAATCCGGCGTCATCAGACTTCCTGTTCAGGCCACAATACGCCACCATGTGGTTGGCGTTGGCCCCGCCCCCGTGAAAGGCCAGGATCACTGGCGTTGGCTTCTTTGGGTCGTAATTCGGCGGTATGTGGACAAGGTAGCTCCGCTCATATCCATCCATCTGGATCGTGCGTGAGTAATCACCCGGCCCCAAAAAACTGATACCTGCAGAGAAAAGCACCGAGAGCGCGGCGAGAGAATAAATCATGGACCAGATTTCCGTTGGCCAACTTGAGTCTGACATGTGACCGAAAACCGATCCCGCTTTCAGTCTCCGGCTCCGTCGAGCGAACAAAAATCGCTTCGTTCGCTCCTGTCGCTCACAGCACTTACTGGCCAGCCTGTGCCGGAGCTGGTGCGGTCACGGCGATCTCGTTCCGAATCCTTCGGACGCCCGGCTGAAGGCGGACGAGATTGGCCGCCAGTCGGCGAGCATCCGCGTCGGGGACATTTCCAGACAGCGTTGCAGAACCGTCAGATGACACGACGACATTCACGGAAGACAACTCAGGGCGATTCGAAGTAAACGGAGTCATGGACGCCGCATTGATTTCGTTCAGCTGAGCCGCCTCGGTGAGAA
This sequence comes from Planctomyces sp., assembly GCA_046345315.1. Classification (GTDB taxonomy): domain Bacteria; phylum Planctomycetota; class Planctomycetia; order Planctomycetales; family Planctomycetaceae; genus F1-80-MAGs062. The sequence goes on from JBKDKA010000241.1 coordinate 16,779, forward strand.
CGGGCGGAAAGGGAAACCCGATTCGCATGGCGAAAGGACGCTGTCGTGGAGTTCCGGTCTGCTGCTGTGTTTGCTGTGGCTGTGTGTTGTCAGTAATACCCCGAAACTGTCGGTTCATGTTCGTTCCGGTAGTTGCTTCACGAGCACCGCCGACGAAGTTGCCGTTCTGATTTCCGCCGACGAACGTCTGGGCAGCTCGATTTGTGTTTTGCAGAGTCGACGTGGCGGAACCTGCAGTAGTGCCGGTTTGTGTCCCCGCTGCATTTCCCGCCGAATTCGCGGAGCTTGTCGTCGACGTGCCGGATGTGGATGTCCCTGTGGATCGAGTGGTCACGGAACCGGCTGTACTTCGCGTCCCGGATGAGGATGTTCCACCGCTTTGCTGACCAAATGCAATGGGAATAGCAATCCAGCACAGAACGATCAGAGCGGTTCCGCCCACTGCGATCGATCGCATCACAGGTCGCTTCGTCGGAAGAGGCATGATCGGGAACTCCGGGGAGCAATTTCAGAGCAGAGTGAATACGTGATCATCGTCAGACGGAACCATCGTGAGACCGAACCAATATTGAGCTGCAGATTATCACTCGGAGTGTGATGACGACTTTGTACACAGGTTGAATGAGAACCGGAGCCTCTCGGGCCTTGATCTCGACGTGGTTCCTCGAATATTCCTCTAACTCGTGTCGATAGCAAGGATTTCTCTCAGGAAAGGCTTCGCTGTCTCCCGGATTTATGCCACCAGCGGTTGCGTCGCCTTCACATTCACTGAAAGCAATACGAATTCCCGTCGCCGGATCGTTTCTCAACCCTACAGG